>NZ_LMRB01000002.1:0-991515 GCF_001424715.1 Microbacterium sp. Leaf436
ATGTACACCGACCGCGCATCGGCGTCGGCCTGCCGAGTGAGTCTTTGAGGGGGAATAGGTCGATCGTCCAGGTCCCGGGGGCCGCGGTGGCGGGGAAGGTGATGGTGCGTTTCCAGGTGCCGTTCGTGGCGGTGCCTGCGGCGAGGTCCATGCCCCCGAATCCCGCGCTTTGGTCGGTTTCGTTGCTGCTGGCGGAGATGGTGGGGGTGCTGACCCCGGAGGGGTCGCTGGCTTTGACCGTGACGGTGATGGTCTTATCGCCGGTGGAGGGGCTCACGGTCGTCTTGTCGACGGACCCGCTGACGAAAACTGGACCCGTGATATCCGCGCTGACTTTCGCGGCCGACGCGCTTGTCGCTGGTGCGGGGGATGGAATGGGTGTCGGCGTCACGAACGAAGCCGTGGGCTGCGGGGCTGCCGCAGGGGTGGACTGGAGTGGCAAGACCGCCGCAGCCTCCGAGGGGCTGAAGCTTGGTGTTGCCCAAGCCGTGCCCGCTCCTCCACCAATAGTCACGACCCCGAGAGTGATCGCCACTGTAATGAGCGCGCGCAGGCGCAGCGAAAGTCCGTTCACGTTTCCCCCCGGGGCGTGGCATCCATGCACACGCTCCAGGCTGAACGTAGCAGTGCTCAGGCAGGACCGAAGACACAAGAAGAAGGACACATGGGCCTCCCCAGGGGCTCTGAAGCGAGGCCGTTGCGACGGAGTGTATTGCGATAGGCGACGCTTGTGGGCGAGACGCTGTGCCACCGCCCGGACAAGATCGTGATCGTAACCAGCACCGATTATGAGACAGTCCTCAGCGCCGTGCGACATCGCGTGAAGCCCGGCGAAGCCGGGGAGGACTCCTATCGACTCGACGGGGCCTTTCGTGAACTGAGTGGATTGTCCGGACACGTAGGACTGAGGGTCCGAGTAGATGAGAGTGACCCTCGCGAAGTCGCACCTTCGGAGCATGAGCGGCAGGGTGACTAGGTGGGGGGCGCATCATGCCCGTTATATCGATCGCGATATCGAGGCTCGGGTCGAGTCGCTGAAGCATCGCTCCCACGCGTCGAACGCCCCCTCGCTTGCATCCATCGACGTTCGTGCCTCCGTGAGCGCATAGATCTCGGCCCGTCGGCGAAGTCGTCGCTTGGAAGCCTGCGAGGTCTTGTCCCGCGGATGGATGCCTCGGAGAAGTTGGGCGTCTACTGGGCCATCGTCGATGACCTCGTAGCGGGCTCACGGGCGGAAACAGCCGGGGCGGGCATATTTGAACCGCACGGAGCGTGCACGGGCCCATGCTCCATGCGGAGGGCGTCTCGTTTCGCCGCGCTCGCCAGATGGACGAGGGCTTCGCTCGCTCAGTGGTCGGCAAGAGTAGGTCGGGGGCGACGCGAAAACTGCCTCTCGCCGGGCAAGGCAAAACCCCCGCGGATAGAAGCTCCGCGAGGGTTTCTGGGATGACGTAATGATCATCCGTGTGGCTCCGACGGGCGTCGATCCCGTGACCTCACGATTTTCAGTCGTGCGCTCTACCAACTGAGCTACAGAGCCGAACGGCATGTCTGCCGCTTCCGAGACGAAAGGCCTTCTCGAAAGAAGGCCCGTCGCTGTGGAGCGACCCTGACGGGACTTGAACCCGCGACCTCCGCCGTGACAGGGCGGCACGCTAACCAACTGCGCTACAGGGCCATGCGTATTAAGTTATTCCACCGGAAAGTGACCCCAACGGGATTCGAACCCGTGCTGCCGCCGTGAAAGGGCGGTGTCCTAGGCCGCTAAACGATGGGGCCGGATGAGCCTGAAACCTTACGATTTCATCCTCGCTTGCCGACGACCGAGCCTACTTCACAATCTCGGAGATTGCCAATCGAGGGCGTGGCGTCCGCGCCGACGGCGTGTCGTGGGCCCAGGATGGGGCGCGACAGCGGGAACTCGCCCTGTTGTACGTGTGACTCGTGTTGCTACTGTTGGCCGAGTTGCGAACCGGTGAGATGAGGTATTCCCGTGACGCTCGAGCGCCCCGACGAATCAGATGACTGCGGCTGCGCGCCCACTGCGAAGGAGCAGCGGCGCCTCTGGCCGTCGTTCGACCGACGCAGCGCGCTGAAGCTCGGAGCTTTCGGGGCTGTCGCCGTCGGCGCCTTCGGGGCTGCGGCGTCGAGCTTCGGTTCCCCCGCCTTCGCCGCCGACTACCCCTCGTGGGCCGATGTCGAGGCTGCGCGCGCGAACGAGTCGGCTAAGGCGGGTGAGATCTCGCGCATTCAGGGCCTCATCCAGGGTCTGCAGTCCGAGGTGGCGCGCACGCAGGCCGAGGTCATCGCGCGTTCCGACGAGTACTACGCGGCGCAGCAGGCGTATCTCGACGCCGACTACCGCGCTCAGCAGATCCAGTCGCAGGCCGACGCGAAGGCCGCCGAGGCCGTCGACGCCGCGAACAAGGCAGGCAAGGTCGCCGCGCAGCTGTACCGCGCGGGCGGTGACGACACCTCGCTCGACCTGTTCTTCTCGGGCTCGGCCGCGACGGCCGACGATCTGCTGGCCAAGCTCGGCACGATGGACAAGCTCCTCGACCGCAACCGTTCGGTGTACGCCGCAGCCATCACGGCGCGCGACTCCGCGCAGCAGCTGAGCAACCAGGCCGGCGACGCCCGCACCGAGCGCGACCGTCTGCAGAAGATCGCCGAAGAGAAGATGGTCGCCGCTCAGCAGGCCGCCGAAGCGGCTCAGGCCGCCCTCGCCGAGCAGCAGTCGAACCAGGTCGTGCTCGAAGCCCAGCTCGCCGCCCTGCAGGACACCACGGCCAAGACCGTCGCCGACTACCAGGCCGGTGTCGAGGCCGAGCGCAAGGCGCGCGAAGAGCGAGAGCGCCGTGCCCGCGAAGAGGCCGAGGCGCGCGACCGCGCCGAGCGCGAGCGTCGCGAGCAGGAAGAGCGCGACCGCCAGAACAACAACAACAGCGGCGGTGGTGGCGGTAGTAGTGGCGGCGGCGGCGGCGGAGGTGGCGGCGGCGGCGGCGGCGGAGGCGGCGATGTCGGCGGCTCCGGGTGGGCGCGTCCCTCGTCGGCGGGCACCACATCGGGCTACGGCCCCCGCTCCAGCCAGTGCAACGGCAGCTACTGCGCCAGCTCGTGGCACCTCGGCCTCGACTTCGGCGCGGGGTGCTACTCGCCGATCTACGCGGCTGCCGACGGGCGCGTCACGTACGCGGGCTACAACGGCGGCTACGGCAACTACATCCGCATCCAGCACGGCGACGGCTCGTCGACCGGCTACGCCCACATCGTCGACGGCGGTATCTACGTCTCGTACGGCCAGAGCGTGGGTGCCGGTCAGCAGATCGCCGCCACCGGTCAGACGGGTAACTCGTTCGGCTGCCACCTGCACTTCGAGGTCTACCCGCCGTGGGGCGGCACGACCGACCCGGCGGGATGGCTGCGCGATCGCGGCATCTACACCTGATCCGGTCCACCTCATCCGGTGAACGAGAGAACCCCCGGTCGATGACCGGGGGTTTTCTGCGTCAGACCGAGGTCAGAGGGTGTTGGGCGCTTCGCCCGAGCCCTGCGTCTTGGTCTGGGCGTCGTGCTCCTCGAAGCGCGTGAACGCCTCGCCCACCAGGCGCTCGGCCTCGGCGGCATCCGCCCAGTCGTCGACCTTGACCCACTTGTTGGGCTCGAGGTCCTTGTAGTGCTCGAAGAAGTGCGTGATCTCCTTCTTGGTCCAGTCGTCGATGTCGCCGACGTCCTGGATGTGGTCCCAACGCGGGTCCTTCGCGAGCACGGCCACGACCTTGTCGTCGCCACCGGCCTCGTCGCTCATCTTCAGCACGCCCACCGGACGGACCTTGGCGAGGATGCCGGGGTGCAGGTCGCGGTCGAGCAGCAGCAGCACGTCGAGCGGGTCGCCGTCTTCGCCGAGGGTGTTCTCGAAGAAGCCGTAGTTGGCCGGGTAGCCGAACACCGTGTAGAGGATGCGGTCGAGGTACACACGGCCGGTGCCGTGGTCGACCTCGTACTTCACGCGGCTGCCGCGGGGGATCTCGATGACGGCGTCGTACGCGCCCATACTCGTGCTCCTTAGATCTGTGGATTTCCGCGCCCAGCCTATCCGGCACGCACCTCGCCGCACGGGCGTGCACGACTCCGGCGTAACGCGCGCTCTCACGACCGGTGACGCCGCCGCGCGCACGGGCACGATGGTACGCGCGACACCGCGCGACCGCCGAGCCCGCCGCTACCGTGGAGGCATGGACCACCGCCCCGGGCTCGACCCGTCCGTCGCCGAGGTGCGCCGCGCCGTGCGCGCGGTGCTCGACACGACCGACGGCGCCGTCGTCGTCGCCCTCTCGGGTGGCGCGGACTCGCTGGCTCTCGCGGCGGCGACCGCGTTCGAGGCCAAGGGTCGCGGCATCCGGGTCGAGGCGGTCGTCATCGACCACACCCTGCAAGCGGGATCGGATGCCGTGGCGGCTCGCGCCGCCGAGGCCGCGCGCGGGCTGGGCGTCGGCGCGCGCGTCGTCGCCGTCGAGGTCGCGACGGAGGGCGAGGGGCTCGAGGCCGCGGCCCGCGCGGCACGCTACGCGGCCCTCGCCCGCGCGGCCGAGCAGGTCGGCGCCGACATCGTCCTGCTCGGTCACACGCTCGACGACCAGGCCGAGACGGTGCTGCTGGGGCTCGCGCGGGGCTCGGGCAGCCTGAGCCTCGCCGGCATGCCGGCGGAGCGACGCGACTCGACGGGCCCGCTGTGGGTTCGGCCTCTGCTGGGCGTGCGTCGGGGTACGACCGTCGCCGCGTGCGCCGCCGAGGGACTCGAGCCGTGGGCGGACCCGCACAACGTCGACCCGGCGTACGCCCGCGTGCGCGTGCGGGAGCGCGTGCTGCCCGTTCTCGAAGCGGAGCTCGGCCCGGGGATCGCCGAGGCCCTGGCCCGTACCGCGGAGCAGCTGCGCGAAGACGCCGCGGCCTTCCAGGACATGATCGACGAGACGATCGAAGACATCGTCGAGCACGCCGAGGCCGGGATCTCGGTCTCGGTCGCCGCCCTCGCCGCGAACCCCGCGGCGCTGCGCAACCGCATCGTGCGCTACGTCGTCGAGAGCGAGTTCGGGGTGTCGCTGTCTCGGGCCCAGACGCTCGAGGTGGCCCGGCTGGCGACCGACTGGCGCGGGCAGGGGCCGATCGATCTGCCCGCGTGTCTCGCCCGACGCGTGGGTGCCCGCATCGAGATCGTCGCGCGGGCGGCATCCTGATTCCCCCGACGTAGACTTTCGGAATGCGCGCGGCCGACATCTCCGACGACATCAGCGAAGTCCTCCTCACCGAGGAGCAGATCCATGGCAAGCTCGCCGAGTTGGCGACGCAGGTCGCCCGCGACTACGAGGGCCGCGACGTGGTGCTGGTGGGGGTGCTCAAGGGTGCGGTCATGGTCATGGCCGATTTCGCCCGGCACCTGCCGATCCACGTCTCGATGGACTGGATGGCCGTGTCGTCGTATGGCGCCAGCACGCGCTCGAGCGGCGTCGTGCAGATCCGCAAAGACCTCGACACCGACATCACCGGCAAGCACGTGCTGATCGTCGAAGACATCATCGACTCCGGTCTCACCCTGAGCTGGCTGCTCGAGAACTTCGCCTCGCGCGGAGCCGAGTCGGTCGAGGTGCTGGCGCTGCTGCGCAAGCCCGACGCCATGAAGGTGCAGGTCGACTGCCGGTACGTGGGCTTCGACATCCCCAACGACTTCGTCATCGGGTACGGCCTCGACTACGCCGAGCGCTACCGCAACCTCCGCGACGTCGCGGTGCTCGCGCCCCACGTCTACTCCTGACCGCGTCGAGAGCGGGCGTGTACGCCCATGACGAACGCACAGGCCCGGCATAGTTCGCGGGCGTTAGCCTAATTCGACCGCATTCTGCGGAGGATCACGAAAGGGCTGGGCTCGCCCACCATGAATTTCAAGAAGATCACGCGTAATCCGATCATCTACGTTCTGCTGGTCGGTCTGCTTCTGGTCATCGGCTTCTCGCTCATCTCCAACCTCAGCGGTGCGCGTCAGGTCTCCACCCAGGAGGGTCTGCAGCTGCTCAAGGGCGGGACGGTCACCCAGGTGGTGACCAACGACCCCGATCAGCGCGTCGATCTCACGCTGTCGCAGCCCTTCGAGGGCGCCGATGACGTGCAGTTCTACTACGGGCAGGCCCGCGCGAGCGAGGTCGCCACCGCGATCGATTCCGCCGCCCCCTCCGACGGCTTCAACGACGTCGTGCCCAAGGCCAGCTGGTTCGACGGCCTGCTGGGCCTCATGCTCCCGCTCATCCTCCTCGGCCTGCTGTTCTGGTGGCTGCTCTCGAGCGCCCAGGGCGGGGGGAGCAAGGTCATGCAGTTCGGCAAGTCGCGCGCCAAGCTCGTGACCAAAGAGACGCCCACGGTCACGTTCCAAGACGTCGCCGGATCCGACGAGGCCATCGAAGAGCTCGAAGAGATCAAAGAGTTCCTGAAGGACCCGAAGAAGTTCGAAGAGGTCGGCGCCCGCATCCCGAAGGGCGTGCTGCTGTACGGCCCTCCCGGAACCGGCAAGACCCTGCTCGCCCGCGCCGTCGCCGGTGAAGCCGGTGTGCCGTTCTACGCGATCTCGGGCTCGGACTTCGTCGAGATGTTCGTCGGCGTCGGCGCGAGCCGCGTGCGCGACCTCTTCAACCAGGCGAAAGAGAGCTCGCCCGCCATCATCTTCATCGACGAGATCGACGCCGTCGGTCGCCACCGCGGCGCCGGCATGGGCGGCGGTCACGACGAGCGCGAGCAGACGCTGAACCAGATGCTGGTCGAGATGGACGGCTTCGACCCCAAGGTCAACGTCATCGTGATCGCGGCGACCAACCGCCCCGACATCCTCGACCCCGCTCTTCTGCGCCCGGGCCGTTTCGACCGCCAGATCGGCGTCGACGCCCCCGACCTCAAGGGTCGCCAGCGCATCCTCGAGGTGCACGGACGCGGCAAGCCGCTGTCGGACTCGGTCGACCTCGAGGTCGTCGCGCGTAAGACGCCGGGCTTCACCGGCGCCGACCTGGCGAACGTGCTCAACGAGGCCGCGCTGCTCACCGCCCGCTCCAACGCGCAGCTCATCGACAACCGCGCGCTCGACGAGGCCATCGACCGCGTCATCGCCGGTCCCCAGCGCCGCACCCGCGTCATGCGCGACAAGGAGCGGCTCATCACGGCGTACCACGAGGGCGGACACGCTCTCGCGGCGGCGGCGATGAACCACACCGACCCGGTCACGAAGGTGACGATCCTTCCCCGCGGCAAGGCGCTCGGTTACACGATGGTGCTGCCGCTCGACGACAAGTACTCCATCACCCGCAACGAGCTGCAGGACCAGCTGACGTACGCCATGGGCGGCCGCGTCGCGGAAGAGATCGTCTTCCACGACCCCACCACCGGCGCCTCGAACGACATCGAGAAGGCGACGAGCATCGCCCGCAAGATGGTCACCGAGTACGGCATGACGAACGAGGTGGGCCCGGTCAAGCTCGGCTCGTCGTCGGGCGAAGTGTTCATGGGCCGCGACATGGGGCACGGCCGCGACTTCTCGGAGCGCATCGCCGAACGCATCGACGCCCAGGTGCGGGCCCTCATCGAGCAGGCGCACAACGAGGCCTACCAGGTGATCAACGACAACCGTGCCGTGCTCGACCGCCTCGCCCTCGCTCTGCTCGAGAAAGAGACGCTCGACCACATCGAGCTCGCCGAGATCTTCACCGACGTCAAGCGACTGACGCCGCGCCCGCAGTGGCTGTCGTCGGGCGATCGTCCGGTCTCGACCCAGCCGCCGGTCGACGTGCCGCGTCGCGCGCAGCCCGCCGGTATCGCGGCCTCCACCGAGGCGCAGTCCCAGACGCAGGCTGCCACGCAGCCCCGTCCGAGCGGGCAGACGCGACCGGCCACCGCCTGAGGCGCCGTGGCCGTCGATCGGGAGCGCGTCGCCGCATTAGTACGCGAGTTGCTGGGGGCGATCGGGGAAGACCCCGATCGCCCCGGCCTGCGTCAGACGCCCGCGCGGGTCGCGGAGTCGTGGGCGGAGTTCTTCGCGGGCGTGGATCAGGATGCCGGCGTCCCCCTGCAGCACACCATCTCGGTGTCGCGCGGACCGGCGCCCGACACTCTGCCCTCGGGCGCCGTCATGCTGCGCGACATCTCGTTCCGCTCGATGTGCGAACACCACCTACTGCCCTTCCGCGGGCGCGCGCACGTCGCCTACCTGCCCGGTGAAGAGGTCGTGGGCCTGGGCGCACTGCCGCGGGTCATCGACATCCTCGCCGCGCGACCGCAGGTGCAGGAGCGCCTGGGCGAGCAGGTCGCCGACGCGATCGCCCACGCACTGGACGCGCGCGGAGTGCTCGTCGTGCTCGACGCGACGCACGAGTGCGTGACCATGCGCGGGGGACGCCAGACCGAGGCCTCGACGGTGACGATCGCCGCCCGCGGCGCCTACACCGAGCCCGCGGCCCGCGCCGAGCTGGTCGCGCTCATCGGAGCGCGAGCGTGACGCTCATCATGGGCATCGTCAACGTGACGCCCGACTCGTTCAGCGACGGCGGCCGCTACCTCGACCCCGATGCGGCCATCGCGCACGCGCGATTCCTGCGCGACCAGGGTGCCGACCTGCTCGACGTGGGCGGCGAGTCCACGCGCCCGGGTGCCCAGCGGGTCGCGCCGCGCGTCGAGCAGCAGCGCGTGCTCCCGGTGGTGGAGGCCCTGGCATCCGAGGGCGCGTTCGTGAGCATCGACACGATGAACGCCGTCACGGCGGTCGCCGCCGTGCGCGCGGGCGCTCGGCTCGTCAACGACGTGTCGGGGGGACTCGCCGACCCCGACATGCTGGCGGCGGTCGCCGAGACCGACGCCGAGCTGGCGCTCGGACACTGGCGTGGCCCGTCGACCGAGATGTACGCCCGTGCCGACTACGCCGACGTCGGACGCGAGGTGGCCGCCGAGCTGGCCGCGCGCGTCGAGGCGGCCGTGGCGGCGGGCATCGCGCCGACGCGCATCGTGGTCGATCCGGGGATCGGCTTCGGCAAGCGCGGGGCGCAGAATTGGCAGACGCTGCGGGCTCTGCCCGAGATCGCCGGCCTCGGACACCGCGTGCTCATCGGGACCAGCCGCAAACGATTCCTCGCCGAGGTGCTCGGCGACGACGCCGACCTCGGCCGCCGCGACCTCGCTACGGCCGTCACCAGCGCGCTCGCGGCCCGCGACGGCGCCTGGGCCGTGCGCGTGCACGATGTGCCGACCACACGCGACGCGCTCGCCGTCGCGCGCGCGTTCACCGATGCAGGGGAGTCCTGATGGATGCCGCCGACGAGATCACGCTGACGGGGGTGCGCGCCTTCGGGTACCACGGCGTCTACGCCGATGAGAAGCGCGACGGTCAGGAGTTCGTCGTCGATGCGGCGCTGGCCATCTCGCTGCGGCGGGCGGCCGAGACCGATGACGTCGCCGACACGGTGCACTACGGCGAACTCGCCGAGCGCATCGTCGCCCTCGTCGAGGGCGAGCCGGTCGACCTGCTCGAGACCCTCGCCCAGCGCATTGCCGACGACGTGCTCACCGACGAGCGGGTGGCATCCGTGCGCATCACGGTGCACAAGCCGCAGGCGCCGATCCCCGTGCCGTTCGGCGACGTCGCCGTGACCGTGCGGCGGAGCCGCGCGTGAACGTCCGACTGGCCCACGGCCTCGACGCCGCCCCGCGCGCGACCCCGGTCACGGCCGTCGTCGCCCTCGGCGCCAACCTGGGCGCGCGCGCCGACACGCTCGCCGCCGCCGTCGACGAGCTGCGCACCCTGCCGCTGACGGGCGAGGTGCGCGTCTCGGCGCCGCTCGAGACGGTGGCGGTCACGCTCACCGGAGAAGACGCCGACGCCCCCCGGTACCTCAACGCCGTCGCCCTCGTGCAGACGCGTCTCGCCCCGACCGAGCTGCTGGCCGCGCTGCACCGCATCGAGGCGCGCCACGGGCGGGTGCGCCGCGAGCGGTGGGGCGATCGCACGCTCGATCTCGACCTCATCGCGTACGGCGACGAGACGATCGACCGCGACGACCTCACCGTGCCGCACCCCCGCGCCCACGAGCGCGAGTTCGTGCTGGCGCCGTGGCTGGAGGTGGATCCGGATGCCGAGATCCCCGGCCGCGGCCGGATCGACGCTCTTCTGTCGGGGCTGCGGGGCAGCGCGTGAAGCGCACGGGGGCGGGCATCCTCGTCATCGCCGCGGTCATCGGGGCCGTCGTCGGATTCGTGACCGACACCCTGCTCACCGCGACGGGGCGCGCCACGTTCTCGCCCGCGGCGAGCCTGCCCACCATCCTGGCCCTGCTCGGCGTCGTCATCGTCGTTCTGGCCGTGCCGGTGTATCGGGCGACGCGCCGACGCGGCGCCCGCCGGATCGACCCGTTCCGCGCGCTGCGCATCGCCATGCTGGCCAAGGCGTCGTCGCTCGTGGGGGCGGCGGCCACCGGGTTCGGCATCGGACTTCTGGCGTTCCTGCTGAGCCGTCCGGTGACGCCGTCGATAGGCTCGATGGGATCGATCATCGCGACGATCGTGTGCGGAGTCGTCCTCGTCGTGGCGGGGCTCGTGGCCGAGCAGCTCTGCACCATCCGGAAGGACGACGATGACGATACCCCCGGAGACACCCCCGCCGGTCCCGTCGGAGCCTGAGCACCCGCTCGCGGCGCCGGCGCTCCCCGAGCAGCACGAGGCACCGGTCACCGCGACCGAGGCCGGGACCGACGTGCTCGACGAGCGCACCTACCCTCGCATCCTCGAGCCGCGCGCGGCGGGCCGACTCCCGCTCGGCGACGGCACGTGGCACCAACTGGCGCGGGCGTACGTGCGCGTGCAACTCATCTCGCAAGCGGCGGTGATCGTCGTCGTCGCGGCCGTCGCCATCGGCATCCAGGTGTTCACGCAGGTGCCGTGGCAGTGGATCCCCGCCGGGGTGATCCTGATCGTCACGACGATCGGCCTGATCATCACGCCGCGACAAGCGCGTTCGGTCGGCTACCAGCTGCGCCGCGACGACCTGGTCTTCCGCCGCGGCATCCTGTGGCAGCGGGTCGTGGCCGTGCCCTACGGGCGCATGCAGCTCGTCGACATCACCCACGGGCCCCTCGACCGCGGCTTCGGCATCGCGCAGCTCAAACTCGTCACCGCCGCGGCCTCGACCGGCGTGACCATCCCCGGACTCACGCAGGAGGCGGCCGAGCAGCTGCGCGACACGCTCATCGCCGTCGCCGAGACCCGCCGGACGGGACTGTGAGCGACGACCGCTCCGCGGGTTCCGCGGAGTCCCCGGGCGAACCGGAGTTCGCCGATGACGCGACCGGACCGGATGCCGAGGGTTCCGCCGCCGCGACTCCCGCCGCCGCATCGGGTGTCCCGGAGGGCGCCGCGGCCCCCGCCGGGCCGCTGCGGCGACCGGTCGTGCGCTCGCCATACAGCGACGGCGAATGGCACCGACTTCACCCGCTGACGCCCGTGCTGCGCGGTGGACTGTCGCTGGTCGTGATCATCGGTCTGCTCGTGGCGAACCTGCGGGAGCGACTGATCGAGTGGTTCTTCCCCGCCTTCACCGACCTGCCCCCGGGGGCGCTGCCGCCCGACCCGGTCGACTTCCTGTTCGCGAACAACCTCCTGCTGATCGCCGGCGGAATCGCCCTCGTGGTGGTGCTGGTCCTGCTGGGGATCTTCCGCCTGTCGTGGCGGTTCCACACCCTGCGCATCGGCGACGACGACGTCGAGGTGCGCTCGGGCGTGCTGTTCCGCACGCACCGACGGGCGCCCCTCGACCGGGTGCAGGGCGTCAACCTCACCCGGCCGATGGTCGCGCGTCTGCTCGGCCTCGCGAAGCTCGAGGTCGTGGGAGCGGGCCTCGATGCCAACGTGAAGCTCGAGTACCTCTCGGGCAAAGACGCTGAGGCGATCCGCGGTGACATCCTGCGTCTCGCTTCCGGTCGACGCCTCGCCGAGGCGGGGGCGCGCACCGCCGGGCGGTCGTCGGTGGCCCGCCAGGCCGCCGAGGCCGTGGGAGCGGGCCTGCAGGGACTCGTCGACGGAGAAGACCTCTCGGATGCCGAGCCCGAGAGCATCGTGCGGATCCCGATCGGGCGGCTCGTGGCATCCCGCGTCCTGAGCGGTTCCACGCTGGTGCTCATCGCCCTCGTCGTGGGCATCGTGGTGGCGGCATCGGTGTCGACGCTCTGGGTGCTGTTCACCGTCGTGCCCATGTTCCTCGCCTTCGGTGCGTACTACGTGCGCTCGATCGCACGGGGGCTGCGGTACTCGATCGCCCCCACGTCCGACGGCGTGCGCGTCACCTTCGGCCTGTTCACCACGGTGTCCGAGATCGTTCCGCCGGGCCGCGTGCACGCGATCGAGGTGCGTCAGCCCCTACTGTGGCGCCCGTTCGGCTGGTGGAGCGTGTCGCTGAACCGGTTGTCGGGGCGCGCGTCGAGCGACACCAGCAGCGACCAGTTCGCCGCGGTACTGCCGATCGGCACCCGCGCCGACGTGGAGCGTGTGCTGCGCATCCTCGCCCCGAGCCTGTCGAGCGCCGAATGGACACTCGTGTTCCGCGACGGCATCCTGGGTCCGGTGGACGACGACCCCTACGTGACGACCCCCGCTCGCGCGCGGCTGCTGCGGCCCCTGTCGTGGCGCCGCAACGGCGTGCGGCTGACCGACGACGCGCTGCTGCTCCGCCGCGGCTTCGTGTGGCGCTCGCTGACCGTGATCCCGTTGGCGCGACTGCAGTCGATCGGTCTGCACCAAGGTCCGCTCGCGCGAGCGCTTCGGACGGCCACCGTGACGGGACACGTCATCGCCGGGACCGCGCAGACCGCGATCGGAGCGATCGACCGCGACGACGCCGTGCGCCTGTTCGAGCAGACCGCTCTGACGACCGTGGCGGCGGCGGCGGGCGACCGCAGTCACCGGTGGGCCGGATGAGCGGCGGGCGCGACGGTCGTCTCGGCGTCGGCATCATCGGCGCGGGCCGGGTCGGCCCCGTCATCGGCGCGGCGCTCGCCGGTGCCGGTCACGCGCTGACGGCGATCACCTCGGGATCCGACGACGACCGCGTCGAGGCCATCCTGCCGGGGCTGCCCGTGCTGAGCGCCGACGAGGTGGTGCGCCGCAGCGAGCTGGTCGTCATCGCGGTTCCGCACGAGCAGCTGCCGGGCCTGATCGCGGGCCTCGCCGATGTCGGCGCGTGGCAACCGGGCCAGCTCGTGCTGCACACCGACCCGGCCTACGGCGCCCGGGTGCTCGACCCCGCTGCCCAGCGCGGCGCGATCCCGCTCGCCATCCACCCGGCGATCGTCTTCACCGGGGCCTCGTCGATCGATCTGCGCCAGCTGGCCCAGGCCTACGCGGCGGTCACGGCGCCCGGCCCCGTTCTGCCGATCGCCCAGGCGCTGGCCGTCGAGCTCGGGTGCGAGCCGGTGGTGGTGGCCGAGGAGGACCGCACGGTCTACGCCGAGGCGATCGCGACGGCGACCGAGTTCTCGCGTTCGATCGTGCGCCAGTCCTCCGACCTGCTGACGCGCGTGGGCGTGGACAACCCCGGGGGGTACCTTTCGGCGCTCGTGCGCTCCAGCGTCGACCAGGCTCTGATCGAGGGCGCGGGACTTCGAGGGCTCGACGGCGACGATACGATCGACGGATGATCCGCACCCTTCAGGATCTGCGCACCCGACTCGGAGAAATCCGAGGCGCAGATCGACCGGCGGGCGGCCCGCGCGTCGCCCTCGTCTCGACCCTCGGCGCTCTGCACGACGGTCACGTCGATCTGATCCACGAGGCCCGCTCGAACGCCGATGTCGTCGTCGTGTCGACGTTCGTGAACCCCCTGCGCTTCCGCACCGCGGAAGAGACGGCGAGCTACCCGCGTTCTCCCGACGCCGACGCGCGCGTCCTGGCCGAGCTCGGGGTCGACGTCGTGTTCGCCCCGACCGCCGAGGAGTTCCTGCCCCGGGGAACGACCACCACCCGCGTCTCGGCGGGCGATGTCGGCCTGCGGTACGAGGGGCGCGTGCGTCCGTTCTACTTCGATGGCGTCCTGACCGTCGAGGCGAAACTTTTCCATCTGGTCGCCCCCGACGTGGCCGTCTACGGCGAACGCGACGCGCAGCGGGTGTTCCTGGTGCGTCGCATGATCCGCGATCTGGACTTCGCGATCGACGTGGCCACCGTGCCGACGGTGCGCACCCCCGACGGGCTGCCCGTGTCGAGCCGCGTCGCGCTGCTCGACGATGCCGAGCGCCGCGCGGCCTCGCTTCTGCCGCGCGCCCTCGAAGCGGCCGCCTCGAACGCCGATCTGGGCGTCGACTCCTGCATCGCCGCGGCCCAGTCGTCGCTGATGGGCGAGCAGCGCATCACCCTGGAGTACCTCAACGTGGTCGACCCGGCCACGTTCCTGCCCGTCGACGAAGGCCACACGGGGCGTGCCCTCGCCCTCATCGCGGCGACGGTCGCGGGACACCGCTTCATCGACAACACCGAGATCTCGCTGCGCTGACGCGGAGGCGGTGGCCGCGCGGGGGCGGTTGCGCTGTCGTCGCCGAGCGACGTCTGGGCCGCGCCACCGCGCATCGGTGCCGGGCGCTCGCCGACGTGTCTGTCGCAGGACACCGGGCGCGGGGCGCTGCGCGCCGGGCGTGGGGCGCCGTGCGCCCGTCGCTGCGCGCCGGTCGCCGCGCGCCGCGCACCTACCGGCCGCCACGGCGCCGGTGATCCCGGCGAATAGACTGGAAGCGACCCCGAGGAGCATCCCTGATGACCGACGCGCCCGCGAACGACACCGCCGAACCGACCGAAGACGAGGTCTTCGAGCAGAAGGCGGTCCGCCTCGCCAAGCGCGAGCGCCTGCTCGCCGAGCGCGCCGACGCGGCCGGTGGGCCGTACCCCGTCGCGGTGCCCGTCACCACCACGATCTCGGCGTTGCGCGCACGGTTCGGCGATCTCGAGGCGGGTGCCGAGACCGGCGAGGTCGCGGGCGTCGCCGGACGTGTGGTGTTCAGCCGCAACACCGGCAAGCTCTGCTTCGCCTCGCTGCAGGCCGGAGACGGCAGCCGGATCCAGGCGATGGTCTCGCTCGCGAACGTCGGCGAGGAGTCCCTGCAGGCGTGGAAGGAGCTCACCGACCTGGGCGACCACGTGTTCGTCTCGGGTGAGGTCATCTCGAGCCGACGCGGTGAGCTGTCGATCATGGTGTCGGAGTGGACCATCGCGGCCAAGGCCGTGCTGCCGCTGCCCAACCTGCACTCCGAGCTGAACGAAGAGAGCCGCGTCCGCAGCCGGTTCCTCGATCTCATCGTCCGCGATCGGGCACGCGAGACCGTGCTCGCCCGGGCGAAGGTGAACGCGAGCCTGCGCCGCACGTTCACCGACCGCGATTTCGTCGAGGTCGAGACGCCCATGCTGCAGGTGCAGCACGGTGGCGCGAGCGCGCGTCCGTTCATCACGTCCTCCAACGCCTTCGACACCGAGCTCTACCTGCGCATCGCGCCCGAGCTGTTCCTCAAGCGCGCCGTCGTGGGCGGCATCGACCGCGTGTACGAGATCAACCGCAACTTCCGCAACGAGGGCGCCGATTCCACGCACAGCCCGGAGTTCGCGATGCTCGAGGCCTACCAGGCCTACACCGACTACAACGGCATCGCCGATCTGACGCAGACCCTCATTCAGGATGCCGCTGTCGCGGTGGCCGGTTCGACCACGGTGACGTGGGCCGACGGCACCGAGTACGACCTGGGCGGAGAATGGGACCGCATCTCGATGTACGACTCGCTGTCGCAGGCCGCGGGTCGGACCATCACCCCCCAGGCCTCGCTCGACGAACTGCGCGTGCTCGGCGCCGAGGCCGGCGTCGACGCCCCGCCGCACGAGACGCACGGCAAGTGGGTCGAGGAACTCTGGGAGCACTTCGTCAAGGGCGGGCTGACCCGCCCGACCTTCGTCATGGACTTCCCCGTCGACACGAGCCCCCTGGTGCGCGAACACCGCTCGATCGCGGGCGTCGTGGAGAAGTGGGACCTGTACGTTCGCGGCTTCGAGCTGGCGACCGGGTACTCCGAGCTCGTCGACCCCGTCATCCAGCGGCAGCGTTTCGTCGAGCAGGCGAAGCTCGCCGCGCGCGGCGACGACGAGGCCATGCCGATCGATGAGGAGTTCCTGCGCGCGCTCGAGCACGGGATGCCCCCCACCGGTGGCATGGGCATGGGCATCGACCGCCTGCTCATGGCCATCACCGGACTCGGGATCCGCGAGACGATTCTTTTCCCGCTGGTGAAGTAGGTCGCTCGAAGATCCACTCCGGCAGGCGTCCGGCGTCGAGCATGGTCAGCACGATCGCGCTGAGGCCGTGCGCACTGTCGATCTCGACGGCGGCCTGCGCGTAGGTGCCCGCGTGCGACGAGCGACCGGTGGCCCAGGCCAGCCAGGCGCAGGCCGATAACGCACCGGGACGCCGCTCGCGCGGAACCACCGACGCCACCCGTCGGCAGAGCTCCAGCGCGTGGCGGAGCCTGTCGGCGTCGGGAGCGGGGCCCTCGCCCCACATCGGCCGCGCCAGGTCGACCGGGAAGGGTTCACCGTCGCCGAAGGTCGTCTGTGCGTCGAACACGGCGTCGCCGACCGTGATGTCCCCCGCCCACTGCATGAGGGCGACGTCGCGCAGTGCGGGGCGCTCGAGGCAGAACGCGAGCGCGGCCAGCCGCGCAGGGGTGACCTCGTCGGGGCGGGTTCGGGCGGCGTCCTCGAGCAGCGCGGGAGGGTCGGCCAGGGCGGTGACGATGTCGTCGGCCGCCCCCTGGCGTGCAGCGCTGAGTCGCGCTCGGTCGCGGGGCCGGGCCAGCACCCGGTCGACGTCGTCGAGGAGGCGCGCGACCGCGCGGGCCAGTGCGGGGTCGGGGTCGGGGAGTTCTGCCGCCGAGAACTGGTCGGGCGCGACCAGCGTGTCGGGGGCGTCGGTCAGGGCGGATCCGATCTCGGCGAGGGGACGCCCGGCCGGTATCGACGGGTCGAGGTAGCTGTTCCAGGCGTTCGCGCCCACGACGAGCGCGTCGACGACCCTGAGCCCGCAGATGTCGGCGCGGGCCAGGACGGCGTCGACGAAGTCGCGGTGGGGGAGAGGGGCATCCCCGTTCAGCGTCTCGTCGGCGTAGACGGCGAGGGCGATGGCGTCGGTGCGGGCGACCTTGCAGGCGGTGCCGATGACGGTGGAGGCGATGCTGTCGAGCTCTGCCTGCCCGCGCCCGTGGGGCAGGTCGACGCGCAGAGCGCCGAGCGACCGGCCGTGGGCGAAGGGCACCAGCACGAGACTGCGGTGGGGCGTGCACTCCAGCAGGCGGGGGACGAGCGCGAGGAAGGACGACGAGGACGAGGCTCGGACGACGGTGGTGGTCATGGGTCGAGAGTGCCGCGGAGGGAGCGGTCCGCGCGGGCCGAAATGGCTCGACGGTGGACAGTTCCCCAGGGTGCAGGGGTGGGGAGGACGGGTGCGGCGACCGTTGATCCCGGCTGCCCGGGTATTCTGGGGGCATGGATGCCACCTGGGTCGCGATGCTGTGGGCGATCCTGCCGACCCTGGTCGTGTCGGTGGTGTTCTTCTTCATCCTCCGCAACGTCATCCGCATGGATCGCACGGAGCGCAAGGTGTACGCCCGCATCGAGGCGCAGGAGCGCGCGAAGCGCGGACTCCCGCCGGTCGCCGCGAGCAGCGAGGGTTCCGCGAACTGACGGACGCGCGGTCGATGTCGGACGCCGTCGCTACGCTGGGTCCACAACCCGTCCAGGAGGACCCGTGATCAACGCCGCGTTCGAAACGAGCTGGCTCGTCATCACGCTCTTCGTCGTCGACCTGGTGGTGCGCATCGCCGCGATCATCATCGTGCCGCGCAATCGGCGCCCCACGGCCGCCATGGCCTGGCTGCTCGCGATCTACTTCATCCCTTTCGTCGGCGTCTTCCTCTTCCTGCTGATCGGCAATCCGCGGTTGCCGCGCAAGCGCCGGCGCAAACAGGCCGCGATCAACGAGTACATCCACGACACCAGCGCCTCGCTCGAGTTCGGCACGCTGCAGCCGAACGCACCCGACTGGTTCCGCGCGCTCGTGGGCTTGAACCGCAACCTGGGTGCCATGCCGCTCGCGGGCGACAACGCCGCGACGCTCATCGCCGACTACCAGAGCAGCCTCGACGCCATGGCCGACGCCATCCGCCAGGCCCGGCGCTACGTGCACGTCGAGTTCTACATCCTGCAGTCCGATGACTCGACCGACAATTTCTTCCGCGCCCTCGAAGAGGCCGCTGCGCGCGGCGTGGTGGTGCGCGTGCTGCTCGACCACTGGGCGAACCGGGGCAAGCCGTTCTACAAGCAGACTCTGCGACGGCTCGACGCGATGGGGGCGCACTGGCACCTCATGCTGCCGGTGCAGCCGCTGCGGGGCCGCTACCAGCGTCCCGACCTGCGCAACCACCGCAAGCTGCTCGTGATCGATGGCGACGTGGCCTACATGGGGTCGCAGAACGTCACCGACTCCTCGTACAACCTGCGCAAGAACATCCGCCGCGGCCTGCACTGGGTCGACCTCATGGTGCGCGTCGAGGGTCCGGTCGTGGCGAGCATCAACGCGGTGTTCCTGTCGGACTGGTACAGCGAGACCGACGAGACCCTGAGCGACGAGATCGACCTGTTCAGCGTCACCTCGGGTCCGGGCGAACTCGACTGCCAGATCGTTCCCTCGGGTCCGGGCTTCGACTTCCAGAACAACCTCAAGCTGTTCCTGGGGCTGCTCTTCGCCGCCCGTGAGCGCATCATCATCGTGAGCCCCTACTTCGTGCCCGACGAGGCACTGCTGCTCGCCATCACCACGGCCTGCCAGCGTGGGGTGCACGTCGAACTCTTCGTCTCCGAAGAGGGCGACCAGGCGATGGTCTACCACGCGCAACGCAGCTACTACGAGGCGCTGCTGCGCGCCGGCGTCACGATCTGGATGTACCGCAAGCCGTACATCCTGCACAGCAAGAGCGTGACCATCGACGACGAGGTGGCCGTGATCGGCTCCAGCAACATGGACATGCGCTCGTTCGGTCTGAACCTCGAGGTGTCGCTCCTGGTGCGCGGCGAGGGATTCGTGCACGACATGCGCGAGGTCGAGGGGCGGTACCGCGAGCTCAGCCGTCAACTGACGATCGAGGAGTGGCGCACCCAGCCCCTGCGCTCCACGATCCTCGACAACCTCGCCCGCCTCACCTCCGCTCTGCAGTGACGCGATCGCGGCATTCGCCGCTGGCATCCAGGATCTTCGGCCATCATGAGCCGGAACGTCCCCCCGTTGGAGGTTCCATGTCTCGTCGCTCGCTGTCCCTCGCCGGAGTCATCGGTGCCGCCCTTCTCGCCGCGGGAGCGCTCACCGGTTGCGCGACCGGTGCCGCCTCGTCGGCCGCGTCGGCCGATCCCTCGGTCTCGACCCCGGATGCCACGGCCGCGGCGCCCGCCAACGAGATCGGTGCCGCGTGGCTCGAGGGAGGCCGCTCGATCGCGCTGGTCACCCAGGGGAGCTCGTCGTGCCCGCCCGTGGTGAGCGGTGAACCGTCGGTGGCGGACGGCACGGTGTCCGTGACGCTCGAGGAGTCGGGCCGCGACTCCTGCACGCGCGACATGGCGCCGCGCGCGACGCTGGTGGGACTGCCCGAGGGGACCGACGTCACCCGCGCGTGGACCGTCTCGGTCGACGGTGTCGCGCAGGGCGAGGTGTCGCTCAATGGGCTGCCGTCGGCGGCCCCCGCGGGACTGACCGACTTCGCCCCCAGCGCCGGATGGGTCGATGACTCGCTCGTCGCGATCCTCACCTACGGCAGCTCGGGATGCCCGCCCACGGTCGAGTCGGTCACCACGTCGGCGAGTGACATCGCCGTGCAGTTCGCCACGCCCCCGAGCGATCAGATCTGCACGATGGACATCGCTCCCCGCGTCACGCTCGCCGATGTGGGCGGCAACGTCCCCTCGGGCGATGCGTCCGTCGTGCTGTCGGGGGGAAACGTCGAGACGACGGGCGCGATCGCGGTCATCGGCACCCGCTGACGGCGGGGGTCACCGCTCCACCACCAGCAGGTCGCCGACCTCACACTCGAGCACCCGGCAGATGGCCGAGAGCGTCGAATAGCGAACGGCGCGAGCGCGGTCGTTCTTCAGGACCGAGAGGTTCACGACCGAGACCCCGACGAGTTCGCTCAGACGGGTGAGCGTCATGCCGCGTGCCTCCAGGAGCTCGTCGAGGCGGCAGTGGATGCCGGTGGGGCCCTCGTCGCTCGCCGCGGGACTCATACCAGCCCCTCCGTGTCGCGCTGGAGGCGGATGCCGCGCGAGAAGACGAGCGACAGCGCCAGCACGCCGAGCCCCACGAGAGCCCACACCAGGTCGAATGACGTGCCGACCACGAAGACTTCCCCCGCCGCCGGGTTGAGTTCATCCGCGGCCATCATGCGCCCGAGTCCGGACAGGCCCGCCGAGAGGATCCCACCCACCAGCAGAGCGCAGCCGGCGACCTGCGTGGCCAGGACGAGTGCACGGTGGAACGGCCGCCGCCACAGCAGCAGCAGGAAGAAGAGCACGACGGCGCCCACCGTGATCAGCACCGTGAGGGCGCCGAACGAGGCGCCCAGCACCAACAGGGTGCGCGCACCCGTGCTGAGCACCGTGGCCACGACCCAGGCGGACTCGTACCGCGCGGACGCGATGCCCGCACCGCCCGCGGCGGCGGAGTGTTCGACCTCGGCATCGGTGAGAAGACTGAACCCGCCGTCGCCCGTCGCGATGCCGATCGCCGCCCGAACGCCCGGAAGCGCCAGGGTGAGGCCCATCACGGCGCCCGCCGCGACGAAGAGCCAGACGATGCCGCGCTCCATGCGCGGGGAGACCCAGGAGGGATTCGACATCAGACCAGCCCCTCGGTGTCGCGCTGTAAGCGGTCGCCCACGGCGAAGACCGTGCCGACGAGGGCCACGACGAAAGCGACCCCGATGAAGCTCGGCAGATCGATCTGCGACACGGTGCCGCGGTCGTAGGTGCGCTCCGAGAGCCAGGCGATGGCGCCGTTGGCGACCATGTTGTGGAAGAACGGCACACCGGCCACGCCGGCGAGGGCGACGATGCCCGCGGTCGACACGAGGACCGTCTGCCGCCGGCTGAAGATCCGCCCGCGCAGCACCGAGGTGGTGACGAGCAGCAGCAGCGTCACCACCGTGACCACCACCGCGGCGAACAGGCCCTCGGCGAGGAAGAGCGCCCACAGGGAGGGGGCGGGGAGGGACGGGGCGGTGACCACGCCGCCGGTCAGTTCGATCGGCACGGGGGCACCGGCGGGGCCGATGGGTGCCTGGGCGGCGGTGTCCACGAAGGGCATCGGCACGCGGACGTTGCGGTTGGGGATGGCCGCGACGATGTTCGCGACGCTGCGGACGACGGCCCACACGGCGATCGCGACGCCGACGACGATGAAGAAGACGTAGCCGGCGGTGTCGCTGGGGGAGAGGACACGGGACGTCGGACGGGGGGAGGTCATGACAACTCCTTATCGATGATCGTTGTTATCGGTTGTCGATAAAGTAACGACTATCGATGTGTTGCGCAAGACCGGCCGGCGTCTCGGTATGCCCACGGCGAACATGGGTCCCCGGCATCCGGCCGCTGGTTACTCTCGATGTACGGCGCGCGGAGGCGTGCCTGTCAGCCCATTTTTGGAGGGACTGAGGATGTTCGAACGATTCACCGATCGTGCTCGTCGTGTAGTGGTGCTCGCCCAAGAAGAGGCGAAGATGCTGAACCACAACTACATCGGCACCGAGCACATCCTTCTGGGCCTCATCCACGAGGGTGAGGGCGTGGCTGCCAAGGCGCTGGAGTCGCTGGGCATTTCGCTCGACGCCGTCCGTGAGCAGGTGCAGGACATCATCGGCCAGGGGCAGCAGCAGCCGACCGGCCACATCCCCTTCACGCCGCGTGCGAAGAAGGTCCTCGAGCTGTCTCTGCGCGAAGCGCTGCAGCTCGGCCACAACTACATCGGGACCGAGCACATCCTGCTCGGTCTCATCCGCGAGGGCGAGGGTGTCGCAGCCCAGGTGCTCGTCAAGCTCGGCGCCGACCTGAACAAGGTGCGCCAGCAGGTCATCCAGCTGCTCTCGGGCTACCAGGGCAAGGAGCCCGCGGGCGTCGCTTCGGGTGCCGGCGAGCAGACCTCGACCGGCACGCAGGGCGGCTCGGCCGTGCTCGATCAGTTCGGTCGCAACCTCACGCAGGCCGCGCGCGACAACAAGCTCGACCCCGTCATCGGGCGCGAGAAAGAGATCGAGCGCGTGATGCAGATCCTGTCGCGTCGCTCGAAGAACAACCCCGTCCTCATCGGTGAGCCCGGTGTGGGTAAGACGGCGGTCGTCGAGGGCCTCGCGCAGGCCATCGTCAAGGGCGACGTGCCCGAGACGCTCAAGGACAAGCAGGTCTACTCGCTCGACCTCGGTTCGCTGATCGCCGGGTCCCGCTACCGCGGTGACTTCGAAGAGCGCCTGAAGAAGGTCACGAAAGAGATCCGCACGCGCGGCGACATCATCGTCTTCATCGACGAGATCCACACCCTCGTGGGTGCGGGTGCCGCCGAGGGCGCGATCGACGCCGCGTCGATCCTCAAGCCCCTCCTCGCCCGCGGTGAGCTCCAGACCATCGGTGCCACCACGCTCGACGAGTACCGCAAGCACTTCGAGAAGGACGCAGCCCTCGAGCGCCGCTTCCAGCCGATCCAGGTGGCCGAGCCGAGCCTGCCCCACTCGATCAACATCCTGAAGGGGCTGCGCGACCGGTACGAGGCGCACCACAAGGTGCAGATCACCGACGGCGCGATCGTCGCGGCGGCCAACCTCGCCGACCGCTACATCAGCGACCGCTTCCTGCCCGACAAGGCCATCGACCTGATCGACGAGGCCGGTGCCCGCCTGCGCCTGTCGATCCTGTCGTCGCCGCCCGAGCTGCGCGAGTTCGACGAGAAGATCGCCAAGGTCCGCGAGCAGAAGGAGCTGGCCTCCGAGGAGCAGGACTTCGAGAAGGCAGCGTCCCTGCGCGACGAGGAGAAGTCTCTCCTCGCCGAGCGCCTGCGCCTCGAGAAGCAGTGGCGCTCCGGCGATGTCGCCTCGCACGCGGTGGTCGACGAGGGTCTGATCGCCGAGGTGCTCGCCCAGGCGACCGGCATCCCGGTGTTCAAGCTCACCGAAGAAGAGTCCAGCCGCCTCATGTTCATGGAGAAGGCGCTGCACCAGCGTGTCGTCGGCCAGGAAGAGGCGATCGCGGCCCTGTCGCGCACGATCCGTCGTCAGCGTGCGGGCCTCAAGGACCCCAAGCGTCCCTCGGGCTCGTTCATCTTCGCCGGCCCCACGGGTGTCGGAAAGACCGAGCTCGCCAAGGCGCTCGCCGAGTTCCTCTTCGACGACGAGGGCGCGTTGATCTCGCTCGACATGTCGGAGTTCGGTGAGAAGCACACCGTCTCGCGTCTGTTCGGTGCCCCTCCCGGGTTCGTCGGATTCGAAGAGGGCGGCCAGCTCACCGAGAAGGTGCGCCGCAAGCCGTTCTCGGTCGTGCTCTTCGACGAGATCGAGAAGGCCCACCCCGACATCTTCAACTCGCTGCTGCAGATCCTCGAAGAGGGTCGCCTGACCGATGGTCAGGGTCGCGTCATCGACTTCAAGAACACGGTGATCATCATGACGACGAACCTCGGTTCGTCGGCGATCGCCGGGGGCCCGGTCGGCTTCCAGGTCGAGGGCAACGCCCAGACGTCGTACGAGCGGATGAAGGGCAAGGTCGACGAAGAGCTCAAGCGCCACTTCAAGCCCGAGTTCCTCAACCGTGTCGACGACGTCATCGTCTTCCCGCAGCTGAGCAAGCCCGAGCTTCGCCAGATCGTCGGCCTGTTCGTCAAGCGCCTGGCCGACCGTCTGCTCGACCGCGACATGACGGTGGAGCTGTCGGACGACGCGAAGGACAAGCTCATCGAGATCGGCTTCGACCCGACCCTCGGTGCGCGACCGCTCCGTCGCGCCATGCAGCGCGAGGTCGAGGACCGCCTCAGCGAGAAGATCCTGCACGGCGAGCTCGAGGCGGGAGACCACGTCAAGGTCACCGTCGAGAACGGTCAGTTCGCGTTCGAGACCGCCCCCCGCGGCGAGAAGGTCGCGATCGGGGTCGGAACCGCTGGCGAGATCGCCGCGACGCCCGACACCCTGGCGGGCAGCTGATCGCATAACAGACGAGGGCCCGGATGCCATGGCATCCGGGCCCTTCGTCGTCGCGGCGTACGCTGGGTCGATGACCTCTTCCGCGCCGTTCGCCGTCCGCCCCGCCGGTACCGCCGACGTGCGACGCATCCACGAACTGCTCGAGCCGTTCGTGCAGAAGCGCATCCTGCTCGGCAAAGACCTCGTGGTGCTCTACGGGTCGGTGCAGCAGTTCGTCGTGGCCGAGGCCGACGGCGTCGTCATCGGCTGCGGCGCCCTGCACGTCATGTGGGAAGACCTGGGTGAGGTGCGCACCCTCATCGTTCACGACGAGTGGCTGCATCACGGCGTGGGGCGGGCCATCGTCGAGATGCTCGAGGAGCGGGCGCGCGAGCTGGGCGTCAGCCGCCTGTTCTGCCTGACCTTCGAGGTCGACTTCTTCACGCGTCGGGGGTTCGCCGAGATCGGCGAGCAGGTGGTCGACCCCGACGTGTACTCGCAGCTCGTGCGCAGTCCCGACGAGGGCGTCGCGGAGTTCCTCGACCTCGCGCACGTCAAGCCCAACACCCTGGGCAACACGCGCATGCTCAAGCAGCTCTGAGCGCGCCGTGGGCGGGGACTCAGCCGTGACGCCTACCCTGGAACCATGACCGATGCCCCCCGAAGGCGGAGGCAGTCCCCGGCGGTCTATCGTCGACGTCGTCTCGCGGCAGGGCTCTTCGCCCTGATCGTGATCGGCCTCGTCGTGTGGCTCGTCGCGGCTCCGCCCTGGCGCGCCGTCCCGACGGCCGAAGAGACGCCTGCCACCGCCGAGAGTGCCCCCGACCCCGCCGTCTCGTCGGCTGCTCCGCCGGCCGCGGCGACTCCGAGTTCCACCCCGACGCAGAGCGTGTCGTCGGGGCCCGTCGAGTGCACCGCCGCCGACATCTCGGTCGAAGCGCTGTCGGACAAGGCCGAGTACGCGCAGGGCGAGAACCCGCAGCTCTCGATCCGCCTCACCAACTCGTCCGCGAACGCCTGCACCATGAACGTCGGAACGAGCGCGCAGTCGTTCACCGTGACGAGCGGCTCCGACGTGTGGTGGCGCTCCACCGACTGCCAGTCCGAGCCGAGCGATCTCGAGGTCACCCTCGCCGCCGGCCAGACCGTCACCAGCTCGGCTCCTCTCACCTGGGACCGCACGCGTTCCTCGGTCAGCTCGTGCGAGAGCGAGCGGCCGTACGCGCCGGGTAGCGGAGCCACGTACCACCTGAGCGTGTCGATCGGCGGCATCCCGTCGGCGGGGACGGCGTCGTTCGTCCTGCAGTGACGCGTACAGCGACGAACGGAGGGGTGGATGCCATGGCATCCACCCCTCCGTCATCACCGGGTCAGCTGCGCGGGGAATCCTTGCCGAACACCTCGCCCTGCAGAGCGTCGTAGCCCTCCTTCTGCGGGTCGCCGTGCAGACCGCCGGAGAGGGCGTACTCCTCCTCGGGCGAGAGCACGAGGCGGTGACGGCCGTAGACGGCGAAGGCGACGAAGATCACCGCGTAGACAACGATGATCGCGACGATGGCCAGCAGGTAGGCCGAGTTCAGCAGCAGGCCGAAGAAGACGACGGCGGCGATGATCGCCGCGGAGTAGGCCCCGAACAGGCCCCACGGGCTCTTGTACGGACGCACCGCGTTCGGGAACTTCTTGCGGAGCACGATGAACGAGACCATCTGCAGGAAGTACGCGAGCACCGCGCCCCAGACGGCGATGTTCAGCACGATCGCGCCGGCGGGGCTGGCGTCTCCTCCCGCGGCCTGCACGATCACCAGGGCGAAGAAGCCCAGCACCGCGCCGAACACGAGGGCGACCCACGGGGTCTTCCGGGCACCGGTGAGAGAGAGCCAGCGCGGGTAGTAACCGGCGCGCGAGAGTGAGTACATGTTGCGGCCGTAGGCGAACATGATGCCCATCAGCGACGCGAGGAGCCCGACCAGGGCGAGCAGCGACAGGAGTGCCGCGGCCTGGTCGCCGACCATCGCGCGGAAGCCGTCGAGCAGGGGTTCGACGGAGGTCCCGGTCTCTTCGGCTCCGAGCACCCCGGTGTTGAGGAACAGCACGATGAGACCCGTGACGATGAGCGTCCCTCGGGCCCAGAGGCCGGCCCGCGGGATGTCGCGAGCGGGGTCGTGCGACTCTTCGGCGGCCAGCGGCAGCTCCTCGATGCCGAGGAAGAACCACATGGCGAAGGGGAGGGCCAGCAGGATCGCCCCGACGCCGTGGGGGAGGAACTCGGTCTGCCCCGCATCGGGGACGATGTTCCACAGCGAGGCCCAGTCGAACGCCCCCGTGACCAGGGACATCACGCCGAAGACCACGATGATGCCGATCGAGATGATCGACACGACGATCGCGAAGCCGAACGAGATGTTCGCGCCGGCGGCGTTGAGGGCGATGAAGAGCGCGTAGAGGATGATCCACCACACGAACGCGGGCAGGCTCACGCCGGTGAGCAGCTCCAGCGCCGAATCGGCGTATTGGCCGGAGAAGTAGACGACGACCGCCGTCGTGGCGACGTACTCGATGGTCTCGGCGAGGCCCGTGGCCAGGCCACCCCAGGGGCCCATCGCGGATCGCGCGAACGAGTAGGCGCCACCGGTGTGGGGCATGGCGGCGGCCATCTCGCCGATCGAGAACGTCAGCCCGTAGTACATGACCACGAGCAGCACGAAGGCGATGAGCATGCCGCCGAAGCCGGCGTTGGCGACGCCGAAGTTCCACCCCGAGAAGTCGCCCGAGATGACGGCGGCGACCGCGAGGCCCCACAGCCCCCAGACGCCGGCCGAACGTTTCAGGGTGCGTTTCTCGAAGTACGTGGAGTCGGTCGCCGTATAGGTGGCGCCGGCGACCTTTCTGCGGGAACTGCTCGAGGTGGACATAGGGCCTCCAGACGGTAACGGGCAGGCTTCAGGAGCGCCTGCGCAGAATCATGGCCTTCTATTGGTCGACCTGTCTACCTTTGGCGTGTAAGTTCCTCGTTACGACCTCCGCACGCGAGGTCGCGACGAGCAGGCGAGAGGGACACCATGGCGGGCAATCTCACCACCGCAGAACTGGATGCCGCGATCGAGGCCGGCGAGATCGACACGGTCGTCGTGGCCTTCCCCGATGCGCAGGGCCGCCTCGTCGGCAAGCGCGTCGCGGCGCGTTTCTGGCGCGACGAGGTGCTGCCCCACGGGGCCGAGGCCTGCAACTACCTGCTGTCGGTCGACGTCGACCTGAACACCGTCGACGGCTACGCCATGTCGAGCTGGGAGACGGGCTACGGCGACATGCTGCTGGTCCCCGACCTCGACACGCTCCGCCGCCTCCCCTGGCAGCCGGGCACGGCGCTGGTGATGGCGGATCTCGCGTGGGGGGACCGTCGGCACGTCGGGCAGTCGCCCCGCGGCATCCTGAACGCCCAACGCGCGCGTCTGGCGGAGCGGGGACTCACCGCCTACGCGGGCACGGAGCTGGAGTTCATCGTTTTCGACGACTCCTTCCGCGAAGCCTGGGCCAAGGGGTACACGGGCTTGCGCGCCTCGACCGACTACAACGTCGACTACAACCTGCTCGCCACCACGCGGCTCGAGCCGCTGCTGCGCGACATCCGCATCGGCATGGACGGCGCGGGCATGTACTGCGAGGGCGTGAAGGGCGAGTGCAACCTCGGCCAGCAGGAGATCGCCTTCCGCTACGCCGAAGCGCTCGAGACCGCCGACAACCACACGATCTACAAGAACGGCGCGAAAGAGATCGCCGACCGCCACGGCAAGTCGCTGACGTTCATGGCCAAGTTCAACGAGCGCGAGGGCAACAGCTGCCACATCCACCTGTCGGTCCGCGGCGACGGCGGCGACGCCGTGATGGCGGGCGACGGCGCGCACGGCTTCAGCCCCCTCATGGAGCACTGGATCGCCGGCATTTTGGCGACCCTGCGCGAATTCACGTTGCTGTACGCGCCGACGATCAACTCGTACAAGCGTTTCGCGCTGGGCTCATTCGCCCCCACCGGGGTGGCCTGGGGCGTCGACAACCGCACGTGCGCGCTCCGCGTCGTCGGCCACGGCTCCTCGCTGCGGGTCGAGAACCGCGTGCCCGGCGGAGACGTGAACCCCTACCTCGCCATCTCGGCCATCATCGCCGGCGGCCTGTACGGCATCGAGAACGAGCTGCCGCTTCCCGAGCCCCTCTCGGGCAACGCCTACACCTCGGGCGTCGACACGCTGCCGACGACCCTGCGGGAAGCGGCGGAGCTGTTCCGCGCGTCGACGATCGCCCGCGCCGCCTTCGGCGACGACGTCGTCGAGCACTACCTCAACCAGGCGCGCATCGAGGTCGAGGCCTTCGACGCCGCCGTGACCGATTGGGAGCGGGTGCGTGGTTTCGAGCGCCTCTGATCCGACCCGGACCCCCGTCGTCGGGCTCACGACCTACCTGGAGCGAGCGAAGCAGGGCGTGTGGGACGTGCGGGCATCGTTCCTGCCGCAGCAGTACTTCGACTCCGTCACCGCCTCGGGGGCCAGCGCCGTGCTGCTGCCGCCGCAGCCGCGCCCCGAGCGAGCGGCCGCCGCCGTGCTCGACGGGCTCGACGGCCTCATCCTCACCGGGGGCCTCGACGTGCAGCCCGAGCTGTACGGCGCCGAACGTCACCCGCTCACCGACCCGGCGCGCGCAGACCGCGACGCCTGGGAACTCGCTCTCCTGGCGGGGGCGCGGGAACGCGGCATCCCCATCTTTGGCATCTGCCGGGGGCTGCAACTTCTCAACGTCGCCCTCGGCGGCACGCTCCACCAGCACCTTCCCGAGGTCCTCGGCACCGAGCGGTACCGCGTGGGCGGAGGCGTCTTCGCCGAGAACGTCGTCGAGGTGGATGCCTCGACCCGACTCGCCGGTCTCGTCGGCGCCGGAGTGCTCACCGTCCACAGCTACCACCACCAGGGCGTCGACCGGCTGGGCGCGGGCCTGCGGGTGACGGCGCGCACCGACGACGGACTCGTGCAGGCCGTCGAGGCCGAGGGCGACGACTACCTCGTGGCCGTCCAGTGGCATCCCGAGGAGAACGCCGAAGACCGGCGGCTGTTCCTGGGACTCGTCGCCGCGGCGGCGGCGTATCGCGCCGCGCGTTCCGGCACCGACATCTCCACCTCCGAGCACCAGGGAGCTCTCGCATGAGCACGTTCACCGTCACCGACCCCTCGACCGGGTCGCCGATCACCACGCTCGAGCGCGCCGATCTCGCCCAGGTGGATGCCGCCGTCGCCGACGCCGTGCGCGCCCAGCGCGCGTGGTCATCCCTCGCCCCCGTCGCCCGCGCCGACGCACTACGGTCGTTCGCCCGGGTCGTCGAGGCGCACGTCGACGAGCTCGCCGCGCTCGAGGTGAAGAACTCGGGCCACCCCATCGGCTCGGCCCGCTGGGAGGCGCAGCACGTCGCCCAGGTGCTCAACTACTACGCCGGGGCGCCGGAACGCCTGATCGGGTCGCAGATCCCGGTCGCCGGAGGGCTCGACGTGACCTACCACGAGCCCTACGGCGTGGTCGGGATCATCGTGCCGTGGAACTTCCCCATGACCATCGCCGCCTGGGGCTTCGCGCCGGCGCTCGCCGCGGGAAACGCCGTCGTGCTCAAGCCGGCCGAGCTCACCCCGCTGACGGCGATCCGGCTCGGCGAGCTGGCGCTCGAGGCCGGGCTGCCCGAGGGGCTCTTCCGCGTCGTTGTCGGCTCGGGCTCGGTCGTGGGCCAGCGCTTCGTGTCGCATCCCGACGTGCACAAGGTCGTCTTCACCGGCTCGACCGAGGTCGGCACCGAGGTGGCCGCCGGGTGCGCGCGAATGCTCAAACCGGTGACCCTCGAGCTCGGCGGCAAGAGCGCGAACCTCGTCTTCGCCGACGCCGACCTCGAGAAGGCGGCGGCCGGCGTCCCGGGCTCCGTGTTCGACAACGCCGGGCAGGACTGCTGCGCCCGCAGCCGCCTGCTCGTGCAGCGGAGCGTCTTCGACCGGTTCCTCGAGCTGCTCGAACCGGCCGTGTCGGCCTGGAAGGTCGGCGACCCGACGCGGGAGGACACCCAGATGGGGCCGCTCATCTCGGCCTCGCACCGCTCCACCGTGCAGGGCTTCCTCGACGGGGCCGACGTGGCGTTCCGGGGATCCGCGCCCGAGGGCGACGGCTTCTGGTTCGCTCCGGCCGTGGTGCTGGCGCAGCCCGGCGACCGCGTCGCCCGCGAGGAGGTGTTCGGTCCGGTCCTGGCCGTGCTGCCCTTCGACGACGAGGCGGATGCCATCCGCCTCGCCAACGACAGCGCGTACGGCCTCGCGGGCTCGATCTGGACCGAGAGCCTGGGCCGTGGCATCCGGGTGTCGCGCGCCGTCCGCAGCGGCGTGCTGTCGGTGAATTCGCACTCCTCGGTGCGGTACTCGACGCCCTTCGGCGGCATGAAGGCGTCGGGCCTCGGTCGCGAGCTGGGTCCCGATGCCGCCGAGCACTTCACCGAGGTGAAGAACGTGTTCTACGCCACCGAGTGAACCCGTCGTCCTGACCCCCATTCCCCACTTGCCCCCGAACACACAGGGGGACGCGGTACCGCTCGAAAGGAACCACCCGCAATGACCATCGACCTCACCCAGCGTCTCGGCGGCCGCGTCGCCATCGTCACGGGCGGCGCGAGCGGCATCGGCCTCGCCACCGCGCGCCGCTTCGCCGCGGAAGGCGCGCGCGTCGTGATCGCCGACCTCGACGAGACCACCGGCACCGCGGCCGCCGCCGAGGTCGGCGGCGTCTTCCGTCAGGTCAACGTGGCCGACGAGGTATCGGTCGACGCCCTCTTCGACGGCGTGGCCGCCGACCTCGGCAGCGTCGACATCGCGTTCAACAACGCCGGCATCTCGCCCGCCGACGACGACTCGATCGAGACGACCGAGCTGCCCGCGTGGGACCGCGTGCAAGACGTCAACCTGAAGAGCGTCTACCTCTGCTCGCGCGCCGCCCTGCGGCACATGGTGCCCGCCGGCCGGGGGTCGATCATCAACACGGCGTCGTTCGTGGCGCTGCTCGGCTCGGCGACCTCGCAGATCTCGTACACGGCGTCGAAGGGCGGCGTGCTCGCCATGACCCGCGAGCTCGGCGTGCAGTTCGCCCGCCAGGGCATCCGCGTGAACGCCCTGTGCCCCGGACCCGTCAACACCCCGCTGCTGCAGGAGCTGTTCGCCAAAGACCCCGAGCGGGCGCAGCGTCGGCTCGTGCACGTGCCGATGGGGAGGTTCGCGGAGCCCGACGAGATGGCCGCGGCGGTGGCCTTCCTGGCATCCGACGACGCGTCGTTCATCACCGCGACGGCGTTCGTCGTCGACGGGGGAATCACCAACGCCTACGTCACGCCCCTGTGAACCGGTGACATGACAGGCTGAGACGGTGACAGACGCGCCGCTCGACGACCTGCGCCGAGCCGTGTACCGGCCGGTGCGCAGCGGCAACGCGCTCGAAGACACCACGGCGCGCATCGTGCAGACCGTTCGTCTCGGCCTGGTCGCTCCCGGGGAGTCCCTTCCGGCGGAGCGCGAGCTCGCCGCGCTGTACGGCGTGAGTCGCGACACCGTGCGCGAGGCGATCCGCGAGCTGGCCGACGCCGGATGGCTCGAGACGCGGCGCGGACGCTACGGCGGTACGTTCGTGATCGACCCCGTGCCGCGTCCGTCGGAGCCCGCGGTGGTGGCGCCGACCGAGCTCGCCGACGTGATCTCGCTGCGCGGCGTGCTCGAGACCGGGGCGGCGTGGGCCGCCGCGGGCCGCGCGCTGTCGGCCGACGAGCGCGATGTGCTCTGGGCTCGGCACGAGGCGGCGGCCACGGCCTCCGGCGCGGACTACCGGCGCCTCGACACGCTGCTGCACCTGACGATCGCGGAGTTCGCCGGCATCCCCTCGCTCGTGCCCCTCGTCGCCGACAACCGGGCGCGCGTGAACGCCTGGCTCGACACGTTCCCCCTGCTGCCGCGCAACATCGATCACTCGACCTCGCAGCACGCGGCGATCGTGTCGGCGATCCTGGCGGGGAGACCGGATGCCGCCCACGCGGCGATGCGGGATCACCTGGCCGGGTCGGAGGCGTTGCTGCGGGGGTTCCTGGCGTAGCGAGCGGGGCCTCGGCCTCGAGTCGCCCGGCCGCGCGGTGCGGTTCCGCGACGCGTCGCCGCGGGGCCGCGGAGCCGCGGTTAGGCTCGGAGGATGGCCGGAGGCAAGAAGCGCAAGGGGAAGAAGGTCGCCGTGGACTTCAAGAACACCGCGCTGACCGATGCGTTGCAGACCCAGGACATGGCGGCGATCGCCTTCGCCCTGCGGCACGGCCCGACGGTGGTTCCGCTGATGAGCGCGGGAGACCCCGACAACCCGCTCGACGTCGGCGAGGTGTGGACGTACCGCGACCCCGACTCCGGCGAGATCGCACTGCTGCTGTTCAGCGACGCCGCCCACAAGCCCGAGACGCTGCCGCCGCACGTGGCGCTGCAGTCGCCGCAATGGCTGCGCGCGTTCCTCGGAGCGCACCAGGATGCCATCACCTCGGTGTTCCTCGACATCGCGGGGCCGCACCCGATCCAGGCGTCGCCCGCCGATCTGATCGCCGCGCTCGACGCCTGAGACCCGACCGCGGACCGGCCCGCGCTCGAGGGTGAAGTATCGGACTCGCGCGGGTGAAGGACGCGTGCAAGACTCGGGGACATGGAGTTCCTGATCGCCGGTGCCGTGTGCGCCGCCGGACTTGTCATCCCCGCGGTCCTGGGTATGACGTCGCCGCACCGCCGCCGGCGGGCCGCTCCTCCCGGTCGCTGATCGACCACGCGGGTTTATCTTCCGGGGGATCTTTCACGCCCTCACCCGGCCCGGTTCGGGTCGTCCGCTGCTCAGCGCAGCGTGATCCCACCGTCGGGGGACCTCGACGGCGGCGCCTGAGCGCGGCGTCGAGATCGCGGTGCCTCGACCGTGGCACCTCGACCGGGGCGTCGAGATCGCGGCGCCTCGACCGCGGCGTCGCGGCGTCGGTCCGAGTGGCTCAGAACCCCGGTTCGCTGTCGTCGCGCGGCATGCCGCGCACCTGCAGCTCGTTGAGCGCCTGCGCGAGCTTGCGCGACGAGGCGTCGAGCACCGTGTGATAGCCCAGGCGCTTCGCTTCGGACGCCCTCTGCGCGGCCTGCGTGACGTTGCGGATCTCGCCGGTGAGCGTCAACTCGCCGATCGCGGCGAGGCGCTTCGACACCTTGCGGTTCTTCACGGCGTTGGCCACCGCGATGGCGATGGCGAGGTCGGCCGCGGGCTCGACCAGGCGCACCCCGCCGACGGTCGAGACGTACACGTCGCGGTCGGACAGGGTGAGACCCATGCGACTTTCGAGCACGGCGAGCACCATCGCGACGCGCGACGAGTCGACGCCGTTCACGATGCGCCGCGGGTTGGGTGCCGTCTGGCGCACGGCGAGTGCCTGGATCTCGACGGGCAGGGCCCGGCGGCCCTCCATCGCGATGGTGACGCACGTGCCCGGCTCGGGCTCGCCGTGCCCGAGGAACAGGGCGCTCGGGTCGGACACCTCGGAGATGCCGGTGCCGGTCATGTCGAAGCAGCCGACCTCGTCGGTGGGGCCGAAGCGGTTCTTGAGCGCGCGCACGAAGCGCAGCGACGTCTGCCGGTCGCCCTCGAAGTGGCACACCACGTCGACGAGGTGCTCGAGGATGCGGGGTCCGGCGATCGAGCCGTCTTTGGTGACGTGGCCGACGAGGATGACAGGCAGCCCGCGTTCTTTCGCGACACGGATCAGCGCCGACGCGACCTCGCGCACCTGCGCCGGCTGACCCGCGGCGCCGTCGCTGTGGGACGAGGACACCGTCTGCACCGAGTCGACGATGAGCAGGCCGGGCTCGACCTGGTCGATGTGCCCGAGGATCGTGGCCAGGTCGGTCTCGGCGGCGAGGAACAGCTCTTCGTGGAGCGCGCCGGTGCGCTCGGCGCGCAGACGCACCTGGGCGGCGGACTCTTCACCGCTGGCGTAGAGCACGCGGCGCCCCGCGCGAGCGCTTTGCGCGGCGACCTCGAGCAGCAGCGTCGACTTGCCGACCCCGGGTTCGCCGCTGAGCAGGATGGCCGCACCCGGAACGATGCCGCCGCCCAGAACGCGGTCGAATTCGCCGACGCCGCTGGTGCGCCGGGGGGCGTCTTGCGTGTCGATCTCGGTGATGCGCCGGGCCATCCGGGCCGCGCCCGGAGCGACCGGGGCGATCGATCGGACGATCCCCGTCTGCTCGGCGGCCTCGACCACGGTGCCCCACGACTGGCACTCCCCGCACCGGCCGACCCACTTCAGCGTCGTCCACCCGCACTCGGTGCAGCGGTACGGAGCGGGGGCTACAGCGGGACGTCGGGATGCCATGGCATCAGGCTACGCGGGGCCTCCGACATCGCCGGCGCCGGGCCGCGGCATCCGGGATCTGGCGTTGGGCGGCCGCTCGCGCATAAACGCCCTTCCTGCGGATAAACGCGGTGAGAGAGCGTTTATGCGCAGGATCGGCGTTTATGGGTGAGTCACCGTGCCGCGCCGGGCTTGAGGTGTAGCGCGGCGGGGTGCGACCGGGCGGGGGTGCGACCGGGCGGGGCGTGCTCGGCTGGGCGAGGGTGTGGCCGGGGCGGGTGTGGCCCGACCGGGCGCGGCGGCGGGCTGGGCCGGGGCGGCATCCGTGCCCCGCTGCCGGCGGCCCCCACGCATAAACGCCATTCCCGCGCATGAACGTGGTGAGAGAGCGTTTATGCGCACGGATAGCGTTTATGCGCGAACCGCCGCGCCGCGCCGTGCCGCACTCCGCGCCCGACGCCCGGCCCGCCGTGAAGAGCCCCGCGTCAGTCGCGCAGCGACTCCGCCACCGTCGTCAACGCGTCGGCCGAGCGGCGCAGAAGCCCGAGCTCGGCGTCGGAGAACGGCGTGCCGGCGAGGGGCACCGCCCCGCGCGCCGAGACGATCGACGGCACCGACAGGGCCATGCCGTCGATGCCGTGGAAGTCCTGCAGCACGGTACTCACGGGGAGGATGGCGTGCTCGTCGCGCAGGATCGCCTCGACGATGCGCGCGCTCGACAGGCCGATCGCGTAGTTCGTCGCCCCCTTGCCCTTGATGACCTTGTACGCGGCATCGCGGACGTCGACGGCGATGGCATCCAACTCTTCCGTGGTGAAGCGGCCCCCTCCGGGCAGCTCGAACTCGGTGATGGGGACGGATCCGATCGTGGCGGTCGACCACAGGGGGAACTCGGTGTCGCCGTGCTCGCCGACGATCCACGCATGCACGCTCGCGGTGCTGACCCCCGCCCGCTGGGCGAGCTGCCACCGCAGACGCGAGGTGTCGAGCACCGTGCCCGAGGCGAAGATGCGGCGCGTCGGCAGGCCGGTCGCCTGCTGCGCGAGCACCGTGAGCACGTCGCAGGGGTTCGTGACGATGACGTAGACGGCGTTCGGTGCGACCTCGAGCAGCTTCGGCATCATGTCGCGGATGATCCCGGCGTTCGTGGCGGCGAGCTCGGTGCGGGTCTGGCCCGGGTTCTGCTTCGCGCCGGCCGTGATGACGACGACGTGCGACCCCTCGGCCACCGACACGTCGCTGCCGCCGGTGATGTCGCTGGTGCCGGTGAACTGCGTGCCGTGGGCGAGGTCGAGCACCTCGGCCTCGACCTTCTCGGTGGCGATGTCGTAGAGCGCGACGTGCCGCGCCGATCCGCGGATGAGGGCCGCGTACGCCACGCTCGCCCCCACGCTTCCCGCGCCCACGACCGTCAGCTTGGAGTTCTCGATCACGCTCATGCTCCGATCCTGGCAGCGGTCGCGAACCGGTTCCAGGGGGGTGCTTCGACGGTGGACGAACGGATGCCGGGGACTCGGTGCCGCGGGCGGTGGCGGCCTGATTTCTCATGAGTTCGGCCAGGGGCCGACGCCGAGGGCCCCGTCGACCCGCTCGGATTCGCGGCATCCCGTCGAGTGTCGTAAGCTGTTCGGCGGTGACGTGTCCGAGCGGCCGAAGGTGCAACACTCGAAATGTTGTGTAGGTTCACCCCTACCGTGGGTTCAAATCCCACCGTCACCGCCACCACGAAGGCCCCGAATCCTCACGGATCCGGGGCCTTCGTCATTCCTGTGCGACGTCGCGGTGACCCCGGCGACGTGTCGAGCTCGGCGCGGAACCGACGCCCCATCCCCGCCCGGTCAGCCCACCCGCGGCTGCTGCTGGGTGATGCAGTGGATGCCGCCGCCGCGGGCGAAGATCGGACGCGCGTCGACCGTGACCACCCGCCGCCCGGGGTAGGCGTCGGCCATGATCTCGACGGCGCGCGCGTCGGCGGTCTCGTCGCCGAAGCCGCACAGCACGACGCCGTCGTTGGTGACGAGGTGGTTGATGTAGCTCCAGTCGACCCACCCGTGGTCGTCGCGCAGCGTCGTCGGCGCGGGCACTCCGGTGATCGCGACCGTGCGACCGAGTCGCGCGAAGGCGGTCTCGAGCTCGCCGCGGATGAGGCGTGAGACCTCGAAGTCGGGGTGCGCGGCATCGGTCTGCTCGTGCAGCAGCACGTGCTCGGGCGAGGCGAACGTGGCGACGATGTCGACGTGGCCGTTGGTGCCCAGGTCGTCGTAGTCGCGGGTGAGGCCGCGCGAGAGCCAGACGGCGTCGGTCGCGCCGAGGGTGCGCGCCATCTCGGCCTCGACGCGGGCGCGGTCGGCGTGGGGGTTGCGGCGGGGGTCGAGCTGCACGGTCTCGGTGAGCAGCACGGTGCCGGTGCCGTCGACGTGCAGTCCGCCGCCCTCGGCCACCAGCAGCGAGTCGATGCGTTCGGCGCCCAGATGCTCGGCGACGACGCGGGCGATGCCGGCAGAGGTCTGCCACTCGGCCCAGTCGGGGGCGCCCCACCCGTTGAAGATCCAGTCGACGGCGCCGAGGACTCCCGGGCGGTCGGGGTCGACGACGAACGTCGGTCCGATGTCGCGCATCCAGAACTCGTCGAGCGGGGCCTCGACGATCTCGATCGACGAGTCGAGCATGCGGCGGGCGCGGGTCATCTCGGTGGGGTCGACGACCATGCTCACCGGTTCGAACTCGGCGACGGCGTGGGCGACGTCGGTCCAGGCGCGGTAGCCCTCTTCGCGCGTCTCGGCGCCCTCGCCGAGCGTGATGCCCTCGCGGGGGAACGCCATCCACGTGCGCTCGTGCGGGGCGGATTCTGCGGGCATGCGCCACATGTCGTGCTCCTTGGCCGGTCGGTCGGTCGGGTCGGGTCGCGCGGGTCGCGCGGAGGGGTCGGTCAGAAACCGGTGGTCAGCACGCGATCCAGGGCGTCGACGAAGACGTCGACCGAGGCGCGCGTGATGACCAGCGGCGGCTTGATCTTGAGGACGTTCTGGAAGTCGCCGGTGGGCTGCATGATGACGCCGAGCTCGAGCAGGCGATCGCAGATGGCGGCGGTTTCGGCTGCGGCGGGCTCGAGGGTCTCGCGGTCGCGCACGAACTCCACGCCCAGGTACAGCCCCGAGCCGTGCACGGTGCCGATGATCGGGTGCGCCTGCGCGAGTTCTTCGAGACGGCCCTTGAGGTGCGCGCCGACGACGCGCGCGTTCTCTTGCAGGCCCTCCCGCTCGATGACGTCGAGCACGGCCAGGCCGATCGCCGACGAGACGGGGGAGCCGCCGGTGGACGAGAAGAAGTACCCCTGTGTGCGGTAGCGGTCGGCGATCTCGCGGCGCGTGATGACCGCCCCGAGCGGGTGTCCGCCGCCGATCGACTTCGCCACCGCGATGATGTCGGGCACGGCGCCCTGCTGCTGGAAGCCCCAGAACCACTCGCCCAGGCGGCCGAAGCCCACCTGCACCTCGTCGGCGATCGCGAGGCCGCCGTGGCGACGGATCGCGGCGTAGACGTCGGTGAGGTACCCCTCGGGCAGGGCCACGCCGCCGGCGTTGCCGAAGTACGTCTCGGCGATGAATCCCGCGGGCGCGCGACCGGATGCCGCGAGCTCGTCGATGACGGCGACGGCCTCGGGGGCGTAGTTCTCGGCATCCGTCCCCCGGTGCCGGCCGCGGTACGAGTTGGCCGCGTCGACGGTGTGCACCCACGCGGGGCGCGTGTCGAGGGCGAAGGGGTTGTCGGCGACCGAGGTCGACACGGCATCGCTGGCGTAGGTCCAGCCGTGGTAGGCCTCGCGCATCGCGACGATGTCGGGGCGGCCGGTCGCCGCCATCGCGAGGCGGAGGGCGAGGTCGGTGGCCTCGGAGCCGGAGTTGACGAGGAACACCGTGTCGAATCCGTCGGGCAGCGTCGCCGCCAGACGGTCGGCGTAGTCGGTGATCGCGCGGTAGTGGAAGCGCGAGTTGGTGTTGAGCAGGCGCATCTGCCGCGAGCCCGCTTCGACGACGTGCGGGTGGGCGTGGCCCACCGACGCGACGTTGTTCACCATGTCGAGGTACACGCGGCCGTCGACGTCGATGAGGTGTTCGCGCCAGCCGCGCTCGATGCGCGGGGGAGCGGAGTAGTAGTGCTCCTGCACCTCGGCGAGCACCTCGTGCCGCCGGGCGAGCACGTCGTCGTCGGCCGGGATCGCGGTGGGCATGCCGAGGGCCTCGCCGGGGTCGCCGGCGACGTTCCGCCATGCCGCGGCGAGGGCGGGCGAGACGCGCGCGGGCGGCACGGCGCCGTCGGCTGCACGCCGGACGACGAGGCGGGTGCGCGCGGGCAGGATTCCGGATGCCGAGTCCTCGGGCGTGCCGCTGACGATCACCGTCTCGTCGCCCGAGGTCCAGGTGACGGCGTCGCCGTCGACGGAGATCTCACCGGGGGCGAGCGGGGTCGGCTCGGCGAGCCAGAGCGTGACGCCCGTCGGGATGGTCGCCGTCGTCGACGGCAGGGGGTCGACGGTGCCCGTGAGCTGAGCGCGCCCGGCGGGCACGGTGACCATCGCGGCACCGGCGTCGAGGGCGTCGAGGGCCGCGGCATCCAGGGCCGACGGATCGAGCCAGGCCCCCGCGTCGTTCAGGGGCGATTCGGTCGTGGCGTCGAGTTCCACCCACGGCGAGGCGAAGGGCAGCAGGGTCCGACCCGTCCAGCCGCGCGCGTCGAGCGCGGGGCGACCGAGGGCGGCGCGCGTCGAGGCGGTGATCACCGGGAGGGGGACCGATGCCGCCTGCACGAGGATCCGGAACTCGCGGTCGAGTCCGTCGGTGGCGTAGGCGTTCTCGTCGTCGAGGCGCACCTGGGCGCGGCCGCTGAGCACGAGCACGGCGCCGCGCAGGATGACGAGCGGCCAGAGCGCGGTGATCTCGTCGTCGGTGAGATCGCGCAGCTCGTCGAACGCGCGGATGGCGGGGAGCGCCGACTCGGGGGAGGCGCCGTCGTGGTGCAGCACCGACGACACGGTCGTGGCGATCTCGCCCACGCGCCACGACGTGCACACGTCGCCGAAGTCGATGACCGCGTCGGGCACGACCGTGCCGTCGGCGCGCAGCACGTTGTCGTCGGTGACGTCGAAGTGCCCGGCCTGCACCGGCAGGGCGTCGGCCACCGGGGCCAGCGCCGCACGGGCGGCGTCGGCGGCCCGCTGCACGACGCCCCGCACCTCGGTGTCGGGTTCGAGGGGGAGCAGCGTGTCGATGACGCGACCGGCGTGCCGCAGGTCCCACTGCAGCACCCGGCCGCTGGCGGGGTGGGTGAAGTCGGCGAGCGAGAGGCTCACGGCGCCCGAGAGCGCGCCCAGCGCCGCGACGACGGTGGGGGAGAGGTACCCGGAGCCGTTCAGGGTGCGGCCCGAGATGTTCTCGATCACGCGGGCATGGATGCGGCCCTGCGACGACTCCCACCAGGCGGACATGACGCCGCGCGGACCCTCGACGATCCGGGGGATGCGCACGTGCGGGCTGCGCTCGGCCACGAGGGAGGCCGCGGCGTCCTGCATGTCGATCTCGGCCGCGCTGAAGACGGGGTTGCTGAGCTTCAACACGCCCAGCGGATCGCTCTCGCCCCGGGGGAACACGCGGAAGTTCTGATCCTGCTGGCTGCCGAGGGCGTGCACGTCGATCTCGACGCCGAAGACGTCGGCGAACAGACGGCGCACCTCGTCGTCGGACAGCGTGGGCGTGGGCAGATCGACCTGCGAGAAGTAGTCGAAGACGGCGGTCGTGTCGGTGGTCATGTCGATTCCTCGGAGACTCGGGATGTCAGAGAGAGGCGTGCGGGGTGGTCGCGACGGCGCCGGCGACGGTGCCCGCCGCGTCGCGGGCGACGACGACGACGAGCGGACCGGTGGGGGCGACCCATTCGCTCACGGCCTCACCGTAGGCGCCGGGGGCCACCTCGGTCGAGCCGCTCACGCGGTCGCCCTCGCGGCTCGTCTCGATGCGGATGCCGTCGACGTAGGCGACCACGTCGGCGGCGGGGCCACCGCTCACGATCGCGGTGAAGCGCACGCGCGTGCCGTCGAGCGAGACTCCGTCGACGCGCAGCGAGAGCGCGCCCTCGGCGGCCGGCTTCGGGTCGGCGAACACGGTCTCGTCGGGCAGGGTGGGCGTGCGCGGAGGTGCGGTGCGCCGCTCGCCGAGGTCGGCGATGGCCGAGCCCAGCTGCACGAGCCGGGTGTCGCTGTACGCGGGCCCGGCGATCGTCAGGCCCACCGGCATCCCCGTGTCGGCCATGGTGCCCATCGGCACGGTGACGGTCGGGATGCCGAGGTGGCGGGGCACGAGGTTGCCGTTGGAGACCCAGACGCCGTTGCGCCACGCGATGTCGGCCGAGGCGGGGTTCACGTCGGCGTCGGCGGGACCGACGTCGGACTGCGTGGGGAAGATCACGGCGTCGAAGCCCTCGGCCTCGAGCCAGTCCTCGAAGTCGACGCGGCGGGTGTGCTCGAGGCCCCGGAGGCCCCGCTCGAGGCTCGCGACGTCGTGCCAGTCGGGTTGCCACTCTCGGGCGCGCTGCACGTAGTCGGCGATGTCGTACGAGATGTCGAAGTGCCAGATGCCGTAGCGGTCGTGCAGGGAGCCGGGCGGCGGGGGGAAGATGAGCGCGGCGTCGGCGTCGGCGAGGCGGTGCAGCTCGGGGTCGCCGTTCTGACGCAGGAACGTGTCCATCGCCCAGACCGCCAGGTCGCCGACCTCGTCGTCGAGGAACTCGCGGGTGACGAACCCGCGGTCGAGGAAGTCCTCGTCCCCGTCGTGCAGCTTCTCGTAACGGTCGACGACGGGGAAGTCGGTCTCGACGACCTCGGCGCCGGCGGCTTCGAGGTCGGCGCGCAGGGACTCCCACAGTCGAATGACGCTCGCGCGCGTGGCGATGGGGATCGCGTTGTCGGGGTCGCCGTTGATGTAGATGCGGGGCACGGCGAAGCGCAGACCCGCGAGCGGCGGGGTCTCGAGCTCGGCGAACGAGGCGGGGCGTACCTCGGAGGGACGAGGGAGCGCGATCCAGGGCTGCGTGCGCCACAGGTCGCCCTCGGTCACGGCGTCGTCGGAGATCACGGCATCCAGGACGTGACGCAGGTCGGGCATCGAGCGGGTGTGCGGCACGACGACGTCCATGGTGGGCACGAGCGGCCAGTTGCCGCGCACCGAGATGACACCGCGCGAGGGGGTGTAGGCGACCAGGGCGTTGTGCGAGGCCGGCGCGCGCCCCGACGACCACGTCTCCTCGCCGAGGCCGAAGGCGGCGAAGCTGGCCGCGGTGGCCGTGCCCGAGCCGTTCGACGAGCCGGAGCCGAACGCCGAGGTGAGGTACTCGCCGTTGTAGGGCGACTCCGCGCGGCCGTAGACGCCGCGCTGCATGCCCCCGGCAGCCATCGGCGGCATGGTGGTGAGGCCGAGGAACACCGCGCCCGCGGCCCGGAGGCGCTCGATCGCGAAGGCGTCGTCTTGCGCGATGAGGTTTCGGAAGGCGGGGGATCCGGATGCCACGGGCAGACCTTCGACCCGGTAGCTGTCCTTCGCGGTGAAGGGGATGCCGTCGAGGCGACCGCGCTGCTCGCCACGGGCGCGGCGGGCGTCTGCGGCGCGCGCCTCGTCGAAGACGCGCGGGTTGAGCACGGGGACGGAGTTGAGGCGGATGCCCGAGCGGTCGTAGGCGCCGATGCGGTTGAGGTAGCGGGCGACGAGCTCGACGCTGGTGACGATGCCGGCGTCGAGGGCGGCGTGCAGTCGGTCGATGTCCGCCTCGACGACGGTGAAGGCCTCGGTGGTCATGGCGGTAAACATACACCGTTTGTTTTACGGGAACCAGGCTTTTCCGACACCCCGATGCGTAGGCTCGGAACGAACCCCGGAGGCCACCATCGCTCGACCCACGACCCCGCTGCTGAACCGCGATCTCATCGCGCGCACGGCGCTCGCGCTCGTCGACCGTCACGGCCCCGACGGGGCGAGCGTGCGCCGGGTCGCCGCCCGTCTCGGGGTGAACCCCGCCTCGCTGTACAACCACGTGCCCAACCGCGCGGCCATGGTCGAAGACGTGCGGGCGCTGGTGTCGGAGCACATCGACTTCGCGCCGCTGCGCGACCTCCCCTGGGAAGAGGGCCTGCGCGCCTGGGCGCGGTCGTACCGCCGCGCGTTCGCCCGTCACGCGCGGGCGATCCCCCTGCTCATGACCGAGCGGGCGTCGGCGCCGGTGCTGCTGGCCGGGTACGAGCACTTCGCCGTCGCCGCCGAGGCGGTCGGATGGCCGCAGCGCGACCTGCTGCCCCTGCTCACGGTCTTCGAGTCGTTCATCCTCGGCAGCGTGCTCGACATGTCGGGTCCGAGCGTGGTGTTCGATCCCACCGGGCAGGAAGAGACGGTGCCGCGCTTCGCGGCCGCGTTCGCCGCGCTCGCCGACGAAGATCCCGACGACCCGGTCGCCACCCGAGCGTTCGAGCTGGGGCTCGACATGCTCATCGCCTCGGCGCGTCCGCGCTGAGGAGTGGTTCGACGCCCCGGAGCAAGACCTCGCCGTCACGGCATCGGACCTGCGACGATTCCGGGATGGATGCCACCACCGACGCCGCCCTGCTGCCCGACCGGCCGCGGGTCGATCACCGCCGTCCGATCGCCCTCGTGGTGGGTGTCGTCGCCGCGGTGCTCTTCGTCGGACTCCGCTTCGCCGTCGAGCTGAGCGGATCGGCGCCGCTGCCGATCGACCAGTGGTGGGACGACGCGATGGCCGACCTGGCGAACCCCGTCGCGGTCATCGTCGCCTGGATCCCCGCGATCGTCGGCGGCACGATCGGCATGATCGTCATCGGGGTCGCGACCACCGTCGTCTTCCTGCTGCGGCGGCGACCCTGGGACGCGCTCGCCGTCGCGTCCTCCATCGCCCTGGTCGTGCTGATCGGGGCGCCGCTCGCCGCCGTGATCGCCCGCGCGCGGCCCGCGGACTCGCTGGCCGAGACCGTGGCCACCTCGTTCCCCTCGGGGCATACCGCCGTGGCGACCACCATCGCCGTGGTCCTCGGTCTGATCCTGCGCCGAGGCTGGGTGTGGACGGCGGGGGTGGTGTGGGTCGTGGTGATGATGTGGAGTCGCACGTACCTGCACGCGCACTGGTTGTCCGACGTGACGGCGGGCCTGCTCGAGGGGATCGCGGTCTCGACCCTGGTGTGGGCGCTGGTCGAGGTGTGGCGCGTGCGTCGAGCGCAACGCCTGGTCGCGACGGGCGAGTGAGCGTTATCGTTCGCGGATGACCTCCGCATCCGCCGCTGCCGGCAAGGCCCAGGATTCCCGCGCTTTCGAGGCCGCCGCACGCGTCGGCTACGTCGTGCTCGGACTGCTCCACCTGCTCATCGGCGTGATCGCCGTCGGCATCGCCACCGGTGGGGGAGGTGACAGCGCCGACCAGAGCGGCGCCCTGCAGCAGGTGCGCGATGCTCCCGCCGGCCTCGCCCTGCTCTGGGTGATCGCTGTCGGTCTCGCCGCCCTGGCCGTCTGGCAGATCGCGGAGGCCTTCGTCGAGCGCGACTCCGATGCCAAGAAGCGCTGGGCGCATCGGGCGAAGTTCGTCGGCACCGCGATCGCGTACGTGGCCATCGCGGTGACCGCGGTGACGCTGGCCGTGGGCGGCAGCTCCGACTCGTCGGAGTCGTCGCAGACCCTGAGCGCGCGCATCCTCGCGATGCCGGGCGGCGTCGCCCTGCTGGTCGTCGTCGGCGTGGCGGTCGCTGCCGTCGGCGTCGCGTTCGTCGTGCGCGGGTGCACGCGCGCCTTCACCAAGAACCTGTCGATCCCCGCGGGGACCGCGGGTCGCGGCATCCGGGTCTTCGGCACGGTCGGATACATCGCCAAGGGCGTCGCCGTGGGGGTGGCGGGTGTGCTGTTCGTCGTGGCCGCCGTCACGCACGACCCGAACGCCGCGGGCGGGATCGACGCCGCCCTGCGCTCGCTCGCCGCTCTGCCGTTCGGCCAGGTCGTGCTGTGGCTCGTGGGCGCGGGGCTGATCGTGTACGGCCTGTTCTGCTTCGCCCGCGCGCGCTACGCGCGCATGTGACCGCTGGTGCCCGCAATAAAGGGGGCGCAACCCCCGGGCCGTTTCCAGGTGCGGCGGGTATTCCGGAAGCCGAACCTTCCGATCGAGAGGAACCGCCATGCGGGGAGTCATCATGCACGCCGCCGGAGATGTGCGCGTCGAGGACCGCGCCGACCCGGTCATCGAAGAACCGACGGACGCCGTCATCCGCCTGGCCGCCTCCTGCATCTGCGGCTCCGACCTCTGGCCGTACCGCGGATCCGACGACGTGGATGCCACGCCCATGGGCCACGAGTACGTCGGTGTCGTCACCGAGATCGGCTCCGAGGTGAAGAAGGTCGCGGTCGGCGACTTCGTCGTCGGGTCGTTCATGGCCTCCGACAACACGTGCGAGATCTGCCAGGCGGGCTACCAGTCGCGCTGCGTTCACGTCGTGCCGATGGGGCGCGTGGGCACCCAGGCCGAGTTCGCGCGCATCCCGCACGCCGACGGCACGCTCGTCGCCACCCCCGGTCAGCCCGACGACGACCTCATCCCCTCGCTCCTGGCCGCGAGCGACGTGCTGGGCACCGGCTGGTTCGCCGCGGTGGCGGCCGAGGTCGGCCCCGGTAAGACCGTCGCCGTCGTCGGCGATGGAGCGGTGGGACTGCTCGGCATCCTGGCCGCGAAGCAGCTCGGCGCCGAGCGCATCATCGCGATGTCGCGGCACGCCGATCGGCAGGAGCTCGCCCGGCGGTTCGGTGCGACCGACATCGTCGAGGAGCGCGGAGACGAGGGCATCGCCCGGGTGAAGGAGCTCACCGGCGGCCTCGGCGCGCACTCGGTGATCGAGGCCGTCGGCACGCAGCAGTCGATGGAACAGGCCGTCCGCTCCACGCGCGCGGGTGGTCACGTCGGCTTCGTCGGCGTCTCGCACGACGTGACCCTCGAGGGTCAGGAGCTGTTCCGCTCGGCCGTGCACCTGCACGGCGGTCCCGCTCCCGTGCGGCGGTTCCTCCCCGCGCTCATCCAACTCATCTGGGACCGCGAGATCGATCCCGGCGCCGTCTTCGACCTGACCCTTCCGCTCGAGGAAGCGGCCGAGGGGTACAAGGCCATGGACGAGCGTCGCGCCACCAAAGTGCTGCTGACGATCCCATGACCACCGCGACGCGGGAACGTCGCGCGGGGGCGGCGGCGGGCCTCGCTCTCGCGCTGATCGCGCTCGCCGGCTGCACGGGGGAGAGGGCCGCGTCCCCCGCGGCGACGCCCGCGTCGACCCCGACGGCCGGAACCCCCGGGTTCGTCGTCCCCGACGGGGAGCCCGAGGTCGTGGCATCCGGATTCACCACCCCCTGGTCGGTGGCCTTCGTCGGGGACACTGCCCTCGTCAGCCAGCGCGACACCGGCGAGATCCTCGAGATCGTGGGCGACGACACCCGCGTGGTGGGGGAGGTGCCCGACCTCGTGGCGCGTGGCGAGGGCGGGCTGCTCGGCATCGCCCACGCCGACGGCATGCTCTACGCCTACGTGACCACCCCCGACGGCAACCGCGTCTCACGCTTCGCGCTCGAGGGCTCGGCCGGATCCTTCGCCCTGGGGGCCGCGCAGACGGTGGTGGACGGCATCCCCTCCGCGAACACCCACAACGGAGGCCGCCTCGCCTTCGGCCCCGACGGCATGCTCTACGTCACCGCGGGCGATGCCGGCGATCCCGACGCGGCGCAGGACCCGGAGTCGCTCGGCGGCAAGATCCTGCGCGTGACGCCCGGGGGTGACGTGCCCGCCGACAACCCCGTCGCCGGCTCGCCGGTGTGGAGCATGGGGCACCGCAACCCGCAGGGCCTCGGGTGGGATGCCGAGGGCACGCTGTTCTCGTCGGAGTTCGGCCAGAACACCTGGGACGAGCTCAACGTCATCGAGCCCGGCGCGAACTACGGCTGGCCCGAGGTGGAGGGCACCGGCGGCGACGACCGGTTCGTCGATCCCGTGCAGCAGTGGGCGCCGGTGGATGCCAGCCCCAGCGGTCTCGCGGTCGTCGACGGCTCGGTGCTCATCGCGAACCTGCGGGGCCAGCGCCTGCGGGTGGTCCCCACCGCCGACCCCACGAGCGCACGGGAGTTCTTCGTCGGGGAGTTCGGTCGCCTGCGCGACGCGGTGCTCGCTCCCGACGGATCGCTCTGGATCGTCACGAGCAACACCGACCGCGGCGGGGGCGGCGACGACGCCGTGCTGCGGGTGCCGCTGACGGCGGGCTGAGCGGCCCGTCCGGTCACCGGAGTCGGAGCGCGCCCTACGGCGTCAGCACCGTGACCCCCGCGTCGGCCAACGCTGCCGCGAGGTCGGGAGAGGGCGGCGCGTCGGTGATGAGGTAGTCGGCCTTCTCGAGCGGGGCGACCTGGGCGAACAGGCGCCGGTCGAGCTTGGAGGAGTCGGCGAGGATCGCCGTGCGATCGGCGCGCTGGATCATCTCGCTCATCATCGTGGCGTCGCCGAGGTTGCTGGTCGAGAAGCCCGAGGCGTCGACCGCGCCCACCGCGATGAGCGCGTAGTCGCAGCGGATCTCGACCTCGGGGGTGTGCGAGTTCATCGCGAGGGTCACCGGCCCCGTCGTCGCTTGCGTGATGGTGCGCACCGCTCCGCCGAACAGGAAGAGGTCGCGGAAGACGCTGGGGGAGATCTCGGCGGGGATGCGCAGGTTGTTCGTCGCGATGGTCAGGTTGCGGTGGTTGCGCAGGGCGCGGGCGACGGCGAGTGTGGTGGTGCCGGCGTTCAGTACCAGCACCGAGCCGTCCTCGATGAGGTCGGCGGCCAGCGTGGCGATGCGTTCCTTCTCGGAGATCTGCATCTGCAGGCGCACATCGAGGCCCCGGTCGCGGCCGGGAACCGACATCGCGCTGACGGCGCCGCCGTGCGTGCGGACGACGATGCCTTCGCGGTCGAGCTGATCGAGGTCGCGGCGCACCGTGTCGATCGAGACGCCGAAATGCGAGGCGAGGTCGACGACCGTGACCTGACCCGACTCGGCGACGTAGGCGGCCAGCTCGGCTTTGCGTCCCGCGGGCAGTCGCCTCTTCGTCGTGGCTGTGGCTGCGTCCATGCCGTCATCTCTAGCACAGAGCGGCAACCGAATCGGCACTCGTTGTGTGAAAACGGCATGGAAACGCAGTAAAGAAGCGTTTTTTGCTGCTTGTCGCGCAGTTCGATGCGGCAATTGTCACGAATCTGCATCGAACGCTTGACCGACCCCGCAGGTGAGCGCATACTCGTGCTGAAAGCAGCAATAACGCGCACAACAGCGCTAAATACAGCAAATCTCAATGAGGAGAAACGATGGACAACAGCGGGCGCCGGCGTCGGAACGCCATCAAGCTCGTCGGTGTCGCAGCAGCGGCCTCGACCCTCCTGGCCATGGCGGGGTGCTCGTCGAACGGCGCCGCCACCTCGGCAGACGGAGACGTCACGATCGAATTCGCCCAGTGGTGGGAGCCCGAGCTGGGAGACGGCCAGTTCCGTGGCCTCATGGACCAGTTCGAGCAGGAGAACCCGGGCATCAAGGTCGACCTGGTCAGCGGACCGTACGCGTCGACCAAGGAGCAGCTCTTCGCCGGAGCTGCCTCCGGCACCATGCCCGACGTCGTCGGTCTCGACGGCGCGTGGGTGAGCGACTTCGCCAAGCAGGGCGTCATCGCCGACCTGACGAAGCTCATGAGCGACTCGGGCTACGACGACAGCCAGCTGGCCAGCCAGATCCAGGTCGACGGCAGCACGTACATGATCCCCGTCGTGAACTTCGTCTACCCGATGTTCACGAACGACGGCATCCTCGCGGAGGCAGGTGTCAGCGCACCGCCGTCGACGCGCTCCGAGTTCGCCGACGCGGCCAAGAAGATCTCGGCGCTCGGCGGCGACGTCTCGGGGTGGGTGCTTCCGCTCTCGCTCGAAGCTCCCAACGGCGTGCAGAACGACGTCATGTCGTGGGCCTGGGCCTCGGGCGGCTCGATGCTGAAGGACGGGCAGCCCGACCTCACCAACGCCGACGTCACCTCGGCCACCGACTACATCCAGCAGCTGTGGAAGGACGGGGTCATCGCCCCCGGCTCGTTCACGATGAAGGAGCAGGACAAGGTCGAGGAGTTCACCAACGGACGCGTCGGCATGATGATCGACTCGCTCGCGCACATCAACCTCATCCGCGAGTCCAACCCCGACCTGACCTTCTCGATCTCGGCGATCCCCGCCGAAGACGGCTTCACCGGTGAGCGGGGCATCCCCTACGCCTCGTGGGGGATCGGCGTCGCCGAGAACTCCGAGCACAAGGACGCCGCGTTCAAGCTCGTGCAGTTCCTGATGGGCACCGACGTCAACAGCGAGCTGTCGACGATGGCCAAGGCCTTCCCCGGCAACACCGAGAGCGTGCCGACCTTCGTCGAAGACGACGCGCTGTTCAAGACGGCCTTCGACATCTACAAGGCCGGCTACCCCGCCAACGAGTTCACGGGCCTCCCCGTCGCCGAGGAACTCATGCGCCAGTTCGGCACCCAGTTCCAGTCGGCTCTGGACGGTCAGCAGTCGATGAGCGACGCGCTGAAGAAGACGCAGGACGAATGGACGTCGGAGTTCTGATCCGACCCCGAACCGGGATGCCGCACCGCCCCCACGCACGGTGCGGCATCCCGCTCAGCGAAAGCCGCACATCATGACCATGCGCACCCTCACACCCCCCGACACCGAGGTGATCGTCACCGGACGACCGCTCTCGCGCCGCACCCGCCAACTCCGCAAGGCCGGCGAGGCCTACGCGTTCCTGTCGCCGACCCTGATCCTGCTGTTCGTCCTGATGATCGTCCCGATCGTCATGGTGATCGGCTACTCGTTCCAAGACAACGTCATCCTGAACAAGAGTCCCCAGGTCGTGGGCGTCGACAACTACGTCGCGATCCTCACCGACCCGGGCTTCTGGAAGGCGACCGGCAACACCCTCTTCTTCACCCTCACCAGCGTCGCCGCACACCTCGTGCTCGGACTCTCCTTCGCGATGCTGCTGAACAGCCGGCTCATCGGCGCGATCCCCCGGGCGATCTTCCGCGGCCTGTACGTGCTGCCGTGGCTGTTCACCGTCGCCGTCATCGCCGTGCTCTGGCGCATGCTGCTCTCGCCGAACGGCATCGTGAACTTCCTGCTGAACACCGACATCGAGTGGCTCGCCTCTCCGTCGCTCGCGCTCGGCACGGTGACCTTCATCAACATCTGGGCCGGCTACCCCTTCTTCATGGTGAGCCTGCTCGCGGGACTCCAGGGGATTCCGAGCGACCTGTACGAGGCGGCGACCGTCGACGGTGCCAGCCCCGCGCAGCGGTTCTGGAACGTCACCATCCCGCAGCTGCGCCCCATCATCGTCAGCCTCGTGCTGCTCGACCTGATCTGGACGTCGCAGCAGTTCGCCCTCATCTGGCTGACCACGGGCGGCGGTCCGATCGACGTCACCGAGATGCTCAGCACCTACACCTACAAGCTCGCATTCGCGAAGTACGACTTCTCGATGGCCTCCACCTCGGCGGTGCTGGTCCTGGCGATGTCGATGATCATCGCGGTGCTCTACGTCCGCCAGCAGAAGGCGAGGGACTGACATGGCCCTGACCACCCCCGCGCGCCCGCGCGCCATGAGCACCGTCGCACGCCGCCGGTTCGCCCAGACCGGCGTGTTCATCGGCCTCCTCCTCGGTGCGGTCTTCGCCGCGGGACCGGTGCTGTGGATGCTGTCGAGCTCGTTCAAGTCGAACACGCAGATCTTCGAGCTCCCGCCGCGCCTGATCACCGAGACGTTCTCGTTCGACGCGTACATCTCGATCTTCACCAACCCCGAGACGGTGCGCTTCTTCATCAACAGCTACGTCGTCGCGGGAGCCGTGACGATCCTCACGCTCCTGGTGGCGATCCAGGCCGCGTACGCCTTCAGCCGCTTCGAGTTCCGCGGCAAACGCATCGTCAACGTCATCATCGTCAGCGTCCAGGCCGTGCCGCCCATCACCCTGCTCATCCCGTACTTCGGGCTCATGGTGGGACTCGGGCTGTACAACACCTACCCGGGCCTCATCTTCACCTACATGGTGTTCACGCTGCCCTACGCGATCATCATGATGACCGGGTACTTCAACACCCTGCCGAAGGAGCTCGACGAGGCCGTCCGCGTCGACGGGGCCGGATCCTTCACCGCCCTCTGGCGCGTGCTCGTACCCATCTCGATCCCCGGGATCGTCTCGGTGGGCATCTACACGTTCATGATCGCGTGGAACGAGTTCCTCTTCGCGCTGACCCTCACGCGCACCATCGACATGCGCACGGTGCCGATCGGCATCCAGTTGCTCATGGGACAGCACTCGTACGAGTGGAACCAGATCATGGCGATGAGCATCCTCGGCTCGATCCCCGTGCTGCTGCTCTTCCTGTTCTTCCAGCGCTTCTTCATCAGCGGCCTGACGGCCGGCTCGGTGAAGAGCTAAGCCACCCGACCCCACCCAACAAGGAGAATCTCCGTGCTCTACACCGGCAAGTCCATCCTCGACGTGGCGAACGCCCACAGCTTCGCCATCCCGGCCTTCAACATCAGCGACTGGTCGATGTTCACCGGGATCATGGACATCAGCGAAGAGAAGTCCGCTCCGGTCATCATCGCCATCCACCCCGACGAGGTCTCGCACATCACGACCGACCTGATCGCCGCGATGCGCTCCCGCGCGCACCGCTCGAGCGTGCCCGTCGCCATCCACTGGGACCACGGCGGAACCTACGAGCAGATGATCGTCGCGATCCAGTCGGGCTTCACCTCGGTGATGATCGACGCCTCGCTCGAGCCCTTCGAGCAGAACGTCGCCCTCACCCGCAAGGTCGTCGAGGCCGCGCACGCCGTGGGCGTGCAGGTCGAGGGCGAGCTCGGCACCATCGGCGCGAACGACAGCTACGGAGAATCCGGCGCCGCCGAGATCATCTACACCAACGTCGACGACGCGGTGCGCTTCGTCGAGCAGACCGGTGTCGACAGCCTCGCGATCGCGATCGGCACCTCGCACGGGCTGTACCCGGCCGAGAAGAGCCCCGAACTGCGTCACGACCTGCTCGAGCAGATCAAGGCCGCGGTCGGCATTCCCCTCGTGCTGCACGGCGGCTCGAGCAACCCGGATGCCGAGCTTCGCCGTGCGGTCGAGCTGGGCGTGAACAAGATCAACATCTCCAGCGACATCAAGGTGGCCTACCACGACCGCATGCGCGAGATCCTCGGCACCGACCGGCGCCTGCGCGAGCCCAACGCGATCCAGCCCGAGCCCATCGCCGCGATGAAGATCACCGCGGCGGAGAAGATCGACCTGTTCGGCGCCGCCGGCAAGGCCGACCTGTACTGATCGGACGGTGACCGACGTCATGGCAGAAGACCTCGTCCTCGGACTCGGCGGCACCGTCGACTACGAGATCCGATGGGATGCCGCGGTGCTCTCCGCGCTCGCGCAGGAGCACGGCATCCGTCGAGACGAGCTGACCACCACGACGCCGATCATCGACGAGCGCTCGCTCGTGATCACGGTGCTCGCCTTCCTCGCCACCGGCGGGGGAGGCGAGCGCTTCGTCCTGTCGTCGCGGATCGTCGAGCAGTTCGCGTCCCACTTCGACAAGGAGATCACGCTCGGCGGCACGGGCGTGCGCGCGGGCATCGCGCTCGATCGCATCGGCGTCCCCACCGTGCAGCACCTCGTGAGCATCGACGACAACGTGCGGCGCCTGCTGCCGGCCTCGATGCGGGTGGTGTCGTCGGCGACGCGCGACACCCTCGACCCGCACCTGATCGTGCAGTACCCCGAGGGGACGACCGTGCACCTCGCGGACGCGGCGGTGACCGCTCCGGCATCCAATCGCCTGATCTTCGCCAACGACGCCCCCAACCGCGAGATGGCGATCGCCGAGGGACTCGGTGAGGTGCTCGAGGGAGCCGCGGCGTTCCTGATCTCGGGCTTCAACACCATGCAGGATGCCGACCTGCTCGCGCGTCGGCTCGACGACCTCGTCGCGGCGATGGGCCACCTGCCCGCCGACGCCCTCGTGTACTACGAGGACGCGGGCTTCTACCAGCGGGAACAGTCTGCCCTCGTGCGCGCCCGCCTGCTCGATCGCATCGACGTGTACGGCATGAACGAAGACGAACTGCAGGAGTACCTCGCCCGGCCCGTCGACCTGCTCTCACCCGACGACGTGGCTGCCGCGCTCGCCGAGGTGCACGGCCTCATTCCCGCGCGCACTCTGGTGGTGCACACGAAGTACTGGGCGATCGCCGTGGGTCCCGCGGCCGCCGCGCACCTCGCGGGTCTCGACAGTGCGGTGCGCACCGCCGCGACCCGGTACCGGCTCGGCGATGCCTGCACGGCCGCCGACCTCGACGAGACCGCTCGTCTTCCCCGCCACGCGGGTGGGACGGCCGTGGTGGCAGCGCTCCGCGAGCGCCTGGGGGCCATCGGCGTGCCCGCGTTCGTCGTCGACACCGCCCACCCCACCACGATCGGCCTGGGCGACACGTTCGTCGGCGGATTCCTGGCCGCCGTGCCGGCTGCGGCGCGCACGGCGACGGGGGCTGCCCTGGAGCGTGCGCTCGACGCGGCGGCGACCGCGCCCTGACCGGGGCGGACCAGCGCGCACTGCCTTGGGCGCTCCGCGCGTGACGAGCGAGGCCCCGTCAGCGCGTCGCGGTGTCGGCGTCGGGGTCGGAGAAGGGGCCGCACGCGGCGATCACGCGGCGCAGGCTCACCGCCGCCTCCCACGCGTCGAGGGGCTCCTCATCGGCCGCGAGCTCACGCAGGCGGTCGGTGTACCGCGTGAGCGCCGTCTCGGCCTCGTGCAGCTGCGGGCCCGTGCTCTGCGGGTCGGGCGGCGTGACGGCCAGGTGCGACACGCTCTCGATCGCCTGGGCGAGCGCGCGCCGGGCGTCCGGGGGCAGGCGCGTGTCGACGTCGGGCCCGGCGGTCAGGCGGCCGAGGGCCGCCGCCAACTCGCGGGTGGCGTCGGCGATGCCGGTGAGGGCGTCGAGGCGGCGGCGGTTCAGGTCACGCGGAGCCTGCAGGCGCCGGCCGCGGGGGTTGTATCGGCGGCTCTCGTCGGCGAGCTCGACCTCTTCTTTCACGTCGGCGAGGGTGCCGGTGAGACCCTCCGAGGCCGCGTCGGCGGCGGCGGGGTCGAAGGCGTGACCGGCGAGCGAATCGGCGATCGCGCGCAGGGCGTCGCCGAGAGCATCGCGCAGGTGGCCCAGCCGGTCGTCGGCCCGCTGCACCCGCAGCGGGGGCACCACCACGAGGTTCACCACCACACCGACCACGACGCCGAAGGCCATCGTCATCAGGTACGACGACGAGTAGCCGTCGGGGTCGGCGCCGCCCAGCAGCAGCACGAAGAGTCCCGCGATGGCCACCCAGTCGCGGCCGACGCCGAGCGCGCGTACGCCGGCCAGCAGCACGCCGATCAGGATGACGACCGCGACCGCCACGATGCGCGGCAGGCCCGCTCCCACCACGGCGAGGCTCGCGAGGCCCAGCCCGATGCCCAGCGCGAGACCGACGACCGCCTGCACCCCGCTCGAGGCGGAGCGGGCGACGGTGGGGTACATGCTGACGAGCACGCCCAACGGGGCGTAGTACGAGTACTCGCTCTGCGCGAAGGGCACGAGGGGCGCGAGATACCAGGCGAGGGCGGCCGCCGCAGCGGTCTTGGCGGCCAGCAGGAGGCGGTCGGGGGTGACCGCGTCGGACCACCACCGTCGCGGATCGAGGGACGGGGACAATCTCATGAGCGATGAGTGCGCGGGCGAGTCGACACCGAACCCATCCTGCGGGCGTCGCGACGCGCGGTCGCGGGGGTTGCCGTGGCGCGGCGGGCGAGGTACCCCTCAGCTGCGTGGGCGGTAGGCCTCCCACAGCACCCGGGTGTGGCGCGCCTTGGCCTTCTCCACGCCCGTCTCGTCTTTGCGTGCCGCGCTGACCCACTCGGCGGCGCGGCTGGCCATGGCGCCGAGCACCATGCGCACGTCGGCGTGCGAGGCCGGGGGAACCACGGCGTCGGCCGCCGGCATCCGGCCCTTCGCCGCCAGCTCGTCGCGCACGTGCCGCACGACCAGGTCGGCCACGCCGACGGCGTGACTGTTCACGACGCAGTGTGCGGCCCCCTCGATCTCCCACCGGCGCGCGGAGCGGGCGCGGGCGACCAGACGCGAATGCAGCCGGCGCGGCGAGGGGCGGTCGAACTCGCCGCGCACGAGCAGCAGGGTCGCGTGAGCCGCACCGATGCGGTCCGAGATGCGGTAGCGCAGCATGTGCGGCAACGTCTCGAAGAAGTAGAGGAACCCGCACAACAGGTAGGCCGACACCGCCAGCAACGCGATGTGCACGGACTCGCGCAGCGTCGACTGCACGAAACGCACCGCTTGGGTGAGGGCGTGGGCCTCGCTCTCGTCGACGACGGGACTCACGAGCACCGCGTGCGAGAGGTCAGGCCGCCGCGCGAGCACCTCGGTGACCACCTGCGTGCCCATCGAGTGCCCGATGAGCACGGGGTCGTCGAGGTCGTAGTGGTCGAGCACCCCCTCGACCTGGTCGGCGAAGAAGGAGGCGGTGGGCTGCTCCCCCGAGGCGGGGACCCCGCCGAAGCCCGGCAGGTCGAGGGCGAAGACGTCGCCCTCGTTCGCGAGCAGCGGTGCGAGGAACTCGAAGTACGTCGATGCCACCCCGATGCCGGCCACGAGCACGAACGAGCGCCCCGTCGTGGCCCCGCTGGATACGCGGGTGACCCTGGTTCGCGCGTCGCCGCGCCGATAGGTCTCGACCTGGACGTCGGCGGGTCTCGGGTCGCGGGGCATCGATCCAGGATGCCGTACTCGCCTGGGCGCTCTGTCAATCCCGGGGGCCGTGTCGACCGCGTCGGCCTAGCCTCGACCCATGAGCGATTCCTCCCGAGAAGAAGAGACCCTGGGTGCCGTCCGCGACAGCGACAACCCCGCCGAGAAGGACCCCTCGGACTGGGTCACCGGCGACGAGCCGATGACCGCCCCGCAGCGCAGCTACCTCGACACGCTGGCACGCGAAGCCGGCGAGGAGATCCCCGCCGACCTGAACAAGGCCGAGGCGTCGGAGCAGATCGAGCGTCTGCAGGCCGAGACCGGCCGCTCCACCAACTGACGGTCGCCTCGCGACCCGGGCGTCCCGTCCGACCTGCTGGTCAGGTCGTGCGGGACGCTTTGTCGTGGAGCCGCAGCTCGTCGATGTCGTGGGTCTCACCGCGGGCGATGTCGTCGAGGAAGTCGGCCACGATGCGCCGCTCGGCGGCACCCAGACGCCCGGCGGCCGCGGAAGCCGAGGAGTGGCGCACCGCCAGCACGCGGCGGGCGGGGGAGTCGGCGTCGATGGTCTCGCGCACGACGATCGAACGGCGGTCGCCCGGGTACGGTCCGCGCTCCACCCACCCGGCTTCGGCCAGTCGATCGATGAGGGCGGTGGTCGCCGCCGACGAGATGCCCAGCATCTCGGCCAGCAGGCGCGGGGTGACGGGGGCATCGTCGGCGTCGCGCTGCAGCAGGAACCGCAGCACCTTGGCGTCGTTGGGGCCGATGCCGAGCGACTGGAGTGCGGCCCGCTCGGAGGCGACCCCGGACTCGGTGAGGTCGGTGAGGGCCTTGACGACGTCGTCTGCCGACGTGGTGTCTTCCATCTCGCCTCCCGCGATCTCTCGGCGGCCTAGTGTCTCCGAGGCCGATCAAGTAGACAGCCTCGCTACTAACCATGGTAGCTGTCCGCCTCGCGCAGGGGCAGGGGGCTGGGCGATTCCCTGTCATAGGATGCCCAGGTGGAGAACGACTCGGGCGAAACGCGCTATTGGTACGGCGCCGCGGACGAGGATCGTCGCCGACGCGCCATCGAGGTGCTGCAGGCCTTCCGCGTGTACCGCGCCGCCGAGGTGGCGATGCGCCGACGCACCCGCGAGTCGATGTCGATGGGCGAGAACGAGCTCCTCGTGCTGCGCTACCTGCTGCGGGCCGCCGGACAGCAGCGTCAGGTCTCACCGAGTGAGCTGACGCGGTACCTCGGTGTCTCGACGGCGTCGACGACCGCCATCGTCGACCGTCTCGAGAAGTCCGGCCACGTCACCCGCACGCCCCACCCCACCGACCGGCGCAGCATCTTCATCGTCGCCACCGCGGCCAGCGACGACGAGGTGCGCGCGACGCTCGGGACGATGCACTCCCGCATGATGAGCGCCGTCGTCGACATGACGCCGGAAGAGAGCGCCGCGGTCATCGCGTGCCTCGGCCGCCTGCAGGATGCCGTCGACCAGGTCGATCCGCACCCGGAACCGGTCGACTCCGAGCGGTGAGTCGCCGACCGACGTCAGCGGGGTGACGCTCGGGGCATCCGGGCGGCAGTCCGCCGGTCCGGGTCAGGACCCCGGGTGCTCCGGCTCGGGCACCAGCAGGAGGCCGCCCGAGGAGTTCGCGGAGTTCGCCAGGTCTTCGACCCACGCGCGGCTCAGCAACGCCGGCTCCGGCTCGTCGAAGACGAAGCGCAGGGGGATCGACGGGTGCAGCCACACCGTGCTGCGACCCACGTCCTGCCCCGGACCGTGCGTCCACGACAGCGTGAAGCTCTCGCCACGGCGGAGCTTGGTGGCGATGACCACCTTGAGGTGCGCGAGCGCGCGATCCTCGATGTCGATCGGTGTCGCGGCGTCTCCGTAGTAAAGCGTTCCCACACGCTCACGCTAGTCGTGTGGAGCGTGGAGCCCGTCGGGGTTGCCTCACCGCCCCGCGCCGTGGCACCGGATGGCGGATGCCGCTCTGCGTTCCTCGGCTAGGCTCGGACGCATGGGCAGATTCATCTACGACACCGTCGCGAACGCCGTCGACATCGATGACCGCACGCTCGCACACCTGCGCATCGTCGTGATGAACAAGCTGCGCCGCTCGGAATCGTTCATGTTCGACGTCGAGGTCGGTGACGGCAGTGGCCGCCGCAGCTTCTGGATGCACCCGTCGGTGCCCATCCAGTTCCACTTCTACGGGAGCCGTCAGCCCCGCATCAACCGCGTGTGGGTCGAAGACCTCATGCTCGCGGCATCCGGACCCAACGGCCTGGCCATCACGCCCGAGCCCAGCGAAGACGCGGGCGTCGAAGAGGGCTGATCGTCGGCGCGGCGCCGAGAGTGCCGCGGGTCGGGCGCGTTCAGTGCGCCGATGACGAGGCGTCGGCCTCGGCGGACGGCGCGATGTCTTCGGCGACGAGCATGATGCCGCCCGAGGAGTTCGCCGATTCGGCCAGCCGCTCGATCCACTCGCGACTCAGCATCGTGGGTTCCGCCTCGTCGAAGACGAAGCGCAAGGGAATGGCCGGGTGCAGCCACAGCGTGCTGCGGCCGCGCTCCTCGTCGTCGCGGTGACGCCACGAGAGCGTGAAGCTCTCGCCACGACGGAGCTTCGTCGAGATCACGACCTTGAGATGCGCGAGCGCGCGATCCTCGATGTGGACGATCGTGCCGCTTCCGCCGTAATGAATGGTCCCCATGCGGCCCACGATACGCGAGGGTCTCGCCGGATACGCCGAGGATTGCCCGGTGTCAAGACCGCCGGACGGGACGGGGTGCCCCTGAGATCGTGGGACCTTCACGGAAGGAGGGCGCCATGACTCATCCCCCCACGCCTTGGCACCCGGAACCCGGCGACGAATCCGACGATCTCCCCCACGTCTTCGACGGACTCATCGGCATCGACGTCATCGACGGCGAGCTCGTCCCCCGCGCCTCGGAGCCGCCACGCCGCTGATGCTCCCAGGGCCCTCGTAGGCGCGCTGGATAACGTCGAGGTCATGACGGACTCGCTGGACGAACAGCAGATCACCGTCTCGGGTGCGGCGTTGCGAGCCCTGAGGGACGATTTCCAACGGTTCCTCATGGAGTACCGCTTCGGGCTGGCCGAGGTCGAGACAAAGATCTCGATCCTGCGCGAAGAGTTCCAGGAGATGCACGCCTACAACCCGATCGAGCACGTGTCGAGCCGGGTGAAGTCACCCGACAGCCTGGTCGACAAGGTGCGGCGCAAGGGCGTCGAGACCGACTTCGACTCGATCCGCGCAGCGATCACCGACATCGCCGGCATCCGCATCACCTGCAGCTTCGTCGATGACGCCTACCGCTTGTCCGACCTGCTCACCCGGCAGGACGACATCACCGTGCGCGAGGTGAAGGACTACATCGCCGAGCCCAAGGCCAACGGCTACAAGAGTCTGCACGTGATCGTCGAGGTGCCCGTGTACCTCTCGACCGGCCGGGTCGACGTTCCCGTCGAGGTGCAGTTCCGCACCATCGCGATGGACTTCTGGGCCAGCCTCGAGCACAAGATCTACTACAAGTACGACCGACTCGTGCCCGACGATCTGCTCGCCGAGCTGAAGAACGCCGCCGACACCGCGGCCGAGCTCGACGCGCGCATGGAACGGCTGCACCGCGAGATCCGCGGAGCGCAGCCGGGGGTGGTCTCGCTCTGACGAGCCCGTCAGAATGGAACGATGAGCGACGACGCCGGCCTCCTCGACGAGGTCGCAGCCGAACTGCTCGTCCTGCCGCCCGCGCGATTCACCGCGGCCCGTAATGCGCGAGCTGCCGACGTGGCGGGACCGGTCGGTCGCCGCATCGCGCAACTGCGCAAGCCCACGGTCGCCGCGTGGGCGGTCAACCTGCTCGTGCGCGACGGGCAGCTGGGCGAGGCCGTGGAGCTCTCCCGCGCTCTGCACGAGGCGCAGGACGACCTGGATGCCGCGGAGCTCGCCCGCCTCGGACGTCAGCGGCGTCAGCTCGTCACCGCCCTCGCCCGGCGCGCGGGAGAGCTCGCCGCCGCGGAGGGCACGCCGCTGAGCGGCGCGATGATCGACGCGGTGCAGAAGACCATCAACGCCGCCGTCGTCGATTCCACGGTCGCGGCGGCCGTACTGACGGGACGGCTCGTGGCGCCCGTCGACCTGGCCGATCTCGAGGCCGATGCCCTGGGGGCCGCGGTAGCCGGGTCGGTCCCCGGCGTGGTGCCCGCCGCCGCTCCCCACGACGATCTCGCGGCCCGACGCGCGCGCAAAGCCGCCGAGCGGGCCGTGCGCGAAGCCGAGCGTGCGCGCGCCGAGGCCGATCGCGACCTGGCCGGCGCCGACAAGCGGCTGGACTCGGCGCGAGAGAAGGCCGATCGGGCGAACGAGCGGGTCGACGCGCTGCGCACCGACCTCGAGCGGGCGGAGGGCGACGCCGCGGCCGCGGCCGCCGCGGTCGATGCGCGTGAGGGCGAGCGCGCCTCGGCCGTCGAGACCGCTCGGTCGGCGGCCCGAGCGCTCGAACGGGCGGAAGCTGCGAGCGATGACGGAGAGAGCGCATGACCGAGTCCACGGTGACGGCGATCCTCGACGCCGCGCGTCGGCGCCTGACCGACGCCCCGCGCGAGCGCATCGGCGAGCTGCAGGAGGGGCGGCGGTTGCTCGGCATCCCGCGTGCGGCGCGCATCGCGCAGCGCGGGACGGCGTGGCACCTCGGGGTGCTGCTCGTGATCGACGACGGCGTGCTCGCCACGGGCGACATCGTGCGCTCGCACGAAGAGGTGCGCCGCGGTTTCGCCGCCGAATCGCAACGCCGCCGCGCCGAGCTGTCGGCGGCGGCGGCGCGCGGCGGAGTGCCCGAGGGTGAGACGGTGCACATCGGGTGGCACCCCATCGACCTCGCCGCCCTCGATGCGGCATCGAGCCCCCTCGCCGTCCGCGGGGGAGAGGCGCTCGTGCGCTGGAGCGCGGCCGGGGGATACCAGCCGCTCGCCCGATACCTCGAGGAGCGCATCGAGCTGCTGCGTCATCCACCTGAGCGCGCGTGACGCCCCGCGCATAGTCGGGGGTTCGCCGGGTGTCAACTCTCGCGTCCCCGGTCTGTTCCGCGAGCGACGCTGGTCTATCGTGAGCGACGTGCAGCAGGTATGGCCAGGATCCAGTTATCCCCTCGGGGCCACTTACGACGGTAACGGGACGAACTTCGCCCTGTTCAGCGAAGGAGCGGAGCGCGTCGAGCTCTGCTTCTTCGAAGAAGACGGAACGGAGACGCGCTTCGAGCTCGTGGACGTCGACGCGTTCGTGTGGCACGGCTACCTCCCCAACATCCAGCCCGGACAGCGGTACGGCTACCGCGTGCACGGGGAGTACGACCCGGCCAGCGGCAAGCGCTACAACGCGAGCAAGCTCCTGCTCGACCCGTACGCCAAAGCCGTCGAGGGGCAGATCGACTGGGGCCAGCCGGTCTTCAGCTACGAGTTCGGCGACCCCGACTCGTTCAACGACGAGGACTCCGCCCCGCACATGATGAAGGGCGTGGTCGTCAACCCGTTCTTCGACTGGTCGGGCGATCGCCAGCCCAAGATCCCGTACGCCGAGAGCTTCATCTACGAGGCCCACGTGCGCGGTCTCACCCAGCTGCACCCCGACGTGCCCGAGGAACTGCGCGGCACCTACGCCGGCATCGCCCACCCGGCCGTCATCGACCACCTGAAGAAGCTCGGCATCACCGCCATCGAGCTCATGCCGGTGCACCAGTTCGTCAACGACTCCACTCTGGAAGAGAAGGGTCTGTCGAACTACTGGGGCTACAACACCATCGCGTTCCTCGCTCCGCAGAACACCTACTCCTCGACCGGTGACCATGGTCAGCAGGTGCAGGAGTTCAAGGCCATGGTCAAGGCACTGCACGCGGCGGGCATCGAGGTCATCCTCGACGTGGTCTACAACCACACCGCCGAGGGCAACCACATGGGCCCGACCCTCTCGATGCGCGGCATCGACAACGAGGCCTACTACCGCCTCGAAGACGACGACAAGCGCTACTACACCGACTACACCGGCACCGGCAACAGCATGAACGTGGGCAACCCCCACACGCTGCAGCTGATCATGGACTCGCTGCGCTACTGGGTACTCGAGATGCACGTCGACGGCTTCCGCTTCGACCTCGCCTCGACCCTCGCTCGCGAGTTCTACGAGGTCGACAAGCTCGCGACCTTCTTCGAGCTCGTGCAGCAGGATCCGGTGGTCTCGCAGGTCAAGCTGATCGCCGAGCCGTGGGACGTGGGCCCCGGCGGGTACCAGGTCGGGAACTTCCCGCCCCAGTGGACCGAGTGGAACGGCAAGTACCGCGACACCGTCCGCGACTTCTGGCGCGGCGAGCCGCAGGCCCTCGCGGAGTTCGCCTCGCGCCTCACAGGTTCGGCCGACCTGTACGAGCACTCCGGTCGGTTCCCGGTGGCATCCATCAACTTCGTCACCGCGCACGACGGCTTCACGCTCCGCGACCTCGTGTCGTACAACGAGAAGCACAACGACGCCAACGGCGAAGACAACAACGACGGCGAATCGCACAACCGCTCGAGCAACATGGGCGTCGAGGGGTCGACCGACGACCCCGATGTGTTGAAGCGTCGCGCGCAGCAGCAGCGCAACTTCATCGCGACGCTTCTGCTGAGCCAGGGTGTGCCCATGCTGCTGCACGGCGACGAGCTCGGTCGCACGCAGGGCGGCAACAACAACGGGTACGCCCAGGACAACGAGATCACGTGGGTGGACTGGTCGAACATCGACACCCCGCTCATCGAGTTCACCGCCGCCCTCGCGCGTCTGCGTAAGCAGCACCCCACCTTCCGACGTAGCCGGTTCTTCGACGGCCGCCCCGTGAAGATGGAGGAAGGCGCTCCCATCCCCGACGTGGTGTGGCTGCGTCCTGACGGCTCACTCATGCAGCCCGAGGACTGGGACAACGGCTTCGGGCTCGCGGTCGGCGTGTTCCTCAACGGGCAGGGGATCCGCGAGCGCGACCGTCGCGGCGAGTCGATCAGCGACGACCACTTCCTCGTGCTCTTCAACGCGGGTGACGACAAAGTCGACTTCCGGCTTCCCGACTTCGAGTACGCCCCCAAGTGGGACGCCTACGTCGACACGGCGGGCGAGCGTGCCAACACCGAGCCGCTCAACCCCGGCGAGACGCTGCCGCTGGAGCCCAAGTCGCTCATGGTGCTGCGCGAGCACCACCTTCCCGAGCCCGAGATCGACCACTCGGTCGCGGCCTCGCTCACGGCGCAGATCCAGGTCATCGGCAACGACGACCTGCCAGGTCAAGCACCCAAGCCGGAGCTGTGAGCGAGATGCGGCATCCGCTCTCGACCTACCGCCTGCAGATCCGCGAATCGTTCACCCTCGACGACGCCGCCGAGGTCACGGGATATCTCCGTGACCTCGGGGTCTCGTGGGCGTACCTCTCGCCGATCCTCGAGGCCACCCCCGGCTCCGACCACGGCTACGACGTCGTCGACGCCACGCGCGTCGATTCCGCCCGCGGAGGTGCGGAGGGTCTCGACCGCTTCGCCGCCGCGGCGCGCGCCGAAGGGCTCGGCATCCTGATCGACATCGTCCCCAACCACATGGGCGTCTCGGAGCCGCGCTCGAACGCCTGGTGGTGGGACGTGCTGCGTCTGGGGCGCGCCTCGGCGCACGCGACCGCCTTCGACATCGACTGGGAGTTCGGCGGCGGCAAGGTGCGCGTGTCGGTGCTCGGCGACCACCTCGACGCCGTCATCGACGAGATCTCGTACGACCCCACGCCGGCCGACGACGCCCCCGACGGGCTCATCCGGTACTACGACCACGCCTTCCCGGTCGCACCGGGAACGGGGACGGATGCCGCGGCCTCGGGCTCGCGCGATGCCATCGAGGCGCTGCTCGACGCGCAGAACTTCGAGCTGCGGTTCTGGCAGGACGAGGCGGCCGAGCTCAACTACCGCCGCTTCTTCGCCGTCACGACCCTCGCGGGCGTGCGCGTCGAACGGCCCGAGGTTTTCCAAGCGACCCACGCCGAGATCCTCCGCTGGGTGCGCGAGGGTCTCGCCGACGGCCTGCGCGTGGACCACCCCGACGGCCTCGTCGACCCGGGCGGCTATCTCGACCAGCTCGCGGCCGCTCTCACCGAGGCCGGCGGCCCGGATGCCGGGTACGTGCTCGTGGAGAAGATCCTCGAGCACGGCGAAGCCCTGCCCTCGTGGTGGAAGACGGCCGGCACGACCGGATACGACGCCCTCGCCGAGATCGACCGCGTGCTCACCGACCCCGCCGGAGAGGCGGCGCTCGACGCCCTCGATGCGCGACTGCGTACCGCCAGCGATCTCGCACCGCTGACCGGCTGGCACGACCTCATCCACGACACCAAGCGCAAGATCGCCGACTCCATCCAGGTGTCGGAGATCCGCCGGATCGTGCGCGGCCTTCCCGCGCCGCTCCGCGAGGAGTTCGAGGTCGAGGTGCTGCAGGACGCCCTGGCCGAGATCCTCGCGTGCTTCCCGACCTACCGCTCGTACCTCCCCGCCGGTCGCGCGCACCTCGACGCCGCCGCGGGCGAGGCCGAGGTGCGCCGCCCCGAACTGGGGGACGTGATCGAGAAGCTCGTGCCCGCGCTCGCCGACACCGCGCTCGAGATCGCCTGGCGCTTCCAGCAGACCACCGGGCCCGTGATGGCGAAGGGCGTCGAAGACACGGCGTTCTACCGCTTCACGCGTCTCGGCTCGCTCACCGAGGTGGGCGGCGACCCCGGGCAGTTCTCGCTCGACGTCGCCGGCTTCCACGCGGCGCAGGCCGCGCGGCACGCCTCGTGGCCGACCGCGATGACGACGCTCTCGACCCACGACACCAAGCGCGGCGAGGACACGCGTGCCCGCATCGCGGTGCTCGCCGAGATCCCCGAGCGCTGGGCCGAGGTGCTCGAGGAGTTCCGCGGCATCGCCTCGACCGGGCACGGGCCCTTCGACGCCCTGCTGTGGCAGGCCATCGTCGGAGCATGGCCCGCCACGGCATCCACGCGTCACGGGCTGTCGGAATACCGCGAGCGTTTGCACGCGTACGCCGAGAAGGCCGCGCGCGAGGCGTCGGAGGTCACCGGCTGGTGGGAGCAGGACGAGGCCTTCGAGGACCGCATGCACGCCCTGGTCGACGCGGCCACCGGTCGCGCTGCCGACCGCGTGCGCGCGTTCGTCGACGAGATCTCGGCCGCCGGCTGGTCGAACGGCCTCTCGGCCAAGCTGCTGCAGCTCCTCGGCGCGGGTGTGCCCGACGTGTACCAGGGCTCGGAGCTCTGGGAGCAGTCGCTCGTCGACCCCGACAACCGCCGCGCGGTGGACTTCGCCGAGCGTCGCCGGCTGCTCGCCTCGATCGACGCCGAGGGTGCCGCAAGCCCCGCGGTCGATGAGACGGGCGCGGCCAAGCTGCTCGTGACCTCGCGCGCCCTGCGCGTGCGGCGCGAGAAGCCCCTCGACGTGTACCGGGCGCTGGAGGCTGCGGGAGTGGCATCCGATCACGTCGTCGCCCTGGACCGCGGCGGGGTGTTCGCCGTGGCGACGCGTCTGCCGTGGGGCCTGGCCGAGCGCGGGGGCTGGGGCGACACCGTGCTGCTGCTGCCCGAGACGCCGGTCACCGACGTGCTGACCGGCCGCGAGTTCCCCGGCGGCCCCACCCCTCTGTCGGCCCTGCTCGCGACGTACCCCGTCGCCCTCCTGGTCCGCTGACCTCTCGCGTGAGGCGCCGAGAATCGTCGCCTCACGCGCCCCCGAAGCGACAATTCTTGGCACCTCACGCGTAAGGAACGACCTCATGAGCATTGCCGTCTGGGCACCGAAGAGCACGCGGGTGCGGCTGCGCCGGCTCGACGACAGCGGCGACACCGTCGTCGAGGACATCGAGATGGCGGCCGGTGACGGCGGCTGGTGGACGTCTCCGACGCGCCTCGCCGACGGCGAACGCTACGGCTTCGTGCTGGGCGACGGCGACGACCTGCGTCCCGACCCGCGCTCGCGCCGCCAGCCCGGCGGCGTGCACGAGGCCTCGGCGTGGTTCGACCCGTCGGTCTACACGTGGAACGACACCGCCTGGACGGGCAAGCAGCTCGCGGGCGGTCTGATCTACGAGCTGCACCTGGGGACCTTCACCCCCGAAGGGACCCTGGATGCCGCGGTCGGCCGCCTCGAGCACCTCGTCGACCTGGGGGTGACCCACGTCGAGCTGCTGCCCGTCAACGGCTTCAACGGCACCTGGAACTGGGGATACGACGGGGTGCTCTGGTACACCGTGCACGAGGCCTACGGCGGACCCGAGGCGTACCAGCGCTTCGTCGACGCGGCCCACGCGGCGGGGCTCGCCGTCATCCAGGACGTCGTCTACAACCACCTCGGCCCCTCGGGCAACTACCTGCCCGAGTTCGGCGAGTACCTGCGCGAAGGCAGCCGCAACACGTGGGGAGACTCGGTCAACCTCGACGAGGACGCGGTCCGCTCCTACATCGTCGAGAACGCCCTGATGTGGATGAGCGACTACCACGTCGACGGTCTGCGCCTGGATGCCGTGCACGCGCTGCTCGATCACCGCCCGGTGCACGTGCTGCAGGAGATCGCCGAGCGCACCGACGCCCTGTCGGCGCACCGCGGCCTGCCGCTCACGACCATCGCCGAGAGCGACATGAACGACCCGAAGCTGATCCTGCCGCGCGAGGCCGGGGGCTACGGCCTCACCGCGCAGTGGTCGGACGACTGGCACCACACCGCGCACGTCGCGCTGACCGGCGAGACCATCGGGTACTACGAGGACTTCGCGGCGCTCGACGCGTTCGAGAAGGTCTCGGAGGGCGGCTTCTTCCACGACGGCAGCTACTCCACCTTCCGCGAGGAGAAGCACGGTCACCCCATTCCGGATGCCGTGCCCAACTGGCGTCTGGTCACCTTCGCCCAGGACCACGACCAGATCGGCAACCGGGCCGCCGGCGACCGGCTGTCGCAGTCGCTGCCCTACGACCGCCTCGCGGCGGCCGCCGTGCTGACGCTGACGGCGCCCGGCACGCCCATGCTGTTCATGGGCGAGGAGTGGGGCGCGACCACCCCGTGGCAGTTCTTCACCTCGCACCCCGAGCCCGAGCTCGGCAAGGCCACCGCCGAGGGGCGCATCGCCGAGTTCGAGAAGATGGGCTGGGACGAATCCACCGTCCCCGACCCGCAGGACCCGTCGACCTTCGAGAACTCGAAGCTCGACTGGGACGAGGTCGGCGAGGGCGACCACGCGCAGCTTCTCGGGCTGTACCGCGAGCTGGCGAAACTGCGCCGCGAGCGTCCTGAGCTCACCGAACCCTCCCGTGAGGGACTGTCGGCGTCGACCCGCGAGGCGTCGGGCGGTCGCGTCTACGAGCTGCGGCGCCGAGACCTCTCGGTGATCGTGAACCTGTCCGAGGTCGAGATCACGGCATCCGTGGCCCGCGAGGCCCGCGTGCTGCTCGCGACGACCGAGGGCGTGGTGCTCGACCGCGACACCCTGACGGTGCCGGCGGGAGCCAGCGCGATCGTCGCCCCCGCGCGGTAAGACACCACGACGGCCCCATCCCCGCGCGGGATGGGGCCGTCGTCGTGCGCGGCTCAGACCTCGAGCGAGCTGCGGCCCGTGTGCCCGGGCGGGAGGCCGGAGTGGTCCACGCGGAGGCGCACCGCCGGCGCGCGGCCGCGGTGTCAGTCGATGCCCGGACGCAGCAGTCGCAGGCCGCTCACGGCCACCGGCACCAGCAGCACGACGACGGCCACGATGATCGCGGTGATGCCGATCGGCGTGCTCTGCGGGGAGCCCGTGAAGCGCTCGACCGCGAGCCAGCCGAGACCCCAGGCCAGGGCCAGGGCCGGGGCCACGCGCCAGGAGCTGCGCCACGCGATGGCGAGTCCGATGAGGGCCACCACGATCAGAACGGCGATGCCGATGGCATCCGCCCCCTGCTCCCAGCTCGGCGGGACGACCGTGGTGAGCCAGGCGGCCGTGTTCGCGACGGTGGCGAGGGTGACCCACCCCAGGTGAAGGCCCGTGACGCCGTCGATCAGCACGGAATCGACCACTCCGCCGCGGGGCTCGCGCGTGGCGACGGCGACGCGGAAGGTCCACCCGAGGGCGGCGAGCAGCAGCACGATCACGACGACCGTGAGGAACAGCGTGCCGAAGCGCGCGGTGACCAGCCACAGCCCGTTCAGCGTCATGGTGAGGGCGATGAGCCAGCCGAGCGCCCGCTGGCGCGGATTCGCGCGCTGTCGGGGGAGGGCCTGCCAGATCGCGTAGACGATCAGTCCGAGGTAGATGAGCGACCAGATCGAGAAGGCGGGGCCGGCGGGGGCGAGATACGAACCGTCGGTGTCGAGTGCGCCGCCCTGCTGGTCCTCGACGGCGGAGTTGCCGAAGGCTCCGGCTCCGATGACCGCCGCGATGAGCATGAACGACAGCGCGGAGAGGACGACGATCTGGCGTGCGAGGTCGACCCCGCGTGATGGTGTGGAGGCGTTCATGTCTAGAAGACTAGATAAGCTAGCGAGTTTTACGCATCGGGCTTGACATCACGGCATCCGGTATCGACGCGGGGCGGCGCGGCTCGACCGCGCGGAACGGGATGCCGAGGAGCTCGGGTGCGGCCCGGTCAGGCCGAGACGACGCGGGCGGCGAAGGAACGCAGCAGCCGGGTGGGCTGCTCGACCGAGGCGGTGCGCACGTGCGCCGAGACCTCGTCGAAGGCGTCGGCGTCGAAATAGCCCGCATCGCGGTAGACGACCATGCGCGCCACGAAAGCGTCGGCCGTGGGCTCGGGGTGGAACTGCGTCGCCCACAGCCCCGCACCCGCGCGGTAGGCCTGCACGGGGCAGGCGTCGTTCTCGGCGAGCAGAGTGGCGGTGGGCGGCACGCTCGCGGTTCCCTCTTTGTGGGCGGTCAAGGCCTCGAACCGCGGACTCAGGATGCCGAAGAGTTCGTCGTCGCGACCGGCCGCGGTCAGGGTGATGTCGGTCGGTCCGGTGCCCTCGGGGTGCATCAGCGTGACCTCCCCGCCGAGCAGGCGCGTGACCACTCCGATGCCGAAGCAGGTGAACAGCGCGTTCGTGCGCCCCTCGATCGCCGTCGCGGCCAGACGCTCGAGGTCGCCTTCGAGCCGGCGCTGCGCGTCGGTCTTGTCGGGGTCGGTGACGTTGAAGGGGCTGCCGCCCACGACCACGGCAGCGAAGCGGTCGAGGTCGTCGGGAAGGGGATGACGCACCAGGTCGTGGTGGATGAGGTCGTCGTCGCCGACGCCCAGGCCGTCGCGGAACGACGCCCACTCGGCCGCAGCCGCCGTGCGCTGCGGCCGGGCGCAGACGTAGAGCAGGCGTGCGGTCATCCCGAAATTGTATGCGGGTGAGTGCGCGGCGGGCAGGCCCTGGACATACGGCGACACGAGGTTTCAGGGCCGTCGCGCGTGACGCGCCGCCGCGTCAGCCGCCGGCCGGCGACGTGACGGGTCGGGTCAGTGCGGGCACCGCGTCGACCCGGATCCGCACGCGGTCGCCGGGCGTGAGACGCACCTCGGCGGGGTGCTGCACGTGCACGCCCGTCCCGTCGTCCACGCGCAGCATCGAGCGCCGCATGCTCCCGAGGAACGTGCTGGATTCGACGACCGCGTCGACGCCGGAGTCGCCGGGCGCCACCACGCGCACATTCTCGGGGCGCACGAACACCTCGCACGGGCCGTCGGGGGCGGGGGCGAGCAGCGGCAGCCGCTGACCCCAGACCGACACCGTCCCCGCGGAGACGATCCCGGGCACCACGCTCGACGCTCCCACGAACGCCGCGACCTCGGCGCCGGCGGGCCGCGAGTAGAGGTCTTCGGGGCTCCCCACCTGCAGGATGCGACCGGCGCCCATCACGGCGACCCGGTCCGACACCGCCAGGGCCTCCTCCTGGTCGTGCGTGACGAAGACGGTCGTGGTGCCCAACCGCAGCTGGATGCGGCGGATCTCGTCGCGCAGCTGCACCCGCACCTTGGCGTCGAGGGCCGAGAGGGGCTCGTCGAGCAGCAGCACACGCGGCTCGGTCACCAGAGCGCGGGCGAGGGCCACGCGCTGCTGCTGACCGCCCGAGAGCTGGTGGGCGTATCGATCGCCGAGGTGGCCGAGCCCGACGAGGTCGAGGGCATCGCTCGCGCGCCGGCGGGCCTCGGTCGCGCCGACCCCGCGGCGGCGCAGTCCGAACGCCGTGTTGTCGAGCACCCGCAGGTGCGGGAACAGGGAGTACGACTGGAACACCATGCCGATGTCGCGCTTGTTCGTGGGGACGCGCGACACGTCGCGCCCGCCGATGCGCACCTCGCCGCCGTCGGCGTGCTCGAGTCCGGCGAGCACGCGCAGCGCCGTGGTCTTGCCGCAGCCCGAGGGCCCGAGCAGCGAGACGAACTCCCCGGGGGCGACGTCGAGGTCGACGCCGTGCAGCACGCGGGTGGATCCGTACTCCTTGACGACGCCGCGCAGTTCGACCCCCGCGCGGGTGCCGGTGGCGAGGGTGCTCGCGGCGGCGTCGGGGAGCGCCCGGATGGGGGTGTCGGCGGCGGTCATGGGGTCTTCCTTCCGGCGCCGATGCGTCCGACGCGGCCGATGACGAGGAGCAGCACGAACGCGAACGCCAGTGCGAGCAGGGTGAAGATGGCGGCGACCCAGCCGTCTTGCTTGTTGACGACCACGAGGGCCGTCTGCAGGGTCTGACGGTTCAGCAGCGAGGCGATCGTGAACTCGCCCAGCACCACCGCCACCGAGATGAGCGCGGCGGCGAGCAGGCCCTGCCGCAGATTCGGCACGATCACGCGCAGCAGCACGGAACCCCAGCCGGCGCCGAGGGTGCGCGCGGCCTCGGCGAGGGTCGTGACGTCGATGGCGTCGATCGAGGCCTGGATCGAGCGGTAGGCGAAGGGGAGCACGAGGATGCCGTACGCGAAGGCGAGCGTCCAGGCCCCGGTCCCGAGAGTGCGACCGATCTGCAGATAGATGGGGGTCAGCCCCACCACGAGCACGATCGCGGGCAGCGAGATCGGCAGCAGGGCGACGAACTCGAAGACGCGTCGCAGGCGCGGGAACGCGAGCGCCACCAGCACCATGGTCGGGGTGAACAGCCCCACCACCAGCAGCACGGTCACCCCCGCGAGGAGCAGGGAGTTGCCGAGGCCCGTCCAGACGGGGCGGTACTTGGCGGCGTTGGCGGGGTCGAACAGGCCGGCCCACCGGTCGAGGGAGAGGCCCGAGCCGCCCGGCAGCGGAGTCAGGGTGAAGAGCACCGTGGCCACGAAGGGGACGGCGAACACCACGCCGACGACGAGGCCGATGATCACGCGCACCGCGCGCGGGGGAGCGAGGGGGTTCACGACTGCCACCTCGCCGCGCGACGCTGGACGAGCGAGTACAGCGCCATGGCGACGGCCACGACCACGATCATGCCGAGCGCGAGGGCGCCCGCGAGGTTCTCGCGCCCGAGGACCGTCTCGCTGGTCAACGCGGTGCGGATCTGCAGCGGGACGATCTGCGACCCCTGGCTGGCGAGGGCGGCGGCGGTCGCGTACGACGAGAAGGCGTTGGCGAACAGCAGCAGCAGGCTCGCCAGGAACGAGGGGGCGAGCACCGGCATCCCCACGTGTCGCCAGAAGCCGGCGCGGGTTCCGCCGAGGGTCAGGTGCGCCTCCACCCACTGCGGCTTCAGCGCGGCGAGGGCGGGCATGAACGTGATGATCATGAGCGGCACCTGGAAGATGAGGTAGGCCAGCGCGACGCCCGGCAGGTCGTACAACCACACGCCGTTCTCGTAGAACGCGATGCCGGTCAGCTGCCGCACGAACACCGTCACCACTCCCTGCGCCCCGATCGCGGCGATGAGCACGAAGGCGAGCATGACGCCGCCGAACTGGGCGAGGACTCCGGATGCCGCGTCGACGGCCGTGCGGATCGCCCCCGTCTCGGGAAGCCCCAGCAGGGCCAGACACACCAGCGCTCCCACGATCGCCCCCACGATCGCGGTGACGAGCGACAGCGCCGCAGAGTTGACGAAGGTGGTCACCACCAGCGGGTCGCCCAGAGCGGCGAGGTTGGCGAGGGTGAACGCCCCGTCGCCGTCGACGAACCCCGACGCCACGGCGAGCACCGTGGGCAGGGCCAGGAACAGCGCGACATAGGCGACGAAGGGGAGCAGCCCCAGCCAGGCCCAGCTGCGGCGCGCCGCACCCCGCGGCGCCGGAGCGGAGGGCTCCGGCGCCGCGGGGGCGACGACCTGGTGAAGGACGGTCACTGCAGCGCCGTCGCCCACTTCTGCCCGAGCGTCTCACCGGCGGCCGTGGACTGCGCCTCGGTGGGGACGACCGTGTCGTCGGGGGCGGCGGGCAGGGCTGCGGCGAGCGTCGCGTCGATCGTGCCGGCCGATGTCATGGCCTCCATGCGGGCCGGACGCGCGCCGCCCTTGAGCCACAGGTTCTGCACGTCGTCGCTGTACAGGAACTCCTGCCACAGACGCGCTGCGGCCGGGTTCGGCGCATCTTTGTTGATGGCCTGGTTGTAGTAGCCGGCGTAACCGGTGCCGGGGAGCACGACGGTCTTCCAGGTGGGAACGGCCGAGGCCTGGGCGGCGTTGAGGTAGTCCCAGTCGAAGACGACCGGGGTCTCGCCGCTGGCGATGGTGGCGTCGGTCGGGTCGACCTTGAGGAAGTTCCCGGCGGCGTTGAGCTGCCCGAAGAAGTCGATGCCGGGCGTGAAGTCGTCGAGCGTTCCCTTCTGCTGAACCGTCGCCAGGCCGACGGCCGCGAAGGCCGAGCCCGCCTGCGTCGGGTCGCCGTTGATGGCCACGGCGCCCTTGTAGGCCGGCTTGAGCAGGTCGCTCAGCTGGCTGGGCGCGGGGAAGCGGGCGGAGTCGTAGCCGACCGACATGTACCCGCCGTAGTCGCCGACGAACAGGCCCGAGCTCTCTTTGAGCGCGTCGGGGATCTCGTCGAAGGTCGCGACCTTGTAGGCGGCGAAGGAGTCGGTGTTCTGCAGGGCGACGGCGAGACCGAGGTCGAAGACGTCGGGGGCGGTGTCGAGGCCCTGGTTGGCCGTGGCCGCCTGGATCTCCTCGGCGCTGGACACGTCGGGCGACTGCTCGTTGATCGTGATCTCGGGGTACCGCTCGGCGAACAGGTCGAGGATCTCGCCGTAGTTGGCCCACGTGCGCGGCAGCGCGATGACGTTGAGCTGGCCCTCGGCCTTCGCGGCCGCCTCGAGGTCGGTGAGGGTTCCGAAATCGGCGAGGCTCGTGGCCGTGGCGGCGTCGACGCCACCCTCGGACGAGGAGGCGGAGCTGCCGCCGGCGCACCCGGCGAGCGACAGAGCCGCGACGGTGACGAGGGCGATACCGGCGATGGACCGGCCGGGGGAAAGGCGCGGGAATGACATGGATTTCCTCTCGTGTCTCTCGGGGGATCGACGGGGACGCCGATACGAGACGGAGGAAAGCTATGGGCGGCCCGTGACCATTCGGAGCGGGACGGGTGAACTCGGCTCGTCCGCCGTCGAAACGGATGGGGGACGAGGCGAGGGCGTCGGGCGGTGCTCAGCGGGAGGAACGCGTCGCGCGACGGCGCACCAGCGCGGCGCCCAGTGCGAGGGCGGCGATCGCCCCGAGCGCGGCCGCCGACGAGAGCTCCCCACCGGAGCGGGCGAGTTCCCCGCCCGTGGCCGCCGTGGGGGAGGGGACCGGGTCCGCCAGCGAGAAGCTCGGTGCGACCGCGCCGATCGCCACCGGCCACCGGGCGTCCGCGAGGTAGGCGTCGAGGAAGGGGGCCCGATCCCCGGCGGTCGGCACATCGGCCGACGTGCCCTGCGCGTGCAGGGTCAGGATGCCGCCGTCGATCGTGACGGTGGTGTCGCGAGGGGAGGGCCGCCAGAGGAGGGAGTCCGTCGTCCCCACCGTCAGCAGCGCGGCGTGCCCCGGGGACAGCGTCCAGTCGATGGCGCGAAGGGTCACGACCGTCGTGCCGCCGGCATCCACCGGGGTGAGGGTCTCATCGATGAGGGTCGGGATGCCGTCGGCGCCGACGTCCCACAGCCGCACGTGCGCCGCGCCCTCGCCGCGGGTGTGGAGCACCACCGCGGCGCTGCCGGTCAGGCGCGTCTCCTCGGCGACGGGGAGCGACAGCGTCTGCGAGGCGCCGAGGGTCTCGGCGGTTCGCGGCGCCGTTCCGAAGAACGACCCGTCGCCGTCGTCGCCGTCGGGCAGGGCGCCGGCGCCCTCGCCCGTGTCGACGTACTGCGCGGGGGCGAGGTTGGACGTGACCTCGCGCGTCGCCCCCGGCCACTCCGCCTGGGTCCGCCAGCGACCGAGGTTGTCCTGCAGGGCGAACGAGGGCGCGGGACCCTGCTCGTCGCGAAGGTGGGCGTCGAAGAACGCGCGCACCTCGCCGAACCAGTCGGCGCGCCCCATCTGCAGGCGACCGGCGGAGTCGACGTCGTTTCCGGCGACGTGGTCCCACGGCCCCGCCCAGGCCGACACCGGCCCTTCCAGGCCGTCGACGACGTCGACCAGTCCGTCGGCGCGGGTGTTGCGCTCGGTCCAGCCCTGGGTGAACAGCAGCGGTACCGTCGACCCCTCCGCCCGGCTCGCGAGATCGCGCGCGGCCCATTCGGGTGACGCGCGCTCGGCGACGAGGGTGTCGGCGAGCAGCGACGTCGCGCACTCGGGGTGACGTTTCTCGTAGGTGGCGTTGTCGCGGTAGCGGTCGGTGTCGGGCGGGATGACGAGGCCGTCGACGTGTCCCGGGGTCGCGATGCCGGGAAGGGCGGCCATCTGCAGGTACGCCTCGGGCGTGGCCCGATTGTTCTCGGTCGGGATGCCGTTCTCCCACAGGTACGAGTACGGATCCCACACCGGTTCCTGACTGACGACGGCGGCGAGGCCGGCGGGACGCGCGGCCACCCCCATCAGGCCCGTCATCGCGTCGTAGGACTTCCCGTACATCCCGACCCTGCCCGTCGACCAGGCGGCGCTCGCCGCCCACTCGACGGCCGCCGTCACGTCGGCCTGCTCACCCGGACCGGCGAAGTCGAGGCACCCGGTGCTGCCGCCGAAACCGCGCAGGTCGACGAAGACCATCGTGTACCCGGCGGCCAGGAGGCCGCCCTCGTCGATGAGCGCGCGATGGCGCTGTGTCGGACCGGTGAAGGGCCGGTGCTCGTCGGCGGCGGCGCCGCTGTGCGAGAAGTAGGGACCGATCGAGAGGATGACGGGGGTGCGCGCATCCGGAGGCAGGTGCGCCGGCCGCAGCACGTCGGCGTGCAGCTCGACGGGGTCGCCGTCGGTGGAGGCGGCGGGCGAGGGCAGGTACTGCTCGGTCCACACCGCGCCCTCGGGGACGGAGGGGTTCTGCGCGTGCGTGACGCCGGAGGCCACGTCGGAGGCGGAGGTCGTCGTCGTCGGCGTCGCCGGGGCAATGGATGCCGCGGGTGTCGGCGCGATGTCGAGGTCGGGGGTCGCCGCGGACGCACCGCCCGCCCAGAGCAGCGTCATCACCACGCTCGACGTGACGATGAGCCCGGCCGTTCGACCCCGCATTCCCACTCCCTTTTCCCCCGCAGGTTATCGCGCGGCGGATGCGCGGATGCGAGAGCGCGAGCTGCCCCGGCTCAGCGTGAGGAACGCGCCGTGCGGCCCCGCACGACGCCCACGAACGCCTCGACATCGGGCGTCGTGTTCTCCCGCAGCCAGGCCAGCGCGACCGTGGACACGGGTCCGTCCCGCAGGACCCGGTACTCCACGTCGCGACGACGGTGCGCGCGAGCGAGGGACATCGGCACGATCACCACACCCACGCCGGTGGCGACGGTGGCGATCGCCTGGGCGGTGTCGCCCGGCGGCGCGAACGCGGGGGGCACGGCATCCGGGACGACGACGTGCAAGACGTCATCGGCCGCGGCGATCACCACCTGCCCCGCGAGGTCGGCGAGTGCGAGCTCGTCGGCGGCGGTGAGCTCGGAATCCGTGGACATCACCACGACCGGCTGCTCCTCGTAGAGCTCGATCACGTGGAGGTCCTCGGATGCCGCCAGAGGCAGGCGCACCAGGGCGGCATCGAGGTCGTCGATGGCCGCGCGCTGGTGCTCGACCGTGATCTCTCGAAGCTCCAGCGAGACGTGGGGCATGCGTTCACGCCACAGATCGATCCACTTACCGGGCGTGGCGCCGGGGACGGCGCCCAGGACGAAGGTGCGCGGCTCCTCCCGAGGCGGCGGGGTCGGGCGCGCGACACTCTTCTTCGCGGGTCGTGCGCGGCCCGCGGCGACGGGACGGGCGGGTCCGCCGCGCCGGGGCGCGCCGCCGCGTCCCCGAGAGCCCTTGCCGTTCACCATGACTCCAGGCTAGCCGCGGGAGTAACGTGAGAGCATGATCGGTATTCTGGCGCTCGTCGTCGCGGGACTCGCGGCCCTGCTGCACGTGTACATCTTCGTGCTCGAGAGCGTGCGCTGGACGAACCCCCGTACGCGGAAGGTCTTCGGCATTCCCGACCAGCAGACCGCTGAGATCACGAAGTCGATGGCCTACAACCAGGGCTTCTACAACCTGTTCCTGGCGATCGGCGCGATCATCGGGATCATCGTCTGGGTCGTCAGCGGAATCGGCGACCCGGTCGGGCGCACCCTGCTGGCCTTCTCGCTCGGCTCGATGCTGGCCGCGGCTCTGGTGCTCGTGAGCACGGGCCGCAAGAACCTGCGCCCCGCGGTGATGCAGGGCACCCTGCCTCTCATCGGGCTCGTGCTGACGTTCCTCGCCTGAGCTCCGCCCGCGCGGAGCCGACGGCGGCCGGGCCCGTCGGGTACACGAAAACCCGCACGCTCCGAAGAATCGTGCGGGTCGTGGATGCCGATGAAACGGCGGAGTCAGGCGGCCAGGCGCAGCCCCCGACGGTCGGTGGCGACGGCTTCGCCGTCGTTGATGATCTCGTCGTCGCCGATCAGCGAGCCGGTGGCAATGCGGGCGTTGTGGCCCACCTGCGTTCGCACGCCGATGTGAGCACCCGCGCCGATCACCGCGCCAGCGCAGATGTGCGCGTGCGGCTCGATGTGCGCCTCGGGTCCGATGACGGCGTCGGACTCGATCCAGACCCCACGACCGACGCGAACGCCCGCGGCGATCTGCACGCCGGGTTCGACGTAGGCACCGTTCTCGACCAGCGCCGACGGGTGGACCTTCGCGCCGTGCGCGACGAGTCCGCGACCGTTGACGTGCTTGCGGTAACGCAGCGTCTCGCCATGGTCGTTTTCGATGTCGATGTAGTTCTTACCCACGATCCCCTCCGGACGGCTATCGGGTCAGCCGACATGTATGACAACGGGTGCAGAATCGGCTTCATTCCCTCGAATGCTTCTTCGTCGCCCGTGCCATGATCGGTTTGCTCGACGTCGAGAGAAAGTGCGGCACGGTTCCCGGCGTCGGTGTCTTCCCCCGTTCTCCCACGGGGAAGCGAAAGGCGCGGGCGGGTTGACACGCGGGGCGTGCGGGTGGGGTGACGTGGCGTCGGCGCGCGCGGGTCGGTCCGCTCCGCTGCGTCACGCGGCGGGACACCTCACGCGGGCTGGCAGGTGGGGCACCAGTACACGTTTCGTTCGCTGGTGGACGAGGCGCCGAGGCTCGTGGCGCGGATGGGCGTGCCGCAGCGCCGGCACGGGGCTCCGTCGCGGCCGTAGACCCAGAACCGTCGTCCGGGGCGGCTGTCCCCGGTGAAGGTGCGTTCGGGGCGGGGGAGGTTGGCGCGGATCATGCGCTCGCCGAGGGCGATGGTGGCCTGCACGTCGATCTCGTTCGCCGGGGTGGTCGGCGCGATTCCGCGCACGAAGAGCAACTCGTTCGCGTAGACGTTGCCGAACCCCGCGACGTTGCGCTGGTCGAGGAGTGCGACGTGCGCGGCGCGATCGTCGGCCGAGACGCGGCGGACCGCCTCTGCCTCGTCCCAGTCATCGGCCAGCAGGTCGGGTCCGAGATGCCCGATCACGGTGTGCTCGTCGACCGTGCGGAGGACCTCGACCATCGCAAGGTCGAAGCCCACGGCATCCGCCCCGCTCACCCCGACGATCGCGCGTGCCTTGAAGGCTTGACGTCGCCACCGTTCGCCGGGCCGGTAGACGTCCCACCGGCCCTCCATCTTGAGGTGGGAGTGCAGCGTGTAGCCGCCGATGCGGTGCAGCAGGTGTTTACCGCGCGCGGCGACCTCGTGCACGGTCTCACCGCGCAGATCGGCGGTCGCGCTGCCGGGCACGCGGATGTCGAACCGCGTGACGACCTTGCCGGTCAGTGCCGCCGACAGCTTGGCGGCGGCGCGGTAGACGGTGTCGCCCTCAGGCACGGTGCACTCCCGGGTCGTGGGGCGCGGAGGGGTTCGCCTGGGTCTGGGTCTGGGCCGAGGCCGCCGCGGCGTCGGTCGCGCCGGATCCGCGTTCGGGCCGACGCGGCCGGACGAACGGCGCGGGCGACGTCGGTGCGGGGGCGGTGCGGGCCACCGGCCCGCCGCGCTCACGCACGAGCGGCCTCGCGAATGGCGTCGCCGGCGGTGAGTTTGCGCAGGGTCAGCCCCTTCGGGGACTCGACGAACCCCGCTTCGCGGAGCGCGCGTCCGACCGCGGTGCCGTACACGAACGCGCCGTTGACCTGCTCGACCGTCAGGGTCTCGAGGCGACGTCTCTTCGCCGTCTCGGCGAGGTCACGTGTCGCGGACTGCAGCTGCGCCTCGTCGTCGGTGAAAGCCAGCGCGCTGCGGCCGCCACGCTCGAGGTACAGCGTCAGGTCGCCGTCGACGAGCACGACGAGTCCGCCGGCCTTGCGTCCGGGGCGGTGCGTGACGCCCTCGATCGACGGCCACCCGAGGGCCGCACCGTAGGGATTGGCCGGGTCGGTGGCGGCGAGGGTGATTGCGCGTCGCGGTGGGGGGTCGGCGACCGCCGCGAACTCGCGCAGACGGTCGACGGTGGCGGAGGCGGCGAACTGCGCCGCCCCGAGCTTCTCGATGACGTACCCGCGGCGGCAGTGGCCCGCCTCTTCGAAGCCCGCCAGGATGCGGTACACCTGCGCGAAACCGCCGGGGACCCCCTCGGACTGCACCGCCCCTCGCGTGACGACGCCGTACCGATCGAGCAGCAGGCTCGCGGTGGCGGTGGCCCGGGCGGCGGGGTCCGGCTCGCGTTCGGGGAGCAGCGACCATCGGCCGCCCAGCGACGGCGGGCGAGGAGCCGAGGTTGCGCGCGGCATCGTCGCGCCCCGGTACATGCGTGCGCGCGGAGCCCGACGGGCGACGCGGTGGGACTGCCCGCCGCCGCTCAACAGGGTGCGCACCGGCGCGAAGGTGTCGTTCGTGACGCGTCCCGCCCAGGTGAGGGCCCACAGGGCGTCGTTCACCGACTGCTCGTTCTCGGCGCCGGCCAACTGCCTGAGCTGGGCAGCGAAGTACGCGCCCCCGCCGTCGAGAGCGCCGAGGATCCGCGCCTCCAACGAATCGGGCGCCGGATCGTCGGCGTCATCCGGGTCTTGCCGCGTGAAGGGGGCGGCCTCCGCCGGGTGCAGGGCGATCCAGCCGTCGCGGCCGGGCAGGGTGCCGTGTCCCGACCAGACGACCTCGCCCGTCGCGGTCAGCTCGTCGAGCAGGGCGGGGGAGTAGTCGGCGACACGCGACGGCAGCACCAAGGATTCCCACGCGCTCGCGGGGAGGGGAACACCCGCGAGTTGCTCGATCACCGCGAGCACGCCGTCGATGCCCTCGAGCGGGCGGCCGAGGTGCTGCCAGACCGGCAGGAACCGCGCGTAGGCGGCGGGGGGAACGGGTTCCACGCTGCCGCGGATCGCCGCCAGCGAGCGCATGCGCAACCGGCGCAGCACTTCGACGTCGCACCACTCGGTGGCGTCGCCGCGGTTCCCGCCCGACGCCTCGGGAAGGAAGAAGCCGCTCGCGAGGCGCCCCTGCGACTCGAGGCGCTGCAGCGTCAGTCGCGCGACCGCGATCCCCACGCCCAGGCGAGCGGCCACCGCGTCGGTGGTGAACGGCGCGTGCGTGCGCGCGTATCGGGCGACCAGGTCGCCGAGCGGGTCGGCAAGGGGCTCGAGGAAGGCGTTCGGGATGCCGACGGGAAGTGCGGCGCCCAGCGCGTCGCGCAGACGCCCGGCGTCTTCGATACCGGCGACCCGAGCGACGCCCGCGATCGTCAGGCGGATCGCGCGGCGGTCGTCGACGAGGGTCGCGAGGTGACGTTCCGCCTCGGCCAGGGCGTCGGTCTCGGCGTCCAGTCGCGCGGCCACCTCGCTCGCGTCGAGCGGGCCGAGGATGCGCAGCAGATCGGCGACGCCCTCGACGCCTCGCGCGCGACGGTCGGGGTCGAGCCGCTGGGCCTCGCGCTCGAACTGGGCGATCACGTCGGGGTCGAGGAGCTCGCGCATCTCGACCTTGCCGAGCAACTCGCTCAGCAGAGCAGGGTCGACCGACAGCGCGGCGGCGCGGCGCTCGGCGAGGGGCGAATCGCCCTCGTACATGAACGCCCCGACGTACCCGAAGAGCAGATCGCGGGCGTACGGCGAGGGCTGCGAGGTCGTGATCTCGACGAGGCGGATGCGCCGTTCGCCGATCTGCCGGGTCAGGCGCAGCAGCGCGGGAAGGTCGTAGACGTCTTGCAGCACCTCGCGGAGCGTCTCGAGGATGATCGGGAAAGCCGGGTGGCGCTTCGCGACCTCGAGCAGCTGAGCCGAGCGTTGGCGCTGCTGCCACAGGGGGGAGCGACGGTTCGGATTCAGTCGGGGCAGGAGCAGGGCGCGTGCCGCGCACTCGCGGAAGCGCGAGGCGAACAGCGACGAGCCGCCCACTTCGTCGGTGACGATCTGCTCGAGCTCGTCGGGCTCGAAGACGAAGAGGTCGGCCCCGGGCGGTTCGGCGGCGGCATCCGGAACCCTCGCGATGATGCCGTCGTCGCTCGCGACGGCGGCCCCCTCGACGCCCAGGCGCTCGCGGATGCGGGCGTTCACCGCGAGGGCCCACGGGGAGTGCACCTGCATGCCGTACGGGGAATGCAGGATGATGCGCCAGTCGCCCACCTCGTCGCGGCTGCGCTCGACGGTGAGCGTGCGGTCGGTGGGCAGGCTGCCGGTGGCCTCGCGCTGTTCGGCCAGGTAGGCGAGCAGGTTGGAGATGGCGTTGTCGTCGAGACCGGATTCGCGCAGGCGCTTCTCGGCCTTGGACCGGTCGCCCCCCGCCAGCTCTCTCGAGAAGGCGCCGAGTGCCTCACCCAGCTCGGCGGGGCGGCCGATGCCATCGCCGTGCCAGAAGGGCAGCTTGCCCGGTTGGCCGAAGGCGGGTACGACGTTCACCCGGTCGTGCGTGATCTCGACGATGCGCCAGCTGGTCGTGCCCAGGGTGAAGACGTCGTTGACGCGCGACTCGTAGACCATCTCTTCGTCGAGCTCGCCCACGCGGGCGTTCTGCGACTCGCCCGCGACGAAGACTCCGAAGAGGCCGCGGTCGGGGATCGTGCCGCCGCTGGTGACCGCCACCCGCTGCGCGCCCGGCCGACCGGTGAGCGTGCCCGCGTCGCGGTCCCACACCAGGCGTGGGCGCAGCTCGGCGAACTCGTCGGACGGATACCGCCCGGCCAGCAGGTCGAGGGTGGCTTCGTAGGCCGAGCGGGGAAGGGATCGGAACGGCGCGCTGCGCTTGACGGTCTCGAACCACTCCTCGACGTCGATCGAGCCGAGGGCGGAGGCGGCGACCGTCTGCTGCGCGAGGATGTCGAGCGGGTTCTGCGGCACCGAGATGGCCTCGATGCGCCCCGCCAGCATGCGCTCGGTCACGACGGCCGTGTGCAGCACGTCGCTGCGGTGCTTGGGGAACAGTGCCGCGCGGCTCACCTCGCCCACCTGGTGGCCCGCGCGTCCGACGCGCTGCAGCCCGGAGGCCGCGCTCGGGGGCGACTCCACCTGGATGACGAGGTCGACCGCGCCCATGTCGATGCCGAGCTCGAGGCTGCTGGTCGCGACGACGCAGCGCAGGACGCCCGACTTCAGTTCGTCTTCGACCTGGGCGCGCTGCTCCTTCGAGACCGAGCCGTGGTGGGCCTTCGCGAGGATCGCGGCGACGCCCGCCGACGAGCCGGCCTGCGCCATCTGCGCCGCCGGCACGGTCGGATCGGGCACCTCGATGCCGACCCGCTCGGCGTAGATCTCGTTCAAGCGCCCGGTGAGCCGCTCGGCCAGGCGGCGGGAGTTCGAGAAGACGATGGTCGATCGCCGCTCGAGGATCCGGTCGACGATGGCCTCTTCGACGTGCGGCCAGACCGACCCGGCCATCTCGGTGCTCTCGGGGCGATCCGAGAACCACTCGCCGTCGGCGGCCTCGTCGGGGGCGGGGCTGCCCGGCGGCGGAGGCGGATTGAGCATGTCTTCGATCGGCACGACGACCGACAGATCGAACGCCTTGGTGGCTTTAGGGGCCACGATGTCGACCGGCTGCGCACCGCCGAGGAACCGCGCGACCTCGTCGATGGGTCGAACCGTCGCCGACAGGCCGATCCGTTGCGCGGGCTTGTCGAGCAGCGCGTCGAGGCGCTCGAGGCTCACGGCCAGATGGGCGCCGCGCTTGGTCGCGGCGACCGCGTGCACCTCGTCGATGATGACCGTGTGCACGCCGCGCAGGGTCTCTGCCGCCTGGCTGGTGAGCATGAGATACAACGACTCGGGGGTCGTGATGAGGATGTCGGGCGGGGCGGTGACGAGCTTGCGGCGGTCGCTGGAGCTCGTGTCTCCGGAACGCACGCCCACGGTGACGGACGGCACCTCGATGCCCAGCCGGCGGGCGGACTGACCGATGCCGACGAGCGGGGAGCGGAGGTTGCGCTCGACGTCGACGCCGAGCGCCTTCAGCGGCGAGATGTAGAGGACGCGGGTGGTGGTCGGTGGGGTCTTCGCGAGGGTGGTCTTCGCGGCGCCGCGCGGGCGACGCGGCGGGGGAGCGGCCTCGGGCCCGTCGGGAGCCTTTTCGCGGAAGATGCGGTCGATCGCGAAGAGGAACGCCGAGAGCGTCTTGCCCGAGCCGGTGGGGGCGACCACGAGCGCGTTGCGCCCCGACGACACGGACTCCCACGCGCCCTTCTGCGCGTTGGTCGGAGCGGGGAACGCACCGCGGAACCAGTCCCGCGTGGCGGGCCCGAATCTGTCGAGTACGTCAGCCATGCCGCCATCCTCTCTCGGACCTCCGACATCGGGTCGGGGTTGACGTTCGCCCGTCGCGGAACGGCCGCTGCCCTCGGGTGTCCGTCCCTTGCTTCGCGGCCTCTCGACCGAACGATCGACCCCTGTCGTCACCCCTCGGCCGGGGTGCCCCCCTCGGCCAGACGCGCCTCGAGGAACGCGCGCACGTCGTCGAGTTCGTCCTGCGAGACCGAGTGGGTCAGCCCGGGGTAGACGCGACCGCTCAGCTCGCTGTGGGCCGGCAACCACTGGGCCGTCATGTCGACGAGGTGCGCGGGGATGACGTCGTCGCGTGAACCGCGTCCCCAGAACACGGGCGGTCGTCGCTCGGCCAGCACGGCGTCGCCCGGAAGCTCGCCGGCGGCGGCGTACCCGGCCAGCACGACGGTGAAGGCCACCGCGTCGGGGTCGACGCGCAGGGTCTGCACCGCGACGGCGCCGCCCTGCGAGAACCCCAGCAGCCCGACCGGCCGCGGCCCGACCTCTTCGCGGATCCAGGAGAGCAGCCCCTCGGCGGCGCGCGTGATCGCGACGGGGTCGCGGCCGTCGAGACCCTCGATCGGGTACCACGACGCCCCGGGGGTGGGCCACGGCGGGGTGTGCGGCGCGCGCACGCTGGCCATCACGAAGTCGGCGGGCAGGTGCGGCACGAGCCCGAAGAGGTCGTGCTCGTCGGACGCGTAGCCGTGCAGCAGCAGGAGCACCGGCCGATCGCCGCGTTCCTCGGGCGGCGCGGACCAGCGCACGAGGGCGGAGTCGAGGGGAGGGTGGGTGCTCATGCGGCCCATTGTCGCAAAGGCCTCCGACATCCGCTGTGGGCGAAGACACGCGGCATCCGGGGCGGACGGTTGATATACAGGGATCATGCCCGTACGCACCCCCGACCCCGATTCCGGCGACAACGGCGACGAGAACGAATCGTTGTCGGCGTCCTTCTCGGGCGCCTCGGGGGGCCCGAACCCCAACCCGGGGTGGTTGAGCGAGGTGGAGCTGGCCGAGGCCCGCCGCCGCCTGCCGATGCTGTACGTCGAGGCGCTCCCCGTGCGCACCGACGGCATGGGGGCCGTCACCCAGGTCGGCATCCTGCTGCGGGCGACGCCTCTCGGCGAGATGACCCGCACGCTCGTGTCGGGGCGCGTGCGCTACGGCGAGACCGTGCGCGACGCACTGTTCCGCCACCTCGAGAACGACCTCGGCCCCATGGCCTTCCCCTCCCTGCCCCCGTCGCCGACGCCGTTCACCGTCGCCGAGTACTTCCCGATCCCGGGCGTCAGCGCGTTCCACGACGATCGCCAGCACGCCGTCGCGCTCGCCTTCGTGGTCCCCGTCACGGGAACCTGCGAACCGCGTCAGGACGCCCTCGAAGTGACGTGGCTGTCGCCGCAGGAAGCGGCATCCGAGGCCCTCTCCGACGAGATGGAGGGCGGGCGGGGCACGCTCATCCGCCTGGCGCTCGCCTCGGTCGGCGCGCTGCGCTGATCCCCTCGCGGATGCCGTTCCGCGGCCTGGCGGAGGCGTCGTCGGTCCTCGACGTTGCCGGTGTCGGAGGTCGTCCCTAGGGTCGGAGGATGCCGCATCCTCCCCTCGAACCCCTGTCCCTCCCGCTCGACCGCGCCGGCTGGTTGAGCTTCGCCGGGGAGCGCCCGGCCGAGCGTCTCGCCCGCGTGGCCGAGATCGACCGCCGTCTCGTCGCCGAGACGGCGCTGACCACGAGCGAGCGCCTCGACCTCTGGAACGACGCCGACATCGCGCTCGCCGAGGCCGCCGCGCCGTCGCACCTGCTCAGCGAGTGCCACCCCGACTCCGACGTGCGCGCCGCCGCCGAGGCGCAGGCCCAGGCGATCGACGCGGCGCAGGCGCGCCGGCTGCTCGATCGCGACCTGTGGCACGTGTTCTCCGACGCCGACGCCGCGGGCCTCGACGCCGCGCAGCAGCGCCTGCTCGACCACCTCCGGCGCGATTTCCGCCGCGGTGGTGTCGACCTCGACGACGCGGGCCGCGCGCGCGTGCAAGAGCTCGCCGACCGCGACACCGCTCTGTCGCAGACGTTCTCACGCCACATCCGCGAAGGACGCCGCGAGATCCGCGTCCCGGCCGCCTCGCTCGACGGACTCCCGGCCGATTTCCTGGCCGAGCACCCCGCCGACGACGAGGCCATGGTGACGCTGACCACCGAGTACACCGACCTCATGCCGGTGCGCGAGTACGCCCGCGACATCTCTGTGCGTCACGCCCTCGTCGGGGCGTACAACGATCTGGCGTGGCCCGAGAACGAGGCCGTGCTCGCCGATCTGCTCGCCGTCCGCGCCGAGCGGGCCGCCCTTCTCGGCTACGGCGATTGGGCCGATTACGAGACCGAGACGCGCATGATCGGGTCGAGCGCCGAGGTGCGCGCGTTCCTCGATCGGGTGGCCGAGGCCGTCGCCCCCGCCGCCGCGTCCGAGTACGCCCGCGTGCTCGAGCGCCTCCGCCGCGACGAGCCCGACGCCACCGAGGTCACGATCGCCGACTTCTGGTACCTGCTCAGCGCGCTCAAGCGCGAGGAGTACGACGTCGACGCACAGCTCGTCCGTTCCTACTTCCGCTTCGACCGCGTGCTCGACGGCGTCCTCGCCACGACGGCGCGCCTTCTCGATGTCGAGTACGTCCCCGTCGACGCGCCCTCGTGGCACGACGACGTGCGCACCTACGACGTGGTCCGCACGGGCGAGCGGCTCGGCCGCATCCACCTCGACCTGCATCCTCGCGACGGCAAGTACAACCACGCCGCGTGCTTCGGGCTCGTGCCCGGCATCACGGGGCACGCGCTGCCCGAGGGGGCGCTGCTGTGCAATTTCTCGCGCGGTCTGCTCGAGCACGACGAGGTCGTCACCTTCTTCCACGAGTTCGGTCACCTCGTGCACGACATCCTCGGCGGTCATCACCGCTGGGCGTCCTTCACGGGGATCGCCACCGAGTGGGACTTCGTCGAGGCACCGAGTCAGCTGCTCGAGGAATGGGCGTGGGATGCCGAGGTCCTGGCATCGTTCGCGGTGAACGACGAGGGCCAGGCCATTCCCGCCGACCTCGTCGCGCGCATGCGCACCGCCGACGCGTTCGGCCGCGCCCTCGAGGTGACCCGGCAGCTCGGACACGCCACGACGTCGTACCGCCTGCACGTCGAGCGTCCGACCGACCTTCAGGCTGCGGTCGACGGCTACTACCGGTCGGCGAGCCCGGTCACACCCCTCCCCGGGTCGCACTCGTACGCCGGCTTCGGCCATCTCACGGGCTACGGCGCCTGCTACTACACCTACCAGTGGAGCCTCGTGATCGCGCGCGACCTGCTGTCGGCCTTCGCCGGCGACCTGTTCGACGTCGAGACGGCGCTCCGCTACCGGCGCGAGATCCTGGAGCCCGGCGGAACCCGCGACGCGCGCGACCTGGTCGAGGCCTTCCTGGGTCGCGAGAGCACGTTCGACGCCTACCGCGACTGGCTGGCGGGGGCGTGATGCGGTGAGGGCCGCGGCATCCTGGATCGGATGCCGCGGCCCTCACGGTCGGCGGGGTCAGGCCGTCGGCGGGGTCAGGCCGTCGGTGGGGTCAGGCCGTCGGTGGGGTCAGGCCGTCGTCTCGCGGGCGATCGCGGCGACGAACGCGTCGATGTCCTCGGCGGTGGTGTCGAACGAGCACATCCAGCGCACCTCGCGGCGCAGCTCGTCCCAATCGTAGAAGCGGAAGCTCTGGCGGAGGCGGTCCGCGACACCGGCCGGCAGGGTCGCGAAGACACCATTCGCCTGCGTCGGCTGGGTGAACTGCACGCCCTGGATCGAACCGTCGGCGAGCCCCGCTTCGACGCCGGCGCGCAGGCGCTGCGCCATCGCGTTGGAGTGGCGGGCGTTGCGCAACCACAGGTCGTCCTCGAGCAGAGCCACCAGCTGTGCCGAGACGAAGCGCATCTTGCTCGACAGCTGCATGTCGAGCTTTCGCAGGTAGGTCAGGCCGGTCGAGGCCGCCGGGTCGAGAACGACGATGGCTTCGCCGATCATCGCTCCGTTCTTGGTCCCGCCGAAGCTCAGCACGTCGACGCCGGCATCGCGGGTGAACGCCCGCAGCGGCACGTCGAGGGCTGCGGCGGCGTTGGAGATCCGCGCGCCGTCCATGTGCAGGCGCATGCCGTGCCCGTGCGCGTGAGCGGCCAGGGCGCTGATCTCGTCGACGGTGTACAGGGTGCCGAGCTCGGTCGACTGGGTGATCGAGACCACGAGCGGCTGGGCGCGGTGCTCGTCGCCCCAGCCCCAGGCTTCGCGGTCGACCAGTTCGGGGGTGAGCTTGCCGTCGTCGGTGGGGACGGTCAGCAGCTTGATCCCGCCGACGCGCTCGGGGGCGCCGCCCTCGTCGACGTTGATGTGCGCGGTGGATGCCGTGATCACGGCGCCCCAGCGGGGGAGCATCGACTGCAGCCCGACGACGTTGGCGCCCGTGCCGTTGAAGACCGGGTAGGCCTCGACGCCGTCGCCGAGCAGGCCGGTGAACAGCTCCTGCAGGCGGGCGGTGTAGACGTCTTCGCCGTAGGCCACCTGGTGGCCCTCGTTGGCCGCGGTGATCGCGGCGAGGACGTCGGGGTGGATGCCGGAGTAGTTGTCGGAGGCGAAGCCGCGCACCGATGCGTCGTGGAGGGGAGTCACCGCTCCAGCGTAACGACCAGGGGCGCAACCCCTCCTCCCCAGGGCGCGAAGTCGGACTCCGCTCCCCATTCGGCCCGGCGCGCCGACCGGAGGTCGTCTGACCCGACGAGAATGAAGGGATGCACATGGACCCCGAGGCGCTCAGCATCGCCGGCGAGTTGTTCTCGCCGTCGGCGATGGCGCGTGCCGACCGGCTCCTCGTGTACGGCTCCGTCGAGGTCGGCGAGGTCAGGACGCTCGACGGTGTCCTCGTGGTGACGGCGCAGTCGTTCGGAGCCGCGGGCTACGAGCACCTCGAGCTGCGGGTGCCCACCGACCTCTCCCGTCTCGCCGGGTGGTGCTCGTGCGGGCGCGGACCCGAGTGCGAGCACGGGTGCGCGGCCGCGCTCGTGCTGTTCGATCGCGTGCTGTCGGCGGGTCGCCCGACGCGTCCGGAATGGCAGCGGTCTCTCGACGAGCTCTTCGCGGTCGCGCCCGCGGCGGCCACCGACGAAGACCCCGTCGAGCTCTGCCTGTTCCTCGCCGTCCGTCGCGGGGGTGGGCACGGCCGCAGCACCGCCCTCACCCTCACGGCGCGTCCCGGCATGCGCGGAACGCGCGGAACCTGGATCAAGGGGCGGGCCGGCTGGGCGGCGCTGTCGTCGCTCCCCGCCGATCCGCGGGCGCGCGCCGCCCTCGACAGTCTGGGCCGCGTCGGTCGATCCGGCCCCGGCGCGTTCCTGTCCGACGAGTGGATGCCGTTGTCCGCCGTTCCCCCGCACTCGCTGTGGTTGCACCTCGAGAACGTGCTCGCGGCCGGAGTGCCGATCGTGTCGAGCGCGGGCGCCCACCACCCGGTTCACCTCCCCGACGACCCGGCGGTGCCCGCGATGGCCGTCGATCGCCGTGGCTCCGCGGTGCTCCTGCGGGGGATCGTCGAGGGGATGGCCGACGAGGTCGCGGCGCGGCCGTCGTGGGTCGTGGGAGACCCCGCCGTGGCGGTGGCCTTCGTCGCGGATCGCGACGGAGACGACGAGCGCATCACCCTCGCTCGCCTGTCGACGCCGGTGGCCGACCCGCTGCGCGGTCTGCTCGCGCGCACGGGAGCCCTCACCATCGACGATGGCGGGTCCGAGACCTTCTTGCGCGAGTATCTGCCCCGTCTCCAGCTCGAGGCGCCCGTGGTGTCGCCGCGCGGCACCGTCGAGCTCCCCCCGGCGCCGCGGCCGGTCCTCGAGGTGCTCGTGGCGCACGGCTCGGGCTCGGCGACGCTCGCCACCCGGTGGGACCGTTCGGCGACGCGCGGACGCCGCGACGACGAGCACGAGCGCGGGGTGATCGCCGCCGTCGACGCCATCGGCGCCGACCTGCGCATCTCCCTTCCCCGTCCCCCGGCGACGGGTACGACTCCCGCCCGGGCGCTGACGGCGGCCGATGCCGCGATCCTCGCCGTCGAGGCCGCACCGCGCCTCGAGGCGCTCGACCACGTGCGGGTGCTCGTCTCCGGCGACGCGCTGACCTACCGGATCGCGTCGGAGGCCCCGTCCGTGCAGCTGAGCACGGGAGCCGACGACGGGAGCGACTGGTTCGACCTCCACGCCCGCGTGACCGTGGGCGACGCCGAGGTCGACTTCACCGATCTCTACACGGCCCTCGCTCTCGGCGATCGGGCGCTCTTCCTCGGCGACGGAACGTACGTGCGGCTCGACACCCCCGAGTTCGACCGACTGCGCGCGGTCATCGACGAAGCGCGCACCCTCGCCGATCGCCCCGAGGCGGGGATGAAGCTCAACCGCTACAACGTGGGACTGTGGGACACCCTGGCCGAGATGGGCATGATCGCCGCGCACGAGGCCGAGTGGTGGCTGCGCGTCCGGGGCCTCACCGACGAGGCCGCCCTCGCCTCGATCGACCCGCCGGCCGGACTCCGCGCCACGCTGCGCGACTACCAGCGCGCGGGCCTCGACTGGCTGCACTTCCTGCGCGCGCAGGGGCTGGGCGGGATCCTGGCCGACGACATGGGCCTCGGCAAGACGGTGCAGACGATCGCGATGATGCAGGCGGCGCTCGAAGCCGATCCGCTCATGCCCCCCTTCCTCATCGTGGCTCCCACCAGCGTGGTGGGCAACTGGGCGCGGGAGTGCGCCACGTTCGCCCCCGGGCTGCAGACGGTCACGATCACGGCCACGCGGGCGCGACGAAAGACGAGCATCGCCGAGGCCGCCGCCGGGGCGCACGTCGTGGTGACCAGCTACGCGCTGTTCCGTCTCGAGCAGGAGCAGTACGCCGAGGGGGAGTGGTCGGGCCTGGTGCTCGACGAGGCGCAGCAGATCAAGAACCCCGCCTCGCGCGGGTACCGTGCGGCACGGGCCCTGTCGGTGCCCTTCACGCTCGTGGTCACGGGCACGCCGATGGAGAACAACCTCCTCGAGCTCTGGGCCCTGGTGTCGCTCGTCGCTCCCGGTCTGCTGGGCACCCGCGAGTCGTTCACGACGCTGTACCGCACGCCGATCGAGAAGCATTCCGATGGCGCACGGCTCGACCTGCTGCGCCGGCGCATCCGCCCCTTCCTGCTCCGACGCACCAAAGAGCTGGTCGCCGCCGAACTCCCGCCGAAGCAGGAGACGATCCTCGAGGTCACCCTGCACCCCGCGCATCGCAAGCTCTACGACCGTCGCTTCCACCGGGAGCGTCAGCGGCTGCTGGGGCTGCTCGACGACGCCGACGGCAATCGCTTCGCGATCTTCCGCTCCCTGACGATGCTGCGCCAGCTCGCCCTCGACCCGGCCCTCGTCGACGAAGGAGAAGCGCCGTCGGCGAAGCTCGACGCGCTCGAAGAGCTCCTCGTCGAGGCCGCCGCCGAGGGGCACCGCGTCCTGGTCCTCAGCCAGTTCACGCGGTTCCTGCGCGCGGCGCGGCAGCGGTGCACCGACGCCGGGCTCGCGTCGGGCTACCTCGACGGCACGACGACCCACCGCCAGGCCGAGATCGACCGCTTCCGCGACGGCACCGATCCCGCGTTCTTCGTCTCGCTCAAGGCGGGAGGCGTAGGGCTCAACCTCGTCGAAGCCGACTACGTCGTGCTGCTCGACCCGTGGTGGAACCCCGCGGTCGAGGATCAGGCCATCGACCGCGCCCACCGCATCGGGCAGACGCGCCCGGTGATCGTGTACCGGCTCGTGTCGTCCGACACCGTCGAAGAGAAGGTGGTGGCGCTGCGCGAGGCCAAAGCCGACCTGTTCTCGCGCGTGCTCGACGGGGGCTCCGACGAGGGCGACGGCGTCTTCGCGGGTGGCCCGCGCCTCACCGCCGACGACATCCGCAGCTTGCTCGACTGACCGTCCCGCCGGCGGCGCCGAGCGCCGGGGTCTGGCCGATGTCGGAGGTCGGGTCTACCGTGTGGCTATGTCCGCATCGCCGCCCTCCGCCACCGCCCCGGCCGGCGCTCCGACGACCGGGAACCGCACCTTCCTCGCGGTGCTCGTCAACACCGCCGCGGCGAACGTCACGACCAGCTTCCTGTGGTTCGCGCTCACGTTCTGGGTCTATCTCGAGACCCGCTCGGTGCTGGCCACCGGCATCGTCGGCGGGGCGTACATGCTGCTGCTCGCCGTCTTCGCGATGTTCTTCGGGTCGCTCGTCGACCGCCACCGCAAGCATCGGGTCATGGTGTTCTCCGGGCTCGTCACCCTGACGGCGTTCCTCGTCGCGGGCGCCCTGTGGCTGGCCTTCCCCGAGGCGGCGCTGCTCGATCTGGGCGGTCCCTGGTTCTGGCTCTTCGCCGGCGTCATCCTGGCCGGAGCGGTCGTCGAGAACATGCGCAACATCGCGCTGTCGACCACGGTCACGCTCCTCGTCCCCGTCGAGCGCCACGCGAACGCGAACGGTCTGGTCGGCACGGTGCAGGGTCTGGCCTTCGTGGTCACCAGTGTCTTCAGCGGCTTGTCGGTGGGCTTCCTCGGCATGGGCGGCACCCTGGCCATCGCCATCGCGCTGACATTCGTCGCGCTGGTGCACCTGTTGACCATCCGCATCCCCGAAGAGCGCCCGGCCGCGGGCGCCGAGCCCGGCCCCCTGGTCGACGTGCGCGGGGCGATCCGCGCGGTGCGAGCGGCTCCCGGACTCTTCGCGCTGCTCATCTTCTCCACCTTCAACAACCTCATCGGCGGCGTCTACATGGCCCTGATGGACCCCTACGGTCTCGAGCTGTTCGACGTGCAGGTCTGGGGCGTCGTCCTCGGCGTCACCGCGACGGGGTTCATCGTCGGCGGCGGGCTCGTGGCGCGGTTCGGACTCGGCCGAAACCCCATCCGCACGATGCTGTGGCTCGTCATCGCGATGGGGGCGCTCGGTGCGATCTTCACCCTGCGGGACTGGTGGTGGCTCTACGTCGCCGGCATCTGGGTGTACATGGCGCTCATCCCCCCGGTCGAGGCTGCCGAGCAGACGATCATCCAGAAAGTCGTGCCGTTCGAGACGCAGGGGCGGGTGTTCGGTTTCGCCGCCGCCTTCGAGTCGGCGGCCGCGCCCGTCACCTCGTTCCTCATCGCCCCGATCGCCGAGTTCGCGATCATCCCCTACATGCGGGGCGGTGAGGGTCAAGCGACGTGGGGCTGGCTGGTCGGCGACGGAGCGTCGCGCGGCATTGCGCTCGTGTTCGTCTTCGCCGGACTGTTCATGGTGGTGGCCGCGTCGCTCGCGTTCCTCACGCGCTCGTACCGCACCCTCTCGCGGCAGTACCGCACGGCCGAGGTCAACGCCGACGTGGCGGACGGGCCCTCTCCCGTCGATGACCGCGAGGTGTCGGTGCACAACGCCGCCGCCCCGCCGATCGCCGACGCCGCAGCGACGACCGCGGCGTCTCCCGCGCGGACCGCCGACGCCGCAACGTCGACCGCGCACGCGACGCCGACCGCGCTTGCGACGCCGGACGACCCGCGCGGCTGACCCTGTCCGCGACGCCGCGAGACGCGCGCGGCTGAAGCTATCCGCGACGCCGCGGAACCCGCACCGCTGACGCGGTCAGGCGGGAGCGTCGATACCGATCGTCACGTCGTTCCAGGCGGTCGCGTCGTCATCCCACAGGGCGATGAACGACGCGGCGAGGGCGTCCTCGAGCCCCGACAGGCTGGTGACGCGGAAGATGACCGCCGCGGCCGTCGGCTCCCGCCCGGCGTCGCGGGCCGCTTTCGCGTAGCCCTGCGCAACCGCGCGCACCCAGGTCTCCGATGCCGCCTTGGCCGTCGCGTAGTTCGCCCCACCCGCGAGCGGACGTTCCACCGCGTTCGACGACACGATCGCCAAGCGCCCCGCGGGGGAGGCGCGCAGGTCGTCGTCGAACGCGCGGCTCACGTGTCGGAGCGCCGTCACCGACTGCAGCAGGAAGGCGAAGTCGTCGTCGCTCTGTCCGGCCAGGCCCCCGCCGCCCCGCCATCCACCGACCAGGTGCAGCAGGCCGTCGATGCGACCGTGCCCGGCGCGCACGCGATCGCGCAATTCACCGACGGCGCGCTCGTCGGTCAGATCGCAGCGTTCGACGGCGATGCCCGGCAGGTCCGCCGCCATCATCGCCAGACGTTCGTCGGAGCTTCCCACCACGACGACGCGCGCCCCGGTGTCGAGCAGTGCGCGCGCACAGGCGTGTCCGGCGGCGCTCGTTCCGCCCGCGAGCAGCACCGTGCGCCCCCGCACTCCCTCGTCGTCGTTCCGTGCGTCGGTCATCGTCATCCCCTCGCCCCCGGCCGGCCCCGACGCCCGCGTCGTCGTTCCCGCGAGAGCCAGGGTACGGCCGTACCCCGTTCCCGCGTCAGTCCGTCCCGCGGATCCCCTCGGTCGACGCGATCACGGGCCGCATCTTCTTCTCGAGCGCTTCGAAGAACATCGACAGCGGGAACTCGTCATCCAGGACGGCGTCGGTGTACCCCTTCGGGAGCCCGGCGAGTACGTCGTCCGAGAGTCCCCGCGCCCACACCGAGGCGGGGTGCGGGGTGACGACCGCGCGCACGAGGTCGTACGCGGCGAGCCAGTGTGCGACCTTGGGGCGGTCGATCGAGCGCCAGTACAGTTCGTCGATCGCGTCGGCCAGCGCGATGACCGCGGCGGGCACCTCGTCCCAGTCGAATGCGAGCGAGGTGTCGGTCCAGTGCAGCACGCGGTGCTGGTGCAGCCAGGCGAAGAGCAGCTGTCCACCGAGGCCGTCGTAGTTGCGCACGCGCGAGCCGGTGATGGCGAAGCGGAAGATGCGGTCGAAGATCACGGCGTACTGCACGAGGCCGGCGTGCTCGCGCATGGCGATCTCGGCGGCATCCAGGTCGTCGCGGGCCGACAGTCGGGCCTGAAGCGACACGCACTCGCGGAACGCCGTGAGGTCGCAGCGCAGCTCCTCGAGCGAGTAGAGGAAGAACGGCATCCGCTGCTTGATCATGAACGGGTCGAACGGCAGGTCGCCGCGCATGTGCGTGCGGTCGTGGATGAGGTCCCACATGACGAACGTCTGCTCGGCGAGGTCCTGGTCATCGAGCAGACGCGCGGCCTCGGCGGGCAGCTCGAGCTTGGTGATGTCGGCGGCGGCGCGGGTGACGCGACGGTAGCGCGCGGCCTCGCGGTCCTGGAAGATCGCCCCCCACGTGAAGGTGGGGACCTCGCGCATGGCGACGGTCTCGGGGAAGAGCACCGCGGAGTTCGTGTCGTACCCGGGTGTGAAGTCGATCAGTCGCAGCGAGACGAACAGGCGGTTGGTGTACTCGGTCTCGAGACGCGCGATGAACTCGGGCCAGATGGCCTCGACGAGCACGGCTTCGACGTGGCGGTTGCTCGAGCCGTTCTGGGTGTACATCGGGAAGACGACGAGATGACGGATGCCGTCGACCCGGTGCTCCTGCGGCTGGAAGGCGACGAGCGAGTCGAGGAAGTCGGGTGTGCCGAGGCCCTCGTTCTGCCAGCGCCGGAAGTCGGCGATCGAGGCCGTGAGGTAGGCGTCGTCGTGGGGGAACAGCGGGGTAAGCGCGCCGATGGCCTCGACGATCTCGTCGACGAGGGGACCGGCGGCGGCGGTGTCGTCGATCGAGCCGTCCTTCGCCTGCAGCGTGTGCAGCGCGGTGGCGGCTCGCTTGAGCTGAGCCCACGCGGGGGTGTGTTCGACGTCGTCGACGGCTCGGCCGTCGAGCAGATCGTGCGCGGCACGGGAAGGCGTGGCGATGGTCATGGCATCCTCCGATCAGGCTGTAAATATTCCTGCTGAAGTGGCATGCTAACGGAAAACTTACGGACACCGCCAGGGTGGCCCCCGCACGCCCTGCTACTGTCGAGCGCATGACCGAGGCCCCTGCCCGCGCCGCGCGCCTGGAGGACTCCGTCGACGCCGCGATCGTCCGCGAGATCTCGCTCGACGCGCGCGCCACGCTCTCGCACCTCTCGGAGCGCGTCGGGCTGTCGGTGTCGGCCGTGCAGTCGCGACTGCGCCGACTGGAGTCGCGCGGCATCGTGCGCGGATACCGCCCCGTGCTCGACGCCGAGGCGCTCGGCCGGCCCCTCGCCGCCTTCGTCGAGATCACGCCGCTCGATCCGGCCCAGCCCGACAACGCCCCCGAACTCCTGTCGCATCTGACCGCCATCGAGGCGTGCCATTCCATCGCGGGCGAGGCGGCGTACATGCTCTTCGTGCGCGTGCCCACGCCGCGCGATCTCGAGACGCTCATCCGCGACATCCGGGCGGCAGCCCAGGTCAACACCCGCACCACGGTGGTGCTGCAGACCTTCTTCGAGGCGCGCCCGATCGAGCCCGCCGCCTTCCCCGCGTGAGCGCGGCCGAGATACATCGCGAGACGGATGCCCAGCCCACCCGCGGCGCGTAGCGTGGCCGCGATGTTCACTCCGCGCCCGCTGCAGCGATACCAACTGGTCACCGACCTCGGCATCGCCCTCGTCTTCGGCCTGCTCGCCATCGCCACAGAACTCGCGGGCGGGTCGGGCGCCACCGCCGGCGTGGACCTGGCCCTCGAGACGCTCGGCGGGATGCTGGTGGCCGTGGCCCTGACCGTGGCCGTGGCGCTGCGCCGCCTGCAACCGGCCCTGGCGCTGATCTTCGCCTGGGCGGGGGCGCTGCTGCAGATGGGTTTCGGGCGGCAACCGTCGCCCAGCGACGTCGCCATCTTCGCGGTCCTCTACGCCACCGCGGCCTACGGGACGCGCCGCGTGTTCTGGGGCGGCTTCGCCTCGGCGATCGCCGGGGCGATCATCGTGCCGCTGTACCTCGTCGGTCGCGGGGTGACGGCGCCACTCACCGCGAACGAGTGGTTCGCGGTCGCCGCGTTGCTGCTGGCATCCGGGTTCGCGCTCATGCTGGCGTGGGTGTCGGGGGCGCTGGTGCGCACGGCCATGCGTGCGACCGCCAACAGCAGGGCGCAGCGGGCGGCCGAGGCCGAGACGATCGCCGAGCAGCAGCGGGTGCGCATCGCCCGCGACATGCACGACGTCGTCGCCCACTCGCTCGCCGTCGTCATCGCGCAGGCCGACGGTGCGCGCTACGCTGCCGCGACCGACCCGCAGGCCACGACGGCGGCGCTCTCGACGATCTCGTCGACGGCACGCGCCGCCCTCGGAGACGTGCGCCTGCTGCTCACGCAGCTGCGCCACAGCCAGGCCGAGGGGCCGCAGCCCACCCTCGCCGACATCGAGACGCTGTACACCCGCATGTGCGCGGCGGGCCTCGTGGTCACCGCCGAGGTCGATCCCTCCCCGCCCGGCGAGCCGCCGGCCGCCATCCAGCTCGCGGTCTACCGCATCATGCAGGAAGCCCTCACGAACGCCCTGCGGCACGGCGTCGACCCACGTGTCCGCGTGCACCTGGCGTGGTGGCCCGACCGGGTGGAGCTGTCGATCCGCAATGCCCGTGCCACGGCATCCGTCGCCCCGGCCGCGCCGGGCGGTCACGGCCTCATCGGCATGCGCGAGCGCGCGCAGTTGGTCGGCGGCCGACTCACGGCCGAACCCGAGTACGGCGAGTTCGTCGTGCGGGCGACCCTGCCGATCGGGCGCCCGGCGTGAGCCCCGCCCCCGCCCCCGCCGGACTCGATCGGCGCAGGAGATGCCGCACCCTCGCTCGACCAGAAGAGGAACCGCCCGCATGACCGCTCCCATCCGTATCGTCCTCGTCGACGACCAGGTCCTGTTCCGCGCGGGCATCCGCATGGTGATCGACTCGCAGCCCGATCTCGAGGTGGTGGGCGAGGCCTCCGACGGGCGCGAGGGCATCGACGTGGTGCGGGCGACCCGCCCCGACCTCGTGCTCATGGACGTGCGCATGCCCGTCATGGACGGCCTGACCGCCACGGCGGAGATCCTGAGCGAACCCGCGCCCCCGCGCGTCGTCGTGCTGACCACCTTCGACCTCGACGAGGCCGCCGCGCGGGCCATCCAGCGCGGAGCGAGCGGGTTCCTGCTGAAGGACTCGGAGCCCGAGTTCCTGCTCTCGGCGGTGCGCACCGTGCACGCCGGCTCCGCCGTGATCGCCGCCGAGGCGACGCGGACGCTGTTCGCGCACATCGCCGACGGCGGCGCCGAGCCGGTGCCCGCGAGCTACACGAGCCTCACCGACCGCGAGCGCGAGATCTTCGCGCTCGCCGCGGCGGGCCTGAGCAACGCCGAGATCGCAGAGCGCGAGTTCCTGTCGGAGGCGACGGTGAAGACGCACATCAGCCGCGTGCTCACCAAGCTCGCCCTGCGCGACCGCGTGCAGCTGGTGGTCTTCGCGTTCCGCCACGGCCTGGCCTGACCCGCGCCCCGCGTCGACTCCGCGCCTGCCTGCACCCCACGCCGGCGCGAAGCGGTCAGGGCGTCGAGGGGGATGTCTCGGGGTCGTGGGCCCAGGTCGGGGCGAGCGCCCGGATGCGTGCCGCGCGCCACTGCCACGTCGCCCACAGTCCCGGCCAGAGCGCCGGGGCGGCGGCGCCGCCGATGGTCAGTCGCTCGCGCCAGAGGGTGCGGCCCGCCTCGCCCGGGGCGGCCGAGACCGCCATCTGGTGGTCCCAGACATCGAGGCTCGCCAGCGGGCCGGTCAACGGGACCCCCCAGTCTCGGAACACCCGCACGCGGCCGTTGCCGTCGTGGGTCTCACGATCGGCGACCGAGATCAGCTGCCGGCCGACGGGAAAGATGCCGGCGACGCTCATCTGCACCGGAACGTCGTCCCCCGACTCGAACGAGGTGGGCATCGTGCCGAGCGCGTCGACCTCGAGCAGGGGGCCGTACAGCTCCGCGACGGCGCGCGGGGAGTGCAGCGCCCGCCACGCGGCATCCGGGTCGCAGTCGATGACGAACTTCAGCAGAATGCGCATGTCACCGATCGTGCCCGACGTGGCCGTCTTCGCCGGTACCGCTTGACGAACACGCGGTGACGCTCCACCGTTCTAGGCTCGGAGGATGCCGAAACACCCCGCCCTCTCGCAGTCCGACTACCAGGTGCGGCTGGAGTGGGGTGGCGCGGGCCTCTCCCGCCTGGCCGACGCCCACGTCGTGGTCCTCGTGCAGACCCTCGGCCTGTCGGCGCGCGCCCTGGCGGCGGCCGAAGCCGGGGCGCCCCTCGACGCCGTCGACGATGCGGCAGCGGCCCTCGTCCGCGCCTCGGCCGCGACCGGGGCGCACGTCGTGGTGGGAGGCCTGCGCAACGCTGCCGCCGTCGCCGCGCACGTGCTCGAGGTGCAGCGCACGCGCGGCGAGCGCACGAGTATCTCGATCGTCGCGGCGGGGTACCCCGACGGCACGGATGCCGAGGGACTCCGCTTCGCCGTCGACGACCTGCTGGGCGCCGGGGCCGTCGTCGCCGCTCTGGGCGACCTCGGTATCGACCACGCCTCGCCCGACGCCGCCGTCGCCGGCGAGGGCTTCCGCGCTCTCGGCGGGGCCGTGCGCCACCTGCTCACGGCCAGCGGCACGGGGCGTCGGCTCGCCGCAGACGGGCGCCGCGATGAGGTGTTGGCCGCGGCCGCGCGCGACGCCGCATCGGTCGTGCCGGTGCTGCGCGACGGAGCGTTCGTCGCCCCCTGACGCGCGCTCAGCGCGGCGTGGAGGCGGCCAGGCGCACCGCGGGCGAGATCTCGCGCCGCACCCAGGACAGGGCGAAGCGCGGGTCGAAGGTGGGCGCGCACTTCGCGCACGAGGTGGGACGCGTGGCCTTGCGATGCCGGTAGGCGACGTGGCCGGCGGGACAGGTGCCGACCCACGGCGCGAGCTCGGTGGCCGTCTCGCCCGCGTGCGTCGTTCCGCCGACGTACCCCAGCTCGCGCGCGGTGCGTTTCCACGCCGCGCCGTGGCCGGCCCGGGCTCCGGCGAGCGCGTGCGCCACCTCGTGCAGCAGCGTCTGGTGGTTCGTGTCGTCGTCGTAACGCGCGGTGAGGTAGCGCGAGACGCTGATGCGCTTGCGGCCGTAGTCGCACAGACCCGCGCGGCGCTTGGCGTTGTCGAACGCGAACGTCCACGACGCGTCGAGGTGCAGGGCGATCAACGCCTCGGCCCAGACGCGTACGCGGTGCAGATCGGACATGACGGGAAGCCTAGGCGGGGCCTACGACACTCAGCTCGCGACGACCTCGCGCGTGCGTCGACGCTCGGCGGCGTCGATCGCCAGCAGGGTCGACTCGAGCTGCGCATCGGTGGCGCCGGCGTTCTGGCGCAGGAAGAGCGCCTGCTTGAAATCGCGACGCGCGGCGTCGTAGTCGCCCTCGTCGTAGTGCACCTTGCCGCGGTGCTGCAGGGCGAAGGCGGCGATGCTGGCCCACCCCTGGCCCTCGGCCTCGTCGGCGCACATGGTGAGTTCCTGCTCGGCGGCGGCGAATGCCCCGCGGCATTGCAGGATCGTGGCGTGCAGGATGCGGGCGCGCAGCAGGTCGCGGCGGGTGCCGGCCATGCGGGCGACGCGCACCGACTGGTCCGAGATGACGAGCGCCTCGTCGAAGCGGTCGAGCACCTTCAGCAGCCACACGCGTTCGAGCAGGGCGTGGAGGCTGCGCTGCGAACCGATCTCCTCGAGTCGTTCCGCGCACTCGCGAGAGTCGGTGACCTCGCGCAACGTGTCGGGGTCGTACCCGTGGATGTAGCTCACCGTCGCTCCTCTCGGTCGGGCAGGAGTTCCAGTTTGCGTGGCAGGCGCGCTCAGAACGCCCGCGCCACGCGGTCGGGGCGCGAACACGCCGCCGTCACCGTTCGAAGATCGACGCCGAGGGCTTGGGCGACGGCGTCGCGTCGGCATCGGTCGACGCCCGCGCCCCGCGCATGAACTCCTCGATCTCGGCCCCCTGGGCCACTTTCGCGGGGTGGGGACCGGCCGCCATGAGACGCGGGAGCCATTCGACGGGCAGGGGGGCGGCGGAGGCGGCGACGACGAGATTGCCGAAGCGGCGGCCCTTCAGCACCTGCACCTCGGCGAGCACGATCACCTCGGGCAGCACCGCGCGGATCGTGGCGACCTGTCGTCGGGCGAAGGCGAGGCCGGGGCCGTCCGACACGTTGACGAGCAGGACGCCGTCGGGGGCGAGCAGACGCGCGGCGTCGCGGTAGAACTCCACCGTGGTCAGGTGCGCCGGGGTCTGCGCGCCCGAGTACACGTCGCTCACGAGCAGGTCGACGGCGCCGGTGAGCCCGGCGGGGAGCTTGGCGAGACCGGCGCGCGCGTCGCCGATGCGCACGCGGATCGCGGCGCCGCGGGGAAGGGGGAGGTTCTCGCGCACGAGATCCCAGAGCGCCGGCTCCAGTTCGATCACCTGCTGGCGGGAGCCGGGGCGGGTGCTCTCGACGTAGCGGGGGAGGGTGAGGGCCCCCGCGCCCAGGTGCACCGCGGTCAGCGGCTGTCCCGGCATCCGCAGGCGGTCGATGACCGCTCCCATGCGCGCGACGTATTCGAAGTGCAGGTGGGTGGGATCGTCGAGGTCGACGTGCGACTGGGGGGTCGCGTCGACGACCAGCTCCCATCCCGAGACGAAGCCCGACGGCGACACCCGCGCGGTCGATCCGTCCGACAGTCGCGCCGTGGGGGCGTCGTCGGGTTCGATGCGCATGCGTGCCATCCCTCCACGCTAGCCGGGCCCGTCGCGCGAGATGCCGAACCCCGACGCACGCCCTGGCCGCGAAGCGACGACTCTCGGCTCCTCGCGCTGCCCGAGGCGGGCAGGGTGCGCACCGCGGCGGCGGGGGGATGGGCGGAATGCGCCATCGGTGGTCCGGGAGGGCATCAGGATGCCGGATTCTCGAAACACGATCGATACACGCGGGCAATGGGCACGACGCCGCCCGCCCTGTACGGTCGGGGGAACACAGCAAGCGGAGCGCGGCACGATGACGTGACAGCGCCGTCGTTCTCCTCCCTTTCCCCCCGGAAGGTGTACCGAAATGCTCAGTTCTCTTCGACGACGTCTGCTCGTCGGCGGCGCCACCGTCGCCATCGGCGCGCTCGCCCTGTCGGGCTGCACGAGTCAGCGCGACGACGACGGCGGCGGCGACGCCGGCGGTGACGTCGACTCCACATTCGTGTTCGGCGCCTCGGGCGATCCGTCCAGCCTCGACCCCGCCTTCGCCAGCGACGGAGAGTCGTTCCGCATCTCGCGGCAGATCTTCGAGGGCCTCGTCGGCGTGGAGTCGGGCACCGCCGACCCCGCCCCCATGCTCGCCGAGAGCTGGGAGCAGTCGGACGACGGCCTGTCGTACACCTTCACGCTCAAAGAGGGCGTGACCTTCCACGACGGCACCGAGTTCAACGCCGACGCCGTCTGCTTCAACTTCGATCGCCAGAACAACTTCACCGGCATCGCGCAGTCCGAGAGCCTGTCCTACTACTGGGGCAAGATCATGCGCGGCTACGCCGACACCGGCACCTCGATCTACGGCGGCTGCGAGGTGGGAAGCCCCACCGAGGTCACCATCACGCTGACCGAACCGTTCGCCGGTTTCATCCCCGCGCTGTCGCTGCCCGCGTTCGCGATGCAGAGCCCCACCGCGCTGCAGGAGTACCAGGCCGACGAGGTGGGCGGAACCTCCGAGGCGCCGACCCTCAGCGAGTACGCCCAGGGCCACCCCACCGGCACGGGTCCGTTCCAGTTCGACTCGTGGGAGCCCGGCGCCGAGGCGACCGTCAACGCCTACGAGGGCTACTGGGGTGACCAGGGCCAGGTGCAGAAGGTCATCTTCCGCGTGATCGGCGACACCACGGCTCGTCGCCAGGCGCTCGAGTCCGGCTCGATCGACGGGTACGACCTCGTGGCCCCCGCCGACCTCGGCGCGCTCGAGTCCGCGGGCTACATGCTCACCAACCGCGACCCGTTCAACATCCTGTACCTCGGCATGAACCAGGCCGACCCGGCGCTCGGCGACATCCGCGTGCGCCAGGCCATCGCCCACGCCATCGACAAGCAGCAGCTGGTCACCCAGGTGCTGCCCGAGGGCACCACGGTGGCCTCGCAGTTCATGCCCGACAGCGTCATCGGCTTCAACTCCGGCGTGACCACGTACGACTTCGATCAGGCCGCCGCCAAGGCCCTGCTCGCCGAAGCCGGCTTCACCGACGCCAACCCGCTGACGCTGACCTTCAACTACCCGGTCAACATCTCGCGCCCGTACATGCCGAACCCCGAGCAGATCTTCACGAACCTCCAGTCGCAGCTGCAGGCCGTGGGCATCGTGCTCAACCCGGTGTCCAACGAGTGGGGCGAGTACCTCGACCTGATCCAGGGCGGCAGCGAGCACGGCATCCATCTGCTCGGCTGGACCGGCGACTACAACGACCCCGACAACTTCGTGGGCACGTTCTTCGGCGGCACGTCCAACGAGTGGGGCTTCGACAACGCGGAGCTGTTCTCGGCTCTCACCTCGGCCCGCGGCCTCGCGACCGAGGCCGAGCAGGACCCGGCCTACCAGGCCGTCAACGAGCAGATCGCGACGTTCCTCCCCGGCATCCCGCTGGCCAACCCCGTGCCGACGCTCGCGTTCGCACCCCGGGTGAAGTCGTACCCCGCCAGCCCCGTGCAGGACGAGGTCTACAACGAGATCGAACTCACCGAGTGATCCGGATGCCGCGGGCTCCGCGTCGTGACGACGCCGGGGCCCGCGGTTCCGCGTCCCCCCGTTCCCGACACCCTGTGAGAACCCGTGCTCCGCACCATCGGCAGGCGCCTGCTCCTGCTCATCCCCACTCTGTTCGGTCTGTCCGTCCTGCTCTTCGCCTGGGTGCGCGCGCTCCCGGGCGGCCCCGCCGTCGCCCTGCTGGGTGAGCGGGCCACCCCCGCCGCCGTCGCTCGCATCAACGAGCTCTACGGCTTCAACGAACCCCTCTACGTGCAGTACTTCACGTGGCTCGGGCGTCTGATGACCGGAGACTTCGGCTCCTCGATCCAGACCGGCCGGCCGGTGCTCGAGGAGTTCGTGCGCCGCTTCCCCGCCACCCTCGAGCTGTCGATCGGCGCGCTCATCGTGGCGGTGGGCATCGGCATCCCGCTCGGCTACTGGGCCGCGCGCCGTCACGGCAAGATCTGGGATCACACCGCCGTCGTGCTGAGCCTCATCGGCATCACGATCCCGGTGTTCTTCCTGGCGTTCATCCTCAAGTACGTCTTCGCCGTGCAGCTCGGCTGGCTGCCCTCCGACGGTCGCCAGAACCCGCGCATCGACGCGACGCACTACACGAACCTCTACGTCTTCGACGGGCTCATCACCGGGGAGTTCGACGCGTCGTGGGATGCCGTGCTGCACCTGATCCTGCCCGCGGTCGCGCTCGGCACGATCCCGCTCGCGATCATCGTGCGCATCACGCGCGCCTCGGTGCTCGAGGTGCAGAACGCCGACTACGTCCGCACCGGCCGCGCCAAGGGCATCGGCCGCTCGACGCTGCGCAACCGCTTCATCCTGCGCAACGCCATGCTGCCGGTCATCACCACCGTGGGACTGCAGGCGGGCCTGCTCATCTCGGGGGCGGTGCTCACCGAGACGGTGTTCGCCTTCCCGGGCATCGGGCAGTTCCTCGCGCGGGCCATCTTCACGCGCGACTTCCCCGTGCTGCAGGGGTTCATCATCTTCATCGCGATCGCGTACGCGCTCATCAACCTGCTGGTCGACCTGTCGTACAGCGTCATCGACCCGAGAGTGAGAGTCCAGTGAGCTCCGGCATCCTCCCTCCCGCCCCCAGCGGCGGTCCCGTCGACGACAACGCGATCGTCGACGGCCAGCTCCTCGCCGCCCAGGCGCGCGGGGGCGGATTCTGGCAGGACGTGTTCCAGCGGCTCCGCCACAGTCCCGTCGCCTGGATCGGCGCGATCATCGTGCTGGCGTTCCTGCTCGTGGCGGCCCTCGCGCCGCTGCTCGCGCCGTACCCGGCCGAGTCCCTGCCCGGACAGCGTTTCATCACGCCGACCGACATCCCGGGGCCGGGCGAGATGGCCGAGTTCCCCCTCGGTCTCGACCGCTTCGGCGGCGACGTGCTGTCGAAGCTCATCTGGGGCGCCCAGGCGTCGCTGCAGATCGGTGTCATCTCGACGGCGATGGGCCTCATCGGCGGCATGGCGCTGGGGCTGCTGGCGGGCATGTTCGGCGGGTGGGTCGACGCGGTGGTCATGCGCTTCGTCGACATCCTGCTCTCGGTGCCGAACCTGCTCCTCGCCGTCTCGATCGCCGCCATCCTCGGCCAGAGCCAGCTCGCGATCATGATCGCGATCGGTGCGTCGCAGGTGCCGGTGTTCGCGCGGCTCCTGCGCGCCTCGATGCTGCAGCAGCGCGGCGCCGACTACGTGCTGTCGGCGCAGACCCTGGGCCTCAGTCGACGGACGATCACGATGACCCACGTGCTGCCCAACAGCGTCGGGCCGGTCATCGTGCAGGGCACGCTCACGCTCGCGACCGCCGTCATCGACGCGGCCGCACTGTCGTTCCTGGGCCTCGGTGGCGGACTGCCGCAGACCGCCGAGTGGGGCCGCATGCTCACGTACGCGCAGGCCGAGCTGGCGATCGCGCCGTGGCTGGCGTTCCTGCCGGGCATCTGCATCGCCGTGACCGCGCTGGGCTTCACGCTGCTGGGCGAGTCGCTCCGCGAGGCGATGGACCCCCGCACCCGCGCGCGGTAGCGGGCGCCCGTCCCCGGCCCGCTCGCGCGGGTCGGGGCCGCGGCGTTGTCGGCGCGGCATCCATGTCCCACTTCATGCAGTCTCATCGACCGTTTCTCCCACGAAGCGGGACATGCCCCGGCGCGTGAGCCGCTGCGCCGCCGGCGGTGGGTGCCGTGTCCCACTTCGTGCAGGTCTGCCGACCGTTTCTCGCACCAAGTGGGACATGCCTCAGCGCACGTGCCGCGGGGCCGTGGGCCAGCGGGTGCCGGGGGACATCGCCCGCTGCACCGCGCGCTGCGTCAGCCCGCCAAGCCCAGCTCGTTGCCCGGGATCGACGCGAGCAGGCGGCGCGTGTACGGGTCGCGGGGGTTGGTGAAGACCTCTTCGCTGGATGCCGCCTCGACCAGGCGCCCGTCCTTCATCACGCAGACGTAGTCGCTGATCAGGCGCACGACCGCGAGGTCGTGCGAGATGAAGAGGTAGCTCAGGCCGTACTCGCGCTGCAGGTCGCCCAGCAGGTCGAGGATCTGCGCCTGTACGAGCACGTCGAGCGCCGACACCGGCTCGTCGCACACGATCAGCTCGGGCGAGAGGGCGAGGGCCCGGGCGATCGCGACGCGCTGCCGTTGCCCGCCCGACAGTTCCGAGGGGTAGCGGCGCAGCATGGATGCAGGCAGGGCCACGTCGTCCATCAGCTGGCGCACCCGCTTCGCGCGTTCCGCCTTCGAGCCGCGCTTGTAGAACGACAGGGGCTCCTCGACGATGCGCTCGACGGTGAACATGGGGTTCAGGCTCGAGTACGGGTCCTGGAAGATCGGCTGCACCTTCTGGCGGAACTGCCGCAGGGCGTCGCCCTTCAGAGCCGCGACGTCCTGCCCGTCGAACGTGATCGATCCGCTCGTGGGCTCGACGACCTTCAGCAGCATGCGCGCGGTCGTGGTCTTGCCCGATCCCGACTCGCCCACGATGGCGACGGTCTGGCCGCGGGGGATCGCGAGCGACACGTCGTCGACGGCGCGGAAGTCGTCGCCCCGCCCCCTCGTCGGGTACACCTTGGTGAGGTTCGAGATCTCGACGATGTGGTCGCGCACCGGCTCGGCGGCGCGCGAGCCGCGGAAGTCCTCGGGGCGCAGTCGCACGGCCGCGACCGAGGGCGCCGCCGCCACCAACGACTTCGTGTACTCGTGCTGGGGGTTCTCGAGGATCTGGCGTGCGGGTCCCTGCTCGACGACGCGCCCGCGGTGCATGACCACGACTCTCGATGCGCGCTCCGCGGCGAGACCCAGGTCGTGGGTGATGAGGAGCACGGCTGCGCCCAGCTCGTCGGTCTGCTTGTCTATCTGGTCGAGGATCGTCTGCTGCACGGTGACATCGAGCGCGCTCGTCGGCTCGTCGGCGATCAGCAGGCGCGGCCGGCAGGCGAGGCCGATCGCGATGAGCGCGCGCTGGCGCATGCCGCCCGAGAACTCGTGCGGGTACTGCGTCGCCCGCTTCTCGGCATCCGGCAGTCCCGCGGCCTCGAGCGCCTCGACGACCTTGCCCTTGACGTTCGCGCGTTCGGCCAGGCCGTGGGCGAGCAGCGTCTCGGCGACCTGCGTGCCGATCTTCGCGACGGGGTTGAGGTTCGACATCGGATCCTGGGGCACCAGGCCGATCTGCCGGCCGCGTACCTGACGCATGCGGGCCTCGCCGAAGGTGGTGAGGTCCTCGCCGTCGAGCAGGATCTGGCCGCGGGCCACGCGGCCCCCGGAGGCGAGCAGACCGATGATCGCCATGGCGGTCGTCGACTTGCCGGAGCCGGATTCGCCGACGATGGCGATGGTCTCACCCGCGTGGATGTCGAGATCCACCCCATCGACGGCCCGCACGGGGCCGTCCATGGTGGCGAAGTCGACCGCGAGATCACGGACCGAGAGAAGGGGCAGGGGGGATGCCGGAGCGGGGGGACCGGCGACATCGGAGGTCATCCCACCATCCTCGCCCGCGCTGCGCGTTCTGCCCACCCCTTCCGCCCGATCGTCACACCCCCGTAACGCGCTCGGATCCGCACGACTCCGGCGGATGCGCCCGCTCACCGTCGGTGTGCGCCCGCCGCGCGGACGGTGCAGGAGCTGTGCGCGCCGTGCGCCGGCAACCGTCCGCGACGGGCCGCGCCGCCCCGCGCCGCCGACCCCCGTGCGCGCGCATCGCGGCGTTACGGTGGCACCATGCGCGTGGACCTCAACGCCGACCTCGGCGAGACCGTCGACGGGATGCCGACCGCCGACGACGAGGCCATGTTCGCCGTCGTCTCCAGCGCCAACGTCGCCTGCGGGGGACACGCCGGAGACGCCGCCTCCATGCGCGCCTCGGTCGAACGGGCGGCACGGTTCGGTGTCGCGGTCGGCGCGCATCCCTCGTACGACGACCGCGCGAACTTCGGCCGTGTCCGGCGCGACCCCGCCCCGGACGACCTCCGGGCGAGCATCGCCGCCCAGCTCGACGCGCTCGCCGCGGCCGGTGCCGACCTGCGCTACGTCAAACCGCACGGGGCGCTGTACCACGCGGTGATCGACGACGCCTCGCAGGCCGCAGCCGTCGTCGCCGCGGTCGCCGACCTCTCCGCCCGGCTCGGCCGCGCCCTGCCGGTGCTGGGTCTTGCGGGGGCGATCGCCGAAGCCGCGGCAGCGGCGGGCCTGCCCTTCGTGCGCGAGGCGTTCCTCGACCGCGGGTACGCCGCCCACGGGCAGCTCGTGCCCCGCGGGGAACCGGGAGCGCTAGTCGACGACCCCGCGCTCGTCGCCGAGCGGGCGCTGCGTCTGGTGCGCGAGGGCGAGGTCGTGGCCGTCGACGGTACGCGCATCGCGGTCGAGGCGGCCTCCCTGTGCCTGCACGGCGACACTCCCTCGGCGGTCGCGATGGCCCGGGCGGTTCGCGGGGCCCTCGACGCTTCGGGCATCGAGGTGCGCGCGCCGTGGTGACGCTCCGGCCGATGGGGGAGCGGGCCGTGCTCGCCGAGGTCGTGGACCTCGCCGCGGTCCTGGCGCTCCACGCCGCCCTCGCCGCCGATCCGCCCGCCGGGGTCGACGAGCTCGTCCCCGCCGCACGGACCGTCCTCGTGGGGTTCGATCCCGCTCGCACGTCGGCCGACGCCGTCCGCTCCTGGATCCGCTCCGTCGCCGGCACGACCCCGGATGCCGTCGCACCCGGCCCCCTCGTCGAGGTGCCGGTGCGCTACGACGGCGCCGACCTCGACGACACCGCCGCGCTCGTCGGCATCCCCGTCGCCGATCTCGTGGCCCGCCACGCCGGGGCGGAGTGGACTGTGGCGTTCACGGGCTTCGCCCCCGGGTTCGCCTACCTCGTCAGCGCCGATTGGCCGTTCGACGTGCCGCGCCTGACGCAGCCGCGCACCCGCGTGCCCGCGGGGGCGGTGGGGCTGGCCGCGGAGTTCAGCGGAGCGTATCCGCGCGAGACCCCCGGCGGCTGGCGCCTGATCGCCTCGACCGACGCCGTGCTCTTCGATCCGGATGCCGCCGACCCGGTGCTGCTCCCACCTCGCTCGCTCGTGCGGTTCGTGGCGCAGCGCGCCCGCGTCGCCGTCGTCGCACCCTCCGCGCCGGGATCGGGGTCGAGCGGAGGGCGAGCGGCGAGCGGAGGAGGGGATGCCGGTGACTCGCCCTCCCCTCCTCCCTCGCCCTCCCTTCGCCCCACGCCGGAGGCGGACTCCCCGCCCGCCCTCCGCGTGCTCGCCCCCGGCGGCTTCACCACCGTGCAGGACCTGGGTCGACCCGGCCGCGCCGCCCTCGGCGTCGGGCGCTCGGGCGCCGTGGATCGCGCCGCGCTCCGCATCGCCAACCGCCTCGTCGGCAACGACGAGGGTGCCGCGGGCCTCGAGATCGCTCTCGGCGGTTTTGGCGCCCGGGCCGAGAGGGACACGTGGGTGTGCGTCACGGGCGCGTTCGCCGAGGTGCGCGTCGACGGGAGGACTGTGGATGCCTACGCGCCGGTGCTCGTGCCCGCCGGAGCCGAGCTGCACATCGGGACCGCCCGCGCCGGGCTGCGCTGCTACCTCGCCGTGCGGGGCGGCGTCGTCGCGCCGGTGGCGCTGGGCTCGCGCGCGACCGACGTGCTGGCCGGGCTCGGCCCCGCGCCCGTCCGCGCGGGTGAGGGCGTTCGCGCGGGGGACCCGGCATTCCCGATCCCGGTCGTCGACGCGTTCCCGTGGTCGGTGCCGCCGACTGTGATCGACGTGCGCATCACCGCCGGTCCCCGCGCCGACTGGTTCGCTCCCTCGGCGTGGTCGACGCTGGTCGACGCGGAGTGGACCGTGTCGACCCACTCCGATCGCGTGGGCATGCGTCTCGACGGACCCCCGCTGGAGCGCACGCGTCACGACGAGCTGCCCAGCGAGGGCATGCGCCCCGGCGCGATCCAGGTGCCGCCGCACGGACGACCGGTGGTGCTGCTCGCCGACGGTCCGGTGACCGGGGGATACCCCGTGATCGCCGCAGTGGCGGATGCCGCGCTCGACGCGCTGGCGCAGGCGCGGCCGGGTGATGCCGTGCGATTCCGGCGTGCCTGACCGCCGATTCGGCCGCCCCGCCGGACAGGCGTGCGCGTTTATACCGCAGGTGTGCGAGGTCGTCAAGAATCGGACTGGACACGGCGCGTCCTCCCGCGTATGCTTGGACTTTGCGCTCCTCGATTCCCCCTGCCCTCATATGGTGGTCGGCTGAGCCTGCCCGTCCCCGCTTCATCGCGGTGTGCGACGGTGGGTTTTCGGGGCAGGAACGCACTCCACCTGACGACAAGGAATCACGAGCCCCTCGCCCGGGCTTCTGGAGGTTATTCCCTTGGCTGCTGCGAACACCGCATCCACCACCACCACCCCCAAGAGCGGACGCGGCGCATCCCGCCTCTCGTTCGCCAAGATCTCCGACAAGCTGACCGTTCCCGATCTGCTCGCCCTGCAGACCGAGTCGTTCGACTGGCTCGTCGGTAACGAGGCCTGGAAGGCGCGCGTCGCCGAGGCTCAGGCCGTCGGCCGGACCGACGTCCCCGAGATCAGCGGTCTGGAAGAGATCTTCGAGGAGATCTCCCCGATCGAGGACCTGAGCGAGACCATGCAGCTCTCGTTCACGAACCCCTATCTCGAGCCCGAGAAGTACTCGATCGAAGAGTGCAAGGAGCGCGGCAAGACGTACGCCGCCCCGCTCTACGTCGAGGCCGAGTTCATGAACCACCAGACCGGTGAGATCAAGACCCAGACGGTCTTCATGGGCGACTTCCCGCTCCAGACCGACAAGGGCACGTTCATCATCAACGGCACCGAGCGTGTCGTGGTCTCGCAGCTCGTGCGTTCGCCCGGTGTCTACTTCGACAAGACCCCCGACAAGACGTCCGACAAGGACATCGTGTCGGCCCGCGTCATCCCCTCGCGAGGCGCCTGGCTCGAGTTCGAGATCGACAAGCGCGACCAGGTCGGCGTGCGCATCGACCGCAAGCGCAAGCAGTCGGTCACCGTCTTCCTCAAGGCCCTCGGCCTGACCAGCGAAGACATCCTCGCCGAGTTCGCCGGCTTCGACTCGATCGAAGAGACGCTCTCGAAGGACACCATCCTCACGAAGGAAGATGCCCTCCGCGACATCTACCGCAAGCTGCGTCCGGGCGAGCAGGTCGCCGCCGAGGCCGCCCGCGCGCTGCTCGACAACTTCTACTTCAACTCGAAGCGCTACGACCTCGCCAAGGTGGGTCGCTACAAGATCAACCAGAAGCTCGGTCTCGACAAGCCGCTGAGCGACTCGGTGCTGACCGTCGACGACATCGTCGCCACGATCAAGTACATGGTGCGTCTGCACCGCGGCGACGCGTCGTTCGACGGCGTGCGCGGTGGCCAGTCCGCCGACATCCGCCTCGACACCGACGACATCGACAACTTCGGCAACCGCCGCATCCGCGCTGTCGGCGAGCTCATCCAGAACCAGGTCCGCACCGGTCTGTCCCGCATGGAGCGCGTCGTCCGCGAGCGCATGACCACGCAGGACATCGAGGCGATCACGCCGCAGACGCTGATCAACGTGCGCCCCGTCGTCGCCGCGATCAAGGAGTTCTTCGGAACCTCGCAGCTGTCGCAGTTCATGGACCAGAACAACCCGCTCGCGGGTCTGACCCACAAGCGTCGCCTGTCGGCGCTGGGCCCGGGTGGTCTGTCGCGTGAGCGTGCCGGCGTCGAGGTCCGTGACGTCCACCCCTCGCACTACGGCCGTATGTGCCCCATCGAGACGCCCGAAGGCCCGAACATCGGTCTGATCGGCTCGCTCGCCTCGTTCGCGCGCATCAACGCGTTCGGCTTCATCGAGACCCCGTACCGTCGCGTCGTCGACGGTCGCGTGACCGACCAGATCGACTACCTGACCGCCAGCGAAGAGAGCGACCACATCGTCGCTCAGGCCGGTGTCGCGCTGCAGGCCGACGGTCACTTCGTGGAGGACCGCATCCTGGCCCGCCGCGGTCAGGGTGGCGAGGTCGACCTGTTCCCGAACGACGAGATCGGCTACATGGACGTCTCGCCGCGCCAGATGGTGTCGGTGGCGACCTCGCTCATCCCGTTCCTCGAGCACGACGATGCCAACCGCGCCCTCATGGGTGCGAACATGCAGCGTCAGGCCGTGCCGCTCGTGCGCAGTGAGTCGCCCATCGTCGGAACCGGTATGGAGGGCTTCGCCGCCATCGACGCCGGTGACGTCGTCACCGCCGACAAGGCCGGTGTGGTGCTCGAGGTCTCGGCCGACGTCGTGACCGTCCAGCTCGACGAGGGTGGCACGCAGGACTACTTCCTCCGCAAGTTCGACCGCTCCAACCAGGGCACGTCGTACAACCAGCGCGTGGTCGTCTCGGCCGGCGAGCGCATCGAGGCCGGCGAGGTCATCGCCGACGGTCCCGCGACCGAGAACGGTGAGCTCGCCCTCGGCAAGAACCTCCTCGTGGCGTTCATGACCTGGGAAGGCCACAACTTCGAGGACGCGATCATCCTCAGCCAGGACCTCGTGAAGGACGACACGCTGTCGTCGATCCACATCGAGGAGTACGAGGTCGACGCGCGCGACACCAAGCTCGGTAAAGAGGAGATCACCCGTGACCTCCCCAACGTGAGCCCCGACCTGCTGAAGGACCTCGACGACCGCGGCATCATCCGCATCGGTGCCGAGGTTCGCCCCGGCGACATCCTGGTCGGCAAGGTCACGCCCAAGGGTGAGACCGAGCTCTCGGCCGAAGAGCGTCTGCTCCGCGCGATCTTCAACGAGAAGAGCCGCGAAGTCCGTGACACCTCGCTCAAGGTGCCCCACGGCGAGCAGGGCACGATCATCGCCGTCAAGGAGTTCAACGCCGAAGACGGTGACGACGAGCTCGGCTCGGGCGTCAACCGCCGCGTCGTGGTCTACATCGCCCAGAAGCGCAAGATCACCGAGGGCGACAAGCTCGCCGGCCGCCACGGCAACAAGGGTGTCATCGCCAAGATCCTCCCGATCGAGGACATGCCCTTCCTGTCCGACGGCACGCCGGTCGACATCATCCTGAACCCGCTCGGCATCCCGGGTCGAATGAACTTCGGCCAGGTGCTCGAGCTGCACCTCGGATGGATCGCCCAGCAGGGCTGGAAGGTCGAGGGCACGCCCGAGTGGGCGACGAACCTGCCCGAGGCCGCTCGCGAAGCAGCCCCCGGCACGAAGGTCGCCACCCCGGTGTTCGACGGTGCGTTCGAGGCCGAGATCGCGGGTCTGCTCGACTCGACGATCACGAACCGCGACGGTGACCGTCTGGTCGACTCCACCGGAAAGACGCTGCTGTTCGACGGCCGCTCCGGAGAGCCGTTCCCGGCGCCCATCTCGGTCGGCTACATGTACATCCTGAAGCTGCACCACCTCGTCGACGACAAGATCCACGCGCGTTCGACGGGCCCGTACTCGATGATCACCCAGCAGCCGCTCGGTGGTAAGGCGCAGTTCGGTGGTCAGCGCTTCGGTGAGATGGAAGTGTGGGCGCTCGAGGCCTACGGTGCCGCGTACGCGCTGCAGGAGCTCCTGACGATCAAGTCCGACGACATCCTCGGCCGCGTGAAGGTGTACGAGGCGATCGTCAAGGGCGAGAACATCCAGGAGCCCGGCATCCCCGAGTCGTTCAAGGTGCTCATGAAAGAGATGCAGTCGCTCTGCCTGAACGTCGAGGTCCTCTCGGCCGACGGCACGGTTGTGAACCTCCGTGACACCGACGACGACGCCTTCCGCGCTGCGGAAGAGCTCGGCATCAACATCTCCAGCCGCTTCGAGTCCTCGTCGATCGACGAGATCTGAGCTCCTAGCTCAGCGACCCAGCTCAGATTTCAGAGAATTCCGACACAGGAGAACCAGTGCTCGAATCAACCACTTTCGATCAGATCCGTATCGGTCTGGCCACCGCCGACGACATCCGTCGTTGGTCCTTCGGTGAGGTCAAGAAGCCCGAGACGATCAACTACCGCACGCTGAAGCCCGAGAAGGACGGCCTGTTCGGCGAGCAGATCTTCGGGCCCTCCCGCGACTGGGAGTGCGCCTGCGGCAAGTACAAGCGCGTGCGCTTCAAGGGCATCGTCTGCGAGCGCTGCGGCGTGGAGGTCACCAAGAGCTCCGTCCGCCGCGAGCGCATGGGCCACATCGAGCTCGCCGCGCCCGTCACGCACATCTGGTACTTCAAGGGCGTCCCCTCGCGCTTGGGCTACCTGCTCGACATGGCGCCGAAGGACCTCGAGAAGGTCATCTACTTCGCCGCCTACATGGTGATCTCGGTCGACGAAGATGCTCGTCACCGCGACCTCGCCATGCAGGAGAACAACATCCGCCTCGAGCTGAAGACGCTCGGCGACCGCCGCGATGCCCGCATCGCCGCCCGCCTGGCCAAGCTCGAAGAGGAACTCGCCGCCCTCGAGGCGGAAGGCGCCAAGGCCGACCAGAAGAAGAAGGTCAAGGACGCCGCCGAGAAAGAGATGACGGCCACCCGCAAGGGTGCCGACGAGCAGATCGCCAAGCTGGAGCGCGTGTGGGAAGACTTCCGCACACTCGAGGTCGGTGCCCTGAAGCCCGAGGACGACGTCTTCCACGAGCTGCAGGACCGCTTCGGTCAGTACTTCGAGGCCCACATGGGCGCGGAGTCGATCAAGCGTCGTCTCGAGATCTTCGACCTGGCCGCCGAGAGCGAGAACCTGCACCTGCAGATCTCCGAGGGCAAGGGCCAGCGCAAGATCCGCGCGATCAAGCGACTCAAGGTCGTCAACTCGTTCCTGCAGACCGGCATGTCGCCGGCCTCCATGGTGCTCGACGTCGTTCCGGTGATCCCGCCGGAGCTGCGTCCCATGGTGCAGCTCGACGGTGGCCGCTTCGCGACCTCCGACCTCAACGACCTCTACCGTCGTGTGATCAACCGCAACAACCGCCTCCGTCGTCTGATCGATCTCGGTGCCCCCGAGATCATCGTCAACAACGAGAAGCGCATGCTGCAGGAGGCCGTCGACGCCCTGTTCGACAACGGCCGCCGTGGTCGCCCCGTCACCGGTACCGGCAACCGCGCCCTGAAGTCCCTGAGCGACATGCTCAAGGGAAAGCAGGGTCGCTTCCGCCAGAACCTGCTGGGCAAGCGCGTCGATTACTCGGGCCGTTCGGTCATCATCGTCGGACCCCAGCTCAAGCTCCACCAGTGCGGTCTGCCCAAGCAGATGGCTCTCGAGCTGTTCAAGCCCTTCGTGATCAAGCGCCTGATCGACCTGGGTCACTCCCAGAACATCAAGGCCGCCAAGCGTGCGGTCGAGCGCTTCCGTCCCGAGGTCTGGGACGTGCTCGAAGAGATCATCCGCGAGCGCCCCGTGCTGCTGAACCGTGCACCCACCCTGCACCGTCTCGGCATCCAGGCGTTCGAGCCCCAGCTCGTCGAGGGCAAGGCCATCCAGCTGCACCCGCTCGTGTGCGCGGCGTTCAACGCCGACTTCGACGGTGACCAGATGGCTGTCCACCTGCCCCTGTCGGTCGAGGCTCAGGCCGAGGCCCGCGTGCTGATGCTCGCGTCGAACAACATCCTGAAGCCGTCGGACGGCCGTCCGGTCACCCTGCCCTCGCAGGACATGATCATCGGTCTGCACCACCTCACCACCCTCAAGGAGGGTGCGTCGGGCGAAGGCCGTGCGTTCGGTTCGGTGGGCGAAGCGATCCTGGCCAAGGACGAGGGCACCCTCGACCTGCAGGCCAAGGCGCGCATCCGCATCCCGGGTCTGACGTTCCTCGAGGGCCAGGCGCCCGAGGGGTACGAGAAGCACGGTCTCGTCGACGCCTCGCTCGGTCAGGCGATCTTCAACGACACGCTCCCCAAGGGCTACCCGTTCGTTCGCGAGCAGGCCGACAAGGGCAAGCTGTCGCAGATCGTCAACAAGCTGGCCGAGGAGTACCCCAAGGTCGAGGTCGCGGCATCGCTCGACCGCATCAAGGACGCCGGCTTCTACTGGGCCACGCGCTCCGGTGTGACGGTGGCGCTGAGCGACATCCTCACGCCCCCCAACAAGGGCGAGATCGTCGCGGGCTACGAGAAGCAGGCCGCGAAGGTCCAGGCGCAGTACGAGAAGGGTCTCACCACCGACGCCGAGCGTCGTCAGGAGCTCATCAAGATCTGGACCGAGGCCACCGACGAGGTCCAGAAGGCGATGCGGGACAACTTCCCCGCCGACAACACCATCAACCGCATGGTCTCGTCGGGCGCCCGTGGTAACTGGCTGCAGATCCGCAACATCGCGGGTATGCGCGGCCTGGTGAACAACCCCAAGGGTGAGATCATCCCGCGTCCGATCATCTCGTCGTACCGTGAGGGTCTCTCGGTCGCCGAGTACTTCATCGCGACGCACGGTGCTCGTAAGGGCCTGGCCGACACCGCTCTGCGTACCGCCGACTCGGGTTACCTGACCCGTCGTCTGGTGGACGTCTCGCAGGACGTCATCATCCGTGAGGAAGACTGCGGCACGTCGAAGGGCCTCGAGCTCCCGATCGCCGCGGCCGACTCGAGCGGCGCGCTGGTCATGGATGCCAACGTCGAGAACTCCGTGTTCGCCCGCACGCTGGCGACCGAGGTCGTCGACGCGCAGGGCACGGTTCTGGCCGAGGCCGGCGACGACGTGGGCGACGTGCTCATCGACAAGCTGGTCGCCGGTGGCATCGAGTCGATCAAGGTCCGCTCGGTCCTGACGTGCGACTCCGCCGTCGGTGTGTGCGCGAAGTGCTACGGCCGTTCGCTCGCGACCGGCAAGATCGTCGACATCGGCGAGGCCGTCGGCATCATCGCGGCCCAGTCGATCGGTGAGCCCGGTACCCAGCTGACGATGCGTACCTTCCACACCGGTGGTTCCGCGTCGGCCGACGACATCACGCAGGGTCTGCCCCGCGTGCAGGAGCTCTTCGAGGCCCGTACCCCCAAGGGTGCGTCGCCGATCGCCGAGGCCGACGGTCGCATCACGATCGACGAGACCGACAAGGCCAAGAAGGTCATCCTCACGCCCGACAACGGCGACGAGCCGGTGGTCTACCCCGTCCTGAAGCGCGCGACGCTCCTGGTCGAAGACGGCCAGCACGTCTCGGTGGGTGAGCCCCTCCAGGTCGGAACGCTCGACCCCAAGGAGGTCATGCGCGTGCAGGGTGCCCGCGAGGTGCAGAAGTACCTCGTGAACGGCGTCCAGGGCGTGTACCGCTCGCAGGGTGTGCCGATCCACGACAAGCACATCGAGGTCATCGTCCGTCAGATGCTCCGCAAGGTCACCGTCGTCGACCACGCCGACACCGACCTGCTCCCGGGTGAGCTCGTCGACTTCAAGCGGTACCAGAACATCAACCGCGCGGCGGTCGGCGAGGGCAAGCGTCCCGCGTCGGGTCGTCCCGAGCTGATGGGTATCACGAAGGCGTCGCTCGCGACGGAGTCGTGGCTGTCGGCCGCGTCGTTCCAGGAGACCACCCGCGTCCTGACGCAGGCGGCCATGGAGGGCAAGAGCGACCCGCTCGTCGGCCTCAAGGAGAACGTCATCATCGGAAAGCTCATCCCCGCCGGAACCGGACTTGCGAAGTACCGCAACGTCACGGTCGAGGCGACGGAAGAGGCCAAGAGCGAGCGGTACCCCAACCGCATCTTCGCCTCGGACGGCGCGTACAGCGACGCCGACCTGAGCTACGTCGATTTCGACAGCTTCTCGTCGGACGACTTCACGCCCGGTACGTACAACTGAATCGACGGATGCCGCACCTCGGTGCGGCATCCTGATTCCCCCGAAGGCCCCCGGTTCACGCCGGGGGCCTTCGTCGTGTCGGCGAGGATGGCGTGCGCGACCGGATCATGTCCGTGCACGGCGGCCGTCGCGACCGCGCCCCGTTCCGTCGATGTGAGAGCGCACGCGGGTCGGGCGCGCTCCCACGGCGTGTCGAGGACCGCTTCGGCGGGGGGAGTGCGCCTACCGTGGTCGAGGAGGAACGAATGGCTCGAATCGGGGGGCGGAGCCTCTGGCTCGCATGGCCGGCCGGACTGCTGTCGGCGGCCGCGGTCGCCGCGCTCTTCGTGCTCGCGGCCCCCGGGGTCCCCGCGCTCGTCACGTTCGTCGGTGACACCCTCCGCGCCGCCACTTCGTCCTCGCCCGCCGCCGCTCCCGAGCCGGTCGGGCCCGCGGAGGATTGTCGGCATCTGTACTCGCAGCCCCTCTGGTCGTCGCTGGTCTGGTCGCCCGAGGCCCTGCTGTCCCAGCGGCGCACGCCGGCGCTGTCGACACCCGAAGCCGTGGCGGCGGCGTCTCCGACCGTCGTGGTGACGTGCCACTGGCGGGGCGAGAGCGGACGCTTCGTCGAGACGACCGTGTCGACCGTCACGCCCGAGGCGGCGACGGCCGTGCCCGCCGTCTTGACGGCACAGGGCTTCGACTGCGAGACCGTCGAGGCCGCGACGCACTGCGAGCGGCAGGTGGGGGATCTCGTCGAGGTGCACGACCTGCGCGCGGACCGCTGGGTCTCATCGACCCTCTCGGGGTGGATGCCGACCGACTACGCCGCGATCGTGGCATCCCACGCCTTCGGCGAGTAGTACTTCTCCGCGCGCGAAGGGGGCGCTCAGGCGGACGGTGAGGGGGATGCCGTGGGCGACGGGGTCGCCGCGGGGAAGATCGAGGCGATGACGCTCGCCGTGTAGCCCGTGGGGGCGAGGTTCGAGTACTGGGTGTCGATGAGCACGCCGTCGCGCCAGAAGAGGGTGCGGCCGTCGTTGACGGGGTAGGTGTCGTTGATCCAGGTCTTCTCGCAGCGCGTGCCGTCGTCGGGCGTGTAGCAACTGAAGCCCTGCGTGGCCACGAGGTCGTTCAACATGTCGAGGGCGGGTCCGCGGTCCATCGCCGAGATGCGGGTGACGAGTCCGGTGGTGTCGGCGGCGGGGTCGCGCCAGATGCACACGAGGGTACCGTCGTCGAGCGTGCCCGAGGGGCCGGCCGCCGGATCGTTCAGCGGCGTGGATCCGAGCTGGGCCAGCACGTCGGCCGACAGCAGGGCGCGGCAGTCGGTGGGAAGTGCCACGGGTTTCGCCGACGGGGTGATCGTGGGGATCGGTGTCGGGCTCGCGCTCGTCGCCGCGGCGCTGGGTCTCGCGGGCGCGGCGTCGCCGCCGGTCTCGGGGGCGCACGCGCTGAGTGCCAGCGCGGCGACGCCGATCACCGCGACGGTGGCGACCTGGAGGAACGGGCGACGGGGCATGGGAACACCCTAAGCGCCGCCGCAGACACGGTCGAGACGCGGATCGCACGGCACGCCTGCGCGCTCGGGCGCGGTGCCCGGGATAGCCTTGCGCCGCAAGCACCGCGTGAGGAGACACCGATGAGCGACCACCAGTCGTACGGCAACCCCGTCGACGAGCCCAAGGATGAGCCGCGCGACGTCGTCGGGCAGGCCCACGAAGGCCTCGCCGATGCCGAAGCCGCCCGTCGTGACGCGGTCGACCCGGCGGTCGCCGAGGCCGCCTGGGACGAGCGCGAGGCGCACGAGCGCGACGCCACCTCCCTCGGCCAGCACGCCCCGGTCGAGCACCAGGACGCCGGCGACTCGTCGGCGCGGGGCGAACACCCCGCCCCGGTGGTGCACGACGCGTCTCCGGTCGAGCCGGTGACCGCGTCGGCATCCGCCGGTTCGTCCTCCAGCGACCTCGACGACGAAGACGCCCGCTGGGCCGCCTACGCCGCGTCGGCCGAGCCGGAGCCCACCACGACCTCGCGCACGTCCGACACGACGCCCACCACCGAGGCGCCTCGGTACGACGATGACCGCACGACGGCGTATCCCGCCGCCGCGGGGGTCACCGCCGCCGGCGCCGCCACTGCGGCGACCACCCCCGTCGCGTCCTCCGTCGCCGACGAGCCCACCCGCGTCGTCGGGGGCCCTCAGCCCATCTTCGTGCAGGCACCCGAGGCGCCTCGCCCGCGCGGCAACCGCGGCGCGGCCGGCGCGATCGGCCTGCTCGCCGCCCTCGTCTTCGCCGTGCTGTACCTGGCGGCCACGCTCGGTCTGCGTCTGCTGACCGGTGACGTGCAGGTCGCCGACCTCGGCCAGGCCGCTCTGTCGACGCTGGCCACCTGGGGCCTGTGGGTGCCGACCGTCACGTTCTACTTCGGTTTCTGGTTCCTCGGCGCGCTCATCAACCGCGGACGCTGGGGGCACTGGGTCGTCTGGGGCCTCGTCGTGGGCGTCATCGCGTGGCTCGGGCACCTGCTCGGCGTGCTGCTGGCCGCCCCGTTCTGGATGGTCACCGCACGCGAGTCGGCCGAACTTCTCCGCGACAACGCGCTGGCACCGTTGGCCATCGTCGCCTTCGTGCTCGGCCGTGAGCTGACGATCTGGTTCGGCGCGTGGGTCGCCGCGCGCGGTCGCCGCGTCACCGAGATCAACGCCGAGGCGCAGCGCGAGTACGAGCGCACGCTCGAAGCGGGTCCCCAGCTCGCGGGCTGACGGATGCCATGACGAACGAACCGCGACCGGCCGGGGTGACCCCGCCGGTCGCGGTCGTTTTCGCGTCGGTGACGTTCATCGCGTTGTCGATCGGCGGGCTCGGTGTCATGAGCCTCGTGCTCGACGCCGACGTCATCCCCGTGCGCGGGCTCGGCGCGATCCCCGGCGTGATCGGGCAGCTGCTGGCGCTGCTGGCCTTCGCCGGCGTGCTGTGGTGGGGCCTGCGCGCCGACCCGCCGGGGTACCTGACGGCGGTGCCCTGTGCGGTCGGTGCCTACGTCGGCGAGGTGCTCGGGATCGTCGTCGGCGCGATCGTCGGGGGTGCCGACCCCGCCCGCGGGCTCGCCGCCGCCGGCAGCGTCGCCCTCGGCTTCCCGGGTGCGGTCGTCGCGGGTGCGGGCCTGCTGGCGGGCCTGTTCGGGGTGCTGCTCGTCCGCTCGCGGTCGAACGGCCCGCGGTGGCGCTGGGAAGACGACGACGAGACGCGCTGAGACGTCGACGACCGGGGCGGGCCTGTCGTGCCGCCCGGGGATGCCGACGCGCCCGGTCGCGGCATCCTGACTTCTCCGGGCGTGTCGCACTAGCGTAGGGGCCGTGGAGCGGTCGCTCGAAAGCCAGGTCGGTCAGGCGGTGGATGCCTGGCTGCGTTGGCTGCCCCGGTGGGAGCCCGCCCATCACCGCGGCCGGGTCGCCCCGTGCCGTCGCTGTTTCGGTTCGCCCGTGCTCTCGGCGGCCGGACTCGGGTCCGACGTGCCCCACGGGGTGCAGCACGGCCTGTCGACACGGGTGAAGGCCATCGTCGATCACGCGGTCGCCGACTACACCGCCCGAAACCTCCCCATGCTGCAGAACGAGCTCGATCAGCAGGCCGATCGCAACCGGCGGCGGTCGTATCGGCCGGCTGAGGGGCTCGAGCCGGAGTTCGAGGGGATGCCGCTCGACCCCGACCCCGAGCCGGGTTCGCCGTTCCTGTTCACGCTGACGGGCCTGGCCGCCGAAGAGGAGGCATCGCTTCCGGTCCTGCCCCCGCTGTCGGATGCCGCGAAGGCGGCGCTGCGGCAAGAGGTGGGCCTCGCCGACGACTACGCCAATATGATCGGTCGCGAGGTGTGCACGGTGCTGCTGCACCATCGGCTGCGCATCCAGGCGGCGGTCGCCGAGTACGTGGAACCGCAGATCGCCGCGATGCTCGACGACCTGACGCGTTCGCTCGACGCCCCGTTCGATCCGCGCGAACCGGGCCCCTCGGCATCCTGAATCTCACGGCCCGGGAAACGCTCCCCGAGGCGGTCGCGGCGCTCGCGGCGTGCTGTGGGGGAGGGGTGGTGGGGACGAGCTGCGGGGCACACAAAGGCGCTTTTGTTAGCATGCTCCAGTTGTCCGCCCGCTGAGTCGCGGGCGCGTCGTCCGGGAGGGGGCTCGATGCCGCAGCGGCTTCCGTCGTCGCCGCCCATCCTGCCCGGGCTGGCCTACATCCGCCCGCTCGGCTCGGGCGGCTTCGCCGACGTCTTCCTCTACGGGCAGGACATGCCCCGCCGCGACGTCGCGGTCAAGGTCCTGCCCAGCGATGCGCGCGACGCCGACCTGCTGCGCATGTTCAACGCCGAAGCCGACGTGCTCGCGCACCTGTCGGCGCACCCGTCGATCGTGACCGTCTACCAGGCGGGCATCTCCGCCGACGGGCGGCCCTACATCGTCATGGAGTTCTGCCCGGGGTCGCTGGCGCAGCGCTACCGCGTCGAGCGCATGCCCGTGGCCGAGGTGCTCTCGATCGGGGTGCGCATGGCGGGAGCCCTCGAGTCGGCCCACCACGCCGGGCTCATCCACCGCGACGTCAAGCCCAGCAACATCCTCGTCACCACCTTCGGTGCCCCGGTGCTCGCCGACTTCGGCATCTCGTCGTCGCTCGCGCCGCACGGTGCCGACGAGATGCTGGCGATGTCGGTGCCGTGGAGCGCTCCCGAGGTGGTCGCGGAGCAGACCGCCGGAACCGTCGCGAGCGAGGTGTGGAGCCTCGGGGCCACCGTGTACTCGCTGCTGGCGGGGCACAGCCCCTTCGAGCGCCGCGAGCGCGGGCAGAACTCGCGCGAGCAGCTGCGCCGCCGCATCGCCCGGGCGACGTACACCGACATCTCGCGCACCGACGTGCCCCCCTCGCTGCAGGCGGTGCTGGCGACGGCGATGTCGCGCAACCCCGGTGATCGCCAACCCAGCGCCCGCGCGTTCGGCGAGGCCCTGCAGCGGGTGCAGTCCGAGCTCGGATCACCGGCGACCCCGCTCGAGGTGCCGGCGGCCGAGTGGACGCCCGGTGCGCGCACGGTCGACTTCGCCGACGCCACCCAGCGCGGGCCGGTGCGCTCCCGCCTCGAGCGCGAGGGATCCCGCAAGGTCCGCGGCGCGTCGGGCATGGCGGGCCTCGCGCGCGACGAGGACACCGACATCGCCTCTCCCTCCTCGCCGACGTACCGGGTGCTGCCCTGGGTGCTGGCCGGCGCCACGCTCGTGACCGCGGGCGCCGTCGCCGTGGCCGCGCTCTACGCCACGGGGGTGCTGTGATGAAGCGCCGGACCCTCGTCGGTCTGGGCTCGAGCCTCGCGGCCGTCGCCCTCGTGGTGACCGCCAGCATCGTCTGGCCCGGTCTCGACGCCCAGCAGACGCCCGAGGTCGACACGTCGGTGTGGGCGCTGCAGACGGGCGAGGGGCAGCGGTACGCCCGCGTGAACACGACGGTGGGCGAGCTCGACACCGTCCGCACCGCGGGCAACCCCAGCCAGGTGGCCCAGAGCGGCGACGGGGCGTACCTCTTCACCGACAGCTTCAGCAAGCTCACCCGCATCGATGAGGCCCAGCCGATCGATCTGCAGCGGGAGCAGCTCGAGTCCGCGCCCGACACCCCGGCCGGCACGACGTCGGTGGTGACGGCGGGCGACTACGCCGTGTACCGCACCGACACCGGCACGCTGTTCGCGGGTCGGCTGAGTCGGGCCGGTCAGAGCACGACCGAACTCGATCCCTTCGGAACGGCCGGCGACGAGGGCGCCCAGTCCTACACCGCGGATGCCATCGCGCTCGACGCGAGGGGAATGCTCTTCGCGTACTCCTCAGCGGACGCCTCGGTCATCCGATACGACCTCGAGGCCGACGAGGTCCGAGCCCGCGACGCGCTCGACGTCGACGTGGCGGCCCCCGTGCTGTCGGCGGCGGGAGACGCCTGGGTGCTCGTCGACCCCGACGCCGGACGCGTCTGGGTCCGAGGGGCGGACCCCGTCGACATCGACACGGGCGAGCAGACGGTCGTCGGTGAGGCCGACGCCGATGCGCGGTCGGTGTACATCGCCGACGAACAGTCGCTGTGGAGCGTTCCCGCCGACGGATCGGAACCCCGTCGCGAGGTGGGCGGTGGCGGCGCCGTGCTCGGTCAGCCCGCGCGACCGCTCACCCACCAGGGCGTCGCGTACGCGGCATGGCTGCTGCCCGGAGACGCGCGCGGCACGCTGTGGCGCTCCGACCAGGGCGAGACCGACCTCGACTACGGCGGGGCGACCATGCCCGACCAACGGCGACCGGTCTTCGTCGCGACCGACCACGCCGTGATCCTCAACGAGACGCGATCGGGGTGGGTGTGGACGGTGCCCGACGGCGCCCTCGTGGCCTCCAGCCAGAACTGGTCGCTCGACGACCGCACCGAGCAGGCGGCCGTCCAGAGCGAGGAACAGCTCAGCGTCGTGCTCGACCCGAAGCCGCCCGTCGCCGAACCCGACTCCTTCGGCGTGCGCGCCGGGCGCCTCGTCACGCTTCCGGTGCTGCTGAACGACCACGACCCGAACGAAGACGTGCTGAGCATCGTGGCCGAGAGCGTCACCGGTCTCGACCCCGGCTTCGGCTCCCTCACCGTCACCGACGCCGGGCAGCGCCTGGCCGTGCGGGTGACGCCCGGCGCGACCGGGACGGCGACGTTCTCGTACGCCGTGACCGACGGCACCACCGCCGACGGGCTCACCTCGCCCCCCACCACCGTGACCCTCACCGTCTCGCCCGCCGACACGAACTCCGCCCCCGTCTGGTGCGGCGTCGAGACGTGTCTGCAGCAGTGGCCGACCCCCGAGGTCGCGCGCGGGGGCACCATCACCGTCCCGGTGCTGCCCGGGTGGGTCGACCCCGACGGAGACCCGCTGCTGCTGCTGTCGGTCGACAACCCGGGCGGCGTCGGCACGGTCGCCGCGACCCCCGCCGGCGACGTCGTCTACCAGCACGCCGACGACGGCTCCGGCGGCGAGCAGAACGTCCAGCTCGACGTCACCGTGGCCGATACCGCGGGAGCGACCACGACGAAGCCGCTCGTCATCCGGGTGGCGCCCGACCCCACCCTGGCCGTGCAGTCGTTCACCCGGCTCGACACCGCCGGCTCGTCGCTGACCGTCGACGTCGGGCCCCACGTGACGGGAACGGCCGGTGACGTCACCCTGACCTCGGTGCGCGTGCTCGACGAGGCCACCGCCAACGCCACCGTCGTGGGCGGCAGCACCACGTTCGATTTCTCGGCGTCGCAGCCGGGGGTGTACCGCGTCGACTTCACCGTCAACGGCGGAGGACGCGACGCCAACGGCACCGCGCGCATCACGCTGCTCCCGGGCGACGCCCCCGCGCAGCTGTCGACCTCGCCGGTCGTGGCGTTCGTGCGACCGCAAGAAGACGCCACGCTCGACGTGTTCTCGGCCGTGTCCAACCCCACCGGCCGAGTCCTGCTGCTCAGCGACGTGCAGCCGGCCGCCGAAGACGGCGCGTCGTTGACGGTGGACACCGTCGGGCAGAACGATCTGCGCGTCTCGGGCAGCACGGCCGACGGCAGCGCGGGTCTGCTCGGAACGGTGGGGTACACCGTCAGCGACGGCACCGACGACGAGGGATCCCGGGTGACCGGCGAGGCCACCGTGTACCTCCTTCCGCCCGCCCCCGAGATCGCGCCCATCGCGGTCGACGACACCGTGACGGTGCGCGCGGGCGCGCAGATCGACATCCCCGTGCTCGACAACGACATCTCGCCCGCCGGGGGACGACCCACCCTCGACCCGTCGAGCGTGCAGGCTCAGCCGGCCAGCGACGCGCTGGCCTTCGCGTCGGCCGGGGTGCTGCGCTACCTCGCTCCCACCGCGCCGGGGTCGTACGAGGTGACCTACCGCGTCTTCACGACCGGCACCCCGGCGCTCTGGGACGAAGCGACGGTGCGCATCACGGTGCTCGGCGGCGAGGCCAACCGCGCCCCGCTGCCCGACACGCTCGAGGGCCGCGTCCTCAGCGGCGGGACGACCACGGTGGAGTTCCACGGCTTCGGCGTCGACCCCGACGGCGACGCCGTCACCCTCGATCGCATCGTGAGCCAGCCCGACCGGGGTACGGCATCCGTGACGCCGGATGGTTCGTCGATCGTCTACTCGTCGGTGCCGGGCGACCGGGGGCAGATCACGTTCCGCTACCGGGTCTCCGACACCGCCGGCGCGACCGGTGAGGGCACGGTGCGCATAGGCGTTCTCGACGCCGAGGCCAACCCGAGTCCCATCACCTTCACCGACTACGTGCAGGTGCAGGCGGGGGCCGACAGCGAGATCCGCGTCAGTCCCCTGGCCAACGACATCGACCCCACGCAGGGCCGCCTCACGCTCACCGGGGTGCGCCCCGATCTGCCGCAGACCCTGGTCGACGGCAGCGACAACCCGGAGTACGCGCGCCTGAACGGTTTCGTGCGGACCCTGACCGACACGGGCGTGGTCCTGCGCGCTGGTGAGTCGCCCGGCACGATGTCGTTCCTCTACGACGTCGAGTCGGACTCGGGCAACACCGGGCGCGGGCTCATCGTGGTGAAGGTCGTGCGCGAGAGCGTGCCCGACTACCCGGTCGTCGCCGACACCGTGCTGACCGTCGAGAACCGCGACGACTTCACCTCGGGCGTCGACGTGCTCGCGGGCAAGGCGACCTGGTCGGCGGGCGACGTCGGGTCGCTCGACGTGGCGCTGTGGGGACAGCCCGCCGATCTCCGTGTCGACGGGCGGCAGATCTCGGGCGAGCTGCCCGCCACCCGCCGCGTCATCCCGTTCGCCGTCTCGGGCCGCTCGGGTGACACCGACGTCACCACGTACGCGTTCCTGCGCGTGCCGGGCGACGACGATCTGAGCCTGTCGCTGCGCCCGGGCATGGCCCAGCGCGTCGACGAGCTCGCCTCGGTCGAGTTCGACATGGCCTCGCTGGTGGCCCTCCCTCGACGCGCGACCCTCGAAGTCGGCCCCGACGTCACGACCACCGGGGCCCGCGCCGAGGGCCGCTGCAGCGTGACCGGATCCGTGGTGCGCTACGACGCGGGTACCGGTTCCCCCTGGACCGATGCGTGCCAGGTGCCCGTGCGGGTCGCCGGCACGCAGGACTGGACCGTGCTCTCGGTGCCGATCGGTGTGATCGCCCGCGATCCCCAGCCCGAGTTGCGGCCGGGCGCGCTCAGCGTCGGACCGGGCGAGACGGCGACCTTCGACCTGCGTAACATGACGTCGTGGCAGCTGGGACGTGAGGACTGGGGCGCGATCCGCTACGCGCTGGAGTATTCGGGCTCGGCCTTCCAGGTCGCGCTCGACGGGTCGACGGTCACCGTGACCGGCACCGACCGCGCCGTGCCGGGTACCGACAACGCCGCCATCATCTCGGTCACCAGCCACAACGCCGTCGCCCCGGCCCGACTTGTGCTGCGCGTGGGCGCGGCCCCCTCGACCCTGCCGCAGGGTGGCACGACGTCGTCACAGTGCTCGCAGGCCTCGGGGTCGAGCTGCAGCATCGGTGTCATCGGCATCACGGGTGAGGTCAACCCGCTGCCGCGCACGCCGCTCGAGGTCGTGGGCGTGCGCCCGACGGCCTCGTGCACCGGGGTGACCTTCTCGGTGGCGTCGTCGTCCAGCATCGTCGCGTCGTGGTCGGCCGACGCTCCCGGTGCGACCTGCAGCGCCAGCGTCACCCTGCGCGACGCCCAGGGGCGCACCACCGCCGCCACCCGCGACGCGCGGGTCGTGCTCGATCTGCTGGGCTACCCTCGCGGCCCCGCGAGCGTGCGGCAGACCGCGTACTCCGACGGCTCGGTGACCCTGCGCATCGACCCGGGCGAGGCCCGCCGCGCCTACCCGTCACTGGCCGGCTACACGGTGCGGTGGCGCGGCGAGGTCGTCGCGCAGTGCGGCCCCGACGGCGCCTGCCCGACGATCGCCGCCCCCAACGGGGAGCAGCGCGAGTACGTCGTCAACGCCGTGAACAGCGTGGGGGAGTCCACTGCCTCGGTGCGCACGACCGCCTGGGCCTACGACACCCCCAACCGCCCGGCGGGGGCGAGCTTCGAGCCCGTGCAGACCGGGGGCGACGGCAAGGTCGCCGACCTGACCATCACCGGCATCGAATCGGCCGAGACCGGCACGCTCGAGGTCAAGAGCGCCTCGGGTGAGACGAAGAAGGTCGACGTCGGCCGCAATCAAGACAGCGTCACGCTGCGGGGCTTCACCGTCGGCAGCAACACCGGTACCGAGGTGTCGGTCACGCCCATCTCGCGCTTCACGGTGCCCCCCGGGCTCGGCGGATCGCAGACCGGGCAGGCGCTGGTGTTCACGGCCCACGGGGTGGGAAAGCCCACGCAGCTGGAGCTGAAACTCACGTCGACGCAGAACGGAGGCGGAAAGGTCACGATCAGCGCCGAGGGCTCCGCGTCGACCAACGGCGACGACTCGACCCTGCGCTACGGCTTCGCCCTCGACGGCGCCTGCCGGGTCGACGGCGAGAAGAAGCGCGCCGAGTTCCCCGGCAAGGACGACGGCAAGACGTACACGGTGCGGTTGTGCGTCGACTCGGTCTACGACGGGCGTGTGTACGGGTCGGAGACCATCGAGCAGACGGTCGACGCGAAGCAAGACCCCTCCGCGCCGCGCGGCTACACCTTCCGGGTCGGAGCGAGCCCCGACGTGGACGGCGACGAGGCGCGCTGGCGGATCAGCGGCATCCAGGAGGGTGACGATCCCCCGCGCAACAACGAGACCGTTTACGAGAACTGGGGTCCCGGAACCGAGGTGTTCGACCGTGACCCGAACATCGGCGTCTACTTCCAGCACGAGGTCTGGCCCACGCGGTCCGAGCGCGGCACCGTGAGCCCGGCCTCCGGGAGCGCGCCCTACCAGGTGCAGGCCCGCGCCTCCATCGACTCCTGCGTCGCCGGGAGCCAACTGAAAGCGGAGTGGGACACCAGCAACGGCATCGGCAACGGAACCCCGTCGTACGCCGGGGCGACCTACCGCGACAAGAACGACAAGAAGCTCGACCCCCAGGACGATCCCCGCACCGTTCCTCGCGGCGCCGTCAGCGTCACGGGCGTCACCGTCAAGATCGACTGGTCGTCGCGCGACTGGGGGCTCGAATCCGCGACTCTCGAAGTCAGCGGCAAGTGCGATCCCGGCAAGGCCGCCGAGCCCTCCCAGCCTCCCAAAGACACCCCGCCCGACTGACGCCCCGTCCACCGACGTCCGGCACCCGACACCCCGCCCCCCCCCCCGCCACAGGAAGACACCACCGACATGACGATCACCCAGGAGCAGGCCACCTGGTTCTCCCAGACCTTCTCGCAGATCGCCGACAACGTCGAGCGCGCCGTCCTCGGCAAGCGGCACGTGGTCGAACTGGTGCTCACGGCCATGCTGAGCGACGGACACGTGCTGCTCGAAGACGTCCCCGGCACGGGCAAGACCTCGCTCGCGCGCGCCGTCGCGCAGTCGGTGCAGGGCACGAACACCCGCATCCAGTTCACTCCCGACCTGCTCCCGGGCGACATCACCGGCATCACGGTCTACGACCAGAAGACGGGCTCGTTCGAGTTCCACACCGGCCCGATCTTCGCCAACATCGTCCTCGCCGACGAGATCAACCGCGCGAGCCCGAAGACGCAGTCGGCGCTGCTCGAGGTCATGGAAGAGGGCAGCGTCACCATCGACGGCGTCTCGCGCGAGGTCGGCGTGCCGTTCCTCGTGCTGGCGACGCAGAACCCCGTCGAGCAGGCCGGCACCTATCGCCTGCCCGAGGCGCAGCTCGACCGCTTCCTCCTGCGCACCTCGCTCGGCTACCCCGACCACGCCGCGACCATCCGCATCCTCGACGGCGGCGCCGTCGCCACGGCCGACCTCCGCCCGATCATCACGCCGCAGGCGCTCGTCGGCATGGCCGACCTCGCGGCATCCGTCTACGTCGACGCGCTCGTGCTCGACTACATCGTGCGACTCGTGGATGCCACCCGCACGGCCGACGAGGTGCGGCTCGGCGTCAGTATCCGCGGTGCGCTGGCCCTCACCCGCGCGACGCGCGCCCGTGCGGTGTCGCAGGGCCGCACGTACGCGACCCCCGACGACGTGAAGGCGCTCGCCGTGCCCGTGCTCTCGCACCGGCTGATCCTTCACCCCGAGGCGGAGTTCGACGGCGTGACGCAGGAGGCCGTCGTGGGTCAGGTGCTGCTCGACACCCTGCCGCCCACGCAGCGCGAAAGCGCGTGACGATGGCGGTGGCCGTGGCATCCGCACCCCCGGGGGTCGGGTCATGCCCGATGTGAACCTCACCGAGTCGCGTCTGACGCGCACGTCGGCCGGCACGATGGCGACCGGCTCGCGCACGTCGATCACCTCGACGTCGACCCGCCGGCAGCGCCGGATCGTGCGCGCGGTCGTGCAGGTCGCCGAGGCCTGGCGCGTGGCGACCGAGGCGGTGGCCGCGGCTGCGCGGTGGGCGGGCAGAACCGTGCGCCCGGCCGGTGCCGTGGTCGTGGTGGCCGCTTCGCTCGGGCTGGCGTTCGGACTGATCTTCGGCTGGGTCGAGTGGATGGTCGCGGGCAGCGCCGCCCTGCTGCTGCTGGTGATGGCCGTGCCGTTCCTGTTCGGCGCGCGCGCGTACGCCGTCGACCTGGCCCTCACCCACGAACGCGTGGTCGCGGGCCACGGGGTGACCGGCGAGATCGTCGTGCGCAACGAGAGTGCGCGCCCCACGCTCCCCGGTCGTCTCGACATCCCGGTCGGTCGCGGGCTCGTCGAGTTCGGGGTGCCGCTGCTCCGCCCGGGTCAGGACACCACCGAGCCGCTCGAGATTCCACCGCTTCCGCGCGGTGTCGTGCGGGTCGGCCCCGTCACGACCGTGCGCAGCGACCCGATCGGTCTGCTCCGGCGCGAGCACGCCTTCGACGACGTGCACGAGGTGTTCGTGCACCCCCGTACGGTGGGGCTCCCCTCCACCAGCGCCGGCCTCATGCGCGACCTCGAGGGCAACGCCACCCGCCGCCTGGTCGACGCCGACATGTCGTTCCACGCGATCCGCGAATACGTTCCGGGGGACTCCCGGCGTCAGGTGCACTGGAAGTCGACGGCGAAGACGGGCCGGCTGATGGTGCGCCAATACGAGGAGTCCCGTCGCTCGCGCATGGCGGTGGTGCTCGCCGCCGCGACCCAGGAGTACGCGGATGCCGACGAGTACGAGCTCGCGGTGTCGGCCGCCGCCTCGCTGGGTATCCGGGCGGTCCGCGACGCGCGCGACATCGACATCGTCACCGGGTCCGAGATCCCGCGCGTGGTGAAGGGGCGCCTGCGCGCGATCCGCCATGTGCCGGTGATCTCGCCGCGTGCTCTGCTCGACGGGTTCAGCGGACTCGACCGGCACGAGAACACGATGCCGGTCGAAGACGTCTGCCGCTTGGCATCCGAAGCCAACGAGCGCCTCTCGATCGCGTTCGTCGTCGTCGGGTCGGCCGTCCCGCTCGGGCGTCTGCGGCAGGCCGCGTTGGCGTTCCCGGTCGACACGGCGGTCGCCGCCGTCATCTGCGACGAACGCGCTCATCCGCGCATGCAGAGCATCGCGGGTCTGACGGTGCTGACCATCGGCACCCTCGACGATCTGTCCGGACTGCTCGCGCGGGGAGCAACGTCATGAGCGCGCGGCGCCGAGACACCTCGGCCCGTCGTCGACGCGAGGCGTCGATTCCGCGACGGGTCGCGGGGGCGTTGTTCACCGCCGCGTGCATCGTGCTGGCGGCGGTCGCGGCGTGGCCGATCTACGCGTCAGCGTCGTTCCTCGTGCTGGTCGTGGGGGCGTCGATCGTCGCGGCCACGGTGGTCGCCCTCGTCGCGTGGCGGCGCGGGGGCGGGTGGGCGCTCGCGGGCGGTCTGGCGGGGGCGTTCGTGCTCCTCGCGGTCCCGCTCGCCGTGCCGTCGCGCCTCACCTCGCCGCTCGACGCGCTGCGCGGCCTCGGAGAGGCCCTCGCCGGGCTCGTCGTCGCGTGGAAGGACCTGGTCACGGTCGACCTGCCGGTCGGCTCGTACCGCAACCTGCTCGTCCCCGCCCTCGTCGTCTTCCTGGTCGGCACGGGGGCGACCCTTGCGCTGGCGTGGCGCGGCGACCGTCGCGCGACCGGTGCCGTCGTGAGCGGTCTGGCCATGGTCGGCTTCGGTCTGTTCTTCGGCCGCACCGCGACCAGCGCGCCCCTCGTCGTCGGTCCGCTGACGTTGGCGTCACCGGTCGAGACGGCGGTCGGACTGTGCGCCCTGCTGGTGGCGGTGCTGTGGCTGGCCTGGCGCGCGCACGACGAGCGCCTCCGCGCGCTGCAGCGGGCGAGCGACGTGTCGGCGGCTCCCGTCGCGCCCGGCAGGTCGGCCACCGACCGTCGCCGCGCGGCTCTCGGGGTGGCGATGCTCGGGGTCGCGGTGGTGGCGACGACCGCGGTCGTGCCGTGGGTGGCGCGGGATGCCGACCGGCAGGTGCTGCGTTCCGCGGCCGGTCCCGACGCCCAGATCGCCGAGGCGGTGAGCCCGTTGGCCCAGTACCGCGCGATGTTCGCCGATGCGCGCGCCGACGACGTGCTGTTCCGCGTCAGCGGCGAGGGTTCCCTGCCCGAGCGCATCCGTGTCGCAACCCTCGACATGTACGACGGTGAGATCTTCCGCGCCTCCGGCGACACGGGCGGGGGGTTCCTGCGCCTGCCGTCGGTGCGCGACGCGGGGGAGGGGCGCCCCGTCGACGCCGACATCGAGATCGTCGACGGCGACGGGATCTGGATGCCGACCGCCGGGAGCCTCGCCTCGGTGACGTTCGAGGGGGATCGGCGCACCCTGCTCGCCGACCGGTTCTACTACAGCGCCGCCGCCGAAGCCGGCGTCCAGACCGCCGACGGAGGCCTGAGCCAGGGCGACCGCTACCGGCTGTCGGCCGTCGAACCGGAGGCCGTCGACCTCGCGAGCCTGACCCCGCCGGGAGTGGCCGACGGGGTGTCGGGCGGAGACAACCTGCGACGCTGGGTGCAGGAGCACGCCGCCGGCTCCGACGGGGCCGCCCTGCAGTCGCTGGTGCAGCTGTTGCGCGCTCGCGGATACCTGAGTCACAGTCTCGCGCCGCAGGGCTCGGCGACCCCGGCCTGGGCGGCCGAGCTTCCCGGGTACCAGGTGCAGCCGAGCGCCTCCGGGCACTCGCTGGCGCGCATCGACGCGATGTTCGAGCGACTGCTGGAGCGGGAAGAAGATCCACGGGCCGAGACCTCGGGCAACTTCGTCGCCGCCGTCGGCGACGACGAGCAGTTCGCCGTCGCGACCGCCCTCATCGCCCACGAGCTGGGATTCCCCGCTCGGATCGTCGTGGGCACGCGCCTCGTCTCCGCCGACGCCGAGCTGTCCACGTGCGCGGCCGGCGAGTGCCGCGCCCGTGATCTGAGCGCGTGGACCGAGGTGCAGGGCGTCGACGGGCGCTGGGCCGCCATCGACGTCACACCGCAGTGGGAGCAGTCGCCGAGTCTCGAGGTGACGCAGCAGCAGGACCCCGAGAACGTCACCGAGGTGCGTCCCGACACCGTCGAAGAAGTGGTGCCCCCGGCGCCCGTGCAGGAAGACAACGCGCTCGACGACGACGTCCCCACCGACGACGGCCTCGATCTCGCCTGGCTCTGGCCCGTGCTGCGGGTGGTGGGGATCACCGCGCTGGCGCTGCTGGTGCTCTTCGGCCCGTTCCTCGCCGTCGTCATCGCGAAGGCGCTGCGCCGGCGCGGGCGCCGCCGCGACCCCGACCCGCGTGCCGCCATCGCGGGCGGGTGGGACGAGTACGTCGACGCGGGCATCGACGCCGGCCGGACCGTTCCCCTCGCGCCGACCCGCAGCGAACTGGCCCGAGCCTTCGCCACCCCGTCCGCGACCCGTCTGGCCGAAGACGCCGATCGGGCGGTGTTCGCCCCCACCGCGGTGAGCGCCGACGAGGTCGCGGCCTTCTGGCGCATCGTCGACGCGGATCGCCGCGTGCTGCTGCGTCAGCGGGGTTTCTGGCGGCGCGTCCGCGCGGCCGTATCGTTGAGATCGTTCCTGCGGTTCCTCGCCCCACGCCGTCCGCGGCGGGGGTCGCCGCATCGCGACGAGAGGGGGAAGCGTCCCACCGCCCCGGCGGGACGCGACACGACATGACCGATTCCACCGGCTGGATCCTCGGTGCGGCTTCGCTCGCGCTCGCCGTCATCCTCTACCTCTGGCTCGCGCTCGCGCTCGCCGCGGTCTTCCGCAAGATCGGGGAGCCCACGTGGAAGGCCTGGATCCCCGTCCTGAACGTCGCGACGGTGCTGAAGCTGGGCGGCTTCTCGCCGTGGCTCGTGCTGCTCAACATCGTCCCGATCTTCGGCGGGATCGCTTTCATCGTCGTCTTCATCGTCGCGGTGCACCGGATCTCGGTCGGCTTCGGTGCCGGCGCGGGCATGACCGTCGTGGGTGCGCTGTTCCCCGTGATCTGGGCGAGCATCCTCGGCTTCGGCTCGGCGCGTTGGGAGGGCGACGACGCGGCCGCCCCCCGCTCGGCCGTCGACGAGGATTCCGCCCCGGCGCGCCGCGGTCGTGACTTCGACGGGCCGTACGTGCCGCTGATCGGCGGCTGGACGCCCGACCCCGCGGACTCCGCCCGTGATCAGGATGCCGAGGGCCCGGCCGAGTCCGTGCCCGCCGCTGTGCCGGGCACGGCGCCGGTCGCGGTGCCGTTCGCGGCCCCCTCCGGATCGCTCTCCGACGCCGCCCCGTCGCCGAGCGACTGGGCCCCGCCCGCCGACCTCCGCCCCGCGAACTTCGACGGTCCGCGCCGCGCGAGCGGGTTCCCGCCCGCCGCCGACGTCCCGTCGACCGCGACCTCAGCGGCCGACGCGCAGCCCGCGTCGCCCGCCGTCGAGCCCGCCCCCGTCGCCCCGACTCGCGTCGCCCCGACCCCGCCGGTACCGACGTCGGTCTTCGACGTGCTCGACGCCCTGCGCGACGAGGCTCCCGCCACCGGGGAGACCTCTCTTCCGCGCGAGCCCGCGGCCGCCCCCTCGGCACGCGGTGAGGTGCGACCGGACTCGCGCGAGACCGACGACGACGCCTCTCGCGTCCGCGACGACGGCTTCTCCCCGGTCAGCGACCGCCCGCTTGCCGGCGCACCGGCGCGCGGCGACGCGGCCCCGGCGTGGACCCCTCCCGCGACGTTCCCCGATGCCGCGTCGGCGGCCGGCGTCGACGAAGACTCCGACGGTTCCGAGGCAGCGCCGTGGGCGAACCCGCCGCGGCGCACGCCGCGACCGGATGCCGACGGCGCGACGCCCGCGTCGGGCTCTCCGCTCACGCGTCCGGCGCCCGAGCCCGTCCCCGCGCCGCGCGCAGCGGTCAGCGCCGTTCCCGACGACTTCCCCGAGCTGTCCGAGGCCGTGTCGGCGGTCTCGGAGGCCCCGGATGCCGGATCGCCGCGATCGGCGCGCACCTCGGTCTCGGCGTTGTACACCCAGCCGGAGGTGCCGTCCGATCAGGCCGACGACGACTTCGACGAGCTCGATCGCACCGTCGTCACGCGGCGCAAGCGCATCCCGTGGGCACTGATCCCGTCGGGTGGTACCCCCGTCGACCTCACCTCGTCCGTCGTCATCCTGGGGCGTCGCCCGGCCCTCGACCCGTCGCGCCCGGACGCGCAGCTCGTACCGATCTCGGATGACACCCGCACGGTGTCCAAGACGCACGCGCGCCTCGAGCTGCGCGGCGACACCTGGTTCGTGACGGATCTCGACTCGACCAACGGGGTGCTCTTCGCCACCCTCATGGGGACCGAGGTCGAGGCCCCTCCGGGGGAGGAGATCGAGGCCGGCGAACGCTTCTTCCTCGGCGACGCGGAGGTGCGTCTGTCGCGGAGGGACGTGTGAGCGGCCCCTACGACCGCCCCGACGATCCCGACGAGGTCACCCTCTGGTCCGGTCGGCTGCGGCCCTGGCCGGCGGCCCCGGTCCCCGAGGGAGACCTCGACGACGAGACCGTCCGCTCGGGAAAGACCGACCTCGACGACGACACCGTGGTGTCGGGTCGCCTCGCCCACGACGACACGGTGCGTTCGACGCGACCCGAGGTCGACGATGACACGCTCCGGTCGGCTCCCGCCCTCCCCGACGACGACACGGTCGTATCGCGAAGCGCGCGCATCGACCCGGGTGCGGCGGCTTCGGATGTCGACTCCTCGGATGCCGATGACCCGGCGGACGCCTTCACCACCACCGCTCCGCGCCGCCCGCTCGCGTCGATCCCCGACGTCGATGAGGTGACACGGCGTCGCGCGGCGCCGGTGCCCGATGTCGACGAGGTGACTCGTCGCCGTCCCGCGTCGGTCCCCGACGTCGATGAGGTGACGCGGCGTCGCCCGGCGCCCGCTCCCGATGTCGATGAGGTCACGCGCCGTCGCCCGGCCCCGGCCGCGACCCCCGCCCCGACCCCCGACGTCGACGAGGCGACCCGCCGCAGACACGTCGCGCCCGACCCCGACCTCGACGACACCACCGCGCCCGGCGTGCGAGCACGTTCTGCCATTCCCGACGGCGTGTCCCCCACGACGCCACCCGCTCCCGACCTCGACGACCAGACCGCCTCGGGCGCTCGTCGCCGCGCGGCGCGCGCGGCCGACGGCGCGGCAGGCGGCGCCGCGGCACCCGACCGCGAGGCACCCGATCGCGAGGCGCCCGCTCGCATCGCGCCCGACCGAGTCGCGCCCGACCGAGAGGTGCCCGGCACGGTCCGCGCCGCGCACATCCCGATCGCGGGGGAGCAGCAGGCCTACGCCCCGCGCACGGACGAACCGGTGCGGGTGGAACGCCGCCCATCGGCATCCGCGGTCCGTTCCGAGACCGACGTCCCCGCCAGCCGTCGCCGCACGGGTCGTCGCGGTGCGCTCCGTGCACTGGTCCTCGCGGGCGTGATCGTCGTGCTGCTGGGTGTCGCGGTCGCCGCCGCGGTGCTGCTGCTCGGCTGAGTGACCGGCACCCGGCACACTCCCAGCCCGAGGGGCCGCACACGTTTGCCCCGCTCCCGGGGAGCGCGTATCATTGGCCGGGTGTGCGTTCACGCGCGCCGTGCGTCATGCCTCCGGGCAGGTCGTTCGGATCAACGCTCGCACCATCTCAGGGATTGGCCTGCGAACAGGTCACCCCCACGGCATATCCACCACGACCGCGTCCGATCATTCTGGCGCGTGGCGGATTCCACGTGAGCCCGACACGTCACGAATCGCAAGATCCACGACGTTTCGGGGGAGACACGACGCTGTCACCGTGCAGCACCCTGCGCAGAACCGCAAGGAACCGCGCAGCACAATCAAGGAGAGAACGTGCCAACCATTCAGCAGTTGGTTCGCAAGGGCCGCTCGCCGAAGGTCACAAAGACCAAGGCTCCCGCGCTGAAGTCGAACCCCCAGCAGGCCGGCGTGTGCACCCGCGTGTACACGACGACCCCCAAGAAGCCGAACTCGGCCATGCGCAAGGTCGCCCGCGTGAAGCTGCGCAACGGCACCGAGGTCACCGCCTACATCCCCGGCGAGGGCCACAACCTGCAGGAGCACTCGCTCGTGCTCGTCCGCGGCGGTCGCGTCAAGGACCTCCCCGGTGTCCGTTACAAGATCGTCCGCGGTGCACTCGACACCCAGGCCGTCAAAAACCGTAAGCAGGCTCGCAGCCGCTACGGTGCGAAGAAGGGCTGAGTCAGATGCCTCGTAAAGGTCCCGTCACCAAGCGTCCGGTCGTCAACGACCCGGTCTACGGTGCTCCGATCGTCAGCCAGCTGGTCAACAAGATCCTCGTCGACGGTAAGAAGTCGATCGCAGAGTCGATCGTCTACACCGCCCTCAAGGGTGTCGAGGCGAAGAACAGCCAGGACGCCGTCGCCACGCTGAAGAAGGCGCTCGACAACGTCCGTCCCACCCTCGAGGTCAAGAGCCGCCGCGTCGGTGGCTCGACCTACCAGGTGCCCGTCGAAGTCAAGCCGCACCGCGCGAACACCCTCGCGCTGCGCTGGCTCGTGAGCTACGCGAAGGGTCGTCGTGAGAAGACGATGACCGAGCGTCTGCAGAACGAGATCCTCGACGCCTCGAACGGCCTCGGTGCCGCGGTCAAGCGCCGCGAAGACACCCACAAGATGGCCGAGTCGAACCGCGCCTTCGCGCACTACCGCTGGTAACAGCTCCTTCTTCGACGGGCTCGGGCGGCCGACCCGGCCCGCGAGCCCGTCGAAGAACCCACGACATCCGCCACCACACGTAAGGACACCCCGTGGCACAAGACGTGCTCACCGACCTCACCAAGGTCCGCAACATCGGCATCATGGCGCACATCGATGCCGGCAAGACGACGACGACCGAGCGCATCCTGTACTACACGGGAACCAACCACAAGATCGGCGAGACGCACGACGGCGCTTCGACGACCGACTGGATGGAGCAGGAGCAGGAGCGTGGCATCACGATCACCTCCGCTGCTGTGACGTGCTTCTGGGACAAGAACCAGATCAACATCATCGACACCCCCGGGCACGTCGACTTCACCGTCGAGGTGGAGCGTTCGCTCCGCGTGCTCGATGGCGCCGTCGCCGTCTTCGACGGCAAAGAGGGCGTCGAGCCCCAGTCGGAGACCGTGTGGCGTCAGGCCGACAAGTACAACGTCCCCCGCATCTGCTTCGTCAACAAGATGGACAAGCTCGGCGCGGACTTCTACTTCACCGTCGACACCATCATCAACAAGCTCAAGGCGAAGCCGCTGGTCATCCAGCTGCCCATCGGCGTCGAGAACGACTTCATCGGTGTCGTCGACCTCGTCGAGATGCGCGCACTCGTCTGGGCGGGCGACGCCAAGGGTGATGTCACCATGGGCGCCAAGTACGACATCCAGGAGATCCCGGCCGACATGGCCGACGTCGTCGCGAAGTACCGCGAAGAGCTCCTCGAGACCGTCGCCGAGACCGACGAAGAGCTCCTCGAGAAGCACTTCGGTGGCGAAGAGCTCACCGTCGCCGAGATCAAGGCCGCGATCCGCAAGCTGACGGTCAACTCCGAGATCTACCCGGTGCTCTGCGGCTCGGCGTTCAAGAACCGCGGTGTGCAGCCCATGCTGGACGCCGTCATCGACTACCTGCCGTCGCCCCTCGACGTGCCGGCCATCGAGGCGCACGACCCGAAGAACGAAGAGACGATCATCGAGCGGCACGCCGATCGTGAAGAGCCCTTCACCGCGCTGGCGTTCAAGATCGTCACGCACCCCTTCTTCGGTCGTCTGACCTACATCCGCGTGTACTCCGGTCACCTCGACTCGGGCGCGCAGATCGTCAACTCGACGAAGTCCAAGAAGGAGCGCATCGGGAAGATCTTCCAGATGTACGCCAACAAGGAGAACCCGGTTCCCTCGGTCACCGCCGGCCACATCTACGCGGTCATCGGCCTCAAGGACACCACGACCGGCGACACCCTCTGCGACGCGCAGAACCAGGTCGTCCTCGAGTCGATGACGTTCCCCGAGCCCGTCATCGAGGTCGCGATCGAGCCGAAGACCAAGGCCGACCAGGAGAAGCTGGGTCTCGCGATCCAGAAGCTCGCCGAAGAAGACCCCACGTTCCGTGTCGAGCAGAACAACGACACCGGCCAGACGGTCATCAAGGGCATGGGCGAGCTGCACCTCGACATCCTCGTGGACCGCATGAAGCGCGAGTTCAAGGTCGAGGCCAACGTCGGCAAGCCGCAGGTCGCGTACCGCGAGACGATCAAGAAGACCGTCGAGCGTCACGACTACACGCACAAGAAGCAGACCGGTGGTTCGGGTCAGTTCGCCAAGATCCAGTTCGCGCTCGAGCCCCTCGAGGTCACGGCCGAGAAGATCTACGAGTTCGAGAACAAGGTCAGCGGTGGTCGTATCCCCCGCGAGTACATCGGACCCACCGACCAGGGCTTCCAGGACGCCATGAACGTCGGCGTTCTCGCCGGCTACCCCATGGTGGGTGTCAAGGCGATCCTGCTCGATGGCGCGTCGCACGACGTCGACTCCTCGGAGATGGCGTTCAAGATCGCCGGCTCCATGGGCTTCAAGGAAGCGATCCGCAAGGCCAACCCCGTCATCCTCGAGCCGCTCATGTCGGTCGAGGTGCGTACTCCCGAGGAGTACATGGGCGACGTCATCGGTGACCTCAACTCGCGTCGCGGACAGATCCAGTCGATGGAAGATGCCCAGGGCGTCAAGGTCGTGCGGGCGCTCGTTCCGCTGTCCGAGATGTTCGGCTACATCGGCGACCTGCGCTCGAAGACCTCGGGCCGTGCCGTGTACTCGATGGAGTTCGACAGCTACGCCGAGGTTCCTCGCGCCGTTGCTGACGAGATCGTCCAGAAGAACAAGGGCGAGTAACACCTCCCTCGCGGATGCCGGGAGCCCCTGCTTCGGCACGGGTTCCCGGCATCCACTCAAACTGAATACCGACTCTCTAGTAATCTGAGAACAACCCCCGCGAAGAACCGGTCGCAATCCAGTGCCCGAGACCTCGCAACCAACGTCCTGAGGAGGACCCAGTGGCTAAGGCCAAGTTCGAGCGGACCAAGCCGCACGTGAACATCGGAACGATCGGTCACGTCGACCACGGCAAGACCACGCTCACCGCTGCCATCTCGAAGGTGCTCGCCGACAAGTTCCCGTCGGCCACCAACGTTCAGCGTGACTTCGCGTCGATCGACTCGGCGCCGGAAGAGCGTCAGCGTGGTATCACGATCAACATCTCGCACGTCGAGTACGAGACCCCCAAGCGCCACTACGCGCACGTCGACGCGCCCGGCCACGCCGACTACATCAAGAACATGATCACCGGTGCCGCGCAGATGGACGGCGCGATCCTCGTGGTCGCCGCCACCGACGGCCCGATGGCTCAGACGCGTGAGCACGTGCTGCTCGCCAAGCAGGTCGGCGTTCCCTACCTGCTCGTCGCGCTGAACAAGTCGGACATGGTCGACGACGAGGAGATCCTGGAGCTCGTCGAGCTTGAGGTTCGCGAGCTCCTCTCGTCGCAGGACTTCGACGGCGACAACGCCCCCGTCGTCCGCGTCTCGGGCCTCAAGGCTCTCGAGGGCGACGAGCAGTGGGTCAACGCCATCGTCGAGCTCATGGAAGCCGTCGACGAGTCGATCCCCGACCCGGTGCGTGACAAGGACAAGCCGTTCCTCATGCCCATCGAGGACGTCTTCACCATCACGGGCCGTGGCACGGTCGTCACGGGTCGCGCCGAGCGCGGTACCCTCGCGATCAACTCCGAGATCGAGATCGTCGGCATCCGCCCGACGCAGAAGACCACGGTCACGGGTATCGAGATGTTCCACAAGCAGCTCGACGAGGCCTGGGCCGGCGAGAACTGTGGTCTGCTCCTCCGCGGCACCAAGCGTGACGACGTCGAGCGTGGCCAGGTCATCGTGAAGCCCGGTTCGGTCACCCCGCACACCAACTTCGAGGGCACGGCGTACATCCTGTCCAAGGAAGAGGGCGGCCGCCACAACCCGTTCTTCACGAACTACCGCCCGCAGTTCTACTTCCGCACCACCGACGTGACCGGCGTCATCACGCTGCCCGAGGGCACCGAGATGGTCATGCCCGGTGACACCACCGAAATGTCGGTCGAGCTCATCCAGCCGATCGCCATGGAAGAGGGCCTCGGCTACGCGATCCGTGAGGGTGGCCGCACCGTCGGCGCCGGTACGGTGACCAAGATCGTCAAGTAAGTCTCTTTCGACTTCACTCGGCACAGGCCGGGCCTTCGGGCCCGGCCTTTGTCGTTCCTGCGCGAGGCATCGTCGCAGCTGTCACGGACTCCGGATGCCATGCACCCACCCGTTCTGCGTGATGGCGGACACTACGAGGCGAGGCCGTGCGCTCCGCGAATCGGGCCGCGCGGGTGAAACCCGTAAGCTGAACGGGTGAGTGACACCCCCTTCGAGCCGAGCCGACGCTCCCGTCGCGAGGCGCGGGCGGAGGTCGACACCGCCCTTTCCGAGCCCTCGCTGAGCGTCGGCCACGATGACCGTGGCGCGTCCGACCGTCCCGCCGACCGCCCGCGTGCCTCGAACGATCGCCCGGCTCGACACCCGGCAACCGGGTTCTTCGGTACCTGGAAGCCCCTGGTGGCCGCCGCCGCGGCGCTCGTCGTCGCCATCGTCGTCGGGCTGTTGGCCGGCGTCGCCTTCAACGGAGCCGCGGGTCGCAGCGTCGGCAGTGTGCTGGCATCCGTCGTCGTCGGGGGGACCGGCCTCGGGCTGATGGCCCGCACGCGGCCCGCCGGATTCTTCTCGCTGCGGGGCCTCGACGTTCTCTGGGCACTCGTGCTCGGCGCGATTCTGCCCTTCGTCGCCGGCATCGCGGCGGGGTCCCTCGGGTGGCCGGCGTTCGCGGCGCTGTCGCCGCGGTGGCTGCTGCTGGGTGTCGTGGCGCCGTTCGTCGTCACCGCCATGCTGGCCTTCTTCGCCATCGGCTTCGTCTTCCCGGCGGCTCTGAGCTATGCGTCGACGCGCTTCACCCCGACCATCGCTCGCGTGGTGGCCGGCGTCGTGTCTGCTCTCGCATTCGCGGTCATCCCGCTCGTCTTCTCGGGCACCGTGTCGGGCATGCCGACCGCGCTGTTCGTGGGCCTCGGCATCGCGGCATCCGTCTTCGTGGGGCTCTCGCTGCGCTTCTGGGGGCCGCTGCTGCTGAGCCTCGTCTTCCCGATGGTCTGGGTCGCGCTCTCGGTCGCCGGCTACCTGCTGGCCTGAGGGCTCAGCGTCCGCGGAGCACCGGTACGGCGGTGACCGACAGCGCACCCAGCACGGCGAGCTGCACCGCAGCGACACCCGCGGCCGCGCCCGCGACGCCGAGCGTCGATGCGCCGATGAGCACCGCGGGCACGATCAGCACCGCGCCGACGCACACCGCGGCGAGGTAGGCGCCGTCGCGCCCCGCGGGCAGCACGACGCACATGCCGAGCGCCGTGGCGATCGTCATCGCCGCCAACGCGATCCCGCCGAAGAGGGCGGTGAGTGACGAGATCTCGAATCCCGGGCCCAGCACGATGGGCGTGGCCCACGGGACGACGAGGGCGAAGCCGGCGCCGAGCGCGATCGCGAGCAGGGCGTGCAGGCCGACGGCGCGGCGCATGCGGCGGAGCCCCGCCTCGCCGGTGGCCGACGAGACCCACCCCTGGAACGAGCCGGTGATCATGTAGACGCCGATGTAGCCGTACTTCAGCACGCGGTCGAAGGGGGCGAAACCGATGGCCGCGGGCGCGCCGGCGATACCGAGCGTCGAGAGGGGCGCCGTCTCAGAGAACGTCAGCAGCCCGGCGGCCAACGCCGTGCGCCAGCCCCCACGGTAGGCCGCTCGCGCGTCGGCGATCGCCGCACGCGTCGAGAAGCGTTCACGCAGTCCGATGAGCCACGTGGCGACGAGGAACGCCGCGAGCGTGCCGACGAGCAGCACCGCCGGGTAGAGCAGAGGGATGCCGGTGGCCAGCGCCGCGATCGCTCCGGCGAGGTTGAGCACGATCCGGGGGACCGCGTCGAACACGAGCGCCAGGAGCGGTCGACCGACCCCGACGGCGTACCAGCTGAGCGACAGACCCTGCAGCGAGAACGCCAGCGCCGAGACGATCGCGAGCGCGTGATCGTCGGCGTGGCTGGCCAGGGCGGCGACGACGGCGACGAGGGGCAGAACGACGAGGCTGTTCGCCCCGCGCACGACGATGCTCGCGCGGAAGACCCGCGAGGGGTGCGCGGACCGCGCCGCCTCGACCGGGCCGCGCACGGCCCACCCGAAGGTGATGAGGGTGGCCGCGAGCGTTCCCAGGGCCTGCCCGATGGCGATCTCAGCGAAGCCGGTGGGGCCGGCGGCGCGCGTGATGAGCGGGAGGGCGATGAGGGGCGAGATCGCCGACAGCGCCGACACGGCCGTCAGCAGGGCGACGCTGCGGGCCCGGTGGGGCCGCGGCGCCTCAGGCGCGGCCGAAGACACGGCCGGGTTCGCGCGCGTCTCCGCGTCCACTGTCACGTGAGTCGTTGCGCTCGTCGTCACCGAGGGGGCGCAGGATCACCGCGATGAGGATCCAGGTGATCGCGAACCAGAACATGCTCGTGAGCGTCGCCGACAGCAGGTACGACGCCAAAAGGCCCGCGGCCACGGGTTTGCGTTCGCGGGGGACGCAGACGAACACGGTCACGAAGAGGGCCACGAGCAGGCCCAGGCCCACGATCCCGCCGTCGTAGAGCACCTGCACGGGCAGCATGATGATGTGCCCGCTGATGCCCGGGGTGCCCGGCTGCTCGTGCCGCAGCCCGAAGGTGTTCGTGCCGTTGCCGAACCACAGGTTGACGCCGTGCATCTCCTGCGCCGCGAGGCGGGCGACCTCGAGGCGGAAGCCGATCGTGCCGCCCTGGAAGTCGACGTCGCCGATCTTGTTCTGCTGTTCGGGGTTCGTGGGGTCGGGTTCGCGCGTGGGCGCGGGAGAGGGGGTCACCTCGTCGACCGGCGTCGCGGAGACGGATGCCGTGGGGCTCGCCGACGGAGGCAGAGTGCGGTCGGCGGGCTCGGTGCCGCCGAGGGCCGCGATGATGCCGTACGTGACGACCAGCGTCACGACCAGCACCCCGGCCGGGAGCACGCGGGTGAGGCGCTCGCGCCAGGCGGAGCGGAGCGAGAACACCGTGAACAGGACGAAGACGCCCAGACCCAGCACCAGGCTGAACACCGCGGTGCGCGTCTGCGAGGCGACGAGGCCGAGCGGCACGGCGATCGCGATGGCCGCGGTCTCCCACCGGCCGATCCCGCGTCGGGTGATCGTCAGCAGGGTCCAGAAGATCAGAATCGAGGCGTAGATGTTCGCCTCGATGGCCGTCAGGCGCGAGACGTAGACCTCGTACAACCAGTCGAAGTCGGTGCCGAGGGCGATCTGCCCGCGGGTGACGTTGGCGACGACGTAGGCGGCGAAGCCGACGAGAGCCCACGGTGCCACCGAGATGCGTCCGAGACGTGCCGCGAGGTCCGCGCCTTCGGCGAGAGCCATCATCGAGACGAGCAGCAGCAGGTCGATGACGAGCCAGATGAGGATCGACGCGCTCCACGTCAGGCTCGGCGAGAACACGAGCGTCGTCACGACGTTCCACGCCACGAACGCGGCGTACACGAGCGGCACGGGGTGACGGAGTGCGCGGAGGAACGCTCCGCGCAGCATCGGGTGCACCAGCATCCACGCCGCGAGCGCCAGCGGAACGACCTGCTCCACGCGTACGCGGAACCCGACGATCTCGGCGTCGTAGCGTCCGAGGAACGAGCTCACCACGACCGCGCCGATGAGGATGAGCGTGATGAGTCGCGTCCGAGCGCTGAGGCTCGGGCGGGCGTAGGCGAGGGCGGGGGAGAAGGTCATGAGCGGGGGACCAGATCCCAGAGTTCCGCACGAATACGGCGGTCGAACGTGTCGCGAGCGAAGAGTCGTTCGAACCGCTCGCGGGCTGCCGCGGCGGCGACTCGGATATTCGTCTCGTCGAGAGCGTCGAGGGCGTCCGCCCAGGCCTGGGCATCGCCCGGTGTCACCAGCAAGGGGCTCTCTCCCACGATCTCGCGGAGACCGCCGGCGTCGCTCACCAGCAACGCGCGCCCTGCCCCGAGCGCCTCGATCGCGATGGTCGGCAGGGGGTCGGGCAGCACACTCGGGACGACCACGACGTGTGCGGCGTCGAGGTGCGAGCGCACATCGGCCGTCCGACCGACAACGGTGATCTGCGAGCGCCGCGGAGACTCCCTGACGAGCTCGGGCACGTCGACAGCCTCCCCGATGGGCGGGGCGTCACCGAGGATCTCGAGCGTCATATCTGTGCGCTTCATGCGGCTGAATGCGTCGAGGAACACACGGTGTCCCTTCCACGCGTTCCATCGGCTTGCGATGACCACGCGGATGCCACCCGTGAACGGCGGGAGATCGGTCGGCGGTGCCGTGTCGAAGCCGTTGTGCACGACGGTCGTTCGTCCACGAAGGTGGGAGGGCAGCGCCCGCGCGACAGCGGAGCTGACGGCGATGATGTGGTGCGCGTAGCGCAGGAACGGGATGACGGAGCGGGAACGGGCGTCGATGTGCTCGTGCAGGTGCAGCACCACCCGCGCACCGGCGAGGCGTGCCGGCGGCGCCACCAGCGCAGAGGCCGCGGTGTTGACGTAGACCAGTGAGGGGCGTGCGGCGAGCAGGCGGAGCCCGGTGCTCACCGCCCGTCCGGCCAGGCCGAGCAGGCGAGTCGGGCGGAGGTATGCGCGACGCATGATCGGGAGCGGGAGATGTCGCACCTGGATGCCATGTTCCTCGAGCGTCCGCGAGAGCTCGCGCTCGGGATAGTCGATGTCGGTCGGCAGCCAGACCTCGAGATCCAGATCGTCGGGGACGGTGCGCAGCACCTCGAGGAGAACCCGATCGGCGCCGTACATCTCGTCGGACGGGTGAACCACGATTGCGCGACCGCGACTCACTGGCTGCTCCGGCTCTTGAGCTCCCGGGCGGGGATGCCACCGAAAACGGCCCCGGGTGGAACGTCGCGGGTCACGACGGCCCCGGCGGCCACGACAGCGCCGTCGCCGATCGTCACGCCCGACGTGATGGTCACGCCGCTGGCGATCCAGCAGCCCGAACCGATGGTGATCGGAGCCCATTCCACGCCCTGCGACTTCACATCGAGCGACGGGTCGCTCATCACGTGGTCTTCGGCGAAGACCCGGACGCCGGGACCGAGCATCGTCTTCTCGCCGATGATCACCCCTCCCGAGCACCCGATGTAGCAACCGGGGGAAAGACTGCTCCCATCGCCCATGACGAGCCCTACGCCGATGGCGCGTGAGTAGTAGCTGCTGGGACGGATCAGCGTGCCCGTGCCGATCGAGACGCGGTCACCGAGCCGGATTCCGTCGCGGCTGAGCCCTTGGATCTCGGCGAAGTCCTCGACGATGAGGTCCGAGCCGACGTGCACGAGGTGGGGGTTGCGCACACGAACCCCGCGGCCGATCAGGGGAAGGCCGCGTGCCGTCCCGAGGCGTGGACGCAGAAGCGCGCCGCGCGCCGCCATCGGGCCGACCTTGCCGGCGAGCTGAGCGCTGACGATCCTCCAGCGGTCGCTGCCGGCGCTACTCAGCCGCTCGCGCTGTTCGCCGACGATCTTGTGAAGAAATCCCATTATTCAGCGAGTCCTTTGGCGAAGCGGGCGAGGACGGAGGCTGAAACGTCGCACCGGAACCGATCGTTCATACGGGCTGAACACTGAGAGCCGCGCGACGCTCCCTGTTGCGCCCCCTGTGAAGTATCCCCGCTATCGAAAGGGAAATCTGGGATGTTCCCGAGAAAGGGAGCCCGTCGCGGGGAGAGGAGAGCGAACGTCATCTCGTCGCGTCCCCCGTTCCGTCAGCGGGAAAAGGGTCCGTGGGCGCTGGACTCGCTCATTCCCGGAATGCTTTGAACCGACTCAGGTAGCATACCGATCGCGCGGCAGGTGCCCGTCGCGCCCGACGCCGGATGACCGACTCGCGGCGTGATCGGATGAAAATGTCACGTAAGCCCACCCGTCGCCTTCGACCTCGCACGATCGCCTGGATCTCCCTCGGTGCTCTGAGCGCCATCCTTGTGGCGCTCGCTGCCGCGGTGGCGATAGGCGGTTTTGTCGCGCAGAAGGAACTGCGAGCGGCCGTGCCTGTCGTGTCGAAGATGCAGGACCAGTTCGATTCGGATGACCGTTCCGACCTCGCTGCGTCCATGACTGAGTTGCAAGGGCACGCCGCCGCCGCGCGGGGTGCCGCCGACACCCCGCTCTGGTGGATCGCCGAGCAGGCCCCGTTCATCGGGCCGTCGCTGCACGCCGTGCGGGAGTCGACCGTGGCCGTGGACGAACTGGCACAGGGGGTGCTGCCTGCGCTGATCGACGTGGATCCCGCGTTGCTGCGGCCAAACGGCGGGGCCTTCGACATCGCTGCGATCTCACAGCTCGCCGGCCCGGTGTCGCAAGCGGCCGCCTCGGGCGAGCGTGCCGCGGACGCCCTGTCCGGCGTGGATCTGAGTGACACCCCGGGAATGCTGCGCGGCCCGTTGTCGCAGCTGACCGGTGCCGTGGGGGCCCTGCAGCCCCCCCTTTCACGAGCGAACGCGCTTCTGCCCCACGTGCCGTCGATGATGGGTCAGGACGGGCCGAAGAATTACCTGCTCCTCGTGCAGAACAACGCGGAAGCGCGCGGAACCGGTGGTATCCCCGCGTCGGTCGTCGAACTCCGACTCGAGAACGGGAAGATGGACATCGTCCAGCAGGCGTCGAGTTCCGACTTCGCGAACGAGCGCGCCACGCCGATTCTTCCGCTCGACCCGCAGGTCGTCACCCTTTTCGACGACAAGATCGGTCGTTGGTCGCAGGATATGACGTCGACACCTGATTTCACCCTGTCGGCGAATCTCGCTCAGGCGTACTGGACGGAGCGATTCGGCACGTCGGTGGACGGCGTCATATCCATCGACCCCGTCGCGCTGTCGTACATCCTGAAAGCGACCGGACCCATCACGTTGGCGACCGGCGACAAGCTGACGTCCTCGGACGCCGTGAAGATCCTGCTGAGCGATGTCTACGCGCGCTACCCCGACAACAAGAACCAGGACCTGTTCTTCGCTTCGGCCGCGGTGGAGATCTTCGACGCGATCTCGTCGGGGGACTTCGCTCCCGTCCCGTTCGCCGCCGCGATCGTCAAGGCAGTCGATGAGAACCGGGTTTACTTCCATTCCTTCGACGAGGCCACGGAGGCGGCCTTCGACGGATCCCGTCTCTCGGGGCCGCTGCCCGTATCGGACGACGCCGAGAAGACCACGGTCGGTGTGTTCGTCAACGACCTCACCGAAGCAAAGCTCAGCTATTACACGAACATGAGTACGGAGGTGCTCGTCGACCGCTGCTCGGCGGTCCCGACGTACACGACCATCGTGACCTTCGAGAATGGCCTCGACGAGGCGACATCCAACGGGCTCGTGCGCTATGTGAACGCTGGCGCGCATTATGCCAAGGGAACCATCGGCACGGATCTGCAGTTCTATGGTCCGTCCGGTGCGACCTTCGTGAACGCGGCGATCGACGGCGTCGATGTGGCGATCACCACGGGTGAGCACCTCGGCCGCCCGGTCGGTCGCATGTGGGTGGTGAACCCGCCCCAGATGGTCCACACGCTCGCCGTCAAGTTCGCGGGGAGCCCGGGCGACGGCGACGACGTTGCTCTTGTTCACACCCCGATGGTGAACCCCGTGACGTCGACCGTCGTAGAGGTGCCCTGCGGCAACTGACCCGATACGTGTGGGCGGCCCTCCGCTCACACCGGGACCCGGTTTTAGAGGATGGCGAAGACGTACGCGTAACCCGCGAGCAGCCCGAGGTTCATGAGGCCCGCGATGGGGGCTAGGATGCCGAAGCCACGGCGGACGATGACCGCCACCACCGCGAGAGCGAGTCCGAGGAAAGCGCCGGCGGCACCGAGAGTCAGAGTGCTGGTTAGGGGGATCGTCTCGACGAACACCGCCCAGAGGCGCGCCACCACGATCAGCTGGACGCCCAGGGAGGCGAGCGCGGCGAGCAGCGACAGTGTTCCGAGGACTCGGGGGGCGGTCTTCACGGGCCGAGCCTACCCGAGGGCTGTTCCGCGGCCGGAATCGGACGGGTGGGCGGGAAGACGACGAAGTGGTAGAGCGCGAAGCGCAAAACGGTGATGAACGCGATCGACACGAGGTTGACGATGTTCAACCCCACGGGCCCCGTCTCTCCATAGATCGCCTCCAGCGCCCGAGCGCCACCCCAGACGCCCGCGGCGCCAGCTCCGGTGCAGAGGGCGTTGACCAAGAGGAAACGCAGCATCTGCGAACCGGCTCCCGTGCGTGAGCGGGAGCGGAACGCCCACTCCCTGTTGCCGAAGTACGCGTTGACGAGGGCGATGAGTGACGCGATCACCTTCGCAGCCACCGGTCCGACCCCCGCGAGCAGCAGCAGATTGAAGGCCGCGATCTCGATACCAGTGCTGACCGCTCCCACGATGAGGAAGCGCACGGACAGAGCGCCCGCGCGACCAAGATTCCTGGTGCGCCCCACGAGTGTCATACGCTACAGGTTCGGGGGAGATACCGGGTGAAAACAACCCGGAGAGAAGTGGGGATGCCAGGGTGCAGGCGCAAGACCATGTCGCGGTCGTGATACCGGCCTTCAACGAGGCTGAGGCGCTACCGATCTTCCTTGCGGAGATCAAGGCCTCCTTCGCGGTCGCGGGGCGGACCGTGTCTCTCATCGTCGTAGACGACGCGTCCACAGACCACACCGCCGAGGCGGGTTCCGCCTTCGCCGACGTCGTTCGTTCCCCCGTCAATCGCGGGCATGGCCCGACCGCCCTGACGGCCTATACGCAGGGTCTGCGAAGCGGCGCCGGCGTGATCGTGCACGTCGACGGCGATGGACAGTTCTACGGCGACGACATCGTCCGCGTCGCCGTCGCCCTGGACCGGGTGGACTCCGACGTCGTCCACGGCGTGCGCCGCGGGCGCGCGGACCCCTGGTTTCGTCGGTGTCTGAGCGCCCTCGTGCGCTTCGCCGTTCTCCTTCTCTGCGGCCGTTCGGTTCCCGATGTGAACACCCCGCTGCGCGCGTACCACCCGGACACACTCACGCGCCTGGTGGACGGGGTACCCTCCGATGCCCTTGTCCCGCACGTGCACTTCTCGATCGCGGAGGCGCGTAAGCGACTCCGCGTCCGGTATGTCGCCGTCGAGAGCATCCCTCGCCGCGGGACGGTGGTCCAAGGCACGATGTGGGGGACCGGACGATCCCGCGTGGTCCTTCCTCCTCGCCGTCTCCTTCGTTTCGCGGGCCGTGCGCTCGCGGAGCTCTGGCGCATCGACATCGCCGGTGCGCGGCGGTCGTCGCGGCCCGTCGCGACCGTGCGTGGCTGATCGTGCGCCTGTTCATCGCAGCTACCGGACTGGGGATGTGTCTGGTGGTGGTACTCCTGGCCACGCTGTCGCCCACCCCCATCGACCAGGGGTATGAATCCGCGATTGAGCGGGTCCTCTCGGTTCTCCACCGCAACGGGGTGCCGGCCTGGTTCGGTTACCGCTGGTTCGAGTTCTCTGCGAACGTGGCGATGTTCGTCCCGCTCGGGTTCTTCCTCGCGCTGGTGTTCCCGACACGCTTCCTGTGGATGGCCCTGCCGCTCGTCCCGGCGCTGTCGGCAACCCTCGAGATGGTGCAGTACTTCGTCCTGCCCGCGCGTTTCTCAACCGTGAACGACGTCATCGCGAACTCGATCGGCGGCTGGCTCGGCGTCGCTGTCGCCGGAATGGTCGTCCTTGCCGTCCATGTGCGCGACCGGCGCATCATCCGTGTCTGGCGGGAGAAGAACGTCATCGGCGTGAAAGAACCACTCGCATGACCCGGTTCCTGCCCCGCTCCGGCCTCGCTGCCGTGGCATCCGCTCTCCTCGTCAGCGCTCTCGCGTACGTCCCGATGATCCTCAGTGGGCACCTGACCCGCGATTCGGGGGTTTTCCTCTACACCGGGATGGTGGTGTCGCGCGGAGGAATGCCCTATGTCGAGTCGTGGGATCACAAGGGTCCGTTGCTGGCAGCGATCGAGGCCCTTGCGTGGCAAGTCGGCGGGGGGATCGTGGGTGCTCCGATCCTCGAGGGCATCGTGATGTTCGCCGGTCTCGCCGTCGCAGGGGTCCTCTGGTCGCGACTGATCGGGTACGCGGCCGTACCGGCGGTCCTCGTCGTCGGGGTCACCTATCTCGGAGTCTTCGAGGGAGGCAACTTCACGGAGACCTGGCTCTTCCCCGTCCAGCTCGTCGCCTACTCGGCGGCTGCCCATCTCGGGCTGCGGTCCGGTTTGGATGCGCCTAGCCGCGCAGCGGCGTCGGTGGGTCTCGTGCTCGGCCTCGCGCTGGCCGTGGGGCTGTTCACCCGCATGAACAACGTCGTAGGACTCGTTCTCGTCGTGTTGGTCGGCGTCGTCGTCCTGCGCCGTCGGTGGATCTTCGTCGCCGCGGCCGTCGCCGCTGTCGCCGCCGTGGGAGCGGCCCTCACCCTGTGGCTGTGGAGCGGCGATGCGCTCCGAGCCGGCATCGACCAGTACCTGCGGTACAACCTGTTCTACTCGGGTGGGACGACGACCTCGGACCGTCTCTCCGCGTTCGGCACCCTCGCGCAACTGCTCGTCTCCGGCGCCGTCGTGGTCGCCGTCCTCCTTCTTGCGGGCGCGTGGCTCGCCCTCGGGCGGAAACAGGGTGCCGTCGACGGTACGCCGACGTTCGTCTTGGCGGTGTTCTTCGCCGTGGGCGGTCTGGACGCGCTGTCGCAGATGGTTTCCGGTCGGCCCTACCCGCACTACCTCGTCGTCGCGATCGCCGGATTCGCGGTCGCGGGCATCGTCCTCGTGGCGTGCCTTCTTGCCCTCGCGTCGCGGATGCCCGCGTCGTCCGGCCGGCGGGGGAGGAGAGTCGCTCGGGCGATCGTGGTGGCCGGGGCGATACTCCTCGTCCTCGCGGGCTCGTCGTCGAGCGCTCTGCAGTGGGCGCGCATCGCGAAGGGATCCGGGGTGTTCGTCGCCGGGTCCTATCAGGCGCAGCTCGTCGATCGGGTCGTGGCGGAGACGACCCCGAACGACCGGGTGCTCGTGCACGGAGCGGAAACGTGGATCCTCGCGGCATCCGAGCGACTGTCGCCCACGTCGATCACCTACTCGCTCCCCGTGGAACAGGGGTACGGCGGACTTCCTGCTCAATACCTGGCCGACGTGACCTCCTTCCCCCCGTCGCTCATCGTCGAATCGCCCGAGTCGTGCGGAATCTCGATCGAATGCCCGCCCGACAAGGCGAACTTCACGGGGCTCGCTCCCTTCGTCGCGTCGTCGTATCAGCTCGAGGGCGAGGTCGTGGGGTTCCGGTTCTGGCGGCGGAACGCCGGATGACTCGTGCACGGAAACACACGCGGCACGGAGTGAGCAGTTCACGATTGACGGGAGACAGCATGGCCGATGCGGCAGTGGTGGGGAGTGGGCCGAACGGACTCGCGGCCGCGGTCACGCTCGCGCGAGCGGGGCTCGACGTCGTCCTCCTCGAGCGCAACGACACGCTGGGCGGCGGCGCGCGCACCATGGAACTCACGCTCCCGGGATTCCGCCATGACGTGGGCGCCGCCGTGCACCCCATGGGTCTGGCGTCACCCTTCTTCCGCGCATTCCAGCTCTCGGAGCGCATCCCCTTCACAGTGCCGGAGATCTCGTACACCCACCCGCTCGGCGGCGGGCGGGCCGGTGTCGCCTACCGCGACCTCGCGCGCACGGCGGAGCATCTCGGAGCGGACGGCGCCGCGTGGCGTCGGCTCTTCGGCCCCCTGGTCGCGCACGTGAACGGGCTGAGCGACTTCACCGCCTCCCAGCTCCTCCGCGTCCCGCACGATCCGATCACGGCGGTCCGCTTCGGTCTCCGTGTGCTCGAGCAGGGGTCAACCCTCGGCGGCCTGCGTTTCGCCGACGATGTCGCTCCCGCCATGCTCACCGGCGTCATGGCTCATTCGATCGGTCGGATACCCTCCCTCGCATCCGGGGGCGCGGGCCTGGTCCTCGCCGCGCACGCACACGCCCGCGGATGGCCCGTCCCGCGTGGCGGCACGCAGACGATCATCGATGCGATGCGCGACGACTTCCTCGCCCACGGTGGACGGATCGCGACGGGTGTCGACGTGGCCGACTCCCGCGACGTCCGGGCCCCGATCCGTGTCTTCGACGTGTCGGCGCAGGCACTCGCCCGTATCGGTGGAACAGAACTGCCGCCGTCTTACGTCCGTACGCTTCAACGGTTCCGATACGGCGACGGCATCGCCAAGGTCGACTTCGCGCTCGACGGACCCGTCCCGTGGCTAAACGAGGCGACCCGTCGCACCGGGACGGTACACCTGGGCGGCACCGCTTCGAGCATCCGCCGCGCGGAGGCCGACGTCGCAGCGGGACGGATCCCCGCTCGCCCCTACGTCCTGGTCGCCCAGCCGACGGTGCTCGACGACAGTCGGGCGCCGGTAGGCAAGCACGTGCTGTGGGCGTACGTCCACGTCCCGCGGGGATCCGACTTCGACCCGACGCAGCAGGTGACCGCGGCGATCGAGGAAGAAGCTCCGGGGTTCCGCGATCTCGTCCTCGCGTCGCACGCGATCACCGCGCACGACCTTCCCTCCTGGAGCCCGAACTTCGTCGGGGGCGACATCTCGTCCGGCGCGCTCTCGATGGTGCAGATGGTGAGACGACCAGTCCTCTCCCCTGTGCCGTGGCGCACCCCCACCCGCGGGGTCTACCTGGCCTCCTCGTCGACGCCGCCGGCGACGGGCGTGCACGGACTCTCGGGCTATTACGCGGCGCGTGCCGCGTTGCACGACATGTTCAGGTCGCCGCCGCCGGCTCTCGGCGTCGACGCCTGAGGGCGCGCAGCAGGTTCCGTTCCGGGAACCACCGGCTGAGCGGCAGGCAGAAGAACGCGGCGTAGGCGTAGAGGTTGTCGAAGAAGTCAATGCCCATCATAAGGAAGACACCCACGTGGAACGTGATGATGAGGATGAGGCCGAGACGGAACAGTCCCGGCAGGAAGACGGCGAAGACGAGCCATCCCTCGGCGAACAGGGTGACCCAGTCCAGCGCCTTCCAGAAGAGGGTGCTGTCGATGGACAGGGCGAACTCGCCGAACGGACCCGGAATCGGCCCGGCTACGTCGTCGCGGGCCACGAAGTAGCGCGTCGCCTCGCGCGCCGGGTCCAGCCAGCCCGCCGCCGCCTTCGGGACGGCCGCGGTGAACATCGCGAAGCCGACCACGGTGGCGAAAAGGAAGAGCGGGTAGCCCGACGTCGTCCGAGCGCGTCGTCGCGCGTCGAGAGACCATGCCGCACCCCATCCGGCCAGACCGCACGCGAGAGGGGTGAGATCGAACAGGATGAAATGGTCGACCTTGCCGTAGGAGTAGCTCAGCCCGGCCGCGAAGAGCAGCACGGCGGTCATCACCGTGGACGCCCAGAGCGTTTTCCATCCGACGAGGAGCCAGATCGCCACGAGAGCTCGGACGACCGTGAGCGCGATGAGTGCGCCCGCGGTGGGCTGCTCGCTCAGCAACACGAACGGTCCGGGCGGCGGAGAGAAGAACTGCGCGGGAACCTCGGTGATCCACAGCAGGTCGCCGGAGAACAGCAGGACCTTCAGGGCGAAGACGATCCGGAGCGCGGCGAACGCCCGTGGGGCGGGCCGGTAACCCCGGCAGATCCACTCGATGGCCGCTGAGACCCGATCCCTCATAGGTCGACCTTCCGTACGGTGGGCTCGCCCACAGGTTCGGCCGACACCTCGACGATGTCCAGGTCCACCGGCTGCCAGGTGAAGGTGACGCTCCGTGCCGTTCGGCCCTCACCCACGCGTGCCGCCTGGGCTCCGAGCCACTGCCGTGTCTCGTCCGAGAGGTCTTCGCCCGATTTGATGAGGTTCGTCATCGCGAAGCGGGCGCTCGAATAGTGGAACTGCTCGAACAGATCCTCCGGTTCGACGCTCAGGGTGGTGCCGTCGTCGTAGGCGACGTCGATGCGCACCGTGTCGATCTGGCGGTGGCCTTCTCTATCCGGGGCCTGACCGAACGTGGGCATGCTGATCGTCGGAAAAGCCTCCGTCGAAGAACGCCAGTCGATGACACCTTGGACGACGAGAACGACCGCAAGAAAGCCGAAACCCGCCGCTTTCCATGAAGAACGCGAATGCAGCGTCACGGATTTCCCCCACCCTATGAACCTCGACTGATCATAGCTTCGCCGAGCGGACGACCCGTGCGATGCGGGATGCCGGGAGGAACGCGATAGCGTCGTCGCCGAGACCGACAATGAGGAGCAGTATGCCCGCCGGCCCCGCAAAGAGCGTCCATGGCGCCTTCACCATCCCCTCGCTGGACGGGATCCGCGCCATCGCCGTGGCGATCGTCTTCATCGGCCACGGCTTCACTCTCGGTGGCCCCTGGCCCGGGCACGTGGGCGTGACGATCTTCTTCTTTCTGAGCGGATATCTGATCACGACGCTGCTGCGACGAGAATATGACGGGGCGGGGCGAATCGCCCTCGGAAAGTTCTATCTCCGCCGTGCGGTGAGAATCCTTCCGCCCGCGTACATCACCATCGCCATCGCGGTGATCGTGGGGCTCGTCGGGTGGCTTCCGTCGACGCAGAATGTGTGGGGCGTTCTGGCGGAGCTGCTTAATGTCACGAACTACTACATGATCTGGGCGAACAACGCGACCGGAGATGTCCACACGGGGCTCCCGCCGGAGACCAGCATGCTCTGGTCGCTCGCCGTCGAAGAGCACTTCTACCTGATCTTCCCTGCCGCACTCATCCTGATGCTCCGGCGACGGTTGAACTATCGCCGGATCGGCTACATCCTGGTGGCCGCATGTGTTCTCGCGGTGGGGTGGCGGGTCTTCCTCGAGGCGACGACCCAGGACTTCTATCGTCTCTACATCGCTAGTGACACACGGTTTGATGGTCTCCTCGCCGGGGCGGCGATGGCCCTCCTTTGGAATCCCGCTCTGGGCGATCGATCCCCGCTGGGACTCTCGGACCGCGTGATGCGTTACCTCGCCGCACCGATCGCCGGTCTGGTCTTCGTCGTCGCCGCGTTCGCTCCTGACCCGTTCCGACTCACCATCGCCGACTCCGCCATGTATCTGGCTCTCATCCCTCTCTTCTGGCTCGTTATCGTCCACCCCGGCGGCGCGACCGGGCGCATCCTGAACCAGCGGTGGATCGCACACGTCGGGGTGCTCTCCTTCTCGGTCTACCTGCTGCACCGACTCGTGCTGCACCTCCTCGGCCCGATCGTGCCGGTCGCGCCTCTGGCCGATGTGCTCTCCCTCGTGGTCACTCTGGCGGCGGCGCAGGTGATGTACATCGCCGTCGAGAAGCCGCTCGGTCGGCTTCGGAGGCGCCTGGAGGCGCGCTTGCCCGGTCGCCGGGGATCCGCCGGTCGCGGGTAGCCCACGGGCTCGTCCGGCGCGGAGACGGCATCAGGAGCGCTGCGGGGCCTCGTCCCGTGCACGGGAGGCCCACTCGATCAAGCGCGCGGGCGGTGCGTACATGAGCGACCCGGAGCGGGTCCGGACCAGCCCGCGATGCAACCACCACGCGCCGGCGACGGCCGCGGCGGTCAGCAGCAGGATCGACAGCCCCGCCGCGTTCCTGATCGCGGGGGCGGCGCCCAGCAGAGAGAGCGGCACCGTGCACGCGACGATGATCGGGATGTGCGCGACGTAGATCGGTAGCGTGTTCGAGCCGATTCGCGACATTCCCGGTACCCACTGGAGGAGGCGGGCGAGGGCGAACCCGCCGGCCACGCCCAGGACGCAGAGCGCGAAACGCCCACCGGGGAAATGCATGTTGATGATCCCCAGGGAGGTCAGACCTCCCACCGTCAGCCACGCGGCGAGAAATACGAGAAGCGTCGTGAGGCGCGCCTCGGTGTAGAAGCGCAGGATCCGTGCGGAGAACGCCACGCCGGCAGCAAAGAAGACGTAGTACTTAAGGGCGCCCTCCCAGCCGTCACCGATAACGCGAAGGAACCCCTCGGGCACGGACGAGGCGACGCTCATCCACGCCACGGAGAACAGCGCGGGAATGCCGACGCGGACCCAGATCGGTGCCCGGGCGGTCAGCTTCGCAAGGGCGAAGAAGAGCGCCAGTGCCCAGAGGAACCACATTTCGCCGTTGGGGCGGAAGGGGGAGAGCGCCACCTTGGCGAACTGCGTCGCGAAGGTGTTGTCCGGTTGGTCGGGAAGGAAGAGCATCTCCGCGACCTTGTATGCGAAGACGACGGGCTGCCAGATGAGGAACACCCACAGCAGGAGGATGAGCTTCCGCGAGAACAGCTCTTGCCAGGATCGGCGTTCGACCCACGAGACGGCGAAAAGCCCGGACGCGGCGAAGAACAGCGGCATCCGCATCGTAGAGGCGAAGTTCACGATGAACTCGATCGTCGGCGACGACGCGCCGAGGAAGCCGAGTTCGATCCGTGTGTGAAGGAGAACCACCATCAGGATGGAGAGTGCTCGTGCGCGGTCGACCCAGTCGATCCGCGCGCGCACCGGCATCGTCAATTCGTGCCCCCTGTGGTTGTTCTCGAGCGCGGCCCCCGCTGCGACCATCAGCGACTCTATCTGGTGGCTATGAAAGACTCCAGCCGTGCTAGATCGCGAGCACGGCGTCGCTCGACGGAATTACCGAATCAGGCGGAGGCGGCGCGAGCGGCTTTCGCAAAGAATTCGGCGACCTGGTACACCGCGGGCCGCAGTTCCTCGAAGGACCGTGCGTACGTTTCGTCTGAGCGGCGGTAGGGATCCACGATGTCGAACTCGTCGGGAGTCGCAGGGGGCTCCACCGTGCCGCGGAGTGCAGCGGCGAGTCCAACGGCGGCGCGCATACCCTCCTCCGGTGTGGACGCTCCGGAGTCAGCGACCGCTTGCTGCAGACGCGGCTCGATGGCATCCGCGATCCGTGCGAGCTCCCGCAGGGTGAAAGCGCGTCGCATCGAGGCCGGCAGCGACTCGACGACGAGGCGCCGGTGATCGCGCGCCATCGTCACGATGAGGTCGGCCTCGCGGATCATCGAGGTGTCGATCTGTCGGGCCCGGTGCGCGGTGGTGTCGATCCCCTCCGTGGCGGCCAGACGCTGTGCCTGCTCCGGCACGCCGCTGCCGACGAGGGCGCCGGTACCGGCGCTGGCGACATGCACGTCGCCGAACGGCGCCAAAGACTGCGCGAGGAGCAGCTCGGCGACGGGCGACCGGCAGATGTTGCCCGTGCAGACCGACAGAATGGAGAACGTCACTTCTCGTCCGCTCGATCACGCCGCGAACGACGATCGCCGCCCCCGCGCGGGGAAGAGGTCTCCTCGGGTGCACTGTACGAGTAGGCACCGTAGCCGTAGCTGTCGGGGCCCTTCGACGGCAGCATCGTCACGATCACGCCGAATAGACGACTGCCGATGGCCTGCAGCTTCTCAACGGCAGCGGTCAGCTGCGGCTTCTTCGTCGTTCCGGACGCGGCGACCATGAGCACACCACTCGTGAAGCGCGAGATGACGGCCGCGTCGGTGACCAGGAGCAGCGGGGGAGCGTCGACGAGCACATAGTCGAAGGCGTCGGAGAGCGCCGCGAGCGTCCGCTGCATAGCCTGGCTGCCGAGCATCTCGGACGGGTTGGGGGGCGTCCGCCCCGAGGGCAGGACGAAGAGCTTGCCCGTTCCCCACTGCTGGAGGACGTCGACGAGTTCGGCGCGGCCGATGAGGACGTCGGTCAGACCCACGCCGCCTTCGACACCCATGTAGTCGGCCACGCGAGGGAGGCGGAGGTCGCCGTCGACAAGCACGACGCGGGCGCCGGTCTCTGCGAGGGCGATGGCGAGGTTGGCGGTCGTCGTGGACTTTCCTTCACCGGGACCGGCGCTCGAGACCACGAAGGAGCGGGAGGAGCCGTCGACGTCCACGAATTGGAGGTTTGTGCGGAGGCTTCGGAATGATTCGGCTCGGGGGTTGCGCGGGTCCGCGTGAACGATCAGCGGACGCTTCTTCGCGTCGGGGTCCAGGGCGATGCCACCGAGAACCGGGGCCTCCGTGGCCGCCTCGATGTCGTGCAGCGAGTGGATGCGGGTGTCCAGAACGGAGCGAAGCACCGCGATGCCCAGTCCGGCGGCCAAACCAACGATCAGTCCGAGCGCGACGTTCAGCGGGGTGTGCGGCGAGGAGGGCGAGGTCGGCACGAGCGCCGGCGCGATCGTCTCGACGCGAACGAGGCTGGCAGCCTCTCCCTCGGGCTTCTCGAGGCGATTGACTACGACATCGGCAAAATTGGTACCCACCGAGTTTGTGATGGCGGCGGCCGTATCCGCATCTGCCGCCGTGGCGCGAATGGTGATGATCACCGAATTCTGCGGCGAAGAAGCTGAAATGGATCCGGCCAGCTTCTGCGCGGTCGTGTCGAGGTTCAGATCGTCGATCACGCGGTCCAGGACGACGGCACTGTCGACGACGTCGACGAAACTGACCACGGCCTGGCGGGCGAAGGTTGTGCCCTGCGCCAGCTCGCTGATCCCCGAGCTATCTGATCGCACGGACACGTAGAGCTGGCTGCTCGCCTCATAGGTCGGGGTCTGCAGCAGCGAGTACCCGAACGCTCCCGCCCCGCCGAGAATCGTCATCGCAAGAATGAGGATCCAGTTGCGGTGAAGGATCCGGAGATAGTCGCGCAGTTCCAAGCCTCGTCCATTCGCCAGTAAGCAGGTGATCGGGTGCCCGGCTGTCTTGCGCAGATTCTCGGGCTATTCTTTCCCGAAACAATCCGCGCCGTCACGGCGCCCCCTCGACTACCCTACGACATCTGTGGAACGGCGCCGGAAATGGTGCCGAGGAGACGCCATGAACGATCTGCGAACGCTGTTCGGGTCGACCGAGGAACGCGAAAGCACGGAAACGGAAAAGCAGACGTCCTCGATCAGCTCTGCGGCGCTGCGAGAGCTCGTCGGGGTCGGCTCCGCGGGATCGACCGCCCCCACGACGTCGACCGGCCTGCTTGACCTGGTCGGTGCGCCGACCGCCGTCTCGATCTCGTCGGCGGGGGACCTGTCGCTTGTCGCGGGTGCCCCGCGTCCGCCGTCTCCGAACGCGTCTTCCGGTCTGGCGGCCCTCGTCGGCGACGGGCCGGCGGCAGCCGCGCCGTCGACCTCCTCCGCCGACCTCGCCGCGCTTGTCGGCGGCGGCGAACGGGATACGGCCCCGTCGTCATCGTCGGCCGATCTGTCGGCGATGGTCGGTTCCCGCTCCGCAGAGAGGATCGACGACACCGCGTGGCGCGCACCCGATCTGGCGCAGGCGGGGAGGCGTCCGCTTTTCGGCGGTCGGCGTAAGGCGGGTCCCGTCAACTATCTCAGCTTCGCCGTGGCGACACTGGCGGTCGTGGCGCTGGTCGGAACCGCGTCGTTCGCGGTGGTCCTGCGCGCGACGGCCAACCCCGCCGACGATGCCATGGTCAGCCTGCGTGAGAGGGAAGCCGAGCTCGCCAACGAGACGAAGGTCCTCGAGACCGCCGTCGACCTCTATGCCGGCTCCAGCTCGGAAGCCGCCGCCCTCGCCGAGACCAGCGCTCCTGTCCTCGCCGCCCTCCAGGGAAGGGTCGACGGCGCCGCACTGACGACGGCGGAGAACGCGCGCGTCATCCTGGCGGAGAAGGCCAAGGCGGCGACCCCGGTCTCTGTCCCGGCCTACCAGCGCGACTCGATCGACGAGAAGTCGCTCGACGATGTCGGCCAGGCGATCGACGACGTCCGTCTGGCGCGGGAGACCCTCCCGCCCCTCATCGCCGAGGCGCGCGACGCGCGTTCGTCGGTCGTCACGGCCCTGTCCGACTACCGCACGGCGCTGGGTTCGCTGGGAACGGGGATCCAATCCGAGGCGGCGACACTCGTCTCAGCCAATGACTCCGCAGGGTCGAGCTTCCGCACGGCGGTCACCAATGCTGCCGCGCGCATCGTGAGCGCGCAGCAAGCCGGTGGCGACGGCCTCGCCGACATGCCGGCGTACGCGGTGGCGGTGGACGCGTTGCGCGCCGAGAACGCGCGCATCATCGCCCTGGAAGAGGCGGAACGGGAGGCCACGCCGAACCGGCCCACCACGCCCAACGGCGGGACCGACAACGGTCGCGACCCGGACTCCAACCCCTCCGACCCGGGCACTCCCTCCCCGGAGCCCTCCCCGCCTGCTCCTTCTCCCGACCCCGAGCCGTCGCCGGAGCCCACCCAGCCGGAACCGACGCCGGACCCCGAGCCGGAACCGACGGAACCGTCCGTCCCGAACCCCGACCCGACCGCCCCGATCGAAGGTGGCACCGCATGACGGAAGCGCACGCGGACCAGACGCGCCGCCGCCGTCGTCAGGAATCCACGGAACCCGTCTCGTCCGGTCGAGGCAGGGTTGCGGGCGCGATCGTCGGATGGACGCTCGGCGCCCTTGGATTCGCCGCGTGCGCGATCGGTGTTGTGGCATTGGCGTTCATGCAGCAGGCGGGTGTCGTCCGTACCGACCTGCTCGGTGCGCAGACGAAACTGTCGTTCGTCCCCCAGATCGTGGCGAACCGCGACATCGACGGTCTCAATCAGGTCTCGGGCGAAGTGCTCCAGATGACGGAACGGGCGGATGCCGGGTCATCGGGGCCCTTGTGGGATCTCGCCTCGTCCATTCCTTTCGTGAATGACAACACCGAGGCGGTGCAGGAACTCACCGCGATGACGCGGGACCTGACCGGCCGCGCCTTACCGCCGACGGTCGCGCTGCTCTCAGCATCCGATTTCTCCTCCCTCGCCGTCGAGGGGGGCGGCATCAACCTCGAGCCTTTCCGTCAGGCGGAGGGCGCTCTTCCGGAGATCACCAGCGCGTTCACGGATGCCAAGGTCGTCACCGACGGTATCGACCGGACGAACCTGCTCCCCATCGTGACCGAACCGCTCGACCAGGTCGCGCAGATCGTCGATCAGGCGGCTCCCTCGCTGACCCTTGTCCAGAAGTACCTTCCGTCCTTGCTCGCGGCGGCCGGCGGGGACGGCCCCAAGACCTACTTGGTCGTGTTCCAGAACAACGCCGAGATTCGCGCGACCGGTGGGAACCCGGCTGCATCGAGCGTGATGGTCGTGGACAACGGCCGCATCGAGCTCAAGGAGCAGTCCGACTCGATGGCGTTCTACGCTGCGGGTCAGGCGGGGCGCTCGGCGCTCGACCTGCCCGAGAGCGCCCTGGCGCTCTACCCGGACACGTTCACGCGGTACTCGCAGGACTACACCTTCACTCCCGACTTCCCCACGACCGCTCGCCTCTTCGAGTCGCTCTGGGACCGCACCGACGGGTCGCAGTTCGACGGCGTCATGTCGATCGACCCGGTCGTGCTCGCGCACATGCTTGAGGTCCTCGGGCCGGTGGATCTCCCGTCGGGTGAGCAGATCACTTCCGACAACGCCGTCAAGCTGCTGCTGAGCGACGCGTACCAGCGGTTCGGCGACGCCGGCGACAACGGGCGCTCGTCGGACGAGTTCTTCGCGATGGTGTCTTCGACGGTGTTCTCCCGCCTCGCGGGCGGACAGTGGAACCCGATCGCGATGTTCGATCAGCTGACGCGCAGCGCTCAGGAGCAGCGCATCAATCTCTGGTTCACCGACGAGCAGGCCCAGGCGCTCGTGACCGAGGTCGGTCTCGACGGTGGCCTGCGGTCGGACAATGCGGCGTCCACACAGCTCGGTATCTACCTGAACGACTTCTCCATCGGCAAGCTCGAGTACCACCTGACCACCGAGGTCTCTGCCACCTGCAACGCGGCCGATCGCACGGTGAACGTCTCGATGAACATGCACAACGACATCACCGATGACATCACCAACGCGTACACACTCGGGTTCCGCAACAGCGATTACGGGCTCCCGAAGACCACGATGATGCTCAACGCCCTGTTCTTCGCCCCGCCGGGCGCGACGATCACGGCGATGGATCCCTCGGGCGGCGACATTCCTTCGCTCTCACGCAGCGGGGTGGAAAACAACAACACCGGTGAGAGTCGGATGGTGACGCTCGGTCAGAACGAGAATCGGACGGTCTCCTACACGGTGCAGCTCCCGGCGGGCCCGCTCGGCCCGCTCGATTTGCGTCACACCCCGACGGCGAACGACACTTCCGTCTCGATCGACGCGTCGTGCGACGCCTTCCGCGCGGGTTTCACGGAATAGCGCGCGTATCGGGCGCGGAGAACGATGTGTGCTCCGGCGCAATGTCGCGCCTCGCCCGAGCGCTGCCGATTTCGTCCCGATTCCTAGCGATAAGCTGAGGGGATCAGTCCGATATCGGGGTGAAATCGTTTCAGACGAGTGGGGGCACGCACGCCTATGGCTTCATCAGTCGCAATCATCGGGACGCGTGGCTATCCGAGCTACTACGGCGGTTTCGAGACGGCGGTGCGGAAGCTGGCTCCCTTCCTCGCTGGGGAGGGGTGGAACGTCACCGTCTACGGTCGTTCCGGCTCGACGAAGACCGATGACCCGGAGCGGGACACGCGCGTCCGGACTGAGGTCACCCGTGGCATCGAGAGCAAATCCCTCAGCACCCTGTCGTACGGTCTCACGGCGAGCATCCACGCCGCCCGGACGAAACCCGACGTCGCGCTTGTCATGAACGTCGCGAACGGCTTCTTCCTGCCGCTGCTCAAGATGCGGGGCATCAAGACGCTGGTCAATGTGGACGGCATCGAGTGGGATCGCGCGAAGTGGGGCCGTCTCGCGAAGTTCATCTTCAAGACGGGTGCGCGGATGACGGCCCGGTTCGCCGACGACCTGGTCTTCGATTCGCGCGAGATCGAGCGACGATGGAACACGGAGTTCCACCGTCAGGGCGTGTTCATCCCCTACGGCGGAGACGTCCCGCCCGATCTCCCCGTCGAGCCGGGGCTGACGCATCGCGGCTACGCACTCGCGGTGGCGCGGTTCGTCCCGGAGAATACGATCCCCGAGTTCCTCGACGCCGCAGAGGTGATCGCAGAGAAGTACCCCGTCGTCATCGTGGGATCGTCCGGCTACGGTGGTCCTCTGGACGAGCAGGCGCGTCTTCTTGCGGAGCGGAACCCGAACGTCCACGCCTTGGGCCACATCAGCGACGATGCACGTCTCCTCGCCCTCTGGCAGCACGCGGGCGTCTACTTCCACGGGCACAGCGTGGGGGGCACCAATCCGACCCTCGTCCAGGCGATGGCCACGGGTACTCCGATCGTGGCGCGGGCCACCGTCTACAACCGCGAGGTGCTCGGCGACGGCGCCCACTTCTGCGAGCCGAACGCTGCATCCATCGCCGAAGCGGTCTGCGCGCTCATGTCCGAACCCGAGCAGCAGCAGGCGGCGTCGACGCACGTGGCGCGTCGCGCGAGGGAGTCCTACACCTGGGAGGGCGTCAACGGCGCCTACCGGGACGCGCTTCGTCGACTGAGCGCGGACTGACCGGCCGCGGGTCTTTCGCGCCGAACCCCCGACCGCCGAGGAGCAGACGTGTCCGTCACCCCGATCCGCATCGCTGTCGCGATCGCCAGCTACAAGCGGCCCGATGACCTTGCGGCGCTGTTGGCGTCCATCGAGGCCATGGACGTCTCCCCCGATCTTCACGTCATCGTCGTCGACAACGACCTGAACGGATCAGCCGAAGACGTCGCGCGGGCGAGTCGCCTGAACGTCGACTACGTCGTGGAGGCGAAGCCGGGAATCGCGGCCGCTCGCAACGCGAGCCTGGACCGCCTCCCCCCGGATGCCACGCACGTCGTCTTCGTCGACGATGACGAGATCGTCCCCGTGGCGTGGATGGACGCGCTGCTCGACGTGGCGAACCGGTACGAAGCGGAGATCGTCTGCGGCCCGGTGCGAACGATCTTCCCGCCGGAGGCGCCCCGATGGATCGAGCGCGGCGGATACATCCAGCGCTCACCGGAGGCGGAGGGGCTGACCTCCCGCACTCCGGCCACGAACAACACCCTGCTGTCGCTCGCGGCCTACCGGCGTGCGGGATCGCCGCGTTTCGACGAGAGCTTCTCCGCGACGGGCGGAAGCGACACCGACTTCTTCACCCGGCTCATCGCCTCGTCCGGCGCGAAAGTCGCTTGGGCGCCGTGCGCCGAGGTGACGGAACTCGCCCCACCGGATCGGTTGCGGTTCCGGTGGATCATGCGCCGCTACATCCGCATCAACAACGTCTCGGGGCGTTTGATCCTCCGCTCGACGCCCCCGTGGAAGCTGGCGGTGCGCGCAGTCGTTCATATCGCGGTCGGAACGGCCAAGACGGCCCTGGCGCTTGCGACCGGCAAGGGGCTTCGGTTGCGCGACACCGCGCAGATCACCCGCGGTCTCGGCTGGATCGGCGCCGCGAGCGGACGGCATGTGCAGGAGTACCAGCGCCCGACGCCGTGACGACGTCTCTTCGGATCGTCGAACTCGTCAGCGCTTGCGCACCAGCGACGTGACCGTGCGCAGCCGCCGGCGGTTGGCCGGGAGGAGGAAGTTGACGGCGGCAACCCACAACAGGGCGACGGCTACGCCGATGGCGAGGGCGAGGGGGCCGGAGAACAGGACGGTGCTGACGTAGCCGGCCGCAGCGACCGGAACCCCGGCGATGAGGACGGTCAGCAATCCCGAACGCGTGAGCGACCAGGCCGGTAGGCCCGACGTCCGCCCCGCCCACCACATCTGGATGATCCAGAACAGGAAGTACCCGACCGAACCGCCGATGCCGACGCCGACGGGCCCCCACGGGGCCCCGACGAGGATTGACACGACGACGATCGGCTGCGTGACCAGGTAGATCTTCAGCTGCTTGCCGGTGAGGCCGAGCGACACGAAGATCCAGTAGGGGACCTGGCCCAGCGCACGGAACACTCCCACCAACGCAAGGGCTTGCAGGATCGGCGCGACGGCCAACCACCGATCCCCGAGGACGAGGAGCACGATCGGCTCCGCGAAGCCGACGAGGGCCGCGTAGAAGACGGTCGCCAGCGTGACGGTGAAATGCTGGCCGGTGCGGATGTACTCGATGAACCGGGCGCGGTCCTCCTGGATCCGCGAGAGAACCGGCACCGCCACGCGAGAGAGCGGAGCGGTGAGCTGGTTCAACGGCAGGACGACGAGCTGGAAGGCCCTGCTGTACAGGCCGACGACGTTGGATCCGAACAGGACGCCGAGGACGACGGTGTCGATGTTCTTCGCGGCGTACGCGATGCCCTGGGTTCCCGCTAGCGCGCCGCCGAACCGCAGGAAGCGCCGGATCGAGGTCTTTCGAGACGGGAGAGATGGATGCCACCGTGCCAGCATCATGTCCAGCACCAACGCCAGAACGGCCACCGCCAGTGCTTGCGCGACGAGGGCCCAGTACCCGAACCCGTTCACCGCTAGCACGACGGCGAGGACCAGCGCGATCGCCTGGGGGAGCGCCTCGGTGACGCCCAGCGTCATGAACCTCATGTCGCGGTTGATCTGGGCCTTGTACTGCGCCGCGACGCCGTTCAGCAAGAAGGTGACCGACAGCATCTGGGTGATCGCGACGAGCGCCGGCTCGTCGTAGATGAGGGCGATGCCCCACGAGCTGGCGAAGACCACGAGTGCGAGGACGAGCCCGATCGCACTGTTGAGCCAGAACAGATTGCTCTTCTCCGAGGAGGAAAGCGTCTTGGCCTGGACGGCCGCCATGGACAGGCCCATGTCGCGAAGGAGCTCGCCGAGACCGATCACGGCGGTGACCATCGCGAGATAGCCATAGTCGCGAGGGTCGAGAAGGCGTGCCAGGACGACGATCGAGATGGCGAGCAGTCCCAGCCGGATCCCTTGCCACAACAGAGTCGCGCCGGCGCCCCCGAGGGCACGACGGCCGAGGCCCGAGCTCAAGAGGCGATCGCCAGAGCGCGGCGGGCCACGTCCCGGATCCGGGCGCGAGCGGCACTCACCTGAGCGATGACCTCGTTGGTACGCGCCGCCTGAGCGACGAGGTCGTGGAGAATCTCTACGGAACTGCGGTCCACCGATGCCACCGTCATCCGGTGGTAGCCGATGGCGTCGAAGTGTCGCGCTACCTTGGTGTCCGGCTCGGCGATGAGGTTAACGGGGACGGCACCTTCGGCCGCCGCGACGATCAGGACGTGCAGGCGGTCGCTGAGCGCGACGGCGGTTTCGAGGTAGATGTCGCGAAGACGGTCCTCCTGCGCGCGGTGGCCGGCGACGACCTCCCAGTCGACGAGTTCGCCGCCGAGTTGCGCGTGGAGCTCCTTGCTGCGGGCGGAGTCGCGCGCCACTTGGGTGATCACGGTCATGGTGAGGTCTTCGCGGGAGGCGAAGTCGCGGATGGCGGTGATCGTCTCGGCGGATAGGGGCTGGCGGTCACCCCGGTAGGACACGACCAGACGCCGTCGTGGTTGTGTTCCGGAATCGGCGCCGGGGAGGAATCCCCAGTCGGGCATGACCTCGCCGATACCGAAGTGCTCCCGGGAGTCGACGTCGCGCCAGGCCACCATCGAGGACAGGCGGTACAGACGCCGGAAGCGTTCGATCACCGCAGAATTGGGCTTTCGCTGACCGATGCCCAGGCGCAGAGCGCGACCGCCCCGCGCGCGGACGGCGAGGATGAGGGGGAGAAGCCGTCGCTGACCCTTGTAGATGTCCTCCTCGAGGAGGAGCTCGCCGGGCTTGTCCACCCACCATGTGTCACGCCGGAGCACCGACCGGTAGGCGGACCGTCGCCAGTCATCGACGTCGCGGTAGACGACATCGGAGTCCCGGAGATCGAGGGCCGCGAGGAAGTCCGCGCTCGCGTCGCCGAGGAGGATGTGGAGTTCGCCCGCGCGGGACAGCTCGTCGAAGAAGGCTCGCCGGAGGATGACGTCGCCGATGTTGTCTTCCTGGCCGGTACCTCGCACATAGATGCGGCGCATTCACTTGCCTTTGCTCTGAAGGGTCTGTTTGGCCGTCGCGCCGATCGCATACACGATGGCCGCAGGACCGGGTCGCCCGAAACGGATGCCGGCGAGTGCGGTTCGGATCATGGAACCGACCGATCCGCTCCGCCGGGCGAAGCCCAGGGACTGGGTGAGGATGAAGTCGCCGAGCAGCCGCGGCTGGTCGGCGAGGAAACGGCGCGCCCAGGCGACCGAGCCCTCCGGAGCGATCCGCTTCGAAACGGAGCCCTCGGTCGCGTAGTAGCTGGCGAGAGACTCCCACGACTGGAGGACCGTCAAGTCGGGGTGTGCTGAGGCCACGGAGGTCAGCCACGAGACGTCCTGATGGAACTTCAGATTCTCGTCGAAGGGAACCTCGAGGGCGAGTTCTCGGGGGAAGACCAGGGTGGAAGCCTGGACGAACCCGTGACCGCTTCGCGGCGACCGCTTCGCGAACATATATGCGCGGAGATCCTCGCCCGGGCGGATGGGGAAGGCGGGCTGGATGAGTTCGGAGCCGTTCATACGCTTCATACGCACGCGGGACGTGGCGATCCAGGGCCCCGCGGTCTCGGAAGCGAGGCGCGTCAGGACGGCGACCTTCGTCGGTGCCCACTCGTCGTCGTCGTCGAGAAGTCCGATCAGGTCGCCGGTCGCCTCGCGGATGCCGCGCTGACGCCCTGCGTTGCCTCCGGCTCCCGGCCCGACGCGGACCACGCGCACCCGATCGTCCTCGGGCAGCGTGAGATCGTCCGTGGTGTCGGCCGCGACGATGACTTCGTGCACCGGCGTTGTCTGCACCAGGGCGCTTCGGACAGCGCGCGCGAGTTCGGGGCGGCCGATCGTCGGGATGACGACGGACAGTTTCACGGGTCTCTTCTCTCTTTCGGACGACGACGTGCGCGCACGCGAGCTTTGCACGAGGCGGTCACACCGATCGCGGCTTCCCCTGTACGGAGAGCGCTTTGCGCCGCCGAGGCTCGAAGGTGGGGGAGTGTTCTCCGAGGGTGAATGCGGGATCCGCCTTCTCCTGTACCTGCACGACGGTCGCTAGTCCGACGCAGACCCACAGCAGGAAACTCACCGGGCTCTCCTGGAGCGTCGGAAGGACGATCTGGGAGACCAGAGTCCCGCTGAGGGCAGCCGCGGGGAGGAACCCGACGATGCTTCGGGATCGTGCCGCGCGGTTAGCCAGAAGGCCGAGCAGGATGAGGAAGATCGCCAGGACCAGCGGCCCCGCTTCGAGAGCGAGGAGGAGCCAGTAGCTCTCCACGTGATAGTTCGTCTCGAATTGCAACGATCTGGGCCCGACAACTCCGAGCCCCATCCCGAGCGGATGCACGAGAAGCTGAGCGAGCCCCTCCTGCAGGCTCGCGGCGTGACCGCCGAACGACGTGTCCGTCTCCTCCTCGAGCGCGCCGCCGATGTACAGCGTCGCGGCGGCGATCGTCGCGACGCCGGCGACAAGCAGGAAGCCGACGGACAGGATCTGCGAGGACTTGCGAAGCGCGCGAGCCAGGAGCACAGCTCCGAGGATGGCGGCGCCGAATAGTCCGCTCCGGGACTCGGTGAGAAGGATGGCGGCGGCGGGCAAAAGCGTCAGGAGGAGACGCCGCGAGGTCCGTAGCCCTGGGGCGCACCACACCACGGCGATCGAGATCAGCATCGCCGCCGCGAGTTCGTTCGGTGCGACATACGGGCTGAAGGCTCGTGGCGTCAAACTACCCGAGGAGAAGAGGGAAGTCGGAAAGCGCTGCCCCGCGGGTACCGGCAGGCGGCCGATGTCCAGCAGCCACTGAATACCCTGCGTCCAGGTGGCGATCGCGATCGCCGCGCTGATCTGGGCGGTCACGATGATCGTCATCAGCATCCGTCGCACGTGGCGCACCTCGACGAACGCCGGGACCAGGACGAGGAGGAGCAGCGGCTCGTAGTCGTTGCGCCACCCGTAGAGCGCCTGCTCGAGGGACGGGGTGAACGTTCCGCTCACGAGGGGTAGGAGGGCGAGGAGGGCGACGAGGACCGCGATGCTGGTGGGTGCACGGTTGAAGCGCCGGTTCACGAGCGCTGCGACGAGGAGAAGGCCGATGACGGCGTCCTTGATGACACCGTAGGCGGTCCCCACCGCCCCTGGCGCGACCTGAGACACGAGTGCGTTGAAAGGCAGGAGAAGAATGAGGGCATAGATGCCCACCAGCGGGAAACGCAGCACGACGATCACACCAGCTATCCCGAGGATCCCGATGAGAACGGGGATCGGGCCCAAGAGAAGAACGAGCGCGACGAGCACCACTGCTGCCGCGGCAGACGTGATAATCGAACGAGTCACCGTGGTGCCTTCCCTGGGGCATCAGCCAGCCCCCCGCGCATCGTGCTTTTCCAGGATATGCGCTCGACCGGTCCTTCCTTGCATTCTCCGATACGATCGACGTAGGCACGGGCGCCTGTCCAATCAATCGTTCAGGGGTGTTTGTGCGAAAAGAACAGGCCGATGGGGGGTCAGACCCCATTTCCTTTCCATACCGATGGTGTTCTGCGGTGCAGTTGACCCAGCGAGAGGCCGACGCGTCGACACGTCGGATCGGGGCGACATGCGCGTGATGCTCTGCCACCCGTCCGCCGAGCTCTACGGAAGTGACCGGATGGCGCTGGAAGCCGTCGTGGGTCTGCGCGACCGAGGCGCCCACGTGACCGTCGTGCTTCCCGTCGACGGTCCGCTCCGAACCGAGTTGCGGGCAGTCGGTGCCGACGTGCTGGTGCGGGATGTTCCCGTCCTGCGAAAGTCGGCATTGCGACCGGCCGGGTTCGCGCGCCTTGTCTTCGACCTGGTCCGACGGGGGCCCCGCATGGTGCGGGTGATTCGCCGCGTGCGTCCCGACCTTGTATACGTCAACACCATCGTGCAGCCGTGGTGGGCACTGGCGGCTCGTCTCCTTCGCAAGCACGTGGTCTTCCACGTGCGCGAAGCGGAGGTGGATCCACCGGCCCTGGTCCGGCGCGCGCTCTTGTCGCCCCTTCGTCTCGGGCATTCGGTCATCGCCAATAGCCAGTTCACGGCGCGACAGATCTTCCGCGATTGCCCCTCGGTGCGCACCCGCACCAGCGTGATCTACAACGGCAAGGACTGGTCCGCGTACGCGGTGCCCCACGAACCCGCGCCGGAAGGCGCGTTCCGTGTCCTCTACCTCGGTCGCCTCAGCCCCCGCAAAGGCACGGATGTCGCGGTTCGTGCTGTGGCGCTGATGCGCCAGGCGGGGACGGATGTGCGACTGACGCTCGCCGGGGCGGTGTTCCCGGGCTACGAGTGGTACGAGGCCGAGCTGCGTGACCTTTGTCGCGAGCTCTCCCTGGGCCCGGACGTGGTCTCCTTCACCGGATTCGTGGCCGACGCGCCGCCGTTGTTCTCCACGGCTGACGCGCTGGTCGTGCCTTCGCGGGCGGAGCCGTTCGGAACGGTCGCCGCGGAAGGGCTCGCCGCGGGTGTGCCCGTGATCGTGTCCGACGTGCAGGGCCTGGTCGAGATCGTCGGCGACGGGCGTGAGGGGCTGGTGGTCCCCGCTGACGACCCGGAGGAGCTGGCAACCAAGCTGGAGACGCTGCGGACGGACGACACGCTGCGGCACCGGCTCGTCGAGCAGGGACGACGGAGCGTCGCCGAGCGTTTTTCCCGCGAACAATACCGCGCGCAGGTCGCCGCGGAGATCTTCCGTGCTGCCGGGCGCGAAGAGTGAAGGATGTGACGAACGTGTCCGTGACCACGGTGATTCTCGTGACCTACAACTCGGCCGACGATCTCGAAGGCTGCATCCGCACGCTCGGCTCGTCGGATGACGTCGAGGTCGTGATCGTCGACAACAAGTCCTCCGATGATTCCGTTGCGATCGCTCGCCGCCTCAAGACCGAGGGGCTGGTGACCCGCATCATCGAGAGCGAGACGAACGACGGCTTCGCGCGCGCTGTGAACCGCGGAATCGCGACGGCGGCTGACGGCGGGGTCTTCCTCCTGAATCCGGACGCGCGCATCACGGGAGCTGATCTCGCCCGCCTCGTCGCCGCCGCGGACGCCGATCCGACGATCGGCATCATCGCTCCCCTCGTCGACAGCGGACCGCATGTCCCGACGCTCGCGGCAGGGAAGCAGCCGCGACTGTGGCCTCTTTTCACGCATTTCACCGGGCTGGCTCGGGCATTCCCTCGCGTGGAATTCCTGCGCGGACGCCATCTGTATCGCCAGAACCATTCCTACACGCAGGACGTCGAGTGGGTCTCCGGATGCGCCTTGTATCTCGCCCCTCAGGCGCGGGAGCGCATCGGATTCCTCTCCGAGCGATGGTTCATGTACGGAGAAGACATCGAACTGGCGGACCGGGTGCTTCGACAGGGCTATCGGGTGGTGCTGAACGCTGACGTCGTCGCCACCCATGAGATCGCCGCCTCTGTGAACGCCGCTGGTTCGTCGGTCTCGACGCTCTGGGCCGAGAACACCTTCGACTTCTACGTGTGGCGTTTCTCCGCTGGGCCGGTGCGGAGGTTCCTGTGGCGGGCCATCTTCTCGGCAGGACTCGGATCCCGGGCCCTTCTTCTCGGCGTCAAGGCACGTCGAGCAGGTGAGAAGGGGACGGCCATGCGGGCACGGGCCGCGAGGTTCCGGAGATTTGCGGGTGCGGTGTGGTCGACGAGCCCGACGCGCTGAGTCATCGCGTGCCGCGGCGGGCCGTCCTGGCGCTCGCCGGAGTGGCGGCGTTCACGGTCTTCCTCGCGTCCTGCGCGCCCGACCCGGACGACGACGCTCCGGACTACGCTGTGGAGCTGAACCAACTGCTCCGATCGGCTCCCCAAGGAGGACGGGTCGAGTTGCCGGCCGGCACACAGGTCGTCCGATCGACGATCAGACTTCGACCCGGCGTCGAGTTGGCCGGGCATGCCGACGGATCGACCCTTAAACTCGCCGACCGCACGGACACGCCCTTCGTCCTCGCCAACAGCGCGGACAACGTGAAGGTGACGGGTGTCACCTTCGACGGCGGCGTCCAGTCCACGCAGGGGGTCTCCCTGCAGATCGACAGCTCCTCTGGCGTCACCGTCAGTGGATGCACGTTCATCCGGATGAAGCACGCGGTCCGTGTCTACGCCGAGTCCGGACGCTCGGCGTCGAACGTGGTCATCGACTCCTGCACCTTCGATGACATCGTCGACTTCGCCGTGCGGGTCGAGTCGGGTGCCCGCAACATCAAGGTCACCTCTAACACCATCGACAAGGTCGCCAAGGGCCAGGCTCCGTCACCGTCGGCGATCTACGTGCGCGGCCAGAACGTCGTCGTCCAGGGGAACACAGTGAAGAGTTCCTACGACACCGGCGTGATGGTGGCGGGTGACGATGCGAGCGACGTCACCATCCAGAACAACACCCTTTCGACAGACATGGTAGGGATCTACTTCGGGAGCGGAGCTCGCTCGGGCACGGTGACCGGGAACACGATCACCTCAAAGAGGGACTTCGGCATCCATCTCCATGATCGACGCGGGGGCGTGGTCGACGTCCAGGTGACGCAGAACACCATTGGGCCGACGGGGAAGACGGGTGTCGAGATCGAGGGCGTCCAGAAGGTCGTGCTGCGCGATAACAAGATCTCAGACGTCGCTCAGCGCCCCGGAGGCCCCGATTACTGGCGCTGCGGCGTCGCGATCAGCAAGCTGCAGGATCAGGCGGCTCAGTCCGTCCTCGTGGAGGGCAATACGATCTCGGGCGAGCCGGGACAGATGGTCTACGGCGTTCTCGTCACGGACAACACGCAGAACGTCATCGTCCAGGACAACCAGGTTGAGGGCGCGCGGACGGCGTCCTACCAGGTCGAATCGGGCGACGGCGGGCCGTATCTGGTGGAACGAGCCGATGGCTCCGTCGTCGCCCGAAAGGGTGTTACCCGGCAATGGTGAAGGGGCGACCCCATGCGACGGTCCGCCCGTCCGGACCGGACACGCTGATCCGGAACCGGTAGTCGCCCGGGCTAGCGACCGCTCCACCCGTCACCTTCCCGTCCCATGCGATCTCACGTGCCCCGGACAAGTAGGAGCGGGAGTCGGTGATGGTCCGGACGAGCTTTCCGCTCTTCGTGTAGATCTGGACGGTGATCGTCGTGCGGTCCCCGGTCACGAGGCGGAGCGAAACAGCGCTACCGGGCTTGACTGACGATGGATTCACCCGATTCGATGACACCAGGAATTTCGGGGCCGACGAAACGGTCACTTCCGCGCCGAGAGACGAGTCCACCGGAACGGCCTGCAGGGCTCCGCGATCGTAGATGTACGCGGTCGTGTTCGCGACGGGAATCCGCGTCGTGGCGAAGTCCGGTCGGTACAGGGCCTGGGTCACGAAGTTCCGACCGTAGAAGACCACTCCGCGGGTGCTGGTCCCGTAGTGCGCGGTTACGTCGTCGAAGATGATGCGTCCGCTGGTCTTGGAGGTCGACGACTTGAACACGTGCAAGTCGGTGACGGTGATGGGGTAGTCGATCTTCTTGTCGACATTGGACCCGTAGCTCTTGTAGCTGGGGTTCAGTCCGTCGAAGTAGAGCGTCTGCCGAGACCATCCCTCTGGTCCCGCGTTGCCCACCTTGCCCTCGAAGATCTCGCCCTTGGCATCCGTGATCTTCATGTAGATCGAGCTGTTGCTGTTGTCGCCGTACGTCCAGACCGACACCGCGCTCGGCCGGCCCGAAACGGGCAGGTTCATCGTGAGGGAGGTGCCCTCAGCCGTGGAGGCCTTGTAGTTGTAGTCCAGGGCGATTGCCCCCGACCCCGCTACGCGTGTGTTCACGGCGGACACTTTCGACGTCGCGCCCTCGCCCAAAGACTTCGACTTGACGTCGGTCGTCCGCGCGAGATCGCTGAGAACCGTCGACGTGCCCGCGCTCGGTGAGGCGGTGCCGGCGGCGACGGATCCGGCCATGCCGGCACCGGCCCGGGCCAGAGCGGAGTAGGCCGGCTTCTTGCGTCCTGACTGTTCGATCAGCCCGTAGTTGTCGAGCCTGCTCGCGCTGCCGCCGATCTCCACGAGGTTGAACCACGCGTACGCCGCCACGCCGTGCGCGGCCGCGTCGATCATCGATCTGCTCAGGTACGCAGCTTGATCCGCCTCGCTCACCCCGGCCCCCGAGCCGCAGCTCGCACACGTCGACCACCCCGTCTCGGTGATCCACAGCGACCGCCCGGGCGCGTTCCGAGCGATCCACGACTGGGCGGCCGAGATCCAGCTGTCGATCGTGCTCGATTCCGGGGCACCCTGAACGTAGGTGTGCAGCCCGATCCCGTCGAAGGAATCGATGGCCCCGGCCTCCCGCAGGCTGTTCAGATACTGCTCGGAGTATCCCGCGAGCCCGCCCGTCACGACGATGGCATCCGGCTGGACCTTCTTGATCGCCGCGTACGTCGCCTTGAGCAGGCGCGCGTAGGCGGAGGCGTCGGGTGACGGCTTCCAGTACTGCTCGATGTTCGGTTCGTTCCAGATCTCCCAGACCTTGACCCGGTCCTTGTAACGCTCGACGGTCGCGATGGCGTAGTTCACGTAGTTCGCGGTGTCGGCGGGCGGGTAGTACCGCGCCGACGAGCTCGGGGTCCCGGCCGGAGCGCTCGTCGCCCAGTCGGCCGTGTACACGAGCTTGCCGATGATGTCGATGTTGCGCGCACGCGCGACCGAGACGGCCTGGTCGAACTTCGGCCAATCGAAGAACCCCTTGCGCGGCTCGACCCGGTTCCACTCGAACTCCTCGCGCGCATACCGCACGTAGGCGTCCTCCATCGCGGCCGCGTCGGTGTCGGCCTTGGCCAGGCTCTCGTACGTGGTGAGCGAGGAGTTCACCGCAGCGACGGAGCCCGCCGTGGCGGACGCGGCGCGTTGAGCGGCTCCGACGAGATACGGCGTGGCGACCGTGAGTTGACCGGACAGCGTGCCGTTGGCAGTGGAGTCATACTCCAGTACAGCCCGCACCACGCCAGCCAGGGGCGTTCCGCCGTCGGACTTCCCGTCCCATCGGGTCGTTTCGGTCTTCGCGCCCTGCACCGTCCCGGTGAACGTCCGAGTGTTCTTCGACGGGTCGATCAGACGGAGGCGGTAGTCTCCCGCGCCGCCCGCGGTGAACCTGACGTCTGTGGTGCCACTGCCGGGGATCACGGAGCCGGTGCTCGATCGGGGAGCGGTCCACCCGCTGTCATCGACCCGGAGGTTGTCCACGCGGACCGATCCTGTCGCGGGCTGCGTTCCATTCCGGACCACCACGACCCGGAAGAGGGCGATGGGCGCGTCGATGATCCCGTCGCCGTTGCCGCCCGTGGTCGCGGACGGCGCCTTCGAGAGATCGACGGTCGCGGTGGACCAGTTCTTGTTGCTGATGTTGCCGACCCGGTAATAGAGGACCTCGCCGGTGGCATCGCGCACACGGAGGTAGAGCGTGTTGAAGGAACCGTCGCCCTTCACATCCAGCTTGAGGGCGCGCAGACCTGTCGTGTCGATGTCCTGCGGCGTCGCCACACGTCCGATCTCGAAGGTTCCGCCGCCGAAGTCGTAATCCATCTTGAGCGACCGGTCTCCTTCGGTCGCGTCCGTGGAGGACGAGATCGAACCGCGTCCCGACACGAGCGTCCAGTCGTCCGCCGAGCCGAAGCTCTCCGCGGTGACCAGACCTGCCGCGATGGTCGCCCCGAGCGCCGATGTCGGCGTCACACTGGGAGCAGGAGACGGCGCCGTCGTCCGCTGCTGGTCGTCCGTGGGGGAGGGGCTCGCGGACGGCTCGGGCCGAGGAGTGCCCGTCGGCGTCGGCGAAGGAGTCGGCGACGGGGACGGGGATGCCGCAGGGGACGGGGATGCCGGAGGCGTCGGCGAAGGAGTCGACGACGGGGACGCCGCAGGGGACGGGGATGCCGGAGGCGTCGGGTAGCCCGTCTCCATGGGTAGCGCGGCGCCCGTGGAGGACTCGAGAGCGGCGCCGGTCGCGATGTGCTCGGAGAGAGCGGACATCGCGTGGGCGCCCGGTGCGGGCAGCGTCGCGCTCAGCGCGACGACGGTGGCGATACTGAGGATTTTGAGCATCCGGAGCGTCCTCGGGGGTAGGAGACGCCACCGGAGTGTGACGGCCCGTCGGGTACCTGTCTTCTGCCCGCCCGCGGGAATCTCCCGGGCGAGCGGCAACGCAGTCGGGGAACGTCGTCACGTCGGCTCCGGCGTCCCCTCCTTGCGGTGAGGACAGAGCCGGGGTGTCATGACTGCGAGCCCGCATGGGGCGCCGGGTAGTTGCAAGATTCCCCACCACAGTCTTACCCGCGCTCACAGCAGAGACAAGCGAATCTCTGCGAAAATTACCGGTAATGCGCTGTCGGTCCCGCCGAGGTCAAGCCCGCGCGCTTTTTCCGCGCCCGACGCGCTGCACGAGCACAATGAATCGCAACCCGTCGGCATCCCGCCGACACCAGTCCGGAAAGGGAGACGCACATGGGTGTGGACGACATCATCAACAAGGGCAAGAAGCTTCTGGACGAGAATCGCGACAAGATCGAAGATGCCCTCAAAAGCGAGAAAGCCGAGGAAGTCAGCGACAAGATCCTCGACGGTGCGGCGGACGCGATCAAGAAGGTCGTTCCGGCCGAGCAGCACACGAAGGTCGATGAGGTCCGACAGAACGTCGACAAGCACATCGGCAACGCCTGACGCACGCATTCTCGCCGCGGCGCCGTTCTTCTGCGGGCCGGCGCCGCGGCCGCCCTTGCGCGGCGACCTCGTCAGCCGAGCGGAGAGAACAGTCTGTCGACAGGCCACACGATCGCGAAGACCGTGCCGACCATGTCCGCCCGCGGGACGAAGCACGCGCAGTCGTCGCCCATCACCAGGTAGGAGCCCTCAGGAACGGTGAGGGGAGCGAAGCACCGCGCGGAGACCGGAACGCTGTCGCAGCCGAGCTGGCCGGCGATGAAGGGCAGGTCGACTGCGCACGCAGTCCTGGTCGATCGCGGCGCCGTCGACCTCGATCCGGCCCTCGTCGGTGCAGCACTGGACAGTCGTCCCCGGTGCACCGATGACGCACTTCACGAGGGCATCGAGATTGCTCGGGCCGAAGCCGAAGAGACTGCCCACCCACTCGGCCACGAGGCGGAGAGGGCAGGGCGCTGCGGCATCCTCTTTTCATGATTCAGGGCGGGAGAAGACCACGACCTCTCCCGGTGTGGGGTCCGACCAGGTCAGGTCGATGCGGTCGGCCCGGAGCCGGTCACCCGCCTGGATCGTGGGTGAGATGGATGCCGACGGTACCCGGACGGCTTGACGATGAACAGCTGCCCGAGCGCCACGACGAGCAGGACCACCACCCATGTGGTGACGGGCGGGCGTCACACTCGCCGCCACCGCATCCTCGCCGACGACGTGTCCGAGATATTCGTTCGCGTGTGCATTCCGGCCCCCCGTGTCGCTACCCGGCGCCAATTGCCGACGCGACAGGGCGGCTCCGCAGGCCCGATCAGGGTAGGCGCGGCGTACACCCGTCAAGGGGCGGGAGAAGAGCGGGCTCGCGCCGTTCACCCTCATAGGGAAGAGGGTAGAAGTGCCCACGGGGACCGGATGCTGAGGATCTGCCGCGCGCGACACGCCCGGGTTTGCGACTCGCTTCGGGGCTACGTAGACTAATGCAGTTCCACATTCCGGCGTGCGCTCGGCGCGCGCCAGGATCACTGTCAGGGCAGTGCACAGGCGGCGCGAAAGCGCAGGGTCCTGGGCCGCCGGCAGCAGAACAGACACCGAGCCCCTTCCTTCATCGGATTCGCACGCGTGCGTGCGGGGTGGGCCGGATGCCATGGCATCCGGTTTGACAGCTGAACAGCGGTGCAGCATCTCTCGCGTGAGCGAGGGGAAGTGCCAGGGTGCGAGAGCACCACCGTGCGTCCAATGCCCCAGGTCGGGTAAGACGCGAGAAAGAGAGAGAGCAGACAATGGCGGGACAGAAGATCCGCATTCGCCTGAAGTCGTACGATCACGCCGGGCTGGACTCATCGGCGCGCAAGATCGTCGACACCGTGACCCGTGCCGGTGCCACCGTGGTGGGCCCGGTTCCCCTTCCGACCGAGAAGAACGTCGTGTGCGTCATCCGGTCGCCCCACAAGTACAAGGACAGCCGCGAGCACTTCGAGATGCGCACCCACAAGCGCCTCATCGACATCATCGACCCGACGCCCAAGGCCGTCGACTCGCTGATGCGCCTCGACCTCCCGGCCGATGTCAACATCGAGATCAAGCTCTGAGGTTCGACATGTCTGACATCAACTCCAAGATCTCCAAGGGCCTCCTCGGCACCAAGCTCGGCATGACTCAGGTGTGGGACGAGAACGGCAAGCTCGTTCCCGTCACCGTCATCGAGGTCGCTCCGAACGTCGTGACCCAGCTGCGCTCGCTCGAGAAGGACGGCTACAACGCCGTTCAAATCGGCTACGGCCAGATCGACCCCCGCAAGGTGAACAAGCCCCTCACGGCCCACTTCGACGCCGCCGGCGTGACCCCGCGTCGCCACCTCACCGAGGTGCGCACGGCGGATGCCGCCGACTACTCGCTCGGCCAGGAGCTGACCGTTGACGGTCTCTTCGAAGCCGGCCAGCGCGTCGACGTCGTCGGCACCAGCAAGGGCAAGGGCACCGCGGGTGTCATGAAGCGTCACAACTTCAAGGGTGTGTCCGCTTCGCACGGTTCGCACCGCAACCACCGCAAGCCCGGCTCCATCGGCGCATCGTCGACCCCGAGCCGCGTCTTCAAGGGCATGCGCATGGCCGGCCGTATGGGTGGCGAGCGCGTGACCGTCCTCAACCTCACGGTGCACGCCGTCGACGCCGAGAAGGGCCTGATGCTCGTCAAGGGCGCTGTCCCCGGTGCTCGTGGCCGCATCGTCTACGTCCGCAACGCAGTGAAGGGTGCCTGATCATGGCTGACTCGACTCTCGCGCTCGACGTCGTGAAGGCCGACGGCAAGAAGGCAGGCTCCGTCGAGCTGCCCGCCGCGCTCTTCGACGTCAAGACGAACATTCCCCTCATCCACCAGGTCGTCGTGGCGCAGCGCGCCGCGGCACGCCAGGGCACGCACTCGACCAAGCGTCGTGGCGAGGTCTCGGGTGCCGGCCGCAAGCCCTTCAAGCAGAAGGGCACCGGTAACGCCCGTCAGGGCTCGATCCGCGCGCCGCACATGACCGGTGGTGGCATCGTCCACGGCCCCAAGCCGCGTGACTACAGCCAGCGCACGCCCAAGAAGATGATCGCCGCCGCCCTGCTGGGTGCGCTCAGCGACCGTGCTCGTGGGCAGCGTCTGCACATCGTCGACAGCTTCGCCATCGAGGGTGCCCCCTCGACCAAGGCTGCCGCTGCCGCGCTGAAGGCCTTCGGCGCCGTCAAGAACGTCCTCGTGGTCATCGACCGCGACGACGAGCTGACGGTGAAGAGCGTCCGCAACCTCGCGTACGTCCACGTGCTGACCGTCGGCCAGCTGAACACCTACGACGTGATCGTCTCCGACGACATCGTCTTCACCAAGGCCGCTTACGACGCGTTCGTCGCGTCGAAGTCCGCTGCCACCGAGGAGGTCTCGGCATGACCGCCGTCAACAAAGACCCGCGCGACATCATCCTGAAGCCGGTCGTCTCCGAGAAGAGCTACTCGCTCATCGACGAGGGCAAGTACACCTTCCTGGTGGACCCGCGCTCCTCGAAGACCGAGATCAAGCTCGCCATCGAGAAGATCTTCGGCGTCAAGGTGGCCTCGGTCAACACGATCAACCGCGTCGGCAAGGCCCGTCGCACCCGCTTCGGCACCGGCAAGCGCAAGGACACCAAGCGCGCCATCGTGTCGCTCAAGTCGGGCACCATCGACATCTTCACGTCTGTCGGCTGACGGTCGGGATAGAGGACAAGAACAATGGCTATTCGCAAGTACAAGCCCACGACCCCCGGTCGCCGCGGCTCGTCGGTGGCCGACTTCGCCGAGATCACCCGATCGACGCCTGAGAAGTCGCTGCTGCGCCCCCTGTCGAAGACCGGTGGCCGCAACAACCAGGGCCGCATCACCACGCGTCACATCGGTGGTGGCCACAAGCGTCAGTACCGTCTGATCGACTTCCGTCGTAACGACAAGGACGGCATCGACGCCAAGGTCGCTCACATCGAGTACGATCCCAACCGCACCGCGCGCATCGCGCTGCTGCACTACGCGGACGGCGAGAAGCGCTACATCATCGCGCCGAACAAGCTGTCGCAGGGCGACGTCGTCGAGTCGGGTGCCGGCGCTGACATCAAGCCCGGCAACAACCTGCCGCTGCGCAACATCCCCACCGGTACCGTGATCCACGCGATCGAGCTGCGTCCCGGTGGCGGCGCGAAGATGGCCCGTTCGGCGGGCGTCTCCGTGCGCCTCGTCGCCAAGGACGGCCCCTACGCGCAGCTTCGTCTGCCCTCGGGTGAGATCCGCAACGTCGACGTGCGCTGCCGCGCCACGATCGGCGAGGTCGGTAACGCCGAGCAGTCGAACATCAACTGGGGCAAGGCCGGCCGCAAGCGCTGGCTGGGCGTCCGCCCGACCGTGCGTGGTGTCGCCATGAACCCGGTCGACCACCCGCACGGTGGTGGTGAGGGTAAGACCTCCGGTGGTCGTCACCCCGTTTCGCCGTGGGGTAAGGCCGAAGGCCGCACCCGTCACGCGAACAAGGAAAGCGACAAGCTGATCGTCCGCCGTCGCACCGCCGGCAAGAAGCGTAAGTAGGAGTAGAGGAAGATGCCTCGCAGCCTTAAGAAGGGCCCCTTCGTCGACGAGCACCTGCTTCGCAAGGTCGTCTCGCAGAACGAAGCCGGTTCCAAGAACGTCATCAAGACCTGGTCGCGCCGTTCGATGATCATCCCCGCCATGCTGGGACACACCATCGCCGTGCACGACGGTCGCAAGCACATCCCCGTGTTCGTGACCGAGACCATGGTCGGTCACAAACTGGGCGAGTTCTCGCCCACCCGCACCTTCCGCGGCCACGTGAAGGACGACAAGAAGGGCCGCCGCCGCTGACGCGGTGGCGCTAGAGGAGAGAGAAATGGTGGAGTCCATCGCACGCGTGCGACACATCCGCGTGACCCCTCAGAAGGCTCGTCGTGTCGTCGCGCTCATCAAGGGCAAGCAGGCCGAAGAGGCCCTCGCCATCCTGAAGTTCGCGCCCCAGGGCGCGAGCGAGCCGATCTACAAGCTCGTCGCCTCGGCGATCGCGAACGCTCGCGTCACCGCTGACAAGACGAACGAATACCTGGATGACGCCGACCTGTACGTGAAGAACGCGTACGTCGACGAGGGCACGACGCTCAAGCGTTTCCGTCCCCGTGCACAGGGTCGCGCCTTCCAGATCAAGAAGCGCACGAGCCACATCACGGTCGTGCTCGCGACGCCGGAAGACGCTGCTGCGGCCCCGGCGCGCGCCAACAAGAAGGCGAGCAAGTAATGGGACAGAAGGTCAACCCGTACGGCTTCCGCCTCGGCATCACTACCGACCACGTGTCGCGGTGGTTCTCGGACTCGACGAAGGCCGGTCAGCGTTACGCCGACTACCTCGCCGAGGACATCAAGATCCGTCGCCTGCTGACCACCTCGCTTGACCGCGCCGGTGTCAGCAACATCGAGATCGAGCGCACGCGTGACCGCGTCCGCGTCGACATCCACACCGCCCGTCCGGGCATCGTGATCGGTCGCCGCGGCGCCGAGGCCGAGCGCATCCGTGCCGACCTCGAGAAGCTCACCAGCAAGCAGATCCAGCTGAACATCCTCGAGGTCAAGAACCCCGAGGCCGATGCTCAGCTCGTCGCGCAGGGTGTCGCCGAGCAGCTCACCGCTCGTGTGGCGTTCCGCCGCGCGATGCGCAAGGGCCTGCAGGGCGCGCAGCGTGCCGGCGCCAAGGGTGTCCGCATCCAGGTGTCGGGTCGCCTCGGCGGCGCCGAGATGAGCCGCTCGGAGTTCTACCGCGAAGGCCGTGTGCCCCTGCACACCCTGCGCGCGAACATCGACTACGGCTTCTACGAGGCCAAGACCACCTTCGGCCGCATCGGCGTGAAGGTCTGGATCTACAAGGGCGACCTCACCAACAAGGAGCTCGCCCGCGAGCAGGCCAACGCGCCCAAGTCCCGCGGTCGTGACGACCGCGGTGGCGACCGTCGTCGTGGCCCGCGCAACGAGGCCCCCGTGGCAGAAGGAGCGTCGGCGTAATGCTCATCCCCCGCAAGGTCAAGTACCGCAAGCAGCACCACCCCGGCCGTTCCGGCCAGGCCACCGGTGGCACCCAGGTGTCGTTCGGTGAGTACGGTATTCAGGCGCTGACCCCCGCTTACGTGACCAACCGTCAGATCGAGTCCGCTCGTATCGCCATGACGCGTCACATCAAGCGTGGCGGAAAGGTGTGGATCAACATCTACCCCGACCGCCCCCTCACCAAGAAGCCGGCCGAAACCCGCATGGGTTCCGGTAAGGGTTCGCCCGAGTGGTGGGTCGCGAACGTCAAGCCCGGCCGCGTCCTCTTCGAGGTCGCGGGTGTCGACGAGCAGCTCGCTCGTGAAGCACTGACCCGAGCCATTCACAAGCTGCCCCTGAAGGCACGCATCATCAAGCGCGAGGAGGGCGACGCGTAATGGCGATCGGCACCAAGCAGCTCGCCCCGAGCGAGCTCGACACGTTCGAAGACCAGCGCCTCGTCGAGGAGCTGCGTAAGGCCAAGGAAGAGCTGTTCAACCTGCGCTTCCAGTCGGCCACCGGCCAGCTCGAAAGCCACGGTCGCATCCGTGCAGTCAAGCGCGACATCGCGCGTCTGTACACCGTGATCCGTGAGCGCGAGCTCGGCATCCGCGCCACCCCGGCCCCGGTCGAGGCGACGAAGGCGAAGAAGAGCAAGGCGAAGAAGGCGGACGCCGCTGACGACGCCGCGAAGGAAGAGGCGGAGTAATGGCTACCGCGAAGAAGGCAGAGGCCGAGGCGCAGGTCGTCGGTCACGAGCACTCCGAGAACGATGTGCGCGACGAGAACGCCCGCGGTTACCGCAAGGCGCGTCGTGGGTACGTCGTCAGCGACAAGATGGACAAGACCATCGTCGTCGAGGTCGAAGACCGCGTGAAGCACCCGCTCTACGGCAAGGTCATCCGCCGCACCTCCAAGGTCAAGGCGCACGACGAGACCAACTCGGCGGGCATCGGCGACCTGGTCGTCATCAACGAGACCCGTCCGCTGAGCGCCACCAAGCGCTGGCGCCTGGTCGAGATCCTCGAGAAGGCCAAGTAAGCCTCGCGCTTACTTGGAATCCAAGGAGTAAAAAGTGATTCAGAACGAATCCCGGCTGAAGGTCGCCGACAACACCGGCGCCAAGGAGCTGCTCACCATCCGCGTGCTCGGCGGCTCCAACCGTCGTTACGCGGGCCTCGGTGACGTCATCGTCGCCACGGTCAAGGACGCGATCCCCGGTGGAAACGTCAAGAAGGGCGACGTGGTCAAGGCCGTCGTCGTCCGTGTCGTGAAGCAGACCCGCCGTCCCGACGGCTCATACATCAAGTTCGACGAGAACGCCGCCGTGATCCTGAAGAGCGACGGGGAGCCCCGCGGCACCCGCATCTTCGGACCCGTCGGTCGTGAGCTTCGTGACAAGAAGTTCATGAAGATCGTCTCGCTCGCCCCGGAGGTCATCTGATCATGGCGAAAATCAAGAAGGGTGACCTGGTTCAGGTCATCACGGGCGCCAAGCCCGAGCGTGGCGGCGACCGCGGCAAGCAGGGCAAGGTCCTCGAGATCCTGACCGAGCAGAACCGCGTCATCGTCGAAGGCGTGAACTACGTCACCAAGCACAACCGCGTGGGCCAGTCCCAGCGCGGCACCAAGACCGGTGGCATCGAGACGTTCGAAGCCCCGATCCACATCTCCAACGTCGCGCTCGTCGACCCCTCGACCAAGAAGCCGACCCGCGTCGGCCGCCGGGTCGAGGAGCAGGTGAAGGACGGCGTCAAGCGCACCGTCCGCGTGCGCTTCGCGAAGAAGTCAGGCAAGGACCTCTGAACATGAGCACCGTGACTGCCGCGGAGACTGGCAAGATCCAGCCCCGCCTGAAGCAGAAGTACAACGCCGAGATCAAGAAGGCTCTGCAGGAGGAGTTCGGTTACCCGAACGTCATGCAGATCCCCGGACTGGTCAAGGTCGTCGTGAACACCGGTGTCGGCGAGGCCGCTCGCGACAGCAAGGTGATCGATGGTGCGGTCGACGACCTCACCAAGATCACCGGTCAGAAGCCCGTCGTCACCAAGGCTCGCAAGTCCATCGCGCAGTTCAAGCTGCGCGAGGGTCAGGCGATCGGCGCGCACGTCACCCTCCGCGGTGACCGCGCGTGGGAGTTCGTGGACCGTCTCGTCAACCTCGCTCTGCCCCGCATCCGCGACTTCCGCGGTCTCTCGGCCAAGCAGTTCGACGGCAACGGCAACTACACCTTCGGTCTCCAGGAGCAGTCCGTGTTCCACGAGATCGATCAGGACCGCATCGACCGCGTGCGTGGATTCGACATCACCATCGTCACCACCGCGAAGACGGACGAGGAAGGCCGCTCGCTGCTGCGTCAGCTCGGCTTCCCCTTCCAGTCGGCCGACGCTCAGGCCTGAACTCGGGCCCCCGGGTTTCCGGGGGCCCCTCATCGAAGGTCGGCTGTCGCGTAACGGCAGTCGAAACCTCATGAACGAAAGAAGCAACACATGACGATGACAGACCCGGTCGCAGACATGCTGACCCGTCTGCGCAACGCGAACTCGGCTCACCACGACTCCGTGTCGATGCCGAACTCGAAGCTGAAGACGAACATCGCCCAGATCCTCAAGCAGGAGGGTTACATCGCCGACTGGACCGTCGAAGACGCCCGTGTCGGCCAGACCCTCAACATGACGCTGAAGTACGGCCCGAACCGCGAGCGGTCGATCGCCGGCATCAAGCGCGTCTCCAAGCCCGGCCTCCGCGTGTACGCGAAGTCGACCGAGGTCCCCACGGTCCTCGGCGGGCTCGGCGTCGCCATCCTGTCCACCTCCTCCGGTCTCCTCACCGACCGTCAGGCCGAGCAGAAGGGCGTCGGCGGGGAAGTCCTCGCCTACGTGTGGTGATCTGAGAATGTCGCGTATCGGACGTCTTCCCATCGACATCCCCGCCGGCGTCACCGTTTCGGTGAACGGCCGGGAGGTCGCCGTCAAGGGCCCCAAGGGCGAGCTCGAGCTCACCATTGCCCAGCCCCTCGAGGTGTCGGTCGAAGAGAACCAGGTTCTCGTCACCCGCCCCGACGATGAGCGCGAGTCGCGGTCGCTCCACGGCCTGACCCGCACGCTCATCAACAACAACATCATCGGTGTCACCCAGGGCTACACCAAGGGCCTCGAGGTTGTCGGTACGGGTTACCGCGTGGCGCAGAAGGGCAGCTCGATCGAGTTCGCCCTCGGTTTCTCGCACCCCGTCCTGATCGAGCCGCCCGCAGGTATCACCCTCACGGTCGAAGGCAACAACAAGGTCACCGTGAGCGGCATCGACAAGCAGGCCGTCGGCGAGGCCGCCGCCAACATCCGCAAGATCCGCAAGCCCGAGCCGTACAAGGGCAAGGGTGTGCGGTACGCGGGCGAGGTTGTGCGCCGCAAGGCCGGAAAGAGTGGTAAGTAGCCATGGCTGTCAAGACAAAGTCCGTCGCCCGTGCCCGTCGCCACGCGCGCCTTCGCAAGAAGGTCGTCGGCACCGAGCTGCGTCCCCGTCTCGTCGTGACGCGCTCGGCGCGCCACGTGTTCGTCCAGGTCGTGGACGACAGCAAGGGCCACACCGTGGCCTCTGCCTCCACCCTCGAGACCGACCTGCGCGGGTTCGACGGTGACAAGACCGCCAAGGCCCGCAAGGTCGGCGAACTCGTCGCCGAGCGTGCCAAGGCCGTGGGCGTCGCCGACGTCGTGTTCGACCGTGGCGGTAACCGCTACGCCGGCCGTGTCGCCGCGATCGCCGACGGAGCTCGCGAAGGAGGGCTGAACCTGTGAGTGACAACAAGGAGACCGAAGTGACCGAGCAGACTGCACCGGTAGAGGGTGCGGCTGCGGCCACGGCCCCCGCCGAGCGTGAGCGCGAGCCGCGTCGCGGTGGTCGCGAGCGCAACACCAACCAGCGCGACCGTGGTTCGCGCGACCGCAACGAGAGCCAGTTCCTCGAGCGCGTCGTGACGATCAACCGCGTCTCGAAGGTGGTCAAGGGTGGTCGTCGCTTCAGCTTCACGGCGCTCGTCGTCGTGGGTGACGGCAACGGTGTCGTGGGTGTCGGTTACGGCAAGGCCCGCGAAGTCCCCCTCGCCATCTCCAAGGGTGTCGAAGAGGCCAAGCGCAACTTCTTCCGCGTCCCGCGTTCGGGTTCGACCATTCCCCACCCCGTCCAGGGTGAGGCTGCCGCCGGTGTGGTGCTCCTGCGCCCCGCCGCTGCCGGTACCGGTGTTATCGCCGGTGGTCCCGTCCGCGCCGTCCTCGAGTGCGCCGGCATCCACGATGTCCTGTCGAAGTCGCTCGGCTCGTCGAACACGATCAACATCGTGCACGCGACCGTCGCAGCCCTGAAGCAGCTCGAAGAGCCCCGCGCCGTGGCAGCCCGCCGTGGCCTGGAGTTCGACCAGGTCGCCCCGGCCCGCCTCGTGCGCGCCGAGGCCGCCGCCCAGAAGGTAGGTGCCTGATGGCCGAGCGTCTGAAGGTCACGCAGATCAAGTCCAAGGTGAGCGAGAAGCAGAACCAGCGTGACACGCTGCGTTCGCTCGGTCTCAAGCGGATCGGCGACTCGGTCGTCCGTCCCGACGACGCGCAGACGCGCGGTTACGTCAAGACCGTCGCCCACCTCGTCAAGGTTGAGGAGATCGACTAATGGCTGACAAGAAGGACGAGACCGCAACGGTCGCCGCCCCGAAGAAGGCCTCGGCCCGTAAGACGGCTGAGAAGAAGGAAGCCCCCGCGGCGCGCCCCGGCGTGCTGAAGGTCCACCACCTGCGTCCCGTCCCGGGAGCCCACAAGGCCAAGACCCGCGTGGGTCGCGGTGAGGGCTCGAAGGGTAAGACCGCCGGTCGCGGTACCAAGGGAACCAAGGCCCGCTACCAGGTCCGGGTCGGCTTCGAGGGTGGGCAGATGCCGCTGCACATGCGCACCCCGAAGCTCCGTGGCTTCAAGAACCCGTTCCGCGTCGAGTACCAGGTCGTGAACCTGGACAAGCTCGCCGAGCTCTACCCGCAGGGTGGCGACGTGACCGTCGCCGGCCTCGTGGCCAAGGGTGCCGTCCGCAAGAACGAGAAGGTCAAGGTGCTCGGCACCGGCGACATCTCGGTCGCGCTGACCGTCTCGGTCGACAAGGTCTCCGGCTCCGCTGAGCAGAAGATCGTCGCCGCCGGCGGTTCCGTCAACTGACGCACGACCCCTGAGGGGCCGGCGGCCTTACGGCCGTCGGCCCCTTCTGGGTTAGTCTGATTTGGTGTGCGCCCTGCGGCGTGCCGAGATCGTTCTGGAGGAATCCCCTTGTTCAGCGCCATCGCGCGGGTTTTCCGCACGCCCGACCTGAGGCGGAAGATCGCCTTCACGCTGGGCATCATCGCCATCTACCGGCTGGGTGCCCACGTCCCCACGCCCTTCGTCGACTTCCCCAACGTCCAGCAGTGTCTGAACCAGTCGGGCGGCACCGAGGGGCTGCTTTCGCTGGTCAACCTCTTCTCGGGCGGCGCTCTGCTGCAGCTGTCGATCTTCGCGCTCGGCGTCATGCCCTACATCACGGCCACCATCATCGTGCAGCTCCTGCGCGTCGTGATCCCGCACTTCGAGACCCTCTACAAAGAGGGCCAGGCGGGGCAGGCCAAGCTCACCCAGTACACGCGTTACCTGACGATCGCTCTCGCTCTCCTGCAGTCGACGACCCTCGTCACCGTTGCCCGCTCGGGACAGCTGTTCGGCTCGGCCGGCATCCCCGAGTGCCAGCAGCTGCTCACCAACGACATCTGGTGGGCGCAGCTGCTCATGATCATCACCCTGACCGCCGGCACCGGCCTGGTCATGTGGTTCGCCGAGCTGGTCACCGAGCGCGGTGTCGGCAACGGCATGTCGATCCTGATCTTCACCTCGATCGCGGCGACGTTCCCCGGCGCCATGCTGTCGATCCTCACCTCGCGCGGCGTGGAGGTCTTCCTCCTCGTCCTCGCCGTGAGCATCGTGATCGTCGCGCTGGTCGTCTTCGTCGAGCAGTCCCAGCGCCGCATCCCCGTGCAGTACGCGAAGCGCATGGTCGGGCGTCGCACCTACGGCGGCACGAACACCTACATCCCGATCAAGGTGAACATGGCCGGCGTCGTGCCCGTCATCTTCGCCTCGTCGCTGCTGTACATCCCCGCCCTCATCGCGCAGTTCAACCAGCCGCAGGCGGGCCAGGAGCCGGCCGGTTGGGTGACCTGGATCTCGCAGTACCTCACGCGCGGTGACCACCCGCTCTACATGCTCGTGTACTTCCTGCTGATCGTCGGCTTCACGTACTTCTACGTGGCCATCACCTTCAACCCGGTCGATGTCGCCGACAACATGAAGAAGTACGGCGGGTTCATCCCCGGCATCCGTGCGGGTCGTCCGACGGCCGAGTACCTCGACTACGTGCTGACGCGCATCACCCTGCCGGGGTCCATCTACCTCGGTCTGATCGCCCTGCTGCCGCTCGTGGCGCTGGCGACGGTCGGGGCGAACCAGAACTTCCCGTTCGGCGGAGCATCGATCCTCATCATCGTGGGTGTCGGTCTCGAGACGGTGAAGCAGATCGACGCGCAACTCCAGCAGCGTCACTACGAAGGGCTGCTGCGATGACCGCGCGTCTTCTGATCGTGGGGCCCCAGGGCTCGGGCAAGGGAACGCAGGGCGTCCGCGTCGGCGACGCCCTCGGCATCCCGGTCGTCTCGACGGGCGACGTCTTCCGTTCGAACGTCGCCGAGGGAACAGACCTCGGTCTGCAGGTGAAGTCGATCATCGACGGGGGAGACCTCGTCCCCGATGAACTGACGAGCGCGGTCGTGCGCGACCGCCTCTCGCAGGCCGACGCCGCCGAGGGCTTCCTGCTCGACGGGTATCCGCGGAACCTCGCCCAGGTCATGCACCTCGACGAGTTCCTGGGCGGACGCGACGAACGTCTCGACGCGGTCATCGCCCTCGTGGTGCCCCGCGACGAGTCGCTTGCGCGCTTGACGGCCCGTGCGGCCGAGCAGGGCCGCGCCGACGACACCGAAGAGGCCATCGCCACGCGTCTGGGTATCTACGAGCGCGAGACCGCGCCCATCCTCGACGTCTACGGCACGCGCGGCATCGTCGACGAGATCGACGGTGTCGGCGGGCTCGACGAGGTCACGGCACGCATCTTCGCCGCCCTCGAGGCGCGCGGAATCGCCTTGTCGGCTGTCTGACGTGGCGCTGCGTTCCTCCATCTACAAGAAGCCCGCCCAGCTGCGGTCGATGATCGAGCCGGGTCTCATCACGGCTGATGCTCTGGATGCCGTGCGCGCACGGGTCGCGCCCGGGGTGACGACGCTCGAGCTCGACGCCGAGGCATCGCGCGTGATCACATCGCGCGGAGCGGAATCGAACTTCCAGATGGTGCGCGGCTACCGTCACACGATCTGCGCCTCGGTGAACCAGGAGGTCGTGCACGGCATCCCGAACGACCGGCCGCTGCAGGCGGGCGACATCCTCTCGATCGATGCCGGAGCGCAGTTCCGCGGGTGGAACGGCGACTCTGCGTTCACCGTGATCGTGCCCGGGGATGCCCCCGAAGAGGTCGTCTCGCCGCGTCGCCGGCTGTCCGAGGTGACCGAGGGGTCGCTGTGGGCCGGGATCGCGGCGCTCAGTCGGGCCTCCCACCTCGGCGAGGTGGGTGCGGCGATCGAGCAGTACATCGCCGACAATGCCCCCGAGGGCGGGTACGGCATTCTGCGCGACTACGTCGGGCACGGCATCGGACGCAAGATGCACGAGTCGCCGAGCATCTTCAACTACGCCGTGGCGGATCGCGGACCCGAGGTGCGCCCCGGTCTCGCGGTGGCGATCGAGCCCATGGTCGTCATCGGCGACCAGCAGACCTTCACCGAAGACGACGGGTGGACCGTCTCGACCGTCGACGGCACGGCCGGCTCCCACTGGGAACATAGTGTCGCCGTGCATGATGGGGGCATCTGGGTTCTCACCGCGCATGACGGCGGTGCCGAAAAACTGGCGCCGTTCGGTGTGGTGCCGAAGGAGATCGATTGATGATGATGGCGGCTGCACGCAAGTCCACGAACTGGTTCGCGATCGGCGTCACCGCCGCCGCCCTCGTGGTCGTGCTGATCGTGGGCGGGGTGGTGTGGTTCGCCAACAGCCAGGCGACCTCGGCCGGCACCCTGCCGCAGGCGTCGGCGGTGAACACCGACACGGGCGCCATCGCCGTCGGGTCGGGCCCCAAGACGGTCGACACCTACGTCGACTTCATGTGCCCCATCTGCAACCAGTTCGAGCAGAGCTACGGGCCCACGCTCGACCAGCTCGTGCAGAGCGGTGAGATCACGTTGAACATCCACCCGATCTCGATCCTCGACAGGCAGTCGCAGGGAACGCAGTACTCCACTCGAGCGGCGTCGGCCGCGTACTGCGTGGCCGTCGACGACGCCGCGAACGTGCCGGCCTTCGTGAAGGCCCTGTACGCGCAGCAGCCCTCGGAGGGAACGGCCGGTCTCGACGACGCCACCCTCGCCTCGATCGCGACGACGGCCGGAGCATCGGATGCCGTGGCCTCCTGCATCTCGGATGGCACGTACACGAAGTTCGTCACCGCGATGACGCGCGAGACGCCCCTTCAGCAGGGCGCCGCGGGAATCTCGACCCCGACCATCGCGGTCGACGGCGCGGTGCTGACCAACCAGACCGATCTGTCGGGCGATCCGCAGAAGGACATCGTCGCGCGCCTCAACAGGTGACCGCGGCCCCGGCGAGTTGCCGGGTCACGTGATACCACGTATGCTTGATCTTTGGTGCGTTGCGCCTTCATTGGCGTGTCGAAGCACCGAATCCCCATCCACCGCAGACCAGCCGGTCTGTCCAGAGCGTGAGCGAGTATATGGCGAAGAAAGACGGTGTCATCGAGATCGAGGGCACGGTGTCCGAAGCACTGCCCAACGCGATGTTCCGTGTCGAGTTGACGAACGGGCACAAAGTGCTCGCGACCATCTCGGGCAAGATGCGACAGAACTACATCCGTATCATCCCCGAGGACCGCGTCGTCGTCGAGCTGAGCCCCTACGACCTCACTCGTGGTCGTATCGTCTACCGCTACCGCTGAGCCCGGCTGAGAAGTAACGATCCGCATCCGCGGATCGAAGACAGCGAAACAGGAACATCATGAAGGTCAATCCCTCCGTCAAGCCCATCTGCGATCACTGCAAGGTGATCCGTCGTCACGGGCGCGTGATGGTGATCTGCAAGAGCAACCCGCGTCACAAGCAGCGCCAGGGCTGAGTTCGCTCAGAGCTCGACACTTTTCAACTGAATACACACCGGCAGGATCAGATCTCGCCCGCGTCAGCGGGCGGGGGACACCTCGGGGCGGAGGCCCGAGCACCGATCCTGCTTCACACCTCCACGACACTCTGAGGAGAGCCGCATGGCACGTCTCGCCGGCGTCGACATCCCGCGCGACAAGCGCGTGGTGATCGCACTTACTTACATCTACGGCGTGGGTCGCACCCGCTCCGTCGAGATTCTCACGGCAACGGATATCAGCCACGACATCCGCGTGAAGGACCTCACCGACGACCAGTTGGTCGCGCTTCGCGACTACATCGAAGGCACCTACAAGGTGGAGGGTGACCTCCGTCGCGAGGTCGCCGCCGACATCCGCCGCAAGGTCGAGATCGGTTCCTACGAGGGCATCCGCCACCGTCGCGGCCTCCCGGTGCGCGGTCAGCGTACGAAGACGAACGCTCGTACCCGCAAGGGACCCAAGCGCACCGTCGCCGGCAAGAAGAAGGCGCGCTAGGCCTCCGCCGGCGCAGGATTCAGGAGAACCGCACATGGCACAGGCCAAGTCCGCAGCGCGCAAGCCGCGCCGCAAGGAGAAGAAGAACATCGCCGTGGGTCAGGCCCACATCAAGTCGACGTTCAACAACACCATCGTTTCGATCACCGACCCCTCGGGTGCCGTCATCAGCTGGGCTTCGTCCGGCGGTGTCGGGTTCAAGGGCTCGCGCAAGTCGACGCCGTACGCCGCCGGCATGGCCGCGGAGTCGGCCGCTCGCCAGGCGCAGGAGCACGGCGTCAAGAAGGTCGACGTCTTCGTGAAGGGACCGGGTTCGGGTCGTGAGACCGCGATCCGTTCGCTCACGGCTGCCGGCCTCGAGGTCGGCTCGATCCAGGACGTGACGCCCCAGGCTCACAACGGCTGCCGTCCGCCCAAGCGCCGCCGCGTCTGACGCGTCCGTTCCCGGGGAGTGCTCGTCGCTCCCCGGGAACGCCGCGCTTACGCGCGACTCAGACTTCCGGATGCCACGGCTCACCCTCGGCGCATCGCTCAGGTGACTCGGCATCCCGCGAGTACAACTCAACACCTCACCCCATTACACGTGTCATATAGCGGGCACGTGATCGAAAGGAACACATAGTGCTCATCGCACAGCGTCCCACTCTGACCGAGGAGAAGATCGGGGAGTTCCGCAGCCGTTTCATCATCGAGCCGCTGGAGCCCGGTTTCGGTTACACGATCGGCAACGCGCTGCGTCGCAGCCTTCTGTCGTCGATCCCCGGCGCGGCCGTCACGAGCATCCGCATCGACGGCGTTCTGCACGAGTTCAGCACCATCCCGGGCGTGAAGGAAGACGTCACCGAGATCATCCTGAACATCAAGCAGCTCGTCGTTTCGAGCGAGCGCGACGAGCCCATCACGGCGTACCTGCGCAAGACGGGTTCGGGCGAGGTCACCGCCGCCGACATCTCCGCCCCGGCGGGTGTCGAGGTGCACAACCCCGAGCTGGTCATCGCCACGTTGAACGACACGGCCAAGTTCGAGCTCGAGCTCACCATCGAGCGCGGCCGCGGCTACGTCTCGGCTACGCAGAACCGCAACGAGTACGCCGAGGCCGGTCAGATCCCGATCGACTCGATCTACTCGCCGGTGCTCAAGGTCAGCTACCGCGTCGACGCCACGCGCGCCGGAGAGCGTACCGACTTCGACAAGCTCGTCCTCGACGTCGAGTCGAAGGCGTCCATCGCGCCGCGCGACGCCGTGGCGTCTGCCGGTCGCACCCTCACCGAGCTGTTCGGTCTCGCCCGCGAGCTGAACGTCGAGGCCGAGGGTATCGAGATCGGACCCGCCCCCGTCGAGACCGTTCTCTCGAACGAGCTGTCGATGCCGATCGAGGACCTCGATCTGTCGGTGCGCTCGTACAACTGCCTCAAGCGTGAGGGCATCAACACCGTTTCGGAGCTGGTCGCCCTTTCGGAGACGCAGCTGATGAACATCCGCAACTTCGGTCAGAAGTCGGTCGACGAGGTGCGCGACAAGCTCACCTCGCTCGGACTGTCGCTCAAGGACTCGGTGCCCGGTTTCGACGGCGCCCAGTTCTACAGCGGCTACGACGAAGAAACCGTCTGACCCTGTCGGACCCGACCGAACCTTCTACTGGAGTAATACGACATGCCTAAGCCCACGAAGGGTCCCCGCCTCGGAGGCGGCCCGGCCCACGAGCGTCTGCTTCTCGCGAACCTCGCCGCAGCGCTGTACACGCACAAGTCGATCAAGACGACCGAGACCAAGGCCAAGCGTCTTCGTCCGCTCGCCGAGCGACTGATCACCTTCGCCAAGCGCGGCGACCTGCACGCTCGTCGTCGCGTGCTGTCCGTGATCGGTGACAAGGGTGTCGTGCACACCCTCTTCACCGAGATCGCGCCGCTGGTCGCCGACCGTGAGGGTGGCTACACCCGCATCACGAAGGTCGGAAACCGCAAGGGCGACAACGCCCCGATGGCCGTGATCGAGCTCGTCCTCGAGCCCGTCGCGAAGAAGGCGTCGAACAAGGCCGCCGCGGCTCCCGCCGCCGCAGCCCCGGTCGCCGAGGAGCCCGTCGCCGACGAGGCCCCCGCCGAAGAATCCACCACCGACGAGGCCGCCGACGCCGGCGCCGAGTCGCACGAAGAGGGCGCAGCGGCCGAGGCCGCAGCCGAGGACGCCGTCCAGGACGACGCCAAGGCCTGAGTTCTCCCTCTCGGTACGATGCCCCCACCCTTCCGGGTGGGGGCATCGTCGTTTCACCGGCGTCCTTCGGCAGGGTGCGCGGGGGAGGGGTGGGAGATCACCCCGCGTAGGCTGATCGGGTGCGCATTCGTCTCGACATCGCCTATGACGGAACGAATTTCCGCGGATGGGCGCGTCAGCCGGGTCTGCGGACGGTGCAGGGCGAGATCGAAGAGGCGCTCGAGCGCATTCTCGGCGGAGACCCGCGCCTCGTCGTCGCCGGCCGCACCGACGCGGGTGTGCACGCCTCGGGGCAGGTCGCGCACATCGACCTCGATGCGGGGCAGATCGCGCGGCTTCCGCGCCGGCGGCGTGACAACGACGAAGCGGATGCCGTGACGGCCCTGGCGGGCCGTCTGCGCGGCGTTCTGGGCTCGTATGCCGACGTGACGGTGCGCTCGACGACCGTGGCTCCTGAGGGCTTCGACGCGCGATTCTCGGCGGTCTGGAGGCGCTACTCGTACCGCCTCGCCGACGCCACGACGGGCTACGACCCCCTCGATCGCCTGCGCACGACCGCGGTGCGCAGCACCCTCGACCTCCCGGCGATGGATGCCGCGGCGCAGCGGTTGATCGGCCTGCACGACTTCGCGGCGTACTGCAAAGCGCGAGAAGAGGCGACGACGATCCGCACGTTGCTGGAGTACGACTGGCGCCGTGCCGACGACGGCGTGCTCGTGGCGAACGTTCGCGCCGACGCGTTCTGCCACAGCATGGTGCGCGCGTTGGTCGGTGCGTGCGTGGCGGTGGGCGAGGGGCGTATCGAGGTCGACGATGTCGTCGCCATCCGTGACGCGAGGATGCGCATCCCGGAGACGAAGGTGCTGGCGGCCCGAGGATTGGTGCTGGCCGAGGTCGGATACCCGGCCGACGACCTGCTCGCCGCCCGCGCGGAGCAGACCCGTCGGCGGCGCGACGACGAGTGACGCGGCATCCTGATCCCCTCGGGCGGAACGGGTGCAACCCCACCGCTCGTGCAGATCGCTCGGTCGTATGCTGTGATCGCCATGAAGGTCATCTCGTACAACCTCAACAAGCACCGGGCCGCCGGTGAACTCGTCGCTCTCGTCGAGAAGCACGAGGTCGACGTGCTGTGCCTGCAAGAGTGCGACAGCACAGACATCCCGGAGCGCATCGGTGGGCTTCGGCTCGCCGACGCGACGCAGCGCAACAGGCTCGGGCTCGCGCTGTACTACCGCGAGAACGCCTACCGCGCCGAGGACGTCCGGGCGATCAGCCTGAAGAAGTCCCTGCACGACTACGTTCTGAAACCCGCCGAGGAGCGCATGCTGGGCGTGCGACTGCGCGACATCGACAGCGGTCGCGACATCATCGTGGCCTCGTTCCACGCGGCTCCACTGACGGCGCTGAACTCGTTGCGGCGCCACCAGATCCGCACCGCTCTCACCGAGCTGCAGAACCTCGGACCGGGGCTTCCCGCCCTCATGGTGGGGGACTACAACTACCCGGTCTTCAAAGAGAACCTGGGGCAGAAGGTGCGCGACCAGGGGTATGAACTGACCCTCAGCGATACCCGCACGTACACCCGGTACCGCTTCTTCCGTGGGCACTACGACTTCGCGACGTCGATCGGCTTCGACATCGCGCACATCAAGACGCTGCCGCAGGGCCTGAGCGACCACCTGCCGATCCTCATCACCGCCGAGGTGACGAACTCCCGTCCGGCGAGCCTCGAGGCCCACATGGACGAACAACGCTGAAGGGGGCCGCCCGAAGACGGCCCCCTCCGCGTTCGCGGCGGTGACTCAGGCGGAGGCCGCCTGACGGCGACGGCGTACCGCGGCGCCCACGGCGACGGCGCCACCGGCAGCGACCAGCGCTGCTCCGGCGATCCAGAAGCCCGTGGTGCTGTTCGCGTCGAAGCCCGTGACGGCGAGCCCGCCCTTCGAGGTGTTGTCGGAGGTGGGCGCGGTGACGACGACGCTCGAGTGCAGCACGACCTTGCTCGAGAGACCGGTGAAGGTGAGGTAGTACGTGCCCGTCGCGTTCGAGGGGAGCTTGATCGCGACGTTGAGCTTTCCGAACGCGGCGGTGGTGCTCAGTGAGTTGTTCGTCTGCACTGCGACCGACCCGAGCGTGACGGCGCTCGCGTTGGCTCCCGTGATCGAGATCGCCACCTGCTCGTCGGTCTGGAAGGGGGCCGTCGAGGTGGTGAACGTCGCGGAGCCGCCCGGGACGACCGTCGACGGCGACACCGAGACGGCGGCGGGGTCGGTGTACGCGTTGGCGGCCGTCGGCGCCATCAAAGCGGCCGCGGCGAGTGAGAGGGCGGCGACGGCCCGGATGATCGTGGTCTTCATGATGTGCCCCATCTGCTTGGCGTAGTCGAGCCGGTGTGCTGAGTTCGAAGTGGTGCTCGCTCCCCTGAGATGAGGGAAGGCGACTCCTCGTCAGAGTCTCGGGGAACCGTCGCGCGCGCACCCTTGCGCTGCGCCAGGTTTCACGTCTCGCCGTGCCCGACTTCACCCGGGCGTCGGGCGGACTCAGCCTCGCGGGAAACGGCACTCGCCCCCGCGCGGGATCTCCGACGGATCGCGCGTCGGGGTCGCGTGAGCGCCGAGCTCGGCGGTGCGGGGGAGCTGCACCTCGAGATCCAGCTGCGCGCGCTGCCCGGGTGAGAGGGTCACCGACCACTTCACGACCTCCCGCCCGTGCGCGGTCCCCCCGGCGAAACCGGGAGCGGCGGCGGTGTCGCCGCCGGTCTGACGATCGAGGAGCCGCGCCCCCTCGGGGAGGTAGACGTAGACCCCCGTCAGGGCGTCGCCGACGGGTACGCCGTACTCGCCGCCTCCGGTGACGTACGCCGGGAGCGACGCGGGGTCGGGTGCGTCGCTGCGCAGCTCGACGTGCAGCGACGCGCGGTCGGGGCCGCACCAGGCCGTCTCGACCTCGGGGTGCAGGTAGTAGTCCATCTTCGAGCCCGTGCCGTCGTTCAGGTACACCCCGAACATGCTGCGCGTCGCGTCGGTGGCGGGCAGCGCACCCTGCAACGGGGTGCCGTCGAGAATGGCCTGGGTCTCGGCATCCGCGTTCCACACCAGCAGGCGTCGCTCCTCACCCGCTCGCGTCACCGCCGAGATGAGAGCCGTCGGATCGGCGCGCCCTGCGGCGAGCGACTGGAACACCGCCGTCGCGGCGCTCTGGAAGAAGGCGTCTTGCACGTCGGGATCGTCGTAGCGGCGGTAGACCTCGTCGAGCAGCAGCGAGACCGCGTTGTCGGCGGTCAATTCCTCGCCCGAGGGCAGTGCGACCGGGCCGGTGGCGCGCAGCAGGTACGACAGCGTGACCGGGTCGAGCGTGACCACCCCGTCGACCGAGACACCGTGCAGGCGCCGCCACATCTCGCGCGCCAGGGGCGCGCCGACGGAGAAATCGGGGATCTGCGTCGAGTTCTGCACGAAACGGGCCGGGCGCGTGTCGAAGAGCGCGCGGTCTTCGTCGGTGAGGGGGAGGACGGGACCCGCCTCGGCGACGTCGGTGAAGTCGCTCGACGACGCCTGCGACACGAGCGAGATGCGGCCGCCCGCCGTGTCGACCTGGGCCACGGCGCCCACGACTCCGCCGAGGGAGCGCCACTCGGCGTTGTTCTGGAAGAGCACCAGGTACGAGCGCGGTCCGTCGGCGCCGAACATGGTCGGCACGATCTCCGTCGCCCGGTGCAGCGAATCGGCGCTGTCGGCGGCGCGGATCAGCAGGGCCGTCGACTGTTCGACGGTGCGGGCGAGATCGCCGAGAAGGGGTGCCCGATCGATTCCGGACAGGTCATCGGCCGCGCGACGCAGCGCCGCCGCCGCGAGGGCCGCGGCGGGTTCGACGGCGGCGATCCGCGCGACGTCGATGGTGCCGTCGACGGGGGTCAGCGCCGCCGGGCTCAGGTCGGACGCCGACGCGGCCAGCGGGGCGAAGGCGTGCGCGGCGACGTCGTCCAGGGCCGCCGCGGAGCGTGAGACGGCGGCGAGCTGAGGGCCGACCCACGGCAGGTGGGTGGCCGCCCGCCAGACCGGATCGCCCGTGAGGGCCGCGGCCGCCGCGGTGTCGTCGCCGATCGTGGCGAGGGACGCCATCGCGGCTGAGGGATCGTCGACCGCGGTGGCGGCGGCGACCGTCGCCTGCGCGGAGCGAAGGTGGTCGGCGGCCAGCCCCGCTCGCACCCCGATCCACGTGGCGCCGCCGAGGCCCGTGACCAGGAGCAGCGCCACGGTCCACGAGAACACGCGTGCGGCCACGTCGGCCGGACGGCGAGGGGTGTCGATCACGCGAACACCCTAGACGGGGCCTTCGGTGGTGGCGCGACCGGGTCGCCGCGGGCGTCTTACACTGGGCAGAGGATCCGGGGGAGAGTACATGAGGCTCGCAGCGCGCAGAAGCAAGGCGATCATCGGGGTGACCCTGATGGGGGCGACGCTCGTCGCGTTGACCGGGTGCGGAGCCCCCCCGTGGGCCCAGGGCGGCGCGCAGGCGTCGTCGTCGGCGTCTCCCACGGCCGCGAACAGTGCCGCACCGCAACCGGTGCGCAACGATCTCTCGAGCGGCTCCACCAAGAGGACGCTGACCGCGGGAGCAGTCGGCGCAACGGTCGACTACTGGTCGACGCTGTCGATGGACCGCTGGACGCCGACCGCTCTCAAACCCGTCAGCATCTCGATGGTGACCACCGTGACGCCCGACGACGGTCAGAAGGTCTACCTGCAGCGCGCGACCATGACCGCCGTTCCCGGCAACGCCTCGCAGTCGTTCGCGCCCCTGACGGCCCAGAGCGATCAGACGGATGCGCCGGGATATCTGGTGCTCGCCCCGTACAGCTACTCGCAGACCTTCAACGTCGGCGAGGTCCCCGATGACTCCACGTTTGTCACCCTTCAGTTCACCTTCGAGTTCCTCGTCCAGACCACCCCGAACTCGAGCGAGTTCGCGAAGCAGACCGCGACCGACACCCTGACCGTCGCGATCGCCGGGGGCGGCCAGGCCACACCCGCGAGCTGATCAGCCGCGCACGCGCTCCCAGCGGTCGCCGCCCTGACGCGTGGCCGTGGCGGCGGCATCGTCGGCCGCGGCGATGAGAGCGCGGAGGTCGAAGTCGGCCGCCTCGGCGGGGACCCATCCCACGCTCGCGGAGAGCTGGACGTCGATATGGCCCGAGACGTCCACCTCGGTGATGCGGCGGAGGGTGTCCCTGACGTGCTCGCGCAGGACGGTGTCCGGGCGGGCGAGGACCACCACGACCCGTCCCCGTGTCTCGCGGCCGAGGTCGGCTTCGGCGGGGAAGGAGTCGGCGACGATCCCCTCGAACTCCGTGACGAGCCGGCCCCAGCTGCTCTCGCCCGCGGCGCTGCGCAACTGAGCGGGGTCGTCGAGACGAACGGTGAGAACCGCCCACGACTGCTCACGAGCGCGCCGTGCGCGAGCGAGGCGATCGGATGCCGTGGCGACGAAGTGGGGCCACGACGAGGCGGAACGAGTCCCCGTGGGGGAGACCGAGGTGAAGTACAGCAGGGACACCGTCGCGCAGACGAGGTACACCAGCATGGCGAGACCGTTGAGGACGCGGGGGAGCGTGAGGTCGCCCATCTCGGCGGGGGCGGCGACGCCCGCGACCATCACCGCCGCCCCGAGCGCCACGAACGTCGCTGAGACGATGGCCAGAGGAAGGGCGAGGCGTTCGAGCCGATCGGCCGCCCGGAGCAGCTCGAGGTTCGTCAGGCCCGCGAAGACGGCGGCGCCGAGGAACGCGACACGGAAGGCGAAGCCGTAGGCCGAGAGATCGGGGACCACCACGAATACGGCGGCCGTCGCGACCGCCTGCGCGGCGCCGACCCAGGGCAGGGCCCGCACGCCGCGTCGGGCTCGGAAGCCAGACCAGACCAGCGCGGGGGCGCCGAGCATGAGTCCGAGCCCCGCGCGCCGGATCGCTTCGTCTTCGACGATCGATCCGGCTACCGAGACCCAGGTGCTCGTCATCGCCAGCACGAACGCCAGCGACCAGAGCAACGCCGACCGCGAGGGGCGGTGCAGGAAGCCCAACCCGATGAGCATCACGGTGCCCACCGTGGCGACGGTGGCCTGGGCGAGACCCAGGTTGGAGAGGGCGTCGGCGGGGATCACGAGGACTCGGCGGGGGTGTGCGCGGGCAGCACGACGGTCACCGTGGTGCCGGTGCCGAGCTCGCTCTCGATGAGGAGGGAGCCGCCCTCGTCTTCGATGATGCTGCGGATGATGCCCATGCCGAGCCCGGTTCCCGGAGTCGAGCTCTCGCGCACGGACTGCGCGCGGAAGTACGGGTCGAAGACACGCGCCAGATCGGAGGGATGGATGCCGATACCCGTGTCGGCGAAGCGGAGGATGACGTCCTCGGGGGTGAGCTCGCCCGAGATGAGGATCGAGCCGCCGGCCGGGGTGTACTTGATGGCGTTGCTGAGGATGTTGTCGAACGCCTGACGCAGCCGGAAGGCGTCGCCGACGACGGCGGCTGTCTCGGGCAGGTCGTCGACCACGCTGACGCGGCGGGAGGCCGCCGCCGGTCGGAAGGACTCCAACGACGACGCGATGATGCGGGTGGCGTCGGCGACCGAGGGGGTGTTCTGCTCGCGGAAGACCCCGCGCGAGTTCGCGAGGATCTCGGAGATCAGCTTCTGCATGCGCTCGCCGGCGCCGGCGATCACCTCGAGCTGGTCGCGCACCTTGGGGGTGAGGCCCGGGTCGTCCAGCGCGAGGTCGGCGTGACCGATGATGGCGGTGAGCGGGTTGCGCAGCTCGTGCGAGACGGTCGCGGCGAGACGCTCGCGCGCGCGCTCGGACTCGATCAGAGCCGTGATGTCGTGCACGATGAGCAGCGTGCTCTCGGGTTCGTCCGAAGAGATGAGGCGCCGCGTCGACACCGACAGCGCGTGCCACTCGCCGTGGGTGTCGAAGAGCCACGTGCGTTCGTCGTCGAACTGCTCGCCGCGTGCCGCGCGGGTGAACGGGCGCTCCGCCTCGGGCAGCGGGTCGCCGCGAAGAGTGGCGTACTCGACGGCTCCCCCCGGACGCTGGGACTCGTCACGCTCGATGCCGTACAGGTCGACGTAGGTGTCGTTCAGCGCCAGCACCTCGCCGTCGGCCGACAGCCGGGCGATGCCGGTGTCGAGCCCGTTCAGCATCTGCGAGACGCGGCGCTCCTGCCCCGACACGCGCTGCAGGGTGCCCTGCAGGCGGCTGGCCTGCCGTCTGAGCAGTTGCTTGAACGCCCGCGTCTGCCGGGCCGAGAGGAACGACGTGATGGCGATGAACGTGAGCGAGAGCAGCACGACGATGAGTCGCAGAGCGGTGACGGGTCCCGCCGCGTTGACCGCGGCATCCACCACGATGATGAAGCCCACCGTGGCGAGCGCCGAGATCATGTACGCGAGGCTGAAGTGGGTGGCGATCCAGATGATCGGGAAGACCCAGAAGAAGCCGAACCGCAGATCGGTCCCGAAGCTCAACAACCCGATGCCGACGATATCGGCGAAGGGGATCGCGGCGACCGCCGCACGCGGGAGGCGGTGCCAGGGCACGACGATCGCGACGGCCGTCAGGGCGATGATCACACCGACGCCCGACGAGAACGGCCACAGGAGGAACAGGGTCGGTTCGAGGGCCTGCACGAGCAGTACCGTGATGACCACGCTCGCCCCGAGGACGAGCTGCAACAGCCACACGGAGCGTGTGTAACTGCTGGGTCCGGTGCCGTCGTCGTCCTGTGCGCTCACGGGAGGAACCGCCGGCGGCACGCTCCTCATGGATGCCATGAGATCGAGTGTATAGAGAGTGGTGTAGTCTTCTGCGCGCCATCCTGTCTCTGCTCGCCGCACGTGCCCTTCTGGGGCGCGGTGCCCGGTCAGACTCCCCCTGAGGCCTGCATCCCGCAGCGTGATGGTCGATTCTCGACCTCTGCGCGCCTTGCGCCGTTACCTCAGGAGACACCTGTGAGCACGCCCCTCCGCCGTCGCGCCCTGCGCGCGAGCGCCCTCGCCCTCGTTCTGGCTTTCGCCGGGCCGGTCGCGCTGACCGGCTGCGGCCAGATCAGCGACGTCATCGGTGCCTTCCCGGGGCAGGGTGGCAACCAGGCGGCCGTCGTCCCGACCCCCGCGCCGTCGGCGTCCGCCGACAAGCCGTTCGACTCGCAGTTCACGTACGACGGCTCGGTGTCGCTCTCGACCGAGGTCGCCGACGGCCTCGAGGTGCGCCTCGACGTGTGGGCGGTCAACCCCAAGCGCACGATGGAGTGGACGCCGACCAACGAGAAGCAGTTGGGCTTCGCGGTCAACGTCGTCGACCACCGCGTCGACGAGAAGGCCGTGCTCGCTCAGAAGCGTCGCGTCTACGTCTCATCGCTGTCGGTCACGTCGCAGACCGCGCAGACCAGCGGTCAGGTGTCGAGCCCGTTCCAGTTCAGCGCCGACCCGCGCACGCTCGTCCCCTCGGACACGCTCCGTTCCGACCGCGGCCTCTTGCTCAACAGCTTCCAGGGCGGCCTGCTGGTCCCCACCACCTCGATCCGCCAGCTGCCCGGTGACACCTATGGCATCACGCTCGAGTTCGCCCTCAACGTCGCGGTCGAGGGCTCGGCCAACACCGAGACGTCGTTCGGGCAGCAGACGGTGTACCAGTACCTGCCGATCGCGATCTTCGCCGACAGCGACCAGGGGTCGGCCTCGTCGGGTTCCACCACCGCGCCCAGCAGCGGTCGCGCTCCCGGGTGGGGGCAGTCCGACAGCCAGGGCTGAGCCGGACCGGTCGCCCGCCGCGGCGGCCCACCGGGCGCGGCGGCTCAGCGACGACGGAGACGGCGGCTCTCGAGCAGGTGGGAGAGCTCACCGACCTCGGTGATCACGACGTGCTGGAAGGCCAGGTCGGGGACGTCGTCGTACCCGATACCCGGCATGCGGGAGGCGAACGCGCGTCGGACGGCGGCATCCTGCGCGTCGCGGTCCGACGCCACGGGCGCCACGACGACGACGGTGTCGCGCGCGGGGATGCCGGTTGCGGCGCGGGGGATCGCGTCGTTGGCGGCGTCGAGCAGCTGTCGCATCATCGTCTCGGCGCGCTCGGAACTGTGCGCGGTGCGGATGAGGTCGAGCTCGGGCACGCGGATGACGGTGACCTGGGCCGTCGCGGCATCGGCGAGCAACGCCGCCGCCTCGGAGCGCAGTGATCCGCGATCGTGCTCCCGTGTTCCCGGGATCGGAGCGTCGTCGAGGTGGCGACCGATGCGCACGGCCGCGAGCGAGACCAGCGCGATGGCGACGGCGCTGACGGCGGCCGTGGTCTCGGCCGAGACGAGTCCTCGTCCGAGGAGGGGATCGAGGCCGGCGACCGCCACCACGGCCAACCGGGCGACGTTGTAGACGCCGTACAGGCCGAGGGTCCACGTCATCAACCGCGCTCCGGAAAGGTCCGCGAGCGGGCGGCGCGCCATCTCGAAGGCGCCGAGCAGGGCGAGCACCGCGAGGCCGGCGGTCTTGACCAGCGTCGCATCGTCGAGGGGGACGAGGAACGTGAGTCCGAACATCAGGATGCCCCCGGCGCCGACGCTGATCGCACCGATCGCCGATCGGGAGTTCAATCGACGTGCTCCGGCCCAGAGCAGACCGACGGCCACGACGTTCGTGGCGTTCCCCGCCGCTGCAGCGGTGGTTCCGCCTCCGGCCGCCTCGAACAGGTTCATCGCTCCGCAGAGCAGCGCCGACACGGCCGACAGGTTGCAGTACCGCACGAGGTCTGCCCGGGCTCCGCCGCGATCGTCGCGGGCGCGACCGTGCGTGAGGACGATCGTGGCGAGAGCGAGACCCGCGGCGAGAATCGCGGCGAGGAGGGCGAGGAAGATCACGGAACTCTCGCCTCCTTCGGGGGGCCGGCGCAATCTTGAGCAAATCTTGCGGGGAAGAACGACGTGTGTCCTGGCCGTCTTGCGGCGAACCTACCAGAGTGGGTCTTGGCCGATCCGCCACCGCTCCCACAGGAAGACCACCGTCATGACCGATGCGCGCAGCTTCTCCTCCCCCTCCCGGGAGTTCTCCCACACCGCGGGCGAGCTGACGACGGGGGCTGTCGAGGAGAACCACGGCTTCGCCGACGACTTCTCCGCCGTGCTCGAGAACACCACGGTGCACCGCTCCACCATCGGGTGCGTCATTCCCGCGTACAACGAGGAAGAGTCGATCGCCGACGTCATCGAGGCACTTCTGTCGCAGACGCGTGTGCCGGACGTCATCCACGTGGTGGTGAACAACACCTCGGACGCGACCGTCAAGATCGCCTCGGAGTACAGCGGCCCGCACGAGATCACCACCGAGCTCGGCGAGCAGTTCACCGAGGTGTTCGTGCACGACATCGGCAAGAACCCCGACAAGAAGGTGGGCGCCCTGAATTACGGGTACTCGCTGGTCGAGGGATACGACTACCTTCTGGGTGTGGACGGTGACACGATCGCCGATTCGAAGGCCGTCGAGTATCTCGAGACCGAGGCCGTCTCCGACTCGCGCATCGGCGGCATCTCCGCCATCTTCACGATCGACGACAAGCCCATCAAGGGCCTCGTGGCGCGATTCCTCACCGCGGGTCAGCGCACGCAGTTCGCCGCGTTCAACCTGCAGAACATGCTGCGCGGTCGAAACATGGCGGTGCTCGGCGGGCAGTTCTCGATCTTCTCGACCAACGCGCTGCGCGAGGCGATGAAGCAGAATCACCAGGTCACGCCGTGGGTGAAGGACTCCGAGGTCGAGGACTCGCTCCTCTCGCTGCAGATCAAGAGCGCCGGGTACCTGACGAAGATCAGCCCCTACGCCCGCGCCGACGTGGGCGGCATGACGACGCTGTCGGGCTACGACGCCCAGCAGGTGAAGTGGACCTACGGCGCCATCGAGCTCATGTGGCCCGGCCAGCGCGGCGACACCAAGGGGCAGCCGTTCCACCCGAACCTCCGTCTGCGGTGGTTCGAGAACTTCGGCATGCTGACCAACCTGTTCGTGCGCGTGGCGTTCCTCACGCTGCTCGCCGGCTCGCTGACCCTCAACGCCTTCGTCTTCTCGCCGCTGTGGCTGATCCCGCCCGTCATCGCGATGCTGCTGAACCTGCGCATCGCACGCACCATCAAGTCGGTGGACCGCTCGGACATCCTCTTCGCCATCCTCTTCTTCCCGGCGGAGATCTTCATGTGGATCCGCATCAGCCACTTCGTGCGCTCCTGGACCCGATTCCTGTCGCGCAAGAAGGTCGACAACTGGGCCATGCAGGCCAAGGCCGAGCGCGGTGGCGGACTCGGCCACTGGACGCCGCTGGTCGTGCTGGTGGCTGTCGCCATCGCCCTCGCCGTCATCTGGATCATGGTCGGACCGATGGTGCAGTCCTCGATCCTCTGGATCGGCTGGCCCATCGTCGGTGTGGTCACCGTGCTCCAGACCGTCATGATGTTCACCAAGCTCGTCCGTCGCCACCACGGCTTCAAGGTCTGACGGACCCACGGTCTGATCGCCCGAATGCATCAGAAAGACGGATGCCTCGGCCCTGGGGAGGGTCGAGGCATCCGTGCTGTCCGCGGGGTTCGCGCGAATCAGGTGGGAGCGAGCAGCTCCGACGTGAGGCGGTATCCGACACCGCGTACGGTCTCGATGTACCGCGGGTTCGCGGGATTGTCACCGAGTTTGCGTCGCAGGTTCGTCATGTGGGCCTCGATCGCCCGCTTGTCGGCCTCGCCGACGAAGTAGCTGGTGACGTAGGACTCCCCGCGGAGCACGAGCGTCAGGTCGGCCTTGCTGCGCACCCGGCGCTTGGACTCCATGAGGGTCGCGAGCAGGTCGAACTCGGTGCGCGTGAGTTCGAGCTCGTCGCCGCCCACCCGCACGAGGCGGCTGTCGGGGTCGAGCTGCAGATCGCGGTGGACCACCCACTGGGCGCCGGTGGGGGTGAGGTCGTTCGTGGCCATCGCGCCCGCGGCGGGGCGCGGGACGATCTCGGCACCCGCGGGTGTGGAGCGGGGGTCGGGGCCCTGCGAGGAGGGCACCACGACGGGAGCGCTCGGGGTCGCCACGGGGGGCGGCGTCTCGGTGCGAGGAGTGGGGAAGGACGGCCCGACATTGTCTTGGCGCGGGGCCGACGACACGGCGGGCCCGCCGCCGCGCGGGCGGCGCAGCAGCGCCTCGATCCGCGCGCGCAGTTCGCGAGGGCGGAACGGCTTCACGACGTACTCGTCGGCTCCGGCTCCCAGGCCCAGCACGACGTCGGCCTCTTCTTCGAGGCCGGTGAGCATGATGATGTAGGTATCGCTCTGCTGCCGGATGCGACGGGCGGCCTCGAACCCGTCGATGCCGGGCATGTTGACATCGAGCGTGGTGATGAGGGGCTGGTAGGCGATCACCGCGCGGACGCCGTCGATGCCGTTGCCGACGGAGACGGTGGAGAAACCCGCCGCCTCGAGGACCTCGACCAACAGGTGTCGGATATCGGGATCGTCCTCGACGATCACCGCGGTCTTCAGCATTTCAGTGCTGTCGCTCATGTCACCCACTCTTCCGGCTTCGCACGCTGGCGTGCCCACGTTCTCCCCCGAGCCGCGGTGTCGCAGAGCGACGAGCGCAATCCTGGCACATATTCGGCCCATCCCGGCCCGATTGCGCGGGATGCGACGGGCCTCAGCCCCGCTCGCGCGCCAGTTCGGCGGCCGCAGCGGGCCACCAGGTCCCGGCCACCGGGCCGCCGTTGCATTCGCCGTCGCTCTCGCCCGGCGGCTTGATCCAGAGGTTCGTGTCGACGACGTCGTCGCCGTACGATCCCCCCGCGCTGCCCACCAGTCGGCCCGAGGGGTTGCACCACTCCGCGCCCGCGGGTCCCGCGCCGTTGCGCGACGTGTCGATGACGGCGTGAGTGCCGCCGAGCTGTTCGGACAGCGCGTGGGCGTAGGCGAACTCCGCGGCGGTGTCCTGGTAGTTCGAGACGTTCAGGGCCACGCCGCGGACGTCGGAGAGCACGCCCGTCGAGCGAAGGAGATCGGCCATCTCGGTGACGGGATGCCACGCGGAGTGGCCGCCGTCGATGTAGATCCAGGTGTTCGTTCCGCGGATGTTGTCGACGGCTCCGCGCAGGTAGGACGCCCGGTCGGAGAACGAGCCGCAGGAAGAAGACAGTGCGATGCTGTCGGGTTCGAGCACGACGATCTTCTGGATGTCCGACGCATTGCCCAGCGCATCGCCGATCCGGGCGGTCCACTCGCGATAGGCGTCGGGATCGAGGCCGCCGGCGGAGTGGTTGCCGCAGTCGCGATCGGGCAGACCGTAGACGGCGATCGACAGCGCGGCATCCTGATCCCGCGCCTCGGCGGCCAGGTGCGCGACGCGGTCCCAGACCTCGTCGATCGGGTCGATCTCGGGGGTGAGCCAGTAGGTCGTCGGTTGGGTCGAGAGCCAGCTGGCGGCGTCGTTCTCGTCGGCGCTGCCGGCGGCGGCGCTCGCTGCCTGCGCGGCCTTGGACTCGTCGGGCGCCACGATGCGCGTGTCGACCGCGGGAGGTCGAGCCGACAGAGTCTGGAAGAGGGTGGTGACGAGACTTCCCACGACGGCGATCACCGCGATGAGCGCAGCGATCACGACGACCGCGCCGATCGCCAGGACGGCCCGGGGAACGCGGCGGCGGGGCCGGTTCGGGCGGTGTGTTCTCACCACGATCAGGACTCTAGTCGAGCGTTCGTCGGTCGGGGCCGCGTTAGCTAACCGAGGTGCCGATATAGGCTGTATCGGTGGGAAAATTGGTTTACAACACGCTCGGGCACTCGTTCGACATCGAAGACCGGACCCTGTCGCATCTGCGACTGGTGTTCATGAACAAACTGCGTCGCGCGGAGCCGTTCATGTTCCATTACGCCCACGGCGACGGCAGTGGTACGCGGAGTCTGTGGATCCACCCCTCGATCCCGCTGGTCTTCCACTTCTACGGCAGCCGAGCCCCCCAGCTGAATCGGCGCTGGATCGACGACATGATGAACGAGGCCAGTTCGCCGAACGGTCTCGCGGTCGGCATCGAACCGGAACCCGACGGAGCCGTGGCGGTCGTGTGATCCGGCGTCAGCCGCACTCGGCGTCGACGACCTCGCGGACGCGGTCGAGGAACGACACGATCTGATCGGCGGTGTCGGCCGGAAGGTCGAGGGCGAACTCGCGGATGCGGGCGGTCACCGGGTCGATGGCATCCGGGTCCTGATCCCGGTCGAACGGGACGACGAACTTGCTGCGTCGGTCCGCGGGGTTCGCCACGAAGGTGATGAGCCGGCCCGCGTGAAGGCGGTCGAGCATCCCGGTGACGGATGCCGTCGAGATGCCCAGCGCCTGGGCGATCTCGGTCGGGGTCACGTGATGGCCGTCGTCGGTGCGCTCGAGGATGAGTCGCATCGCCGCGCGCGCGTTCTCGCTCGGGCCGCAGTCGGTCTGCCGGCGGCGGGAGAGCCGGGCCTCCGCCAAGCGGAGTCGTTCGACGGCGCGGGCTGCGCTCGTGGCGGGTTCGTCCGTCGCGATCGTCATACGCCTCCTGTCGGATCCGGGCGAGGTGACCGACAGTCTAGTTAGGTTAACGAGATTCCAGGCGGTCGATACGTCTTGGGCGGCGTCCGATAATTCACCTCTGCGGCCGCATATTGTCGGGTTTTCCTGGCCGATAGTTAGGCGGCCTAGTAAAACATGAGTGCGAAATATCTCCCGAGGGAGACGTTCCTGGGCCTTTCGTACTCCGGGTCGTCCGTACAGCCCTTCTCTTTCCCCGACCCGTCGGGCGGGGTCATTCTCGACCCCGGAGCGCACCGACCTCGACGTCGCTCACAGCGCCCGCCTGACGCGTCCGCTCAGCGTTGGCCGGCGGCGTGTCGGTGAGCGATGACCGACATCCACTGCATCCCCGGACACGGCGGCGCCGAACGGCCGCGCATGCGCTCCCACGCCTCGACGTAGATGCCCTCGAGAAGGGCGTCGGCGGAGGCGGCGACGCCGGTGAGGGAGAGCAGCACCGCGTATACGCGCGGGGCGGTGGCGTCGTAGAACGCGACGAAGGCGTCGCAGTCGCCACTAGCGGCGCGGACGAGCAGAGCGTCCACGTCGGCGTCCTCACTCGCTGTAGATGCTGTCTCGGTCATCGTCATGGTCACCCCCTTCGTCGCGTATCGTCAGTCAACCGCGCAGCGCCTCGAGGACACGGGGCTTGCGCGATCCGGCCGGGTGGCGTAGTCGCCGCGATCCGTCGCGCAGAACGCGCGCGTCGTCGTCAAGCCCACCGGATCCACGTCTCGCGGCTCGTACCGTGGTCGCATGAGATCTGTCGTACGGTGGGCGCTCGCCCTGGCAATGCTGTTCGCCGGTGTGTCGCATCTGACCTTCGCGCGCCGCGATTTCCAGGCGCAGGTGCCGGATGCCCTGGTCGAACGGGGGCCCCTCGATCGCGACGCCGTGGTCGTGGCATCCGGGGTCGTCGAAGCGGGTTTCGGCCTGGCCCTGCTGGTGCTGCCCAAAGAACGTCGCCGGGTGGGGGCCGCCCTCGCGGCCTTCTTCGTCGCGATCTTCCCGGGCAACATCGATCAGTGGCGCAAGCACCGTTCGGCGTTCGGTCTGGACACCGACCGCAAGCGCCTCGTTCGCCTGTTCTTCCAGCCGGCTCTCGTCACGGCGGCCTGGTGGTCGACGCGATGACCGCGCGATGAGCGACGTCACCAGCCTGGAACTGCTCTTCGACGACGACACCGACGCGGCCGTCCGACGCGAGTGGGACCTTCTCGTCGCGGCTGACCTCCCCAGCCAAGCTCGGCACACGGGCGAGAGCAACCGCCCGCATCTGACGATGCTGGTGCGCGGGACCCTCGATGAGATGGATGCCACGGGACTGGCTTCGTCACTCCCGCTGCCGCTCACGCTCGGGGCGCCGCTGCTGTTCGGCGTCGGTCGCACCCGCGTCATCGCCCGCTCGGTCGTTCCCACATCGGCCCTGCTCGACCTGCACGCGCGCGTGCACGAGCGCGCGGGTGCCGGCGACGACGCCGACCACACGCGTCCGGGTTCGTGGACGCCGCACGTCACCCTGGCGCGACGCGTGCCGGTGGACCGGATCGGCGAGGCGCTCTCGGCGTTGGCACGAGGAGGCGGGGCGGACCTCGCGGGGCGGGCGACGTCGATCCGTCGCTGGGATGCCGCCACGAGAACGGTCTCGGACATCGCGTGACGTGGCACCCTGGAGGAGTGCTGACCGATGACGCCTTCGCCTTCTTGCGCGAGTACCACCTGGCCACCCTCTCGACCGTCGGCCGTTCGGGTCGGGTGCACTCCGTTCCCGTGGGCTTCACGTACGAAGACGGCATCGTGCGCGTCATCGGCTCGCGCGGCACCCAGAAGTTCGTGAACGCCGCGCGCAGCGGCCGCGCCTCGGTGTGCTCGGTCGCCGGGGCGCAGTGGATCAGCTTCGAAGGGTCGGCGCAGGTCACCGATGATCCGGAGGCCGTGGCCCGCGCAGTGGAGCTGTACGCCGCGCGGTACCGGCAGCCCCGTGAGAACCCGGAGCGCGTCGTGCTCGAGATGACGGTCGAGCGCACGCTGGGTTCGGCGGCGTTCCGGGCCTGACGGGCGTACCCTGGAGGTATGTCCTTCGTCACTCCTTCGGTGCCCTCCGGGCGTGAGGGGGTCGTCGGCGCGCGGAGCGCCGGCGGCACAGGCGTCGTGCGCGCCGCTTCCCCCGCCGTCTGACCGACGGGGCCCGCTCGCCGGTGTGCGAGCGACCACCTCGATCCCGTGTCGTCCTCTCGACCGGTCGATCACCTTCGCGCGTGCGCTCCTTCTCGCACGCACGTCTTCGTTCCGCCCGCGCGGGCGGACCCTCTCTTCGGGATACCTCCATGCACGCTCTCTCCGCCTCCACCCTCCGTTCCGCCTTCGTCAACGTCTCCACCCGTGAGCGCAGCGCCCTCACGGTGCCCACCGACATCGAGGCTTCGCCGTGGGACCGCCTCGACTACGTCGGATGGCGCGACGCCGAGTCGCCCCTGCTCGGGTTCGTCGTCGCCGAGATCGACGGCACGCCGGTCGGTCTGCAGTTGCGCCAGACCGAACAGCGCACCCGCACTCGCGCACAGTGCTCGTGGTGCACCGACGTGACGCTGCCGAACGACGTCGTGCTGTTCTCCGCGCGACGGACGGGCAAAGCGGGCCGGGCGGGGAACACCGTCGGTACCCTGCTCTGCGCGGGATTCGAGTGCTCGCGCAACGTGCGTCGGCTCGATCCGCCCGCGTACCTCGGTCATGACGCTGCGGCGGCGCGCGATCGTCGCGTGGCGTCTCTGCGATCGCACGTCGACGCGTTCTTCCGCGATCTGCGCGACGGGGTCTGACCCCGCGGCGCGGGAGCGGACTCGTCGGGGCGAGGCCCTCGGCGGTCCGCTCTGCTGCGATACTCGACGCGGGGATCCCGGCATCCGCTGACCCTCCGATCGCGGGGAAGTCGCAACGCCCGACCGACGACGGGTCGGAGGACGCATCCCGTGCGGGACGCGGCCCCGGATCATGGTCGGCGAGGGGGACGCGCCCCGGCACGCCCGCCGAGCGTGCGGGCAGACCCCGACCGGCGGGTCCCGCGCAGGTGGGGCGCCCGTCGTCCGGTCGTCCCCGTTCTTTCGCGGACCTCCGCACCGGGGTGCTCGAGGGGCGCACGTTCGCGTCGTTGCAGGACTTCGCCGTCGCCGCGGTCCTCGAGGGCGGATACTCGGTGTCGACCATCGCGCGTCTGTTCCGCATCCAGCAGTGGCGTCTGCAAAAGTGGGTCGATGAGGCCGCCGCCGCGCCTCGGGTGAGGCGGGGATGACACGGATGACGGACGTGACGGTGGACGATCGACTCGACGGTGTTCTGCGTGGCCTCGCCGACCGGGTGCGGGCCCTGCGAAGGGTGCGGGACTTCTCGGTCGCCGGGTTGGCTTTCGAGGCCGGCATTTCGGAGTCACGCGTCCGCGCGATCGAGTCGGGACGCGCGACGGCGTCGCTGGCGACGCTCGTCGCCCTCGCCGAGACCTTCGAGATCGAGATCGCCGAGCTCTTCGGCGGCGTCACGCGCACGGCGTCGGGCGACGAGGCGACGCGCAGCGAATACGTGGTGCCGAGCGAGGTCGTGTGGGGAGGCGACCTTCCCCCGGCGCCCTGGATGAGCGCGCCCGAAGCGAAGGTCAGCCCGTACGTGGTGCCGAGCGAGGTGGTGTGGGGTGGGGAGCTCCCCGCCGCGCCCTGGAGTTCTGCGGTGGCCGCGCCGACCATGCCCGAGCCGCCCCTCGCGCCCGTCCGGCCCGAGTCGGCGGTTTATCCTCCGACAGAGCAGACGTGGGGCGGGCCGCTGCCGCCCGCGCCGTGGGTGCGCCACGAGGCGCCGGTACGCCCGCCGGAAGCCGCGTGGTCTGCGATGCACGCACCCGCGCCCATCGAGACGGCGTCCCGCCCGGCCCCGCCGGCGACCGGCGTCGTCGCCTCGCGACCTCAGCCCGTCGCCGGCTCGGTCATGACCGGCGTCGAGCGTGCCCCGGCACCGCGTCGGCAGCCCCGCACCTTCACCGAACTGCGCGAAGGAGTGCTGGCGGACCGCGAGTTCCGCTCGCTGCGCGAGTTCGCCGTCGCCGCGGTCGTCGAGGCCCGGCATCCGGTCTCGGTCGTCGCCCGTGTCTTCCGCCTGCCCTCGTGGCGCCTCGAGAGGTGGATCGCCGAGACCGGCGCCTCTCCGCGCTGAGCCCGGGAGTCCGGGGCGTCGTCGCCGATGCGCCCCGGACCACGGCTCACAGGGCGCGGAGCTTGTCGAGCAGGGGAGCGGCGATCTCGTCGACGAAGCGCTGCTGCTGCTCGTCGCCGACCTGCACGATGGCGATGTCGGTGAAACCGGCGTCGATGAACGGCCGCACGCTCTCAGCCAGCTCATCGAGGTCGGGGCCGCAGGCGATCGACTCGGCGACGTCTTCGGGTCGCACGAACTGCGATGCGCCGGCGAAGCCCGCGGGGGTCGGGAGGTCGGCGTTGACGGCCCAGCCTCCGGCGAACCAGCGGAACTGGTCGTGGGCGCGTGCGATGGCGGCATCCTTGTCGGGGTCCCAGCTGATCGGGATCTGACCGATCTTGCGCGACGCGCCCTCGTGGTGCTCGTCCCAGCCCTGGACGATCTCGGCATCGGGCTCGGTGGTGATGAGGTGGTCGCCCAGGGGAGCGAAACGCGCGATCGAGTGCTCGCCCGACACCGCCACACCGATCGGCACGCCGCCGTCGGGCGCATCCCACACGCGCGCGGAGTCGACGCGGAAGTATTCGCCGTCGTAGGTGACGAGGTCGCCCGTGTGCAGGGCGCGGATGATCTCGATGGCCTCGACCAGCATGTCCTGGCGGGCGTGGACCGCCGGCCAACCCTCACCGACGACGTGCTCGTTGAGGTTCTCGCCCGAGCCGAGGCCGAGAGTGAACCGCCCCTCCGACAGCAGCTGAAGGGTTGCCGCCTTCTGTGCGACGACGGCGGGGTGGTAGCGAACCGTCGGGCACGTCACGTACGTCATGAGCTCGACGTCGGTCGTCGCCTGCGCGACGGCACCGAGCACGGTCCACGCGTAGGGCGCGTGACCCTGGCTGGTGAGCCAGGGCGAGTAGTGGTCGCTCGAGACGAGGAAGTCGTAGCCGGCGCGCTCGGCGCCGACGGCGTAGTCGACGAGCGCCCGGGGGCCGCTCTGCTCGGTCATGAGGGTGTAGCCGAATCGCGTCATGACCGCCACGGTAGGACCGCCGAGGGACGCGTCCGCCGGGGTTGCGCACGACGCCCGGATACGGCAGCGGGCCCACGGCGATCGCCGCGGGCCCGTCATCGTGCGGGGTCAGTCCTCGGGTGCGTGGATGACCTTCTCGCCGTCGAACGTCTCGCGTTCCTTCTTCTGGTCGTCGTTGCGGGTCTTGCGCAGGCTGAGGAACGTCGCCACGGCCACGGTCGCCGCGATGAACAGCAGCGAGAACCAGATCGGGATCTCGGGCACCCACAGCAGCGGCTCGCCGCCGTTGATGAAGGGCAGCTCGTTGACGTGCAGGGCGTGGAAGACGAGCTTCACACCGATGAACGCCAGGATGACGGCCAGTCCCTGCGCGAGGTACACGAGGCGCTCGAGCAGTCCGCCGATGAGGAAGTAGAGCTGACGCAGGCCCATCAACGCGAAGGCGTTGGCGGTGAAGACGATGTACGCCTCGTTGGTCAGACCGTAGATTGCGGGAATCGAGTCGACCGCGAAGACGAGGTCGATGAAGCCGATCGCGATGATGACGAGCAGCATCGGGGTGACGAAGCGCTTGCCGTCCTTCTTCACCGTCAGCTTGTCGTCGTTGTACTCCTCGCTCACGGGGAGGACGCGGCGGACGAACTGCATGAACTTGCCGTTCGCGGGGTCGCTGTCGCCGTGCGAGAACGCCTGGCGGTAGGCGAGGAAGAGCAGCAGGGCGCCGAAGATGTAGAAGATCCACGAGAAGTTCTCGATCAGCGCGGCACCGACGGCGATGAATGCGCCACGCATGATCAGCGCGATCACGATGCCGATCATCAGCACCTTCTGCTGATAGATCTTCGGCACGGCGAACCCGGTCATGATGATCAGGAACACGAAGAGGTTGTCGATCGACAACGCCTTCTCGGTCAGGTAGCCGGCGAAGTACTCGCCGCCGTAGGTCCACCCCGAGACGGCGCCGATACCGACGCCGAAGAGCAGGGCCAAGCCGATGTAGAACGCCGACCATCGAGCGGACTCGGCGATCGTGGGCTCGTGGGGCTTTCGCACGTGCGCGAAGAACTCGAAGACGAAGAACGCGATCGTGATCGCGATGGTGATGATCCAGACCAGGGGTGTGACGCCCAAGACGGCCTCCAGGGAGAATAGGTGTACGCCAGAACACCAAGGTCTCTTCCACCCGGCGAAGCGGGCCGACGTCCCGGGTCCACGATGGCGTGGCCGTATTGACGAGATCGTCGCGTGGGAGTACTCCCCTTGCTGCGCACGATTCTACGGGATGAAGATGTGCGTGGGTGGGCTGGACGCCGTTTCGAGCGATGTGCTATTCGATCCTGAGTCCTGCGGCCGCCGCCGGGTCAGGTGCGAGCACCCACGATCGCGTCGACGAGAGCGAGCATGTCGTCGCGATGGAAGGCCTCGCGACTCAGGGCGCGCAGGATCACTGCTCCGACCAGGGCGTCGGCGGCGGCGTCGAGACGGGGCCCGGTGGCTCCTCCCAGCGCTTCGGACAATCGCGCCATGAGAGGCGCCGCGAGGATCTCGGTGCGCAGTCGTCGGCCGGTCTCGGCACTTCCGGCGGCCGCGGCGACGAGCGAGTGCAGCATGCCCTCGCCCTCGGGGCTGGCGCGCAGGGTGAAGAGTTCGTCGAGCCAGTCGGCCAGGTCGATGCGCGCGTCTCCGGTGTCGGGGAGGTCGCGCCGGCCGCCGAGCAGGCGGCCCTCGAGGATCGCCTCGGCGATGACGTCTCCCTTGCTCGGCCACCAGCGATAGATGGTCTGCTTGCCGACGCCGGCGCGCCGGGCGATGCCCTCCATCGTGAGGTGGTCGTAGCCGCGCTCCACGAAGAGGGCGACGGCCGCATCGATGATCGCGAGGCGCGCCGCCTCGCTGCGAACGGGTCCACTGCGCGGAAGAGCCATGACACACATTCTGGACGACCTCGAGCCGAATCGAGACGAGACGGTGCGTGTTATCTTCGACGGACTGGTCGGAGCCGACGGTGCTCCTCCGCGCGCACCGCACGAGAGGAACATCCCGCATGGCTGAACTGCTGCACCGTCTCGGAACCTTCGCGGCGCGCCGCGCGTGGACGGTGATCGTCGCGTGGGCCGTGATCCTCGGCGTAGTGGTGGGCGGCTTCCTGCTGGGCTCCAAGGGCCTCAGCTCGAGCTTCGACATCCCGGGCACGGCATCCGGGGACGTCATCGCGAAGCTGCAGGAGGAGCTGCCCGACTTCAGCGGCGCCTCGGGAGCGGTGGTGTTCCGCACCGCCGACGGCTCGGCGCTGACCGATGAGCAGAAGAGCGGGATCTCGGGGCTGGTCGCCTCGGCAGGCGATCTGCCCGACGTGGCGCGCGTCACCGATCCCTTCTCGACGCAGCAGCAGCTCGACGATCAGCGACAGCAGGTGGTCGACGGCCGCCAGCAGCTCGCCGACGCCCGCGCGCAGGCCGAGTCGGGCGCGCAGCAGCTCGACGCGGGGACGGCGCAGCTCGACGCGGGCCAGCAGCAGCTCGATGCCGCCCGCGCGCAGCTCGAGGCCGCGCCGCTGCCCACCGCGCAGAAGCAGGCGCAGCTCGAGGCCCTCGACCAGCAGCAGGCGCAGCTCGACCAGCAGCGCGCGGCGCTCGCGCAGCAGCAGACGCAGGTGACCGACGGCCTCGCGCAGATCTCCGCGCAGGAGACCCAGCTCGCCGACGGAGCCGAGTTGCTGTCGTTCGCGGATGCCATCCGTCTGGTGTCCGACGACGCGTCCACCGCGATCGTCAACGTCGGTTTCAGCGAGCCGCGGCTGGAGCTGTCGGAGGCCTCGAAAGACGCCGTCGTCGAGCACTTCACGGCCGAGCCGGTGCCGGGCGTCGACGTGGCGTTCAACACCGAGATCGCTCAGGGTGTGCCCGAGATCCTCGGCGTCGGCGAGGCCATCGGCGTCGCGATCGCCGCCATCGTGCTCGTCGTCGTTCTGGGCTCGGTGCTCGCAGCCGCGTTCCCCATCGTCACCGCGCTCGTCGGCGTCGCCATCGGGGCCATGGCCACGCTGTCGTTCTCGGGCGTGGTGCAGATGGCATCCGTCACCCCGATCCTCGGCGTGATGCTCGGCCTCGCCGTCGGCATCGACTACGCGCTGTTCATCCTCTACCGCCATCGGCGCCAGCTGCTGCAGGGCGCCGAGGTGGTCGAATCCATCGGCCTCGCCAACGGAACGGCCGGGAACGCCGTCGTCTTCGCCGGGACGACCGTGATCGTGGCCCTGCTGGCGCTCAACATCACCGGCATCCCCTTCCTCGGCCTGATGGGAACGGCGGGGGCGGTGAGCGTGCTGGTCGCCGTGCTCATCGCGGTGTCGCTCATCCCCGCGCTGCTGGGGCTGGCCGGTCCACGGATCCTCACCCGCAAGGCCCGCGCCAGGGCGACGGCCGCCGCGGACGCGATGGAGCGCCCGCGCCGGGCCGCGGGCTCGGCCCCGGCTCCCGTCGACTCCGCCGAGCATCCGCGTCGTGCAGCCCGGTCCGCCGAGCCTCCCGTCGCCTCCGCCGAGCACCCGCGTCGCGCCGCCCGCACGGGGTCGATCGCGACGGTCTCCGCGGTGAAGCCGATGTCGACGCTGCGTGCCGTGCTCACCATGGTGATCGCGACCCTGGCGCTGCTGGTCGTGGCGATCCCCGCCCTGTCGATGCGGCTGGGCCTGCCCGACGGCGGGTCGGAGGCCGAGGACTCCACCGCGTACCAGGCGTTCACCTGGACCGACCAGGCGTTCGGCGCCGGGGCGAACGCCCCCCTGCTCGTGACCGCGACGCTGCCCGCCGGCACCGCCGAGGCCGACGTGCAGGGTATCCAGCTCGACGTCGCGCGCGAGCTGTTCGCGCAGGACGATGTGGCCGCGGTGGCCCCGGTCGCGGTGTCGGACGACCGGACGCTCGCGGCGTTCCAGGTCATCCCGAAGGAGGGCCCGAACGCGGTGTCCACCGAGCAGCTCGTGCGCGATCTACGGTCCCTCCCCGCGGTCGACGGCGACATCGAGCTGGGGGTCGCGGGCGCCGCCGCGATCAACATCGACATCTCCGAGGGTCTCGCCGACGTGCTGCCGATCTACCTCGTGGTGGTCGTGGGGTTGTCGTTCCTCATCATGATCATGGTCTTCCGCTCGCTGCTGGTGCCGTTGATCGCGACGGTGGGCTTCGTGCTGTCGTTGTTCGCGACCTACGGCGCGGTCACCGCGGTCTTCCAGTGGGGCTGGCTGGGCGGCATCCTGGGCGTGCACAACCCCGGCCCGATCCTCAGCTTCCTACCGGTGATCCTCGTCGGCATCCTGTTCGGTCTCGCGATGGACTACCAGTTGTTCCTCGCCACCGGCATGCGCGAGGCGTGGGCGCACGGGGCCGCGCCCCGACTGGCGGTGGCGCAGGGGTTCCGCGCCGGACGCACCGTCGTGACGGCCGCGGCGATCATCATGATCGCGGTGTTCTCGGGCTTCATCGCGTCGGACGCGGTGATCATCAAGTCGATGGGTCTCGGCCTCGCGCTCGGCGTGCTCTTCGACGCGTTCATCGTGCGCATGCTCCTCATCCCCGCGATCATGCACGTTCTCGGAGGGTCGGCCTGGTGGCTGCCGCGATGGCTCGACCGCATCGTGCCGAACGTCGACGTCGAGGGCTCGGCGCTCGAGCGTCGTCACCCGGCGCATCACGACGCGTGAGCATCTCGGGCCAGGTCGGCGCAAGCCCCGGTCGGCTCGCGACGAAGGGGGTCAGGATGCCAGTCACCACCCTTTCCGAGGAGGACGACGATGACTGACCGCGAAGAGACCCAGGACGCCCCCGTGATGGACGGTGCGACCGACGCCGGGGTCGAAGAGAAGAAGCAGGGCGAGCAGGAGCAGCGCGCCGCTGACGCCCAGGTGAACGACGACGTGTCGAACGAGGACCTGAAAGACGACCTGCGCAGCATCCGCGGCTACGGCGAAGACCGCTGAGAACGGCGGCGACTCCCGTCCGGAGCCGCGTGGGGGAGGGCTCGACGGACGGGAGTCGTCGGTGGCACCGAGATCGGTGCCTTCCGCGCCGGCGATGCCGGGGTGGTGAGAGGAACGTTACGCCTGCGTGGGCCGGATAGGTCCGGATCTCAGCCGATCCGAAGGCGGCGCCGCAACATCTCGCGGGTGCGCCAGGTGGTCCCCCGGAGCCGGTGTCTCCGTCGGGCCCGAGAGAGCGCGCGCCCCCACAGGCGTAGGACCGCGGCCTCGTCGTACGCGCGTGCCCTCTCGACGGCGGCACGGCGCATGCGGGCGAGGGTCGCCGGGCTGGCGGATGCCGCGTGCGCGAGCGCCTCACTCAGCGCGGCGACATCACCGGGCGCCACGAGCCACCCGGTGCGTCCGTCGGCGATGAGCTCGCGGGGGCCGTACGGCACGTCGTAGGCGATGGGCAGACAGCCGGCGGCCATCGCCTCGGCCACCACGAGCGAGAAGGCCTCGGAACGACTCGTCAGCAGGAGCGTCGAGGCGCGCCGGAGGGCATCGCGCGCGGCGGGATCGAAGCCGTGGAACACGACGCCGTCGCCGGCCCGTCGCTCCAGAGCGGCGCGGGAGGGACCGTCGCCGTACACGTCGAGGTGCACCTGCGCGCCGTGCGACCGTGCCAGCCCGATGGCGTCGACCGCGTCGTCGACGCGCTTGATCGGCTCGAGCCGGGCCACCACCACCGTGCCGTCGCGCGGTGCACGAGTATCGGCGTCGGGCACGTCGACCGGATGCGGTACCGCGGTCAGCAGGGGGATGGGCCCGACCTCGCGCCGCACGTCGGCCACCTGCCGTGGCGTGCAGAACACGACGGCGTCGAAGGCGCTGAGCCGCGAGAACACCTCCGCGCGGGAGGCGCGGATGGCGCTGCCGTCGTCGGTCAGGTGGGAGCCGTGCACCACGTGCAGCACGACCACGCCGGCTCGGCGATACCCGGCCGCGAACCGTGCCATGGCCTTGCTGTCGACGAGCAGGAACGACCGGGCACCGCCGGTCAGCCGGTCGAGCCACGCGGTGTACAGCTCCCTCACCCCGCGCCACGCGGCGCGAGGGGCGCCGCTCTCATCGCAGGCCACGATGACGCGCCGGGTACGGCCGGAGCCGTGGGCGACATCGCGGCGGTCGCTGACGGCGATCGTCCCGTCGGCGCGGAGGTGATCGATCTGCTGCACCGCCCCCGCGGCATCCGTCCGTATCCGCCGCACCAGGAGGCCCCCGGTGTACTCGGCGGTGGCCGAGGCCGGCAGGGGTGAGAATCCCGCACCCGCGGCGACCGGACGGCCTCGCAGAGTGTTCTCGCGAAGCCAATCCCACAGGTTGGTGAGGTGCACCCCCGGGGCGAGGGCACCGCGACGCTCGAGCTGCGCCGACACGGCGACCCGATCGTCGCGGTCGTCGCACGTCAGCACGTGCACGGGGGAGCCGTGGTCGGCGAAGGCGCGCGACCGCTGCAGGAGGGCGGCGGTGAGGCCGCCGTACTCAGCGGGTATGCCCCACGTGAGGACGAACTGCCGACCGCGGGGAAGAGAGGGGCCGCGCGTCATCCGGCGTCGTCGGGGGAGATCTCCCCGGCGGCGATCGCGTCGGCGTACGTGCGGATGTCGGGACCCGGCTCGTAGTCGATGAAGCGGTCCTTGATGCGGGCGTTGATCTGCGCGAACGCCTCGTCGGAGGAGATGCCGTCGCTCTCGCGGGCGATGGCGACGACGGCCTCGCGCAACACCGCGTCGGCGTCGTCGAGGATCTTCTGGCGGGCGGGCTCGTTCCAGCGGATATCCGAGGTGTCCATGGCGACAGATTACGACGGGCCGCAGACACCGAGACGCGGGTTGCGCGCACCGCGCGGGTGTGCGGCGAGGCCCGTCGGCGCAACCCGACGCCCGCGCGGAGGAGCCTCGACGAGGATGGGGACATGGTGATCGCGAAGCTCCGCACCGGTATCCGCGACCTCGGGTGGTGGGTGCGCGACTACGTCTACGCCGTGCGCGGTCAAGTGCGGGCGCTCACCGGTCGGGACGCCCCCGATGCGCTCGCCGAGGGGAGCGGGACCCCGATCGTGCTGCTGCCCGGGATCTACGAGACCTGGCGCTTCATGGAACCTCTCGCGAGAGCCCTGCACGACCGCGGGCACCCGGTGCACGTCGTCACCGAGCTGGGCGGCAATCTTCGGCCCGTGGCCGACGCCGCCGATCGCGTCGCCGCGCTGCTCGTCGCGCGGGGGCTCGACGACGTCGTGCTCGTGGCCCACAGCAAGGGCGGGCTGATCGGCAAGCACGTCATGGCCTTCCATCCGGAGGGCGAGAGGGTGCGCGCCATGGTGGCCGTGGCCACGCCCTTCGGCGGCTCGCGCTACAGCCGGCTCATGCCCACCCCGTCGTTGCGGGCTTTCGCCTCGGGCGACGCGACCGTGCGCGCGCTCGCCGCTGCGGCCGAAGCGAACGTGCGGATCGTCTCGGTCTACGGTCTGTTCGACCCGCACATCCCCGAGGGGAGCGAGCTGGCGGGGGCGCGCAACGTCCGGCTCGCCGGTGGCGGGCACTTCCGCGTATTGGCCGACCCGCGGGTGATCGCGGAGGTCATCCGCGTCGCGGAGTGACGCCTCGCGGACGTCGTCCCGCCACGGTCTCGAGCTGCGGCCCCGACGGCGTCACCGACCGCCGCCGCCGCCTCCGCCCATTCCGCCGCCCGAGAAGCCCCCGCCGAACGACCCGCCCGAGAAGCTCCCGGATCCGCTCGTCGTGGCCGTCGCCGGGGCGCTGGCGGTGCGCATCGATCCCATCGTGGCGAGGAAGGCCGTCGACGAGAAGCCGTTCGAGCCGGCGTACCAGCCCAGCTCGCCGCCGTTCTCGCGCACACGCGTGTCGAGGACCTGCGCCCATTCGCGCTCGACTCCCCACACCACGGCCCACGGCAGAAGGCGCTCGTACAGGTGCAGCACGTGCGCCGAGTCCGCCGTGTCGACGGGGCGCCGTTCGGCTCCCTCGGGACTCTGCAGAACGCGCAGGCGGTCGGCCTCCGCGAGCTGCAGGTAGTCGCGCAGGCCCCGAAGGTGGTCGCGGGCGGGGGCGCCGGCGTCGGTGACGCGGTCGCGGTAGCGCAGCAGGACGAACGCCAGGATGCCGAGGACCACGGTCGCGGGAATCGCGGCGATCTGCCACCACGTGGGGGCCGTTCCCATCGCCGCGAAGATGAGGGCTCCCACCGCGACGACGAATGCCGCCACCGCGGTGATGCCGGCGCCGATCGAGAGGCCGTGACGCTGCGGGTGGGTCCATCCCCGCGCCCGCAGTTCTGCGGAGGCGCCGGGGGGAAGCGCCTGCAACGCCTTCGCCACGTCTTGCCGGTCGGGCCCCAGCACGACGCGGGCACCGGGCCGGGCTCCCGAGCCGAAGACGGCCGTGAGCACCGCGGCGTGCAGGGGGCTCGCGTCGTCGGTGCGCACGAGTTCGAGCATGAGGGTCTGTACGTCGTCCGCTGACTCGACGATGCGCAGATGGCCCGCGATCGCCGTGTCGAGCAGAGCGGCGGGGATACCGGCGCCCCCGCGCTGCACGAGTTCAGCGCCCTGCAGCACGTCGACGTCGGACGGTGGGGCGTACTCGGGCACGATGACCCCGCGCCCGGCGGCATCCCGCCCGCGGCGGCGCGCGACGACGGCGGTCCCGATTGCGGCCACCGCCAGGCCCACCGCGCCGAGGGAGAGCCCCGCCAGAGCGGGCGCCGCGTCGACGGAGAACTGCTCCATGGGAGTGCGGACGACTTCGCCTGGGACGAAGGTGCCGGGTGAGAAGCCCACCGCGACGGTGACGTTCTCACCCGCGCCGAGGTCCCGTGCCCCGGCGGTCCAGACGAGCGACCCCGTTGCATCCGAGGTGCGGGTGATGTCGCACCGCGCGTCGGAGCCCTGCTCTCCGACGTAGCACGCGGCCGCCCCGTCGATCGCCGTCGGTGAGAGCGACGAGTCGACGCTCAGTCGGACCGAGACCTCGCCGAACGGCTGCTCCCAGTCGGTGCCGTTGATGTCCCGGTAGAACTCGTCGGTGTCGGTGTCGGCGAACGACCGGATGGTGTCGCGCTGCGTGTACGAGATGACGTAGGTCTGCACGCCGCGCACGTAATCGTCGTCGCCCGTGAGCACCCGCACCTCGCGGCGCCCCTCCTCGATCTCGTAGGGCACGTCGGCGCCCGACGCGTCGGTGACCGACACGACACGGGTCTGCAACGGCACTCCGTCGTAATCGTCGGGGATCGCCCGCACGATGCCGCGGTTCTGATCCTCGTCGGGGAAGCGCGCCACGATGGTCTCGACGACGGCGAGCTCGGCGTGCCCGTCCGAGGTGCGCGACAAGCTCATGTCGGCGTCGAAGGAGTCGAACGTGAAGTCGTCGGTGTCGGCCGCGGCCGGGCGGGGGATGGCGACGAGCAGAACCGCCAGTGCGAACACCGCCACGAGGGCAGCGGCGCGGCGAAGGGCTCGAGACGGCGGGGGGAAGACGTCCATGCTGCGACGTTACCGCGCGGGGTTCCGGCGGGGATCCCCCGTGAGGGGGACTCAGGGTAGGAGCACCGCGCCGCGATGGTCGTCGGTGGTGAAGGCGCCGATGGCGACGGCGCTGACCTCGACGGAAGACAACGTCATCGTTCCCGACAGCGTGGTGAGGAAGGCCGTGTCGGCAGCGTCCCGCCCCGTCGCGATGCGGACGAAGTGGGGGCGCGGCGCCAAGCGGGTGGCATCCACCACCTCCCACCGTCCGTCGACGAAGGCCTCGACGACGGCGTGGAAGTCCATGGGGGACAGGCCGGGGGCGTAGACGGAGACGAGTCGGGCGGGAACGCCCAGGGCGCGCAGAAGCGCGATCGTCACGTGGGCGTAGTCGCGACAGACCCCTTCGCGGCTGCGGAGGGTGTCGAGAGCGGTATCGGTGGGCCCGCTGGACCCGCTCACGTAAGACAGCGCATCCGCGACCCACTGCGGCACGAGCGAGACCAGTTCGCGGGGTGCGGCCCCGCCGAAGTTCGGGATGCCGTCACCCAGGGCGTCGGAGGGGACGTAACGGCTGGGCCGGAGGTAGCGCACCGCGTCGAGCTCATCCGAGGGAGCGGGGGCGGTCGGGCTCGTGACCTCGGCGTCGTAGTCGATCCGAACATGGCCGACCGGCAGCGTCACGCGATGCAGGCGTCCGCCGTGGTGGTCGACGCTCTCGGTGACGGGCAGCACCCCGGCGGTGGTGCGCACCTGGAGTCGCTCGTCATCCGTCCACCCCGAGGCGGCCGCGATCGAGAGGACGACGTCGGCGTCGCTGTCGACCTGGAGCTCGATGGCCGCGGTGACTCGCGCTCTCACGCCGCCACGTCCGGGACGGTCTCGGGAACGACGGCCGAGGGGGAGACGGCGGGGACCCCCGCGATCGCGCAACACGGTTCTCCCGTCGAGGCGCAGGCGTTCGTCACGGCGCACCGCATGCGCCCGAGGAAGGCGGTGACCGCCGTCGTCTCGGCTTCGGTCATTCCGCGGGTGGCCTGCATCATGCGTCGATGCATCGCCGCCAACGTGTCGCGCATCTCGTCGTCGGCGTGGATCGTCGCAGACACCAGCACCTTCCGGCGATCCGTCGGGTGCGGACTCCTCCGCACGTGGGCACTCTTCTCGAGACGGTCGAGCAGCGCGGTGATGGATGCCGTCGACACGCCGAGATGGCGCGCCAGGTGGATCGGAGTGACGTCCTGACCCGACCCCGCCGCCCGCGTCAGATAGCGCAGAACGAGCAGCTCGTTCTCGCCCATCGCCATCGAGTCCTGGGTGCGACGGCGCATGGCCATCTCGGCGCTGCGATACGCACGCAGTGCCTCCATGACCCGGGATCCCCGTTCGTCGTCGGCGCTTTCGCTGTACCAGTACGACGGAGGCGTGCTGCTTTCGGTCGTCATCCGGTCCCCTAATATCTTGTTTGCCTATTCGCTAGTCTAACTAGTAAGTTCTCAAACAAGCAACGAGCAGAGGGGTACACCATGGCCAAGCTTTTCTACGGCACGACCGTCGAGCCGATCATCATCGAGGACCGACTGCTGGCACACGTGAAGGTCGTCGTGGCGACCAAGCTCCGTCGTGGCGAGAGCTTCACCCTGTCGTGGGTGCACGGCCCGAACGAACCGGCCGGACGCTCGACGATCTGGCTGCAGCCGTCGATCCCCCTGCGGTTCGTCTTCGACTCCGAGCAGCCCGAGTCCCTCGACCAGAACATCCTCAAGCGCATGGCCAACGACGCGAACTCCTCGCGCGGACTCAGCCTCGACGGAATGCTCGACGCAGCTCCGGCGGCCGAGGCCCCGGCGCGTCCGGCGCCCCGATCCGCGAACGCGACGCGCTCGCTCGCCCGCGTCGCGTGATCGGGGGCCCGCCGGGGGCCCCGACTGCCGCACCGCCGGCCCGCACGCGCATCGACGCCGATCTCGCGGCGGCGACGCGTGACACAGCGCAGAACCTCACCTCACGTCCGTCGCAAGAGAGAAGCTCATGAACCCCGTCGCCGCCTGGGACCTGCCCACCGAACCGATCTCGGTCGTCTTGATCGAAGACCGGGAAGCGGTCACTCCCCGCTGACGCGCTTCGCGGGCTCGTCAGTCCCGCACGCGCTCGCGGCGCCTTCCCGGCGGATGCGCAGCGCTCCCAGGGCGAGGATGATCGTCCCGACCACCAGGAACGCGACCTTGGGTCCCGTCGGCGAGTCCGCGGCGAGAAAAAGCGTCGGGGCGGCGAAGACGAGAGCCGCGATGCCGCAGAGGAAGACTCCCGCAAACGGTCGGATCGACGTCATGAGCTTCCCCTCCTCGTGGATGTCGAGCACAGCCTAGCGAAGCGGGTCGGGCGGCGATCCCTAGCGCTCCCCGGCGTCCGCGTCCACCACCGCGCGGTCGGTCGCCGCGGTGGGTACCGTTACGCGGACCGACGAAGGGAACCCCCCGTGCGCCTCCGACCGGCCGTTCTGGCCATCTCCGTACTTTTCGCCTCGCTGGCCCTCGCTCCCGCGGCGGCACAGGCCACGACGGGACCGGCGGTGACCATCGACCCGGCGGCCGTGGCGATCGGCGAGACCACCACCGTCACGGCGACAGGTCTCGGGGGCCTCGAGACGGCCACCTTCGGGATGGATGCCACCGACGCCGCGGCCTTCGACGGAGACGGCGTCGACGCGGGCGGGACGACCGCCCGCGTCGCGGTGGTCGACGGATCAGCGACCGTCGAGCTCATCCCGACGCGCGCCGGTGAGATCGTAATCGCGGTCGGCACGGGGGAGTCGACGTTGGCGCAGGCGACGGTCACCGTCACCGCGGCGACGGCGGAGCCGGTTCCGGCGACCTCGTCGGCACCCGAGTCGTCCGCCTCCCCCTCGGCGGGGGAGGATTCCGCTCAGGCGGAACCCGACGCCGAGGCGGAGACAGGTCGACTCGCGTTCGTCCTCGTTCCGCTGATCGCCGCCGTCATCGTCGGAGTCGGCCTCATCGTCGTGATCTCCCGCAGTCGCCGGGGGCGTCGCGGCGACTGAGACACACCGGTCAGGGGACGACGTAGCCCGCGGCGCGCACGAGCGCGTACCACTCGGCGCGGGTGAGGTCGATGTCGGAACCCGCCGCAGCCTCGGTGAGGCGCTCGGGCGTGGTGGTGCCGAGCACCACCTGTATTCCGGCCGGGTGTCGGGTGATCCACGCGACCGCGATCGCGAGGGGCGTCACCCCGTAGCGCGCGGCGAGCTCGCCGATGACCGTGTTGAGCTCGGCGTAGGCCGGGTTGTCGAGGAAGACCCCACCACCCCGCGATCCCTGCAGCGGAGACCAGGCCTGCAGGGTGATGCCCTCGATGCGGCAGTACTCGATCAGGCCGCCCCCGTCGAGCACGGCCGACTGCGCCGTGCCCTCCATGTTCGCCGCGAGCCCCTGGGTGAGCAGAGGCGCGTGGGCGATGGACAGTTGCACCTGGTTGGCCACGAGAGGCTGGCGTACGGCCGTGCGCAGCAGGTCGATCTGACGCGGTGTGTGATTCGAGACGCCGAACGCCCGCACCTTGCCCGCGGACTCGAGGTGGTCGAAAGCCCGAGCCACTTCGTCGGGCTCGACGAGGGCATCGGGGCGGTGGAGAAGAAGCACATCGACGTAGTCGGTGCGCAGAGCCCGCAGGGATTCTTCGACCGATGACACCAGGTGGTCGTACGAGAAGTCGAAGTACGGCCCCTCCCGAACGATCCCCGCTTTGGTCTGCAGGCGGATCTCCGACCGTTCGGCCGAGTCGAGCGACAGGGCTTCGGCGAACCGGCGTTCGGCGGAGTGCAGTTCGGCCGCGTAGATGTCGGCGTGGTCGAAGAAATCGATTCCCGCGTCGCGCGCGGCGCGGTAGAGCCGGCGGACGTCCTCGTCGCTCTTCCCGTCGATCCGCATCATTCCGGCGACGACGTGGGGGACTCGAGTGCCGGAGGGGCCGAGGGGGACGGTGCGCATGCTTCCCACGTTAGCCGGGGAGCTCCGGGAGAGCATGCGCGCCGAACGTCAGCTGGGAGGATCGACCTCGTCGTCCTCGTGCGCGCCGACCGTGACGTCTCGTTCCACCTCGGTGTGCTTCTCGTCGTGTTCGGTACTCGAAGTCGGTGCGTCGTCTTCGAGGTCGAGACCCGTCGACCCACCGCGGGGCACAGCGCGCAGAAGCTCGTTCATCTCGGCCATGAAGCTGCTCAGCTGCTGCTGCTGCCACCGCAGATCACGGGTTCGGTCCTCGGCGTCTCGGAGGACCGACGCCGCGTGCGTCGTGATCGTGTCGGCGATGCGCTGTGCTTTCTCGCGGGATCCGTCGAGGATGTCGCGCGCGCGCACGTGCGTGTCGGCCTCGACCTGCTGCGCCTGGGCGCGGGCCAGCCGCTCGTAGTCGTCGGCCCGGGCGCTGATCCGGCGCGCGTGCGCGAGTGCCGCCGCCACCTGATCGCTCGCATCGGAGGTGATCCGCTCGGCGTGGGCGACCGCTTGGTTGTGCAGCACGAGGAACTCCTGCTGCGCATCGTCTTGCCGTCGCGTGAGGGATTCTTCGAACTCGAGCACCCGCGCGGTCATCTCGCGGACGTCGCGCTCCGCCTTCGCGCGAAGATCCCCCGTCTCGCGAGACACCATCGAACGCAGGGCGGCCGCGCCCTTCTCGGCTTCGGTGCGCACCGCCACGGCCTCGCGTTCCGCCTGCGACACCCGTTCGGCGGCGTGCGCGCCTTCGCGCTCGAGACGCGCGGCGTGCGCCGTCGCCTCCGTCTCGATGCGGAGGCGGATCTGGTCGGCGTCGTGCTGGGCTTCGGCACGGAGGCGGGACTGCTCGGCGACGGCGTCCTCGCGGATGGAGGCGGCTTCGTCGTGAGCGCTCGTCAGCAGGCGCTCCGCCTGCCCGACGGCGTTCTGCACGAGCACGGTCGCCTGTTCTTCGGCGACGCGCAGGATCGCATCGAACTGCTGTCGCCCCTGTTCGGGATCGATGTCCTCTCCGAGCCGGGCGGCGAACTCGCCGGACAGCGCCGATGCCCGTGTCTCGGCCTCGGCGGCACGCGCCGCCGCTTCGCGCAGACGTTCCTGCAGCTCGCCGTTCTCTTCGCTGTGCCGCCGCGCAGCCTGCTCGAGCTCGTCATCATGCTCCGCGCGCTGCTGGGCGAACATCGCTTCGGCGCGCATCTTCGCGTCGTGCGCGTCGTCTGCCGCCCTTCGCAGACGTTCACCGAGTTCACGAACGGCTTCGTCGACGACGTCGCGATCGTAGCCGCGGAAGCCGACGGGGAAGATGGGCGCCCCTTCGTCGCCGTTCTCGGACGCCTGAAGAAGGGCATCCAGGCCGGTCTCGTGGTCGGCGCGGTCGTCGGTCACGGGGTCCTCCTCGGGTGGCGCGTCCGATCCGGGCGCCCTTTGATTCAACCCCATCGGCGTGCGGGCGTAAGGCGTTCGGAGGAGGCTCTAAGGGGATGCGCGGTCTCGCGGCCGGGTGCCGAGGCGGCGAGACCGCGCATCCGAGAGTGAGCGATCGCGGTGGAAGAGTTCGAATCTTGGGGGAGAACAACTCGACGATCGCTCGATCTCGACGATTGCATCGATCCGACCCGGCTGGTGCGTAGATCCCCCCTTTTTCACCCCGGCGCTCGCCCCACCCGGAGTGCGCCGGTGAATGGGCGCGCCAGCGCCCGTTACGACCGGGTCGTCGACGCGAGGTACCGCCGAAGGGGGAAAGGTGCGGGCAGAGCGAGACATTCAGCAATGCGGCCCCCCGGCTCGCAGGCGACGTGCTCGCTCTGCCCGCGGATCCAGCATCGGGTGCGCCGCGCGAGCAGGCGGACCAGGGCGTGGGGAATTCACCCCGCTGGATCGACAGATCACCTCGGCGTCGGACAGCCCGGGGTGAAGCGATAATGTGGCCGAGCCCCGTTGTCCCCCAGGAGGAGTCGATGATCGACACCGTCGACCAGTCCGCGCCCGCACGATCACGGGTGAGACCGCCTCGACCCGCCACGCTCGCGACCGTGGGGGGATCGGCCGCTTTCGTCAGTGCCGCGCTCATCTGGGTCTGCCGGGGTGTGGACCCGAGCGTGCAGTACGTCAGCCAGCTCGGTGCGACCGGCATGCCCACGGCGCCGCTGTTCAATCTCGCGCTGCTTCTGCTCGCCATCGCGGCGGTGCTCGTCGATCGCGCCCTCGTCGGTCGAGGCGGGGGATACGTCGTCGGATGGCCGGTCGCCACGACCCTGCTGGTGTGCGGGCTCTGCTTCGCCGTGGCCTCGGTCATCACGTGCTCCCCGGGCTGCCCGGTTCCGTTCACCCCGGGCGCACAGGTGCAAGACCTCTTTCACATCTCGTTCGCCGTGCTGGGGTTCGTCCTCGCCATCGTGGCGATGGGCCAGGTAGCGGCTCTGCGACGACGGCCGTGGATGCGCGCGGCGAGCGTCATGACCCTCGTGGCCGTCGGGGTGACGTCGTTCACCGGCGCCATGCTCTCGCTCTTCGGCGGGGACACGGTGCTCGGAGGCAACCTGGAATTCACTGCCGCGACGCTGGCGATCGCCTGGTTCGGCGTCTTCGGCCTGCAGGTGGCGGCCGATGAGCGGGCGGCTCCGGGGCGTCGGTCCACCCGACCGGTCTCCTGAGGTCGCGGGGCGAGCCCTGCGGGCGAGAGGTTAGCGTTGTCGCCGTGACTCGACGACGTGTATGGCAGATCGTGATGTTGCTGGCTCCGCTGGCGGCGCTGATCGTCGTCGTCGCGGTCCTGCGCGGTGCCGGGGTTCCCCTGTCGGTGCCCGGGGTGATCGTCGTCCTGGTGCTGCTGGTCGTGGCTCGCGTCGTCGTCGGTCGACTGCGTCGGCGCCGGCCCAAGTGATCAGGCCTCCGTCTCGATCTCGATGAGGCCCCACGCGTGGGCCGCGCGGATCGCGCTGGAGCGGTCGGACACCTCGAGCTTGCGGTACAGGCTCTGCAGCTGGGTCTTGACCGTGTTCGGCGACACGACGAGGACCCGTGCGATGTCGGCGATCGTCGAGGTGGGCGTCAGGTGGGCGAGCACGACCTGCTCGCGCTTGGTGAGGTGCGGCACGCTGACGGATGATGCGAAGAACGAGCGCCGTTCGCTCACCCGCTCTCGCGCAGCGGGCGTCAGCATCTGAAGGACCAGCGCGCGGTCCTCCGGTGCGACGGCGCTCCACGGACTCCACAGATCGTGCTGGATGCTCAACGACTCCGCGCGTTGCGCGGCGGTGCGATGTGCGCTCACCCCGTTGAGGCGGACGTCGGCCACCACGCTGACGACGAGACTCTCGAGAGCCGCGCGCGGAGCGGGCTCGTGGTGCAGACCCCATTTGACGCTCATGACGAACGCTTCGTGCGTCCGCCCCGCGTACAACTGCGACAGTGCGATCGCCGGCGCGGTGGCCGGAGAAAGAGAGAACGGCCCTTCGAAGAGGGCGAGCGCCTTGCGCGCCTGTCGCAGCGCGATCAGGACTTTCGCCCGCGCGGTGAGGAGCTGGGTCGACTGGTAGTGCGAGGGCGGGGTGCTGCGCGCGCGAACGGCCCAGACCCGGAGCAGACCCAGGGAGTCGGATGCCGCTCCCGAGAGCAGGAAGGCGAGGGCGTGGATCGACGCGGCGTACGGCCAGAGCTCACGCGCTCCCCGGGTCGACGGGATCTGGTCCAGCAGCGCCCGAGCCGACGCCGGATCCCCTCCCTCCAACTGCAGCCATGCCGTCGCGACGCGGAGCCCTTCTCCCCAGGGGGACGCCGTCCAGTTGTCGTCTCGGTTCTGGCCCACGATGCCCGACGCTCCCCGGACGTCGCCGTCGAGGAGCGCGATGACCGCGAGCGCCCCTCTCACGCGTGATCGGCCGGCGGGTGAGGCGAGGCGTTCCGATTGACGGAGGGACTGCGCCGCGTCGCGCAGTCGCCCCATCGCGAACGCGGTCATGCCCGCTTGGTACCACCCCTCGGCGGAAGCCTCCGGCTCCGCATCGCGGTGGCGGCGGAGGCCGTCGACGAGGAGCGACGCCGACTCCGTGGCGAGAGCGAAGCGCCCGGCCGCCCTCAGGAGACTGATGCGCAGAGTCAGAGCCTCGAGGTTGCTCGCCGCCGCGGCCGTCTTCGCATCGGGGAGGCGGCCCAGTGCGGAGACGGCGAGCCCGGGAGTCTCGGGTGACAGCGCCGTATCGGGGTCGAGCGCGAGGAGCACGTCGATCGAGAGGGGGTCGGTCGGCGCGCTGTCGCGCAAGCGCCCCACCAGGTCAGCGAAGCTGTCCGCGTCGCGAGCCCAGATCTCCGGAGCGGAATCTCGCAGCACCGATGCCAGCGTCTGCCACTGTTCGGCGTCCGCCGCGATCTGCGCGGCGAGCAAGGGTTCGCCCGCTTCGACGAGATGATTCAGCAGGCTCAGACGGGCGGTCGTCACCACCCCCGGCGTACGTGCCGAGATGTCGCGCAACCATTGCTCGCGGATGGGCTCGGCGAGGACGAGCCGTGTCGAGCTCGGCCAGACCAGACCCGCGTGTTGCAGGTGCACGAGGAGTTCCGCCGTCGAACCCGTCGTGGAGTCGATGCCCATCGCCTCCGCGAGTGCCGCGTTGATGAAGGGGGCGACCGCGAGCAGGCGAACCTCGTCGGTGATCGGGATATCGAGCCGTTGCTCCATGTCGGAGGTCAGAGCCGCGCCCGCGTAGTCGGCGACGGCGATCGCCTCTTCGCGCGTTCTCAGCGGCAGGCCCTCCAGACGGAGCCGGGCGCTTGCAAGCTGTCCGAGCGCGGGCCATCCGTGGGTGCGCTCGGCGAGTTCGTCGGTGGCGGCCTCGGTGGTCTCGACCCCGTTCAGCGCCAGGACGAGTGCGAGCTCGTCACGTGTCATCCGCAGGCGAGCGGCCGGCACGACATGGACGTCGAACTCGAGAGCCACGAGTGGGCTCTCCAGACCGGTGGCGTACCGGGTGCCCACGACGATTCGCAGCTCGGAATCGGCGTGAAGCATCTGCAGAAGGTGTTCGGAGGAGACGCCGACGCCCTCGACGTGATTGTCGACCAGCAGCACATGCCGCGACGGCCCGCTGGCGAAGCTCTCGGCGATGCGGTCGATGCTCTCGGGCGGCGTGAGGTTGCCGTCGATGAGCTGCACACCGATCTCGGTGTCGTCTTGCAGGGTGAGCGCGAACTGGCGCAGCAGGGAGGTCTTCCCGACCCCGGTGGGTCCGCGCAGCAGCACGATGTCGCTCGCGAGGGCCTCGCGCAGATGAGAGATCGGCCCCTCGCGCGGTGCCCAGAAACGGCTCGTCCGCCGGGTCACGCGCGCTCCGGCCGGAAGGGTGTCCACATCGATCAGCATCGTCATCTCCACTAGGGCGGGGCCTCCCCCCGAAGGGTGGGAGTTCTCGGCGCGGCACGTCTCGGCCGCTTGGTGCTGATCCTGAGGGTGAGGACCGGGCGAACTCGGCGGAGAACAGGTCTTTCATCCCCCTCGTCACCCCGGCATCACCCCATCCGCATCACCCTCTTCTCGACTGCCGACCGGCATCCCCTGCGGTTCGTGTCGTGAGTGTCTCGCCCGCCACCCCGGCCGTCCGTGCCGAGAGAAGCGTCCTCGCGCCTGTGCCTATGCTGCGGGCGACCCGACGGTCTCGCCGTCGCGTCATGCGAAAGGCGGACACAGAGTGGACATTCAGCGAGTGATGCGCATCTTGCGCGCCTACTGGAAGGCGATCGTCGTGATGACGGTCCTGGGAGGGCTGGCCGGACTCGGGTGGAGCGCCACGCAGGCGCGGGTGTACTCCGCCGACGCGAGCGGGTACGTGGCGGCCGTGGCGTCGGACGGTTCGACGGGTGCCGCCCTTGCCGGCGACCAGTTGGCGCTGTCCAAGGTCAAATCGTTCATCGACATGGGGTACTGGCGCAGCGTCGCCGATACGGCTCGACAGCAGCTCGGCCTCTCCGACAGTCCCGAGGCTCTCGTGGAGCGCATCCGCGTCTCCAACCCGGTCGACACCGTGAACGTCCGCGTCGACGCCACCGGGGCGACCCCGGAATCGGCCCGCGATCTCGCCGAGGCGTGGATCCGCGCGATGACGACGCAAGTGGACGAGCTCGAGTCGGGGGGCAGTGGTCAGGGCGCGGTGCGACTCGTCGCCGGCGACTCGGCGCGACTGCCGACCTCGCCGTCCTCACCGAACGTACGACTGGACGTGATGATCGGTGCGCTTCTCGGCCTCGTCGCCGGTGTCGTGTTCGCGCTGGTGCGACGCACCTTCGACCGACGGTTGCGGTCGGCCAGCGACATCACCGATGCCGTCGATGCGTCGGTGGTCGGTGTGCTCCCGGTGGACAAGGAGTTGGCGGCGGGGCGCGCCGTCTTCTCGTTCGACGACATCCGCGACGGGCGCGGGTCGTTCGCCCACAAGGAGGCCATGCGCGAACTGCGCACGAACCTCCAGTACGTCGACGTCGACCGCCCGGCGCGCATCATGGTGGTCACCAGCCCGCTCCCCGGCGACGGCAAGTCCACCACCGCCGCGAACCTGGCGGTGAGCATCGCGGCGACCGGGCAGTCGGTCATCCTCGTCGACGCCGATCTCCGTCGCCCTGTTCTGGGCGGCATGTTCGGGTTCTCGGACGACGTGGGCCTCTCCGACGTCCTCGCCGGCCGCGCGCAGATCGAACAGGTCGCCCATCAGGTCGACGAACACGGACGGCTCTTCGTCGTGGCCGCGGGGCGAACCCCGCCCAACCCGAGCGAGATGGTCGGGTCGAAGCGCATGCAGGCGCTGTCGCGGAAGCTCGCCGAGGATCTGGTCGTCATCGTCGATTCGCCTCCGACGCTCGCCGTCGCCGACGCCGCGGTGATCGCGAGCTGGGCCGACGGGACCGTCCTCGTGGTGACGGCCGGGCGCACCACCGACGACATGCTGACGCGGGCAACCGCGAACATCGCGAAGACGCGAGGGCACCTGCTCGGAGTCGTGCTGAACCGCGCGCCGCTCCGTGGGGCGGATTCGGGCTATTACGGGATGCAGTACGGCGGCTACTACGGCTACGGAATCGGTCGCACCGAGAAGAGCACGTGGTGGCGGCGGGTGCTGCGGAAGTCGTCGACCGAGCCCGGCGCGGCCGAGGAGCACGGCAAGCGGCGCACGTCGGCCGACCTTCCCGCCGAGAACGTCAGCGCCCTCCGCCCCCTGTCTCATCGGAGGACAAAGGATCGGGACGCGGGTGAAGCTACGAGTGAAGTTGAGGTGGTGCGCACGTCTGAGCCGCCGGTCGACGCGGGCGCCCCGCGCCGACGACGCACGACCCCCTGACGCTTCCTCGCAGAAACGACGAAGGCGCCGACCCGTCCGGGTGGGCGCCTTCGTCGTTTCCGTGTCAGTGCGCGGTGGACCCGGGCGCGACCACCGCCTTGAAGGTGCGGGCGAGGATCACGAGGTCTCCGATGAACGACCAGTTCTCGACGTAGAAGAGGTCGAGCCGGATGGCGTCGTCCCACGCGAGGGCCGAGCGTCCGCTGACCTGCCAGAGGCCGCTCATACCGGGCCGGACGATCAAGCGCCGGTGCGCATCGTCGTCGTAGAACTCGACTTCGGCGTCGCGCTGCGGGCGCGGTCCGACGAGACTCATCTGCCCGCCCAGGACGTTGAAAAGCTGCGGGAGCTCATCGAGGGAGTACTTCCGCAGCCAGCGACCGACAGGGGTGATCCGCGGGTCGTTGTCGATCTTGAACAAGGGCGTTCCGTCGCGCCCCTGTGCGGCCAGAAGGCCGTGCAGGCGGGCATCCGCCCCGTCGACCATCGAGCGGAACTTGAGCATGCCGAAGTGCGAGCCCCCCTGGCCGACGCGCTCCTGGCGATACAGAATCGGTCCCGGTCCCGACGCGCGGACGAGCCCGGCCAGCACGAGCAGTATCGGGGACAGGAGAAGGAGCAGGGTGCCGGCGCCGACGATGTCGAAGGCGCGCTTGAGCACCCGTTGTCTGGCGGAGTACTGGGGCGTCTCGATGTGCACGAGGGGGAGTCCGGCGACGGGGCGGGTGTGCAGGCGGGGCCCGGCGACGTCGGTCAGGTTCACGGCGACGATCAGGTGCTGGCGGCCGGGATCGAGGCTCCAACCGATCCGGCGGATGTCGTGAGAGTCGAGCAGAGCGCCGCCCGAGACGAGGACGCTGTCGGCATCGAGCACGCGAAGTTGCTCGCGCAGGAGATCGGCCTGCTGCTCCGTCCACGTCGGACCGGACGACACGCGCGCCAGGGGTCGTACCCCGACCACATGGAGTCCCGCGGCGGGCTGGCGGGCCAGCTCGGCGGCCACGCGCGCGTTCTCCTCGTCTGCGCCGACCAGCACGACCCGTGCCCCCATGGCTCCGGACCGTCGCTTGCCGGCGAGCCATCGGCGGCAGAGGACCCGCCCACCGAGCAGGGCCGCGGAGCCGACGGGGAGACTGAGGAGGAAGTACCCGCGCGAGAGGTCGGCGCTGGTCAAGTAGGCGGCGATGGCGACGATCCCGAAGACCTGGGTGGAGGCGGCGAGCACGAGCCGGTACTCCGTGACGCCGTAGCCCACCACGCGGGGGTGTCGGCTCCCCCAGAGGCCGAGGGCGAGCAGCCACGCCAGGCAGAGGCCGACCGACACCGTCGTGTAGTCGACGGCGACCGAAGCCACGTCGACGGGGTGCGGCCCCAGCCAGAGCAGCTGGGTGCCGACCACGGCGATGACGACGACGAGGGCGTCGACGACGACGACGAGTCGGGCGTATCGACGCTGCCAGGTACTGCGTCGGGGCGACTCGAGCGGGGTGAGCCGCGCCAGCCGCGCGGGTGACTCGGTGAGTGAGACGGCAGGATTCATGGGTGCTCCGCAGTCCGGGCCCGGGGGACATTCACTGGAGAGCCGCGCCGGGATGGAAGCGGCCGTGGGCGCGGGGACTCTCTCATCGCGTCGGAGTGCGGAGGGCAGAGCGCCGGCTGTGTGGGCGCGGGTGAAGAGAGCCCCTCGTGCCGGTGCGGCAGGCCGCCCGCTCGTCGCGTGGGCGGGCACCGGCGGCGAGTTCCCGTCTCGGATCGCCTGGCGCGTCACCCGACGGCTTCTGGGCGTCACCTCGACGCGGTGAGGCTGCGGCCAGGAGCTTCCTCGCGATCACGGCATGTTTGCATGTGTATGTGAGCGTGAGTCCCCGAGCAAGCTGGGAGCATGACCGACGCGCCCGATCCCTGGAACGACTTCGTCCGCGAGTTGGGAGTGCGGCTTCTCCGTGCCCGGGCAGACAAACGGATGTCGCAGGAGCAAGTGGCGCACGCCGCGGGGCTGGCGACCTTCACGTACCGCAAGCTCGAGAAGGGCGAGTCCAACCCGGGCACCGCGGCGAATCCGCGGCTTCGCACTCTGGTAGCCCTCGCCGAGGTGCTGGAGGTTCCGCTGCGGGACCTTCTGCCCACCCCTCCCGAAGGCCTCGCTCCCGGCCGCTGAGGGCGGTGTCGGAGGTGTGCGATTTACTTCTTTCGTGCCCGCCGATGTTCGGGTCGCCGGTGTCGCCGGCGGCTCCACGAGAGAGGTGTCAGGCATGGAACGGCGAGTAGCTGCCGAAGACGTCGAACGGCGAGCGCGGTGCGCGTTCGAGTGGTGCACGACGGATCACGGTGCGACGGTGCACCCCGACGATGAGGATCACCGCAGCGAGGGGTGGGGGTGGCCCGGCCGCGTTCGCGACGGCCGAGGGAGCGGGCCGGGAATCGTGACCGTGCTCGAGGTCGGCGTGCTCCGTCGCACCGATGACGCCGCGGCGTGGATCGTCATCGAGACCGGTATCGGCACCTCGCTCGCGTTGTCGCCCGAGGCTGCGCAGACCCTTGCGCGTCGACTTCTCGACGACGGCGACGTCAGGGCGGTATCCGCCGCTCCGGGCTCAGCCGGCTGAGAGGGCGCGGCGCGCGGCTCGACGGTCGTGCACCCACGCCCACGCCGCGGCGCCGATGTACAGCAGGCACAGCGGCAGGGCGATGAGGGCCATGCTCATCATGTCGGAGGGAGGGGTGACCGTCGCCGAGAAGATGATGATGACGACCAGAGCGACACGCCATCCGCGAATGATGGATCGCGCGCTCAGCACCCCGACCGCGTTCAGCGCGATGATTCCGAGGGGGGAGACGAAAGAGATCCCGACCCCGACGATCAGTTTGAGGAGGAAGTCGAAGTACTGGCTCGCGGTGAGCATCGTCGAGGAGCCGACGGGGGCGAAGCCGGCGAGCAGGGTCACGATCTGGGGGACGACGATCCACCCGAACCAGGCTCCAGCAAGAAAAAGCGGGACTGCGGTGCCGACGAAGACGATGCCGATCCGCCGTTCGCGCGAGGTCAGGCCGGGAACGAGGAACGCCCAGACCTGGTAGAGCCAGACGGGCGCGGACAGAACGATGCCGAGGGTCATCGCGATCTTGAAGCGCAGGTCGAACGCCTCGCCCAGACGTGTGAAGTTCAAACCGGTCAGCGACGGCCCCTGAATGTGCGTGAGCGGGGCAGCAGCGGCTTCGATGACGACGTCGGAGAGGGCGAAGCCGGCGATTCCGGCGACCACGACGGCTGCGGCCGAGATGGCGATCCGCCGACGGAGTTCCGCGAAGTGGGAGAGGAGGGGCATGGCCCCTTTCTTGCCACTCGTGCGTCGCGAGCGCGGTGACTTCACGCGGGCGATGACGGGCCCGACTCGGAACGGTGGGGGAGTTCGTCCTGTGCCGCGCCGGTGGCGACCGGTTCGTCTTCGGCCTTGGCCTTCTTGTCACCGCCGGATTCGCTGCGCAGGATGCGGACCGACTCTCCGACGCTCTTGGCGAGCCCCGGGAGTTTGGCTGCGCCGAACAGAAGGAGGATGACGGCGAGGATCAGGATGAGGTGCCACCCCGAGAATGCGTTCCCAAAAATACCCATGGGGGACCTTTCGATAGCCGGACGGTTCTTCCATGCTCGACGGGGGTCGTGACTCAGCCCGCGGCGCGGGGGCAACATCGCCCGATCTGCTGCCGCACTTCACCAGCCCGGCGCTCGCGGGGTGTGCATCCGCTCCGGTTCACCCCCGTCTGGCGCTCCTGTTGACTGACGCCGCGTGGCAGGTGTCGCGCAGAGGGAGACGTGCGATGCGCCGATGCGACCGATGATCACCAACCGCGTGCTGGTGGTCTGCACGGCCAACATGATCCGATCCCCCTTCGTCGCCGCGCTCCTGCGCACGCGTCTGGCCTCCGGCCCGGCCTCGGTGCTGGATATCTCGAGCGCCGGGACAGCGGCGCGCCCGGGGGACGCGGCGGCCGACGGTGCGATCGAGATGGGGCGTACCTACGGCCTCTCGCTGGACGAGCATCGCACTCGACGACTCGACGAGGGGGTGCTGCAGACCGGCGACACCGTGCTGTGCGCGGAACGCGCCCACCGCCGTGCGGTGCTGGACCTTCGCCCCGATCTCATCTCGTCGGTGTTCACGGTGCGAGAGTTCGCCCGCTCGGTCGAGACCGTGACGAGCGCGGGCGGGGCCGGGAACTGGCCCGCGCTCGTGCAGGCGGCCGCTCGGGCTCGTTCCGTCGAGCGACGCGGGCTCGACGACGACATCGTCGACCCGGTCGGCCGACCGGCTGATGTGTGGCTGGCGTTCGAACGGGAGGCCACCCGGGCGGTGTCGACCATCCTCGCGTCGATCGCCTCGCTTCCCCGCATCGATGCGGAGGCCGCCGCGCAGGGCTTCATCCCCGCCACGCGGCGGGAATACAGGGGAATGCAGCTGGCGGAGCCCCCGGCCGCGCCGCCCGCGGGCTGGAGGAGCTGAGATGTTCGACATGGGGATGGACAAGCTGATCTTCGTGGGCGTCATCGTCGGGTTGATCATCGGCCCGGAGCGGTTGCGTGAATGGCGGCACTCCCTGCCGCGCGCGGTGGGTCGCATGCACGCGCTCTATCTGCAGGGGAAGTCCCAGGTCGTGGACGACCTGAATGAGCTGGCCCCCGACTGGCGCGAGTACGACCCCCGCCTGTTGCACCCTAAGCGGATCATTCGAGACCTCACCGACGCGGCGGCCCAGCAGGCGCTCGAAGCGGACCGCGACCGGGCGAAGTCAGGGCATACGGCGGGTGTCTCGCCGGGTGACGTATCGGCGTCGGATCCCCACCCCGATCGCTCCCATCACTCCGCCGAGAGTGTTCGCGGCGACGTCGATCGCACTGCTCGTCCGGCCGGGGAGGAAGACGCCCTGAGCGATCTCGACCAGCAGCGGAACCGTCCACGCGATGCCCAGGAGCAGCCAGGGGCGGCCGGGAAAGAGACGCGCGAGCAGGACGCCGAGAGGGATGAGGAAGACGACGTTCGCGATGACGTCGAGGTTGAGCGAGGCGGCAGCGGGCACGACGGCGTACAGGCAGTCGTAGAGGAAGTCGACGCGGCGCTCGAGGTGCACCGGCCAGAACACGATCACCCCGAGGGCCGCCAGGTACAGGGCCGCCGCGACGGCTCCACGGCGACGAGCGAGTGACGCGATACGTACGGAGAGCACGCCTCACCGTACGAAACGCGCCCACCGCGGTGGGGCTCCGCGGGAGCGGGTGAGGTCAGAGGCGCGCGGGGACGAGGAGCGGGTCCGACGAGCGGCTCAGCACCGTTCTGGATTCTTCGGCGTCGGCGCGCGCCATGACGCGGCCGAGCCCGATTCCCGCGGCGAGCGAGATCGTCGCCCAGACGGCTGCGGCGATGAGGATGACGGCAAGAGCGACCATGGGACTTCTCCTTCGGAGTCCGAGCGGCCACCGAACGGTGGTTGTGCTCAAAGTAGCGGTCGATCGGGCCCGGGGTCGCAACGGTGCGGGCGTGTCGTCAGCCCTTGCGACCGAAGGTCCTGCGCACGATGCGGAGCAAGCCGAGGAATCCGAAGAGACCGACGACGGCTCCGAGCACGGCGAAGAGAGTGACGTCGCCGCCGAGGACCGGACCACCGCCGGCGAGGATCAGGACCACCGCGATCACGACGGCGGCGATCGAGACGAGGGTGGAGGCCACCTCGGCGGTGACCCGCCCGAGGATGCCGCTGACGTCGTCGCCGTCGTCACTGCGCAGCGTGATGCCGATCGACCCCTTCTCCACACCGGTCAGCAGGGCGTCGAGGCGGCGCGGGATGTTCTCCAACCGCGCCATCGTGATGACGCTCTGCGCCTGGAGGTCGGTCGCCATGCGCTTGAGAGACACCGTGCGGCGCAGCAGCGTCGGCATGAGCGGGAGCGCGCGCCCGACCATGTCGAAGTCGTCGACGATCACGCGCAGGCAGCCCTCGAGGGTGGCGAAGCTGCGGAACGCCGAGGCCAGCTCGCCCGGCAGAGCGATGCGGTGCTGACGGATGACGTCGACCATGCGCGTGAAGATCGATCCCTGGCCGCCGGTGCGCAGATGCTCCGTGGTCAACACGATCCCGACGTCATGACGGAAAGCTTCGAGGTCGACGTCGGCCGGGGCGTTCACGATGAGCAGAAGCGCGTCGGTCGCGGCGACGTCGTTCTCGCTGAGGGCGGCGAGGAGCAGAGCGGTCATGTGCTGTCTACGGCTGCGTTCGATGATCCCGACCGCGCCGAAGTCGATGAGACCGAGGGTGCCGTCTTCTTTCAGGAGGACGTTGCCGGGGTGCAGGTCGGCGTGGAAGACACCGTAGACGAGGATCTGCTCGATCACAGTGGACATCAGCACCTGGGCGAGCCGGTCGCGTTGTGCGGCGTCGAGGGCGGCGAGGTGATCGGCGGAATCGCTGAGCGCGATGCCGTCGACGAGCTCCATCGTCAGGACGCGCTGCCCGGACGCGGCGGCGAACACCTCGGGCACGGTGACCACACCGCGCCGCTCGGGCTCGGCGCGATCGATGAGATCGAGTGTCGAGTGGATCATGCGCGTGTTGCGCGCTTCGATGCGGTAGTCGAGCTCTTCGACGAGGGTGGCGGTGAATCCGCGGGCGACGGACTCGATGCGCAGATCCCGACCCACCCGCGTGCGGGCCTCGGCGCGATGAGCGAGCCGGCCGATGATGTCGGCATCGGCCTCCACCTGTGCGCGTGCCGCGGGTCGCTGGACCTTCACCACGACGGGGGTGCCGTCGAGGAGGTGGGCGCGGTGAACCTGCGCGACGGAGGCCGCGGCGAGGGGAACGGGGTCGACGTCGGCGTAGACCTCGTCGATGGAGGCGCCCAGATCGTCTTCGATGACCGCGCGGACGGTGTCCCAGGGAAGAGTGGTGGCGCTCGTCTGCAGAGATGCGAGCGCGCTGAGATACGGCTCGGGGATGAGGTCGCGGCGGGTGGAGAGCACCTGGCCCAGCTTGACGAAGCTGACTCCGGCATCGTTGATGGTGGCGACGATGGCCTTCGCGCGTTCCTCCGAGGTGCTGAGCTCGGCCTCGACGCGGGAGCCGCCGCCGTGGAAGAGCCAGCCGACGCCGTGGCGGGAGGCGATCGTGAGGATCTCGAGGTAGCGCCGAGTGCGTTTGCGTTGGCGCAGGGCTGCCCGCACGAGGTCGACGGGATTGGGCAGTGGTCGGGTCGGGAAGATCGCCTCGATGGCGACGAGGGTGGCCACCCCGAGGGCGAACACCCACGCCAGGGACAGGGCGATCAGGCCGATCCACAGCCAGACGTCCTGCGCGGGGATCACGGTCGTCCCCTCGGGAAGACCGGTCTGGCGCAACGTCCATTCGGCGGAGGGGACGCCGAGGAAGAAGACGAGGAGCCCGACCACGATGCTGCGGGGCCAGCCGACGGCGGTCCCGAGAATGCGGCGCGCCACGAACCCGACCAGGACCGCCGAAACGATGGCGGAGATCGAGATGAGGATGCTGGCGATCACGGGGTCAGCGTATCCGGCCGTCAGCCGATCTGCGGCAGAGCGCACTCGGGGCAGCGCCACCAGACGCCGCGCAGCCCGCTGTCGGGCGTGGTCGTGGCGAGACAGCGCCGGCAGGTCGGTGCGAACCCGCCGAGGAGGTCGAGGTCGTCGCCGGCGTCGTGCGAGGCGGCGTGTGCGGCGAGGCGTGGCGCAGAAGTCACGGGGTCTCCTTCGGGTTGTGCAGCATCTTTGCATGCGCATGCGCATGCGCGAAGAGGGTGGCGTCATCCACAGGGGAGCATCCGCCCTCGGGGCGACGCGGGCACGACGTCCGCAGAAGACGTTCCCGGGCCGCACCGAGGAGGTGCGGCCCGGGGTCATGCTCACTTACGCAGCTGGCGCATCGTCTTCTTCGCGCGCTTCTCGGCGGCGGCGGCGGCCTTCTTTGCCGCCTTGTGGCGACGCTTGCGTGCACGAGGGTCGTTCCACAGGCGCACCACCTGGTGACCGACCGACTCCCGGTTCTTGACCTGTACACGCGATGCCCGCGCGCCGATGACGTAGGCGATGAACACGATCGCGCCGACCGCGATGACCTTGTTGCGCATGGCATCCTCTTCCTCTTCGATGTGCTCCGTGGCGAGAGGCCACGAAGACCCGCTCACGATGGAGACGTATCGGGACGCCGATTCGTCACGCCCGCGGCCGAACCCGGGTCGCGGATCCCATCGTCGCGGTGCGCTCGCCGGAATGCGGAAGACGCCCCGACCGAGCGGCCGGGGCGTCTTCCGTCGGGCAGGGATCAGGGGCGACCCATGCCGAAGTAGGTCCAGCCGGCGGCTCGCCATGCGGCCGGGTCGAGGCAGTTGCGGCCGTCGACGACGACGCGTCCCCGCGCGAGCGAGGCGGCGTGCTCGGGGGAGAGCTCGCGACGGTACTCGTCCCACTCGGTGACGACGATGACGGCGTCGGCGTCGCGCAGGGTCTCGTCGAGGTCGCGCTCGTACGTCAGCTGCGGGTGGATGCGGCGGGCGTTATCGATCGCGGCCGGGTCGGTGAGAGTGACCTTCGCGCCCAGACCGTGCAGACGCACGGCGACGTCGAGCGCGGGGGAGTCGCGGATGTCGTCGCTGTGGGGCTTGAAGGCCGCGCCGAGCACGGCGATCTTCTTCTCGAAGACGCTGCCGCCCAGGGCCTCGGTGGTGAGCTCGACGGCCCGGTCGCGTCGGCGGAGGTTGATCGCGTCGATCTCCCGCAGGAAGGCGACGGACTCGCCCCGCCCGAGCTCCTCGGCACGAGCCGAGAAGGCGCGGATGTCCTTCGGGAGGCACCCGCCGCCGAAGCCGATGCCCGCACCCAGGAAGCGCCGACCGATACGGGCGTCGTGGCCGATGGCATCCGCCAACGTCGTGACGTCGGCACCCGTGACCTCGGCGATCTCGGCGATCGCGTTGATGAAGCTGATCTTGGTCGCCAGGAACGCGTTGGCCGACACCTTCACGAGTTCCGCGGTGGCGTAGTCGGTGACGATGAAGGGCGTGCCCTTGGCGATGGAGGGGTGGTAGACCTCGCGGAGCACCTGAGCAGTGCGCTCTCCTTCGGCCGAGGGGGCGCCGTTCTCGGTGGGCACACCGGCGACGAGGCGATCGGGGTCGATCGTGTCCTGGACGGCCCAGCCCTCGCGGAGGAACTCGGGGTTCCACACCAGGGTCGCGCCGCGCTCGGCCACGCTCGGCGCGAGCCGCGCGGCGGTGCCGACCGGGACGGTCGACTTGCCGGCGACGATGTCACCCTCGCTGAGGAACGGCAGAAGGCCCTCGATCGCGGCGTTCACGTAGGTGAGGTCGGCGGCGTGGCTTCCCGCCTGCTGCGGCGTTCCGACGCCGACGAAGTGCACCTTGGCGCCCTGGGCGGCCGACATGTCGGTGGTGAAGGTCAGGCGGCCCGACTCGATGCCCTCGGTCAGGATCTCCTGCAGGCCGGGCTCGAAGAAGGGGGCCTCCCCCTTGGACAGGGTGGCGATCTTCCGTTCGTCGACATCGATACCGACGACGTCGTGACCGATGGAGGCCATCGCGGCCGCGTGAACGGCTCCCAGGTACCCGCAACCCACTACAGACAAGCGCACGATTCAGAGCCTTCCAGATTCCTGACGACGCGACCCGGTGACACCGGGTCGCGGACCCGCGAGGGAGCGCGGGGATTTCACGCGGCCGTCTCGCCCGGCGCCAGGGCGGCGCGGGCGGTTTTGCCGAGAATGACGAAGTCGCCGAGAAGGGTCCAGTTCTCGACGTAGGAGAGGTCGAGGCGTACCGACTCCTCCCAGGACAGTGACGAGCGGCCGCTGACCTGCCAGAGACCCGTGATGCCGGGCTTGGCGAGGAAGCGACGGTGCACGTGGTCGGCGTACAACGCGACCTCGGACGGCAGAGGCGGACGCGGGCCGACGAGCGACATCGAGCCGCCGATGACGTTGAACAGCTGGGGGAGCTCGTCGAGGCTGAACTTGCGCATGATGCGGCCGATGCGTGTCACGCGCGGATCGTTCTTCATCTTGAACAGCACCTCGTTGCCCGCATCGCGCTGCTGCGCGGCGAGCTCCTGCAGGAGCTCTTCGGCGTTGACGACCATGCTGCGGAACTTGATCATCGTGAACTCGCGGCCGCGGAATCCGACGCGCGTCTGCCGGAAGAAGACGGGCCCGTCGCTGGTGAGGCGCACGGTGATCATGAGGAAGAGCAGGAGGGGGCTGAGCAGGACGACGCCGATGGAGGCGGACACGAGGTCGACGCTGCGCTTGAGGAAGCTCTGGCCGCGCGAGAACTTGGGCGTCTCCACGTGGATGAGCGGCAGCCCCGCCACCGGCCGCGTGTGCAGACGGGGACCGGCGATGTCGATGATGCTGGGGGCGAGCACGAGGTGCTGCTTGCCCGCTTCGAGACTCCAGGAGATCTGCTTGACCTTGTCGGCCGGCAGATCGTCGGCGCTCGTGATCGCGACGGTGTCGGCGCCGGTGGCATCGAGGGCGCTCGTCACATCTCCGACGTGTCCCATCACGGGGATGTCGGTACCGGGGATGACGTCGGCGATCTTGCCGTTCGGCACGCAGGCGCCGACCACGCGGTAGCCGGCGCTCGGCGTGCGGGCGAATTCGCGAGCGAGCTGCGTCACCGACGCGAGCGAGCCGACGAGGAGCACGTTGGCCGAGTACTTGCCGGTCGAGCGCTGGACGATGAGCCACCGGCGCCACATCCAGCGGGTGAAGACGAGCACCAGGATGCCGAGGGGGAGGCTGATCAGGAGGTACCCGCGGGCGACGTCGATCTGGGTGAGGAAGGCGATGATCGCGACGGTGCCGAAGAGTCGGAAGCTGGCGTCGGCGATGCGCACGTACTCTTGCGAGCCGGTTCCGATGACCCGGTCGCTGCGGGAGTCGACGAAGGCCAGGGCCCACATCCACGTGAGGATGAGGAGGGCCGAGAACACCCAGTACGACAGGTCGGAGATGCGGGAGTCGCGCCCCGCGGCGACCTGAGCGTTGCCGAGACCGAACCACAGCAGCTGGGTTCCGTACACGACCCACGTCAGGGAGAACAGGTCGGTGAGGGCGAGATTGCGTCGATAGCGACGGCGCCACGGAACGTGTCGGCTGGAGGCGGGCTGGGAGATCCGCTCAGCACGAGGGGTGACGGGGAACTCCGCGTCGAACGACGGTGTCGCGCTTTCCCTGAGGTCGAACGTCACGTGTGTAGCTCCTCCCCCCGGGTCGAGCTCGTCGGTTTCACCTCGTGAACAATAACAGGGAAGATTCACCCGACAAGTCACCTAGCGTTTCCTGTCATCTCGCCGTCAAATGCCGGAAACCGGGGCGGCATCACCCAGAGGGTGAATCTTGGGCCCGACGGGGAGCGTCCCCTACACTCGGGCAGCGGGTCGGCCCTCTCGCCGGACCTGCACACGCACCCGCCGAGCGAGGTGTCGCACCGCCCGCCCGAAGGAACACAGATGTCCCGCGTCTCGACGCCCTCGCGACGTTCTCGCCGTCGGCGCCGATCCGCCGGACTGATCGCGGCCATCGTCGTCGCCGCCGTCGTGCTCGTCGCGGTCGCGGCGACCGTCGCCTTCTCGCTCGGCCGCGCGGCCGACGTCGTGGCATCCGCGACACCGTCGGCCACGGGCACGCCGACTCCCTCCGCCACGCCGTCTCCCTCGGTGACCCCCACGCCGACGCCGACCCCGCCCCCCGCACCGGCGCCCCTGTCGCCGGCGGCGCAGTCCTGCGACGGTCGTCCGACCCTCATGAGCGTGTGGGCGCATCCCGACGACGACATCATCTTCGGCAACCCGGCCATCTCCGACGCCATCTCGGCCGGCGACTGTGCGCGGACCGTCTTCCTCACCGCCGGCGACGCGGGCAAGGGGCGGGGATACACGTCGTCGCGGGAGCTCGGCATCCTGCGCGCGTACAACTCCATGCGCGGGGTGAGCGGATTGTGGGACACCGACGAGATCGTGCTCGACACGGGGATGCACGTGACCCGTCTCACTCCGCAGAACGATCCACGTCTGTCGGTCGTGTTCGTGCGCCTCCCCGACGGCAACATCACCGACGGGGGATTCGCCTCGACCGGCCACGCGACGCTCAGCAAGCTGCTCGACGGGACGATCTCCACGTTGTCGCCGACCGATGACTGCCCCGATGTGACGCTCGCTCAGCTGTCGGACAGCCTCATCGAGCTCGCCGAGGCGTGGCAGCCGAGTACCGTTCTCACCCACATCCCGCGTGGCAGCGCCTTCGCGGCGGGAGACCACCCCGATCACTCGGTCACCGGCACCCTCGTGCGTGACGCCCTCGGGTCCCTCCCCGCGGTGGCACCCGGCATCCGGTACCTCGTGGGGTACCCGTCGGAGAAGCTGCCGAGCAACCTCGACGGCGAACAACTGGACGCCAAGATCGAGACGTACCGCGTCTACACGCAGCAGGACGAGGTCATCCGGTGCGCCGATCGGTCGGCCTGCCTCGGTACCCGGCGGTTCGGCGAGTGGCTGCAGCGGTCGTACCCGAAGAGCGAGGCCGAGCTGCAGATGGGCTGAGCCCCGAGGGTTCAGTCGGCCTGCAGCTCCTGCTCGACGCGGGCGCGGGCTTCGCGCTCGGCGATGATGTCGACGAAGTCCTTCACCGGTGCGTCGGCGAACTTCTCGACCGCGACCACCGCTTCGTGGTGGACCACGTCGGGCTCGGCCTCGGGGAAACGGTCGTGGAGACGTTCCTCGACGCCGGAGACGGTCGCGTCCTTGTCGAAGCCCTCGCTGCGCTGCGTCATCGGTCGTCCTCAGTGCTGGTAGGTGCCGTGGACGATCGCGCGTCCGAGGGTCGAGAAGGCCAGACCGAACGAGACGGCGGCGGGAGTGGCATCCGGATCCGCCCCGAGGGAGTCGGCGCCCACCGCGTGGACGACGAAGAAGTAACGGTGGGGCTGATCGCCCTTGGGGGGAGCGGCGCCCATGAAGCCGGCTTGACCTCCGTCGTTGCGGACGTGGAACGCACCGGCGGGGAGCTCGCCGCCCGCGAATCCGGCCGGGATCTCGGTCAGGTCGGCGGGGAGATCGACGAGGACCCAGTGCCAGAAGCCGCTCGGCGTCGGGGCATCGGGGTCGAAACAGGTGATCGTGAACGACTTCGTCCCCTCGGGGACGTTCGACCAACGTAGGTGCGGGGAGGTGTTGCCTTTATCGGCGACCTGGGCGTCGGAGAGCGGCTGCCCCTCGCGCACATCATCACTGACCACGTCGAACGCCGCCACGGAGGGGAGGAGCGGATACGGGTCGGGCGACTGCGCACGCGTGAGGTCGGTCATGACGGAACTCTAAACACGGCGGTCGTGGCCCCCCGAGGGGTTGCCGAGGCGGGAACGGAGAGGTAACGGATGCCGGAACTCACCGCGCCAGCGCGAGCAGCGATCGTGCGGCTTCGCGGCATCCGTCGGGGGCGGGCAGACCGTAATCGACCTCGACGACCGTTCTGAGGTCGTCGGCCAACTGCTCGACGGACGGGCGGGAGGAGAGCGCCGCCAGGATCGGGAGGATCAGGTCGTCGTATTCGTCATCGGGCCAGCCGTGGCCGATGTGATGCACGCCGATCGGGTCCCACTGGTTGAGGACGGCGCGTACGCGCAGGGCGGCGGGCGACAATGACCGCGGCTTCGAAGACGTCTGCATGGGGCGAGTGTCCCCAGTGGTCTTAGGTGCCGGCTGGGTGTCTTCGATGTGTGGGGTGCGTGCGCCGCGCCCCGGAGAGAGCGATCTCCGCCGGATGGCCACACCGTCCCCGCCGCGCGGCGGGGGTGTGCGGGTCGAGCCAGCGAAGGGGTGGGCGTGCGCGATACCGTCGAGACGGTGATGCCGCCGCGACGACCCGAGTGCAGAGCGGCACGGCACGAAGAAGAACGGAGCCACCGTGAGCGACGCACAGCCGCCGTCCCCCGACGAATCCCGGGACGGCGAGCCCTCGCGCGACGCTGACGCGGCGTTCGCCCGGGCGCGCCGTGTCGTGGTGACTCGACGGGTGGCCATCGCCGGAGGTCTCACGCTTCTCGGGCTGGGCGGAGGGGCGCTGCTCTATCGTCAGGCGCGGCGCTCGGACGGCCCCGACGGGGCGTGGGTGCCGCTGGCTCCCATCGTGCCCGGACCGCTGCCGTCTGCGGTACCGACCTCGCCTGCCGCCGAGCCCCCCGGCCTCGACACCACGCTCGCGGTGTGGGCCCACGCCGATGACGACATCATCTTCGCCAACCCCGCGCTCGCCGGGGCCATCCGCAGCGGCGGGACCGTGCGCGCCGTCTACGTCACAGCCGGCGACGCCGGGCGGGGCCTCGTCTACGCCGAGAAGCGCGAGGCCGGCATCCGCGCCGCGTACGACTGCATGCGCGGAAGCACCGCGCCCTGGGCGACCACGCAGATCGAGCTGCACAGCGGTGCGCGGGTGACCCGCTTCGTCCCTTCGGACGATCCTCGGCTCTCGATCACCGTGCTGCGTCTGGCCGATGGAAACCTGGATGCCAAGGGGTTCCCCTCGACGGGGAGTGCCGGCCTGACGCAGCTCATCAACGGGACGACGTCGACCCTGCATCCGATCGACGGTGCACCCGAGTACACGCTCGCCATGCTGACGGCGACCCTCGCCGAGCTCGCCGATGCGGCCCGGCCCCAGCGCGTATCGACGAACGTGCCACACGGCAGCGCCTACGCGCACGGCGACCACCCCGACCACTCCGCCGTGGGGTCGCTGATGCGTGCGATCGTGCCGACCGTCGGCATTCCGGCCGCAGCGGTGTCGTACTTCGTCGGGTACCCCTCGAAGCGCGAGCCGGCGAACGTCACGGGGGCCCTCCTCGACGACAAGGTCGACATCTACGAGACCTACGCCGCTCACGACCCGGTGGTCACGTGCGAGAACGCCTCGGCCTGTCTCGCCCAACCGGGCTTCGGGCAATGGCTGCGGCGGTCGTACGCCAAGAGCGACGACGAGCTCCGGCTCACCTGACGCCCGCTCAGCTCTCGGTCTCGCGCCGGGGCACCGACACGGCCAAGCGGAAGCCGCCGTCGACACCCTCGGCCGCGTGCAGGCGGCCGCCGAGGAGTTCGGCCCGTTCGCGCAGCCCCCGCAGCCCCGTGCCGCTGGAGGGGAGGCGCAGGCGGGCCGCCCGGGCGGCGTCGTTCTGCACGACCACGTCGATGCTCGAGGTGGAGGCCGTCGCGGTCACGCGAACGAGGGCTCCCGGTGCGTGCTTGCGCGCATTGGTCAGCCCCTCCTGCACCGTGCGGTACACCGCGCGCTGCACCGCGGGGGTGAGGTCGGAGGGGAGGTCGGCCTCGAGCCGGGCATCGAGTCCGCTGTCGGCGATCAGCCGGGGGAGGTCGGCGAGGGTGGGCTGCGGGGCGGGGGAGTCGGTGGTCGCTCCGTCGGCGCGCAGCACGCTCACCATCTGCCGCAGCTCGTCGAGGGTGCGCACCGAGAGGGTGCGGATGATGCCGGCCACGCGCCGCGCTTCGGGATCGGGCGAGGCGACCTGGAGCGCGCCGGCCTGCACGGCCGTCAGGCTCACCTGGTGCGACACGACGTCGTGCATCTCGCGCGAGATGCGGGCCCGTTCCCGCCGCAGGACGTCCTGCTCATCGCGGCGGCGCTCGCTCTCACGCGCGGCCGACAGCTCGGCGACCCGGGCGGACAGCTCGAGGCGCGTGCGCACGAGGGCGCCGAGCGCGATCGGGGTCGCGGCGTACATGAGGGCGTACAGGAGCGAGGGCGCCAGATAGTCGAGCGGGGGCAGCTGCCAGTCGGGGAGCAGGAAGCAGGCGAACGTGACTGCGCCCGCGCCCACCAGCAGCGGGATCCGCCGCACGCGCACCGCCACGGAGTACAGGGCGATGGGAGCGGCGACCGTCATGGCATCCACCACCAGCCCCGGGAGGACGAGGGCGAAAGCCACCCAGGGCAGGCGCCGGCGCACCAGGAGCCCCGCCACGGCGAGCAGCGCCCACGCCGACTCGATCGGCGACCACCCCGGCAGCGACACGGCCACATCTAGCAGGGCCGCGGCGGCCAGGGCGACATCGATCGTCGCGTCGAAGACCCGGCTCCCGGCGAACGCCGCCCATCGCGCCCGGACCGCCGAGATCATCCGCGCCCGCCGCGACGCCCCGCGCGTTCGGCGATGAGCGCCGCCTCCAACCGCGACGAGACCGACATTTTGCCGAGGATGGCGCTCACGTGGTCTTTCACGGTGGCCCCGCTGAGGTGCAGCCGCTTGCCGATCTCGGCGTTCGACTCGCCCGTCGGCAGGCAGGCCAGCACGTCGCGTTCTCGATCGGTCAGCAGTGCGACCCGTCGAGACGCCTCGCGGTCGGTCGCCCCCGCGTACCCCTCGACGAGGGTGCGCGAGACCTGGGGCGAGAGCACGACCCCGCCGGCCGCGAGCGTGCGCACCATCGCGGCCAGGTGCTCGGGAGCCGTGTCTTTGACGAGGAACCCCGCGGCGCCCTCGTGCAGGGCGCGCGCGATGTACTCGTCGGTGTCGAACGTCGTGAGGATGCCGATGACGGGGCGGTCCGCGTCGGCGGCGAGTTCCGTCAGGATCTCGAGCCCACTGCGGCCGGGCATGCGGATGTCGAGCAGCGCCACGTCGGGCTTCTCGCGGCGGATGACCTCGACCGCGACGTCGCCGTCGACCGCCGCGACCACGTCGATGTCGGGGGAGGCGCCGAGGATCATCTCGAAGCCGGAGCGCACGAGCGCCTCATCGTCGACGACAACCACGCGGATCACGACAGTCACTGTACGCGCGGGGCTCCACGCGCGGGGCTCCGTCCGGGTGCAGGCGGGCGACAGAACGACGCCGCCCGCGGGGAGCGGGCGGCGTCGGGGTTCTTCGCGGGGCGAAGTCCGGAACGGGGTGCGATACGTGGGGCTCAGCACCCCGCCCCGGGGTCGGGGAGAGGTCAGTCCTCGGAGACGGTGACGGTGACCTCGATGTTGCCGCGGGTGGCGTTGGAGTACGGGCACACCTGGTGGGCGTCGTCGGCGAGCTGCTGGGCGAGGTCGTGCTCGATACCGGGCAGGACCACCTCGAGCAGGACGGCGAGCTGGTAGCCGCCCTGGCCGTTCGGGCCGAGGTGGACGCGGCCGCCGACCGAGGAGTCGTCGATCTTCACCTTGTGCGCGCGGGCGACGGCGTGCAGTGCGCTGTGGAAGCACGCGGCGTACCCGGCGGCGAAGAGCTGCTCGGGGTTGGTGCCCTTGCCCGAGCCGCCCAGCTCGGTGGGAGGGGCGACCTCGAGGTCGATGTAGGGGCCGGCGGTGACGTGGCCGGTGCGGCCCTGACCGGTGGAGACGGCTTCGGCGGTGTAGAGAACGTCCATGGGTGTTCCTTTCGAGGGGCGGGTGGGGAGGAGGAGTCGAGTGGGGCTCACGCGGGCGGGCGCGGCACTCCGGCGGCGGCGAGCACGGTGTCGGGGCGGTCGCGCAGGTCGCGCATCGCGTCGGTGAGCTGGTGCAGGGCGTCGATCAGCTCACGCGCGCTGTCTTCGTCGGTCAAGCCGGAGCCTGCGGCGATGCATCGGGGGACGTGCGCGAGTTCCTGTCGCATCTCGTGCCCGCGATCGGTCAGCGCCACGGTGACGACGCGCTCGTCGTCGGATCGGCGCGATCGGGTGAGGTAGCCGGCGGTCTCCATGCGCGCGAGCATCGGCGACAGAGTTCCGGAGTCGAGCTGGAGGGCGTCGCCCAGGCTGCTCACGGTCTGGTCCCCGTCGACCCACAGCGTCACCAGGGCGATGTACTGCGGATACGTGAGGTTCCACGGCTCGAGCAGCACCCGGTAGGCCTGGGTGGTCGTGCGGTTCGCGGCGTAGAGCGCGAAGCAGACGAGGTCGTCGACGGCGGGCATGACAGAAGCATTGCACACAACTCGGTTGTGCACAACTTTGTTGGATGCGCCTCAGCGCACCCGGGGTCACACGGGGCTGGACGCCTCGGTGTCGGGAGTCTCATCGTCGAGGGGATGCCGCGTCACCAGCAGTTCCGCCACGCGTCGTCGATCCACGGCCGCGACCTGGAGCGTGGCGCCGTCGACCTCGACCGTGTCGCCGACACGGGCCAGCCGGCCCAGGCGTTCGACCACGAAACCGGCGACCGTGTCGGAGGCGCCGCGGGGGAGGCTGACCCCCGTCGCCTCCTCGAAGTCCTGCAGGTTCAGCCGACCCTCGACGGTGCCGTGCTCACCCTCGGCGAGGGGTTGCTCGGCGTCGGTGTCGTACTCGTCGAAGATCTCGCCGACGACCTCTTCGACCAGGTCTTCGAGCGTCACGATGCCGTCGGTTCCGCCGTACTCGTCGACGACGACGGCGATGTGGCTGCCTTCGGCGCGCATCGCGGTGAGCGTGGGCAGCACCCGAGCCGTCGACGGGAAGTACCGGATGGCGCGCATCACGGCGGCCAGGGGCCGCTCCGGGTCTTCGTAGAGGTCGCGCACGTGGACGAAGCCCACGACGTCGTCGATGGTCTGCTCGGCCACCGGGTACCGCGAGAACGGGAGGTCGCGCACCTGATCCATGGCTTCGGCGATGGTGCCGCCGGCATCCAGGGTCACGACCTCCGGTCGCGGGCGCATGACCTCGCTCACGTGGCGGTCACGGAGGGACAGGACGTCGTCGAGGATGCGCCGTTCGTCAGCCGGAAGCCCCTCGTGGCTCGACACGATGTCGCGAAGTTCTTCTTCGGTGAGCTCCTCACCGGTCTTGTTCGGGTCGCCGCCCAGGAGACGCACCAGCAGGTTCGTCGACAGCGACAGCAGCCAGATGACCGGTCGCATCAGCTTCGCGAACCCGTTCAGCACCGGTGCCGCCGCGTATGCGAACGCGGCGTTGCGCTGGATGGCGAGGCGCTTGGGCACGAGCTCGCCCAGAACGAGCGAGAGGTAGGCGATCACCAGGGTGAGCGCGATGGTCGAGACCGTGGCCGCGAGGCCCGGCTCGAGACCGAGACCCTCGAACAGCGGGGTGACCGAGGGGGCGATGGAGGAGGCGCCGTAGGCGGCCGACGCGAAGCCCGCCACGGTCACGCCGATCTGCACCGCCGACAGGAAGGTGTTCGGGTTCCGGGCGAGCTCGGCGACCTTCTGTCCGCGCTTGCCTCGGGCGGCCAGGGCGTTCACCTGACTGTCGCGCAGCGTGACGAGCGCCATCTCGGTCGCGGCGAAGACTCCGCCGACGAGGACGAACACGACGACGAGAACGATGTTGAGGACGAGATCGTTCATCGCCTTCCCTCCTCCGATCCGCGAAGGACGGCACCCGGGGTCACCCGGGCGCTCGGACTGTGACCGTCGGAGTCGGCAGCGTGGCTCATGACGGAATCGTATTCAGGCGGGCCCGGGGCGGGCAGCTTCCCGTCCGGGCTTGCGTGGTCACGCCCGTTCTGCTTCAGCGGCCGGTGCTGACGACCGCGCCGTCGCCGGCGGCGATGCGCACCACGGCACCGCTCTGCATCTCGACCGTCCACGACCAGTCCCCTCCGTCGTCGTCGAGCTCCACCTCGTCGATGCGGTCGCCGCCCGGGTTCTGGGCGGCGGCGATGCGGACGGCGTCGGCCAACGTCGTCACCGCCGCATCGAGGGCGGCGCGCTCGTCGGCGTCGATCCCGTCGTCGTCGCTCCGGGACTGCACGGTCGCCCCGTCGGACGCGAGGTGCACCTCGACCTCGCGATCGCCGACGGCGACGTGGACCTCCCAGGAGTCGTCGTCGCCGCGGTCGAGGGCGAACGCGCGTCCGCCGGCATCGGCCTCGGCGGTGTTCGCCGCCCTGATCGCGGTCTCGTCGGTGGCGGACGTGTTCGCGCCTCCAGGGGCGGGGGTGCAGGAGCTGAGGGCGAGAGCGCTGACGACGGCGAGCAGGGTGATGCCGGGGATGCGGGTCGAATCCATAGCGGCAGGTTAGCCAGCCCGCTCGCGCGCGCGGCGGTCGTTGCATCCGGGCGACCGCTGTGCGAGTGGTGCCCTAGCAAGCCGCGGGTGGAACGTCAACGGCAGGCCCGCGTACAGGTGGGAGTCGAACCATGGCGGTCATGAGCGAGATCACCGCACACCATGGACTTCTGACCGACATCGACCTGCACGTCGACGACACGGGCGGCACGGGTCGCCCCGTCGTGCTGATCCACGGATGGCCCCTCTCGGGCGAATCCTGGGCCCATCAGGTGCCCGCCCTCGAGGCGGCCGGCCACCGCGTGGTGACGTACGACCGTCGCGGCTTCGGCCGGAGCGACAAGCCCCGTACCGGGTACGACTACGACACGTTCGCCGACGACCTCGAGGCCGTCCTCACCGCCCTCGACCTGCGCGACGTCACGCTCGTCGGCTTCTCGATGGGCGGCGGCGAGGTCGCCCGCTACCTGACGCGTCACGGATCGGGTCGTGTGCACAGCGTCGTCTTCGCCGCAGCCGTGCCCCCGTACTTGGCGAAGACCGAGGACAACCCCGAGGGCCCCCTCGACGACGAGACCGCCGACGGCATGAAGCAGGGACTGAAGGGCGACGAGAAGGCGTTCTACCACCAGTTCACGACGGACTTCTTCTCGGTCGACGGCGCGCTCGCCGTGCCCGCGGCCGAGCAGGTCGAAGCCGAGCGCCTCGCGAACCAGGCCGACCACCACGCGGCACTGAAGTCGATGGAGGCGTTCGCCACGACCGACTTCCGCGAGGATCTGCCGAACGTGACCGTTCCGACCCTCGTCATCCACGGGGACAGCGACGCCACGGTGCCCTTCGAGGGGTCGGGCAAGCGCACGCACGAGGCCATCGCGGGCAGCGAGCTGCACGTGGTCGCGGGGGCCCCGCACGGCGTGAACGTCAGCCACGCCGACGAGTTCAACCGCGTGCTGATCGACTTCCTGCAGCGCTGATCGGTCCGCGTCCCTCTCTCGCCCGCATCCGCGGAGGACGCGCACACGACATCACGGACGCCCCGTCACCTCACCGGTGGCGGGGCGTTCGTGCGTGCGGGTGAGAACGCGCGATCCAACGGGTGAGTCGACGCGGGGGAGGCGGGGGTGACCGGGTCGACGGCGACCTGCAGCCCTAGCCTGACGCGCATGAGCGACGAATCCGCCGTCCCGAGCCCCGCCCGGCGTGCCCGGCGTCGTCGGCCCCGCCGGTGGCGCCAGGGCGGCTCCACGACCGCGCGCTGGGACGTCGAGATGCTCGGCTGGGCCGTGCTTGCGCTGGGCGCGGGGGCGCTCGCGTCGCGCGCCGCGTCGGAGATGCTGCCCGTCGAGACCCGCGCGGCGTCGGCGCAGGCGGTGATCTGGCTCGCCTTCGCGGTACCCGTCGTGTTCGCTCTCGGTCGTTCCCGTCCTCGCGGTCTGCTCGTGTTCCGAACGGTGGACCTGCTCTACGGGGTCGTGTTCGGCGTCCTCGTGCGCCTGGCCCAGGGGGCGATCGCCGGAGCCGGGGGAGAGCCGGCCCCCTGGCCGACGACGTTCTCGGCCGACGGCGCGCTGCCCACGTCTTTCGTCTTCGACGCCGTCGCCGGCACGATCGTGTCGTCCGCGGCGGAGGAGTTCTTCTTCCGCGCCGTCGTTCTCGTGTGCGTCTATACGGTGCTGCGACGATTCAGCGGCCCGGTGGCGGCCGGCGTGGCGGCGGCGGCCCTGTCGACCGGTTCGTTCGTCGGCGCGCACCTGCTGGTCGCGGCGCCCGGCTCGGTGGATGCGCCGACCCTCGGCATCCTGGGACTGGTCGCCAGCGCCCTCGTCCTCGGCTCGGGACGCCTCGGCGGCGCGCTTTTCACGCATATCGTCTTCAACGCGACGGGGTACGCCCTGATCGCGGTGGGGACCCTGTCGGCCTGAGCGGGCCGGCGACGTTTGGTGCTGGCATCCGGATGCCGTAGTCTTGCTCTTTGGTGCCCGCCTCTCTGCGAGCGGGTTGCCCGAACGTGAGCCCTCCACCGGCCCTGTTCCCCCGTCATCGGCGGGGAACGGACCACCGGAGCGGGATTCACGAACTCCTCCGTTCGAACAAGAAAGCAGCACTACTGTGACGCGCACTTTCACCCCCAAGGCCGCTGAGGTCACGCGCGAGTGGGTCGTTATCGACGCCACCGACGTCGTCCTCGGCCGTCTGGCCTCGCACGCGGCGGTCCTCCTCCGCGGCAAGCACAAGGCCACCTTCGCCAACCACATCGACTCGGGCGACTTCGTCATCGTGATCAACGCCGAAAAGGTGGCGCTCACGGGTCAGAAGCTCCAGAAGAAGAAGGCCTACCGCCACTCGGGCTACCCGGGCGGCCTCAAGTCGGTCACGTACGAGGAACTCCTCGACAAGAACCCCGTCCGCGCGGTCGAGAAGGCCATCCGCGGCATGCTGCCCAAGAACAGCCTCGGCGCGGCGCAGCTCAAGAAGCTCAAGGTGTACCGCGGCGCCGAGCACCCCCACGGTGCTCAGCTGCCCACGGCCTACACCTTCGACCAGGTCGCCCAGTAAGCGCCGCCGGATAAGGACGAAACAGTGTCGAACATCGACCCCAGCAACTACAGCACCGAGACGCCGGCCGAGCAGTCCGTCGTCGCGGCCGAGCGCCCCGTTCTCTCGGTTCCCGGCGCAGCCGTCGGCCGTCGCAAGCAGGCCATCGCCCGCGTGCGTCTGGTTCCCGGCTCGGGCACGATCACGGTCAACGGCCGCACGATCGAGGACTACTTCCCGAATAAGCTGCACCAGCAGCTGATCAACGACCCGTTCACGGTGCTCGAGCTCGCGGGCTCGTACGACGTGATCGCGCGCATCTCCGGTGGCGGCCCCTCGGGTCAGGCCGGCGCGCTGCGTCTCGGCATCGCCCGTTCGCTGAACGGCATCGACGAAGAGAACAACCGCCCCACCCTGAAGAAGGCCGGCTTCCTCTCGCGCGACGCTCGCGTCAAGGAGCGCAAGAAGGCCGGACTCAAGAAGGCCCGCAAGGCGCCTCAGTACTCCAAGCGCTGAGTTCGAAACTCCGGATGCCTCTTTTCGGCACGGACGGGGTGCGGGGGCTGGCCAACGGCCTCCTCACCGCCGAACTCGCGCTGCACCTGGCCCAGGCGACTGCTGTCGTCCTGGGCCAGGGCCGTTCGGCGGAGGCGCGGAAGGCCGAAGGCCGCCGCCTCACCGCCGTCGTCGCGCGCGACCCGCGCGTCTCGGGGGAGTTCCTCGCGGCCGCGGTCGCTGCGGGGCTCGCCTCGTCGGGCGTCGACGTGCTCGACGCCGGGGTCATCCCCACCCCCGCCACCGCGTTCCTCATCGCCGACCATGACGCCGACTTCGGTGTGATGGTCTCGGCGTCGCACAACCCCGCTCCCGACAACGGGATCAAGATCTTCGCCCGCGGGGGCACCAAGCTCCCCGACGAGGTCGAGCAGCGCATCGAGCAGGCGCTCGAGGGCGAACGACTGCAGCCCACCGGGGCCGGCGTCGGTCGCATCCGTCGGTTCGCCGACGCGGAGGACCGCTACGTCCTGCACCTGCTGGGCTCGCTGCCGCACCGCCTCGACGGCATCCACGTCGTGCTCGACTGCGCCCACGGCGCCGCGGCCGGCGTGTCGCCCGAGACGTTCAAGGACGCCGGCGCGACGGTCACCGTCATCGGCGCCGAACCCGATGGTCTGAACATCAACGACGGCGTGGGCTCGACGCACCTCGACGTGCTCGCCGAAGCCGTCGTGCGCCTCGGCGCCGACGTCGGCATCGCCCACGACGGCGACGCGGACCGCTGTCTGGCCGTCGACGCGCGGGGCAACATCGTCGACGGCGACCAGATCATGGCCATCCTCGCGGTGGCGATGAAGCAGCGTGGTGCGCTCGTCGACGACACGCTCGTTGCGACGGTCATGAGCAACCTCGGCCTGCACCGCGCGATGGAGGCCCATGGCATCCGGGTCCTGCAGACCGGCGTCGGCGACCGTTACGTGCTCGAGGCCATGAACGAGGGCGGCTACTCCCTCGGTGGCGAGCAGTCGGGCCACGTCATCATGAGCCGCTTCGCGACGACGGGTGATGGCCTGCTCACCGGGCTGCACCTCGTCGCCGAGATGGCGCGACAGGGCAAGACGCTCGGTGAGCTCGCCTCGATCATGACGGTGTACCCGCAGGTGCTCGTGAACGTGCGCGGCGTCGACCGCGACGGCGTGCACGACGAGGGGGTCCAAGAGGCCGTCGCCGCGGCGACCGCCGAACTGGGTGACTCGGGCCGCGTACTGCTGCGCGCCTCGGGCACAGAGCAGCTCGTGCGCGTCATGGTCGAAGCCGCGTCCGAAGAAGACGCCCGCGCGCACGCGGACCGTCTCGCCGAGGTCGTTCAGGAGCGCTTGGCGCTGTAATCCGGCCCGTCGGCGGGCTCACGCCCCTTCACACGAGGGGCGGAGCACGCCGACGCGGCGGCGTCAGTACTCGAGCGACTCGATGTAGCGCAGCAGGACGCCCTCGCGGAGCGCCCAGGGGGAGACCTCGAGCTCCTCGACGTCGAGGGCCTTCATCGCCCGCTCCACCACGATCGCGGCGGCGACGATCTGGAACGTGCGATCGGCCGTGATGCCGGGAAGGGCCTCGCGGGCGTCGGCGGGGATGCGTGCCAGCCGCGGGATCCAGTCCTTCAACTCCCGGCGGGGCAGGACCATGCGGTCGATGCCCGACCACCCCGGCACCGGGTAGCCCGCGAGCTTCGCGAGCGAGCGGATCGCCTTCGACGAGCCCACGACGTGGTCGGGACGGGGGAGCGCGGCGAAGCGCTCGGCCACCGGCGCGAGCACCGTCATGGCGTGCTGGCGCAGCGCGTCGATCTCGTCGGCGCTCGGCGGATCGTGCGGGAGGAACTGCACGGTCGAACGGCCCGCGCCCAGGGGCACCGACTCGGCGAGGTCGGGCAGCTCGTCGGCACCGCCGGCGATCTCGAGCGAACCGCCGCCGATGTCGAACAACAGGATCTGACCGGCCGACCAGCCGAACCACCGCCGCACCGCGAGGTAGGTGAAGCGCGCCTCGGTCTCGCCCCCGAGCACCTGCAGGGGCTGGCCCAGGGCCTCCTCGATCAGCGCGATGACGGCCTCGCCGTTGGTCGCATCGCGAACGGCCGACGTCGCGGTCGCGAGCAACTCGTCGACGCCCTCGGCCTTGGCCGTCGCGCAGGCCGCGGTCACGGCATCCACGAGCCCCTTCACGCCCTCGGGCGAGATGGACCCGTCGGGCTGCAGATACCGCATGAGGCGCAGGACCGAGCGGTGCGAGGTCGTCGCGGTGGGACGACCTCCGGCCCGGGCGTTCGCGACGAGCAGATGGACGGTGTTCGAACCGATGTCGAGGACTCCCAGGCGCACGGTCCGAGCGTAGTGGGCACGCGGTGACGGGGGGATCCGCGGGCGTGGGAAGGCGACGCCGGTAGCATGGGCGGGTGTCCGCCGCCGAGACCGCCGCTCCCGCGCCGTCGCTGAGCCCCTACCGCCAGATCGATCGTGACGACTGGGCCCGCATGGCCGGGGGGATCGCGCAGCCGCTCACCGACAACGAGATCGTGCAGCTGCGGGGCATCGGCGACCGCCTCGATCCGCGCGAGGTGGCCGAGGTGTATCTGCCGCTCAGTCGTCTGCTGAGCCTGTACGCGCGGGCGACCCGCCGACTCGGCGCCGACACGAGCGAGTTCCTGGGCGAGCCCGATGCCACCACCCCCTTCGTCATCGGCGTGGCGGGTTCGGTGGCGGTGGGCAAATCGACCATCGCGCGCCTGCTGCGCGAACTCATGAGCCGCTGGCCCGACACTCCCCGCGTGGAGCTCGTGACGACAGACGGCTTCCTCTATCCCAACGCAGAGCTCGAGCGACGCGGGTTGATGGACCGCAAGGGCTTTCCCGAGTCGTACGACCGGCGGGCGCTGGTGGAGTTCCTCAGCGAGGTGAAGTCGGGCGCCGGCGAGGCCCGGGCACCGTTCTACTCGCACGTGCGGTACGACATCATGCCCGACGCCCACGTGAGCGTGCACCGCCCCGACGTGGTCATCGTCGAGGGACTCAACGTTCTGCAACCGCCGCCGTCGCCCAACGAGGTCGCCGTCAGCGACCTGTTCGACTTCTCGATCTACGTGGATGCCGACGCGGCACACATCGAGCGCTGGTACGTCGACCGCTTCCTGGCGTTGCGCGACAACGCGTTCACCAACCCCACGTCGTTCTTCCGGGTCTTCGCCGACATCAGCGACGACGAGGCCGTCGAGCGGGCCCTGGGGTACTGGCGCGAGATCAACCTGCCGAACCTCGAAGAGAACGTGCTCCCCACGCGCCACCGCGCGAAGCTCGTGCTGCAGAAGGGCGCCGACCACACCGTCGAGTCGGTGCTGCTGCGCAAGCTCTGAGCCGGCGTCATCATCCCGATGGCGGGGTGCAGCGCGCGGCGTCCCGGTACTACGGGGTCGTCTCACACGCGCGCTCGCGAGGTGCGCACTGCGCGCTACCGATCGACTACCTAGGTCTGCGCAGAGGCACTACGCATCACCGGGTTCCCGCACGCGAACCGGTAGCCGACGCCGTTCACAGATTCCTCACAGGCGACTTAGCTGACCCCACGGCTGTCTCCGGCGGCCGTGATGGGTGCCGCCACGGCATCCGGGTACCAAGGGGAGTGCTTCATGGATCGCGTGCAGCGGGGAGCGCCGGGCGTCGAACCCGGCGGGGTGACGAGAAGACGTGGGCTGTGGACCGGCAGTCGACTCGGACGAACGGCCGTCAAGACGGTCGCGGCCGTCGGCGCGGCTTCACTGAGCTTGTTCGGCGGCGTGACAGCCGCCCAGGCGGCGGCGGGCGACGAGGCACGCGCGACCGGGACGTTCCTCGGCGGGAGCATCCTCACCTCGCTCGACCTCGACGCGATCGCGCAGATCAACGGCGCTGCCGCCGAGAACAACGGTGTGCAGGAAACCGTCGCCAGCTACAACACCCTCGACCTGACCGCGCTCGGAACGGTCAACGTCACCGTGAGCCCCGGCGTGCAGATCCCCCTGAACCTCGGCTCGCTGGGCGTGGTCGGGCAGTACGCGAGCGCGAGCCCGGATGCGTCGTCGATCGGAGCGTCGGGTGCGGTCGGCTCGGGCGGCATCATCGGCACCGGAGCCCCCGCCGCCGGGCCCCTGACCCTGAACCTCGGCACGGCCGTCGACGCGCTGGCGCCGACCGTCGGCAGTGCCCTGACCAACGAGATCGGCAACCTCGATCTCACCCTCGGGGTCTCGAGCTCCCGCGCCGAGCTGGCCGCCGCGTCGGGTGGCCCCGCGGGTACTTACACGATCGCCGGCGGACAGCTCGTGATCCAGAGCCAGACGCTGCAGAACCTGACCGGGACGATCAACACCACGGTGGGGGGCCTGCAGACCACCGTCGACAACGTCGACACCGGTATCACCTCTGCTCTGCAGTCGCTGCTCGGCCCCGTCAACCTGCTCATCGCGGCCAACGTGCAGGTCGGCACGACGAGCCTCACCGGGGCCGTCAGCGGGCTTCTCACCGAGCAACTCACCTCTCCCCAGTACCCCGGCGTCGCGATCGATCTCAGCGCCGGCTCGATCCTCGTCGACCTCGATCAGATCCAGCCGCTGAACGGCCAGGCGCCGGGCACCGAGGTGCTCAGCGGCGCCACCGTCGACGCCATCCAAGCCGCGGTCGTCGCGCTGGTCGACGGTCTGCTCGACCGCGTCACCACCACCCTGACGGGGGCCGTGCGCGGACTGAGCGTCACCGGTGGTGCGCGACTGGGCCAGCTGAACGTGGTGACGCTGAACACCACGGTCGGCGCGATCCTGGACGGCAACGTCAGCAACGTCACGGTCGCGGGTATCTCGGTACCGGGCGGCGTGGGTGCCATCGTCGGCGCACTGGCGACGCCTCTGCGCGGACTGGTGACGAACATCGGCGGATCGGTCGATGCCCTGATCACGCCGGTGAACAACCTGGTCAGCCCCGCCATCGACGCGATCGTGCCGTCGGTGGCGAGCATCACCGTCAACAACCGCAGCAGTGAGGCCGAGTTCACGGCATCCGGAGTCTTCTCGATCACCGCCGCGATCGTCACGGTGCTGCCGCCGCTGTCGGGTGGCGTCACCCTCGAACTCGCGAACGCGACGGTCGGCCCGAACGTCGTCGACGACAACGCCGACGTGGCGATCACCGCTCCGACCGACGGTCAGGAGTTCGTCGTCCCGGGCCCCACCGACACCACCACGGTGAACGTCGAGGGCACCGGAGAACCCGGCGAGACCGTCACCGTCGCCATCGCCGGTCAGCCCGATCAGACACCCACGATCACCCCGGAAGGGACCTGGACTGCCCCGTTCACCGGGCTGGCGCCGGGAAGCTACACGGCGACGGTGACGCAGGCCGCCGACGGGTCGACCGACACGGTGACCTTCGTCGTGGCCGCGGCACCGGACGTCGCCATCGGAGCCCCCACCCAGGGTCAGATCGTCGTCGTCGCCGACGCGGGTGACCTCACTCCGGTGACGGTGTCGGGTACCGGCTACGCCGGCTCGGACGTCACCGTCGGACTCGCCGGGCAGACCCAGACGGTCCCGGTCGACGGGGCCGGCAACTGGACCGCGACCTTCACCGGAATCGGCGTCGGCTCGTACACCGCCACCGCCAGTCAGGACTTCGACGACTCGAGCGACACGGTCAGCTTCACGGTCGCGGAAACCCCCGACGTCGTGATCGGCCAGCCCGGTCCGGGCGCCGAGTTCGCCGTGGGAGGCCTGACACCGACGACCACCGTGGGCGTCTCGGGCTCCGCCGCGCCGAACGCCGCCGTGACCGTGACCCTGAACACCGGAGCCACGCAGGACACGGTGGCGGCGGCCGACGGAGCGTGGAACGTCGAGTTCGTGGGGCTCGGCATCGCCGAGTACACCGCGACGGCGACCCAGGATGCCGACCAGTCCACCGATTCGGTGACCTTCGAGGTCGTGCTCGCGACCCCGGTCGACATCACGAGCCCGGCCAACGGCGATGAGCTGCTCGTCGCCGGACCCGACGCGACGCGTGCCGTCACCATCACGGGAACCGGTCAAGCCGGCGCCGAGGTGCAGGTGCAGGTCGCGCTGGGCACGTCGCGGACGGCGACGGTGCCGCCGTCGGGTATCTGGACGGTGACCTTCCCGGCCCTGCCCGTCGGTTCCTACACGGTGTCGGCGACACAGGACATCGATCTCAGTACCGACATCGTCACCTTCGCGGTGGCGGCACAGGTGGCTGACGCCGAGGCCGACGTTCTCGACCTCGTCGACATCGACGTGGACGTGCTCGACATCGACGCTCTCGACGTCGATGTCGACGTGACGGACGCGGATGCGGTCGACGCGGATGCCGACGTCGACGCGGACGCGGATGCGGATGGTGCGGATGCGGAGGCGTTGGATGTTCTCGACGTCGATGTGCCTGACGTGCTCGATGCCCTCGATGTCGACGCGGACGTGGACGTTCTCGATGCGGATGCGGATGTGCTGGACATCGATGCGGATGCTGATGGTCTCGACGTCGACGTTCTGGACGCGGACGCGTTGGACGTCGATGTGCTCGACGCTGACGCTGACGTGCTCGACGTCGACGCGGATGGCGTGGACGCGGAGGTCGTGGACGCGGATGCGGATGCGGATGCCGATGGTGCGGATGCTGAGGCGTTGGATGTTCTCGACGTCGATGTGCCTGACGTGCTCGACGCTCTCGATGTCGACGCAGATGCGGACGTTCTGGATGCGGATGCGGATGTGCTGGACATCGATGCGGATGCTGATGGTCTCGACGTAGACGTTCTGGACGCGGACGCGTTGGACGTCGATGTGCTCGACGCTGACGCTGACGTGCTCGACGTCGACGCGGATGGTGCGGACGTGGATGCCGATGATGCGGATGCGGATGGTGCGGATGCGGAGGCGTTGGATGTTCTCGACGTGGACGTGCCTGACGTGCTCGACGCTCTCGATGTCGACGCAGATGCGGACGTTCTCGATGCGGATGCGGATGTGCTCGACATCGATGCGGATGCTGATGGTCTCGACGTGGACGTGCTGGACGCCGACGCGTTGGACGTCGACGTGCTCGACGCTGACGCGGACGTGCTCGACGTCGACGCGGATGGCGCGGACGCGGAGGTCGTGGATGCCGATGCCGATGCCGATGCGGATGCGGATGCAGATGGTGCGGATGCGGAGGCGTTGGATGTTCTCGACGTCGATGTTCCTGACGTGCTCGACGCTCTCGATGTCGACGCAGATGCGGACGTTCTCGATGCGGATGCGGACGTGCTGGACATCGACGCGGATGCTGATGGTCTCGACGTAGACGTGCTGGACGCCGACGCGGATGGCGCGGACGCGGAGGTCGTGGATGCCGATGCCGATGCCGATGCCGATGCCGATGCCGATGCCGATGCCGATGCCGATGCCGATGCCGATGCCGATGCCGATGCCGATGCCGATGCGGATGCGGATGCGGATGCGGATGGTGCGGATGCGGATGCGGATGGTGCGGATGCGGAGGCGCTGGATGTCCTCGACGTGGACGTGCCTGACGTGCTCGACGCTCTCGATGTCGACGCAGATGCGGACGTTCTCGATGCCGATGCGGATGTGCTCGACATCGATGCGGACGCTGATGGTCTCGACGTGGACGTGCTGGACGCGGACGTATTGGACGTCGACGTGCTCGACGCTGACGCGGACGTGCTCGACGTCGACGCGGATGGCGCGGACGCGGAGGTCGTGGATGCTGACGGCGCGGACGCGGAAGTGACAGACGCGGATGGTGCTGACGCTGATATCGCCGATGCCGATGCCGATGCCGATGCCGATGCCGATGCCGATGCCGATGCCGATGCCGATGCCGATGCCGATGCCGATGCCGGTGCCGATGCCGCGGATGTGGATGTCGATGTGGCCGATGTTGATGCGGACGCGGACGCGGACGCGGATGGTGCGGACGCGGAGGCGTTGGACGTCCTCGATATCGACGTGACCGACCTGCTCGACGCTCTCGACATCGACGCGGACGTCGACGTGTTGGACGCGGATGCGGACGTGCTCGACATCGATGCGGACGCTGATGGTCTCGACGTCGACGTGCTCGATGCCGACGCGTTGGACATCGACCTGCTCGACGCCGACGCGGACGTGCTCGACATCGACGCCGACGGTGCAGACGCGGAGGTGGCGGACGCTGACGCCGACGTGGCTGACGCTGACGTGGCTGACGCTGACGCTGTGGACGCCGACGTAGCCGATGCGGATGCCGACGCCGACACAGCTGACGCCGATGTTGCCGACTCTGACGCCGATGTGGCCGACGCGGATGCTGCTGACGCTGACGTGGCTGACGCCGACGTCGTGGACGCCGACGTAGCCGATGCTGACGCGGATTCCGATGCCGATGCCGATGGCGCCGACGTCGCTGACACTGACGCAGCTGACGCCGATGTTGCCGACTCTGACGCCGATGTTGCCGACGCGGATGCTGCTGACGCTGACGTGGCTGACGCCGACGCCGTGGATGCCGACGTAGCCGATGCTGACGCGGATGCCGATGCCGATGCCGATGCCGATGCGGCTGACGCCGACGTCGCTGACGCTGACGCAGCTGACGCAGCTGACGCCGATGTTGCTGACGCTGACGCGGCCGACGTGGATGCCGATGTTGCTGACGCTGACGCTGACGCTGACGCTGACGCTGACGCTGACGCCGACGTGGATGCCGATGCTGCTGACGCCGACGTCGCTGACGCTGACGCAGCTGACGCCGATGTTGCCGACGCCGACGTTGCTGACGCCGACGTTGCTGACGCCGACGTTGCTGACGCTGACGCGGCCGACGCGGATGCCGATGCTGCTGACGCTGACGCTGACGCTGACGCTGACGCGGCCGACGTGGATGCCGATGCTGCTGACGCCGACGTCGCTGACGCTGACGCTGACGCCGATGTGGCTGACGCCGACGCCGACGCCGACGCCGACGCCGACGCGGACGCCGACGCCGACGCTGCGGATGCCGACGCTGACGCTGACGCCGACGTGGCTGACGCGGACGCGACCGACGCCGATGCCGACGTGGCAGACGCCGACGCGACTGACGCGGACGTTGCCGACGCGGACGTCGCCGACGCGGACGCGACCGACGCCGACCCGACGGACACCGCCCGGGCCGACGTGGTGGTCGAGCGGATCGTTCGCGGACCCGATGCTCGACAGAACGTCGTCGTCTCGGGCTTCCAGCCCGGCGAGACCGTCTTCGCGACGGTCAACTCGACGCCCTTCGAGCTGACGCCGGTCACCGCCGACGCAACCGGAATGGCGCGGATGTCGTTCGCGGTCGGTCCCGACTTCGAACTCGGTGCTCACCGGGTCGATGTGCGCGGATCGATCACCGGTGATCTGCCGGCCGAGCGTGAGAACACCGACTTCGTGGTGGTGGACTCCGAGCGGAGCGGGCCGGCCGGCAACGGAAACGGCGGCGGCAATGGCGGGCTGGCCCGCACGGGTGTCGAGGTCCAGGCGCCGCTGATGGCGGGAGGAGCGGCGATCCTGCTCTTCCTCGGAGCGGGCCTGTGGGCACTGCGTCGCCGCGAGGTCGTGAAGGTGGACGACGGTGAGTGAGACGACTCTGGTGGAGGACGCCCCCACGGCGGGGCTCGGAGAGGGGCGTCCTCCCGCCGCGCGGCCGAGCAGGGCCGCGGCGGTCGCCGCCATCGTGACCCTCGCGATCGTCGCGGGCTACGCCTTCGTCGCCGGATCCTTCACGGTGCCGACCAGTCCGACCCGCCCGATCGTGTCGGAGGCGTTCTCTCCGTACTTCTCGCAGCGGTGGAACGTGTTCGCGCCGAACATCATGAAGGTCAACCGCAATCTGCAGATTCAGGTGCAGTGGCGCGAGGGGGACGAACTGGTGCGCAGCGAGTGGGTCGACGTCACCGACCTCGAATTCACCTCGGCTCGCGGCATCCCGATGCCCTCGCGCATCTCGAAGAACAGTTTCAACGCCGCGCAGGCCTTCTTGACGAGATACCAGGCTCTGGATGACGCGCAGCGCGAGCGTGTGCGCGACACCTTCATCCGGGGTCTCGGCGGGGGAGCGTATTCGCCCATCGGCGTCGACGAACTGCTCGAGGAGCTCGACGAGGTCGGCGGCAGCCGCGCCGCGGCGGTGCGGTACCTGCGCTACGACTACATGCTCGTGCGCTTCGCCGCCGCCTTCGGCACCGCCTACTTCGACCGTGATGTCGAACGCGTGCGGTGGCGCCTGCAGCACGACCGCCCGAACGACTTCCTGCATCGTTTCGATGAGGAGCGCCAGACCGAGTTGTCGTACACGACGTTCGGGTGGCGGCAACCGGGCACCGCGCCGACCGACGAGGTCGTCGCCATCTACGACGAGGTCATCGAGAGGTACACGGGACGATGAGCGTGTTGGCATCCCTTTCCCGCCCGGCCGCCGTGCGCGAGCGCTTGGCGCCGTCGCGCCTGTGGTCGCGCTTCGTCGGGTGGCTCACCGAACGTCCGCACGCGACGATCGGGTTCTCGATCCTGCGCATCCTGCTGGGCGTGTCGATGCTCATCGTGCTGGTCCCGAGCTACGCCGACCGGCGCTACCTCTGGGGAGCCGGGGCGTGGTGGGTCGACCCCGAGGCGAGTCGACGCGGATGGTGGGAGCCGCTGCGCGTGTTCTTCCCGAAGGACAACGCGGTCGTCTTCGAGATCTCCTTCCACCTGCTGATCGTCCTCGCCGTGCTGTTCATCGCGGGCTGGAAGACCCGGTGGGTGACGCCCGTCGTGCTGGTGCTGTGGGTGGGCCTGTCGACGAACACGACGCTGCTCGGCAACGGCGGCGACACGTTGATGCGCATCGTGCTGCTGTTCGCGGTCTTCGCCGACCTGAGTCGTCATTTCTCGGTCGACGCGTGGCTGCGTCGACGCCGGGGCGATCGGGTCTCGCGCTGGGCTTCGCGTCGACCGGCCCGGATGCCGACCTGGATCGGGCCCTGGCTGCACAACACGGTCCTGATCCTCTGCGTCTTCCAGATCCTGCTCGTCTACCTCGTCTCGAGCGTGCTGAAGCTCGAGGGGGAGGAGTGGCTGAACGGCACCGCCATCTACTACGCCCTGAGCATCGAGCAGTTCCACGTGCTGCCGGCGCTCAGCCAACTGGCGTGGCAGTCGGCGCCCGTGGTGGCGCTGGCGACCGGGCTGGCGCTCTGGGTGCAGCTGCTGTTCCCCGTGCTGATCCTTTGGAAGCCCACGCGTTACGCCGCGGTCGTGCTCATCACGGGCATGCACCTGAGCATCGCAGTGCTGCTGGGCCTGTGGCCGTTTTCGCTGACGATGATCGCGCTCGACCTGCTGCTCGTTCGCGACGGCTCATGGGAGCGGCTCGCCGCGCGCGCGCGAGGGCTTCGACGGGGTTCGCTCAGTCCCGCCACGTAGACTCGGACCCATGTGCGGAATCATCGGTTACGTGGGTCCCCGGCAGAGCCAGGACATTCTTCTGGCGGGTCTGTCGCGGCTGGAATACCGGGGTTACGACTCCGCTGGAATCGCCGTCATCGACGGTGAGGGCGGGCTCGGCATGCGCAAGCGAGCGGGCAAGCTCGCGGTGCTGCGCGACGACCTCGAGTCCTCGCCCATGCCCAACGGCACCACCGGGATCGGCCACACGCGATGGGCGACGCACGGCGGTCCGACCGACGCCAACGCCCACCCCCATCTGGCCGACGACGACAAGCTCGCCGTCATCCACAACGGCATCATCGAGAACTTCGCCGAGCTGAAGAGCGAGCTCGTCGGCGAGGGCTTCGCCTTCCGCAGCGAGACCGACACCGAGGTCGCCGCGGTCATGATCGGCCGCGAGTACGCCCGTACCAAAGACCTGGTGCAGGCGTTCCGCGCCGTCGTCTCGCGTCTCGAGGGCGCGTACACGCTGCTCGCCATGCACGAGGATCACCCGGGCCTGGTCGTCGGCGCGCGCCGCAACTCGCCCCTGGTCATCGGGCTCGGTGAGGGAGAGAACTTCCTCGGCTCCGACGTCGCCGCCTTCGTCGAGCACACCCGCAACGCGCTCGCCATCGGTCAGGACGAGATCGTCGCGATCACGCCCGACGGCGTCGAGGTCACCGACTTCTCGGGCGCGCCCGTCGAGGTCGAGGCCTTCGAGGTCACGTGGGACGCGTCGGCCGCCGAGAAGGGCGGCTGGTCGTCGTTCATGGCCAAGGAGGTCTCGGAGGAGCCCGAGGCCGTCGCGAACACCATCCGCGGTCGCATCCACGAGGGCCGCGTCGAGATCCCCGAGCTCGAGGGGCTCGACGACTTCCTCGCCGACATCGACCGCATCCTCGTGATCGCGTGCGGAACGGCCGCCTACGCCGGCATGGTCGGCAAGTACGCGCTCGAGACGTGGACCCGCGTTCCCGTCGACGTCGAGCTCGCCCACGAGTTCCGCTACCGCGACCCGGTGCTGTCCGCGCGCACGCTGGTCGTCTCGATCAGCCAGTCGGGCGAGACGATGGACACGCTCATGGCCGTGAAGTACGCCCGCTCGCGGGGGGCCAAGACGCTGTCGATCTGCAACACGCAGGGTGCCACCATCCCGCGCGAATCGGATGCCATCGTCTACACGCACGCGGGACCCGAGGTGGCCGTGGCCTCGACGAAGGCCTTCGTCGCGCAGATCACCGCGCTGTATCTTCTCGCCCTGCACGTCGGTCGTGTCCGCGGAGCCATCGACCCGGTCGTCGCCGTCGAGGCCGTCACCGAGCTCGAGGCCGTTCCGGGCAAGATCGCCCGCGTGCTCGAGACCGAGCAGGCGCGCATCGAGCAGCTGGCGCACTGGATGGCCGACACCCGCTCGGTGCTGTTCCTCGGCCGCAACGTCGGGTACCCCATCGCGCTCGAGGGTGCCCTCAAGCTCAAGGAGCTGGCGTACATCCACGCCGAGGGCTTCGCCGCCGGTGAGCTCAAGCACGGCCCCATCGCGCTGATCGAGCCCGGCCAGCCCGTCTTCGTCGTCGTGCCGTCGCCGCGCGGCTCGGGCGAGATGCACAAGAAGGTCGTCTCGAACATCCAGGAGATCCGCGCCCGCGGTGCCCGCGTCATCGCGATCGCCGAAGAGGGCGACGTCGCCGTGCTGCCCGCGGCCGACGAGGTGCTGCGCATTCCGCTGGCGGCCCCGCTCTTCGAGCCGCTGCTGGCGGTCGTGCCGCTGCACATCTTCGCGATGAGCCTGGCCGAGGCCAAGGGTCTCGACGTCGACCAGCCGCGCAACCTGGCGAAGTCGGTGACGGTCGAGTAGTCGTCTCGTGCGAAGGGGCCGGATGCCGTGGCATCCGGCCCCTTCGTCGTTCCTCGCATCGCGGAGCGCCGATCGAGCCGGGCCGAACTCCTGGGTTCTCGCTCGATTGAGGGTGAAGCGACCTCGGGAGCGGCCCTGGATGCCTTTTCTCCGGAGTTCGGCCCGCGTCGGATCGGCCCGCCGCGGCCGATGTCGGCCGGCACCGGCAGAATGGAGAGGATGCCACGAGGGGAGGGCGCATGATCGTCGGAATCGGCGTCGACGTGGTCGACGTTCCGCGGTTCGCCGCGACGCTCGCGCGCACCCCGCGCCTTCTTCCCCGCCTGTTCGCCCCGGCCGAGCGCGTGCTGAAGCCGCGATCGCTCGCCGCCCGGTACGCCGCGAAGGAGGCCCTGATCAAGGCGCTCGGCGGGTCCGACGGCGTGCACTGGACCGACATCGAGGTGGCGTCCGAGCCCTCGGGTCGGCCCGTGTTCGCGCTCCGCGGTGAGACCGCCGCGACGGTCGCCGAGCGGGGGATCACCGCGTTGCACCTGTCGATGTCGCACGATGCGGGCCTCGCGACGGCGTACGTCATCGCCGAAGCGAGCGAGGTCGCTCCGGCGCCCGGTGCGATCGCGGCCCGGCAGCCCGCGCCGACGAGCGCGGGCGTCGAGCCTGTCGCGATCGACGGGCCCCCGGCATCCGCCCCCGAGACCACCCGAGAGGACACCGCATGAGAATGGCACCCGGCGTGCTGCGCGAAGCGCTCATCGATGTCGACGCGATCACCGAGAACGTGCGTCACCTGCGAAAGCTCACCGACTCCGAGATCATCGCGGTCGTCAAGGCCGAGGGGTACGGCCACGGCGCCTACCGTGCCGCGGTCGCGGCGCTCCGCGGGGGAGCGGCCCGCATCGGCGTCTCCGACATCGACGAGGCGCTGGCGCTGCGGCGAGCGGGCATCCGCGCTCCGCTGTTCGCGTGGCTCCACGCGCCCGGCGCGGCGTTCGGCGAGGCCGTGCGAAACGACATCGAGCTCGGCATCTCCGACATCGATCAGCTTCTGCGCGCGGGCGAGGCGGCGCAGGGCGATCGCCCGGCGGCGGTGCACCTCAAGATCGAGACGGGCCTGTCGCGCAACGGCATCGCGCCGGCCGACTGGCGCGTGGTGTTCTCCGAGGCCGCCCGTCTGGAGCGCATCGGGCGGCTGCGCGTCGTGGGGTTGTTCTCGCACCTGTCCAACACGAGCGAGGCCGACGACCGTGCCGCGCTCGCCCGGTTCGAGGAGGGCGTCATCCTGGCGGCATCCGCCGGTCTTCACCCGCCGCTTCGCCACATCGCGGCGACGAATGCCGCCATCGCCCTGCCCGAGGCGCGACTCGGATGCGTGCGCATCGGCATCGGTCTTTACGGGGTCTCGCCGTTCGACGACCGGACGCCCGCCGACCTGGGGCTGCGCCCGGCGATGACACTGCGCGGCGCCGTCGCGGCGGTGCGGCGCGTGCCCGCGGGCACCGGGGTGTCGTACGGCTACGACTACCGCACCGAGAGCGACACGACGCTGGCGCTCGTTCCGCTCGGCTACGCCGACGGCGTGCCCCGCCAGGCGTCGGGTCGGGGATCGGTGTCGATCAACGGGCGCCGCTTCACGGTGGCCGGCCGCATCGCGATGGACCAGTTCGTCGTCGACGTCGGCGATCACCCGGTCACGGTGGGCGACGAGGTCGTGCTGTTCGGCGACCCGACGCTGGGCGTGCCGTCGGCGCGGGACTGGGCGGATGCCGCCGACACCATCGACTACGAGATCGTCACGCGCGTGGGGGTCCGGGTCCCCCGGCGGGAGGTGGGCGCGTGAGCGTTCCCCACGAGCTGCTGGGCGTGCGCGAGGTCGCGGGGCCGGCCGACATGGAGGACCTGGGCCGCGCCGTCGGGCGCGCGCTCGCTCCCGGCGACGTCGTGGTGCTGACCGGCCCGCTCGGCGCCGGCAAGACGACCCTCACCCGCGGGATCGGTGAGGGACTCGGCATCCGGGGTCCGGTGCAGAGCCCGACGTTCGTGATCGCGCGCACGCATCCCTCGCTCGGGGGCGGCACGCCGCTCGTGCACGTGGACGCCTATCGCCTGGGGGCCGCGGTCGAGCTGGACGACCTCGACATCGACGTGGCGGGTTCCGCCGTCGTCGTCGAGTGGGGGAGCGGGGTGGCCGAGTACCTCGCCGACACGTGGTGGGAGATCGAGATCGACCGTCAGACCGGCGGCCGCGGCGTCGACAACGCCTGCGGTGAGATCGCGGTGCACACCGTCGAGCTCGACGCCGACGCCCCGCGCACCGTGACCATCTCGCGCCGACCCTGACGGGACGTGTCGCGGAATCGCGACACGGTTGCGACACCCCCGCGACCACGGCGGCGCGGCGCTTCAATACGGTGGATGCCATGAGTCGATCCTCTCGCCGCCCCGCCGTGCTCCGCCCCACGGCGGTTCGCCTGGCCGCGGCCGTCTCGGCCTCCGTCGTCGTGATGAGCCTGGCCGGCTGCGTCTCGGAGCCGGTGCCCTCGACCGCGAGGTCGTCGGCGGCCGCCGACACCCCCGTGCCCACGCCGACGGCGGCCGCGGCCTCAGCCGCTCGCGTGCCCGGCTACGACGTCGGCGAGATCCCGCCCGTGCCCCTGTTCGTGCTGCCCGACCTGTCGCTGCTGAGCGGCTCGGCGTCGGCGTTCACGATCTCGGCGGCGTCGACGCTGTCGAGTGCGCCGGGGGTGACGGTGGCCTCCGCGGCGTGCGGGACCCCCGGCCAGGTGTCCACGTCGGCCGGCACGGCCGTGCTCTACGGCGACGGTTCCGGCTCGTACACCGGCGCCGACGGAACCGTCCAGAACTTCGGCGACGGCTCGGGGACCACGACGATCGACGGTGTCGAGATCCAGAACTTCGGTGACGGGTCGGGGACGTACCGGTCGGGCGAGGTCGCGATCCAGAACTTCGGCGACGGTTCGGGCACGTACGTCGACGCGTCGCGCCAGGTGCAGATCTTCGGCGACGGGTCGGGAACGTCCACGCACGGCGACGAGAGCATCCAGAACTTCGGCGACGGGTCGGGGACGTACCGGTCGGGCGAGGTCGCGATCCAGAACTTCGGCGACGGAGCGGGGACGTACACCGACGGCACCCTCACGGTGCAGAACTTCGGCGACGGCACCGGCCGCGTCGACGGCGAGCCCGTGACCGTCGACCCGCTGCCCCCGGTGCCGCGGTTGGGTGTGTTCCCGCCTCTGGCGGCCCTCGCCCCGGTCGCGAGCTGCGGCACGACCCTGACGCTCTCGGACGCCGTGCTGTTCGACTTCGACTCGGCCGAGCTGCGCGCCGATGCCGCCGCCGTGCTCGACGCGCTCGCGGCCGTGCTGACCGACGGCCGGGTGCCGGCGGCGACCGTCTCGGGGCACACGGATGCGATCGGCACCGACGCCGAGAACCAGGACCTGTCCGAGCGGCGCGCGCGAGCCGTCGTCGCCGCTCTGACCGAACGCGCCACGCCCGTGGCCTGGACGGCCGAGGGCTACGGTGAGTCGCGTCCGGTCGCCGCCAACGAGCTCGACGGGGTCGACAACCCCGCGGGTCGGCAACTCAATCGCCGGGTCGAGATCCTCGTCCCCTCATTCGGAGGCTGAACATGCGCAGAACCGCCCTCTCCCTGCTCGCCGCGGGGCTCGTCGCCGGGATGCTCGCCGGCTGCTCTATCCGCGTCGACGAGGGCCAGGATGCCGTGATCTCGACGCCCGTGCCGGCGGCGACCACCGCCGCGCCCGCGCCCACGGCACAGCCCGCCGCCCCGACGTCGACGGCCCCGAGCGCCGGCGTCGACACCACCTCGGACCTGCGCACCCGCGACGAAGCGATCGCCCTGGCCGACTCGACCATCGCGTGCACTCCCGGTCTCGTCATCCCCGACGACGGCAGGGTCGTGCGGGTCGAGGGGGCCTGCGACGACGTCACCGTGTCGGGCTTCGCGGCGGTCGTGATCCTCGACGACGTGTCGACGCTCACCGTCACGGGTGACGGGTTGGTCGTGTACGCGAAGGCCCTGACCGACCTCTCCGTCAGCGGAGACGTGAACACGGTCGTCTGGCGCGGCAGCGCGCCGCGGGTCGACGACACCGGCGTCGCGACGACCGTGCTGCGGGACGAGCGATGAGCGCCCCGCAGGCCGCATGGGCGCCGCCCGCGCGTCGCACGAACGGCCTGGCGATCGCCGCCCTCGTGCTGGGCCTCTGCGGCTTCGGTCTGCTGCCGGTGATCTTCGGCCACATCGCGCTGTCGCAGATCCGCCGCACCGGCGACGGCGGCGGTGCCCTCGCGATCGCGGGACTCGTGCTGGGGTACCTGGCCATCGCCGCCGCGGTGATCGGCGTCGTCTTCGTCGTCGCCGTGTCGGTCGGCATCCCTCTGCTGGCGACGCGTACCTCATGACGGGCGACGAGCGTCCCGGCATCCTGCTCGTCGACGATGACGAGACCATCCGCGCGGGCCTGGGCGCGTTCCTCGAACGCAGCGGGTACCGGGTGATCGTCGCCGCCGACGGGCAGGAGGCGCTGGACCTGCTGGCGGATGCCGATGTCTCGCTCGCGGTGTGCGATGTCATCATGCCGCGGGTCGACGGACGCGCGTTCGTGCGACGCGTTCGTGCCGAGGGGCGCTGGCTGCCGATCATCCTGCTGACGCAGGTGGGGGAGTCGTACGAGCGCAGCGCCGCCCTCGACGAGGGGGCCGACGACTACCTCAACAAGCCCTTCGATCCCCAGGAGCTGCTCTCGCGCGTGCGCGCCGTGCTGCGGCGCACGGTTCCCGGCGAGCGTCCCCTGAGCGCGTCGTCGCGGGTGCGCGCGGGTGCGCTCGAACTCGACCGGTCCGCTCGGCGGGTGTGGTTGGGCGGGGCGGAGCTCTCCCTCACCCCCAAGGCCGTGATGCTGCTGGACTACCTCATGACCCACCCCGGCGAGGTGCACACGCGCGACCGGCTGCTCTCGGCGTTGTGGGGGTTCGAGGTCGCCACGAGCACGCGCGCCGTCGACCACCGGGTCGCCGAGTTGCGCCGCGTGCTCGACGACGACCCCGGCGCGCCGCGCTTCATCGAGACGGTGCAGAACGCGGGGTACCGCTTCGTGCACGCGGTGGTGACCCCGTGAGCCGCGCGGTGCGGATCGGTGCCGTCTGCGCGCCCGTGCTCCTCGCTGCCCTCACCGCGGGAGTGATGGCCTGGGCGGGTGAGCGACGGGTCGTGACGGTGGCGACCGCCCTTCCGGCGGTGGTCCTGCTGCTCGGTGTCGTGGTCTCGGCCGTGATCGGTGTCGTGCTGCTGATCGGCGCTCGGCGTCGGCGCGTCGCCGCGTCGCGCGCGCGTCAGAGCGCCGAGGCGTGGGCGGCGGGCCGGGCCACCGAGCGTGAGGAGCACCGCCGGTTCCTCGCCCGCCTCGACCACGAGCTGAAGAACCCCATCACGGCGATCCGCGCCACCCTCGCCGGCGTCGATCCCGCCACCGCGCCCGCTCACGTGGCCGTGATCGACGGGCAGGCGCGGCGACTCGCGGCCCTCGTCGGCGATCTGCGCAAACTGGCCGAGATCGAGACCCGCCCGCTCGAGACCGAGCCGGTCGACCTCGAGATGCTCGTGCGCGATGCCGTCGACGCCGTGCACGACCAGCGTCCCGAGACGCGGGGGCGCATCCGCATCGTCGCCGAGCGGGTGCCGTGGGCCGTGCCGCCCCTGCCGGCCGATCCCGACCTTCTCGCCCTCGCGGTCGACAACGTGCTCGCCAATGCCGTGAAGTTCTCGACCGACGGACCGATCGAGGTCCGCCTGCGCGAAGACGCCGGCGCGGTGGTGGTCGAGGTGGCCGACACGGGTCGCGGAATCCCGGCCGACGCGCAGGAGCACGTCTTCGACGACCTCGCCCGGGCGGCCAACGCCCGCGACGTCGCCGGATCGGGGATCGGCCTGTCGCTGGTGCGCACGATCCTGCGCCGTCACGGGGGCGATGTCGACCTGCGCTCGCGAGAGGGAGCCGGAACCGTCGTCACGCTGCGATTGCCGATCGCGCGATAGCGGCGGTGCGACCCCTCGCCCATCCGCCGACCAGGCTCAGGCGCGCGCGTCGGAGCGGCGTCGCGCCGGAGCGCGGTCGGCGGCCCACACCTCGCGCAGGGCGCGCAGGGTGAGGACGGGCTGCTCGACGTGGGCGAAGTGCCCGCTGTCATCGAGCACACGGTCGTCGTAGTCGCGCATCAGTCGCCCCCAGGTGCGCGCATCGCGCGCGGCGACGAAGACGTCGTGCGATCCGCGCACCGACCTCACGGGGCACGCGATGCGGCGCCACACCCCGTCGTCGTGCGTGCGCGACAGGCGCGCGGCGGCGAGGAAGGCCGCGGGGCGGATCTCGGTCGCCAGGGCATCGGTGACGTCGCGGTCGACGTGCTCCGGATGCCGGAACAGCGGCCGCGACAGCGTGCGCAGCGCCCCCGTGCGGCGGAGCAGGCGCAGCAGGGGCCCAGCGAGCGGCCCGAGACCTCGCAGCACCCGCATCGCGAGCACCATGCCGGCCAGCCAGGGGAGCCGGACGGCGCCGGAGACCGGGCGCCGCGTCACCGCGCGTGCGCCCGCCCCGCTGGGCGACACGACACCGACGGCCACCGTCTCGCGCGGGAAGCGTGCGGCGATGTCGAGGGCGATCACCCCGCCGAGCGAGTGCCCGACCACCCGCCAACGGGGATACCCCAGCGCGCGGGCCACCGCCGCGATGGCGACCGCCAACTCGGCCGGGTCGGGGACGGGCCCCGGTGACTCGCCCCAGCCGGGCAGGTCGAGCGCGACGATGTCCGACAGCGGGAGTCCGAGAGCGTCGGATGCCGCGACCATCGGTTCCCAGGTGCGCCACGATCCGGCGGCACCGTGCAGCAGCACGGTCGCGACCGGGCTGCCCGAACCACGCCCGGCGTGCGCCACGATCGGCCCCACCGACGTGGGGACGACGACACGGCGCAGGCCGAGGCCGATGGCATCCATGCCCTCTCTTCGGAGCAGACCACGAAGTCGGATGGCACAGGGGAGGTGCCGGATACGCTGGAACGGTGATTCTCGGCATCGACACCTCGCTCGGCACCGCCGTGGCCGCGATCTCGCGCGACGGCGAGGTGCTCGTCGACGAGCAGAGCAGCAATCCGCTCGGACACGCAGAGGTCATCGGCGACCTCTTACGGCGGGCCAGTGCGGTCGCCCCCGCGCCGACGCACGTCGCCATCGGCATGGGTCCCGGCCCCTTCACGGGCCTGCGCGTGGGCATCGCGACCGCGCGGGTGTACGCGTTGGGGCGCGGCATCCCCGCCGTCCCCGTCCCCAGCCACGACGGCGTCGCGCTGGGCATTCTGCTCGCCGACGCCCTCACGGGCACCGACACCGGCCGCTTCGCGGTGGTCACCGACGCGCGTCGCAAAGAGTTCGCCTTCAGCATCTACGACGGCCTCGACGACGACGGGCTGCCGGTGCGCGTCACGGATGCCGCTCTCAGCCCGCGCGACGAGCTCGACGAACGACTCGCCGCCGCCGGCGCGCGCCGTTACGACGCCACCGCGGTGTCGGCCGCCATGATCGCGCTCGCCGCCGCGCGGGCGCTCGATGCCGGCCGCACCCTCGCCGACGGCGAGCCGCTGTACCTGCGCAGCCCCGACGTCGTCGCCGCCCACGCGCCCAAGCGGGTGAGCTGATGCCCACCCGCGCTGCCACCTCGGCCGACCTCGACGCGATCATGGCGCTGGAGCACGCGTCGTTCCCCACCGACGCCTGGAGTCCCGCCATGATGCGCGAGGAGCTCGTCTCACCGCACGGGTGGTACGTCGTCGTCGAAGAGGCCGGCCGCCTCGTCGGCTACGCCGGGCTGCGCGCCGCGCGGGGCGCGCGGGATGCCGATATCCAGACCATCACGATCGCCGAGACGGCGCGGGGCCGAGGTCGCGGCCGGGCCCTGTTGACGGCGCTGCTCGACGAGGCCGTGCGGCGGGACGTGCACGAGGTGTTCCTCGAGGTGCGCGCCGACAACCCCGTCGCCCAGACCCTGTACGCCTCGGAGGGTTTCGCCGAGGTCGGCCGCCGTCCGCGCTACTACCAGCCCGACGACGTCGACGCCCTCGTGATGCAGCTCGATCTGCGCGGGTGGGCCGCCCGCCGCGCCGAGACACGCGGCGGTGAGCCCGGCGACGGGTCCGGTGGATCCGCCGCCCTCTCGGCCACCCCGGCGCCTCAACCCGCCGACGGAGCCGGCACCCCCGCTCCCCCCGCCACCGGAAAGGGCTGGTGCTGATGGACGCGCCCCTCGTACTAGGCATCGAGACCAGCTGCGACGAGACCGGCATCGGCATCGTCCGCGGGCGCACGCTGCTGAGCAACACCATCGCCTCGAGCATGGACGAGCACGCCCGCTACGGCGGCGTCGTCCCCGAGGTCGCCGCCCGCGCGCACCTCGAGGCGCTGCAGCCCTCGATCGACGCCGCGCTCGCCGAGGCGGGCGTGATGCTCGCCGACCTCGACGCCGTCGCCGTCACGAGCGGTCCCGGCCTCGCCGGTGCGTTGATGGTCGGGGTGGGGGCCGCGAAGGGCCTCGCCGTCGCCCTCGACAAGCCGCTCTACGCCGTGAACCACCTGGTCGGTCACATCGCCGCCGACATCCTCGACGACGACGCCGCCGAACTCGAATACCCCACCGTCGCCCTGCTCGTCAGCGGGGGGCACACCTCGCTGCTGCTCGTGCGCGACCTCACCAGCGACGTCGAACTGCTCGGCGAGACCATGGACGACGCCGCGGGCGAGGCGTTCGACAAGGTCGCCCGACTGCTGAAGCTGCCCTACCCCGGCGGCCCCGAGATCGACAGGGCGGCAGCCTCGGGCGATCCCACCGCGATCCGGTTCCCGCGGGGCATGTCGCGCGCCTCCGACATGGCATCCCACCGCTACGACTTCTCGTTCTCGGGCCTCAAGACCGCCGTTGCCCGCTGGGTCGAGCAGCACGAGGCAGCGGGGCAGCCGGTGCCCGTCGCCGACGTCGCGGCGTCGTTCCGCGAAGCCGTCGTCGACGTGCTCGTGACCAAGGCCCTCGACGCGTGTGCGCGCCACGACGTCCCGCGCCTGCTGCTGGGCGGCGGGGTCATCGCCAACAAGCGCCTGCGCGACGTCGCCCTCGAGCGCGCGGCGGCGGCGGGTGTGGCCGTGCGCATCCCGCCGCTGAGCCTGTGCACCGACAACGGCGCGATGATCGCCGCCCTCGCCGCAGAGCTCATCTCGTCGGGGCGCCGGCCCTCGACCCTGGCGTTCGGCGCCGACTCCACCCTGCCGGTGACCGAGATCCAGGTCGCCGAGGATCCCGATGCCGAGGCCCCCGGGCCGGGCTCCGGACGCGTCGCATGAGCGAGGCGGCTCCGCCGACGCGGCGCGCGCGCAAGGTCGCCGAGAGCGTCGAGCCCGCCGACGACCTGCGCGCCGCCATCACCCAGGCGGCGGCGTCCGCTCGGCGCGACGACGACGGCGACCCGGAGCGCCTGCCCACGGCGCAGCTCGAGATGGCTGCCTTCGGCGATCACGTCATCCCCTACGTCCCGCCGGCGCCGCCCACCCCGCCGTCTCTGGCGCCGTGGGCGCTCGGCGTCTCGATCCTCGCCCTCGGGGCGGCCCTGTTCACCGGCTGGCTCCTGCCGCTCGGAGCGCTCGCGGCGATCATCGCCATCGTGTCGTTGCGCCGCGCGCACGACAGTCGTCGCGTCGCCGCGTGGGCGCTCGCGCTCGCGCTGACGTCGGTGGCGTTCAGCGCCGGGTGGTTGATCTGGGGGTTCTCGCAGCTCGCCGTCGTGTGACGACCGGGCTCACACCCGATCGGCCAGCAGCGCGAGGCGCTTCGAGCCGATGCGGGTGAGAAGCAGGGTCGCCGACTCGTCGCCGCGCAGCGACAGCTTCTTGCGCAGCACGGCGGGGTCGACGTCGACGCCGCGCTTCTTGATCTCCAGGGTGCCGATGCCGCGCGCACGCAGGGCCTGGGCGAGCTTCTTCGGGTCGGCCGGGAGTTCTTCCCGCACGCGGAACGACGATACGAACGGACTCGTGAGGGCGGCGTCCGACGTGAGGTAGGCGATGCCGGGCGCGAGCATGCCCGCCTGCAGCGCGCGGGCGACCTCGCCGATCAGCCGGGCGCGGATGATCGCCCCGTCGGGTTCGTGCACGAAGGCACCCAGCTCGCGCTGCTCGACGTCGGGGGAGTCGGCGGGGGCGGTGAGCTCCCAGGCGTCGGTGCCGCGCACGACGAGGGCCGTACGACGCACGTTCTCGCGGGCCAGCACTCCCGACCACAGCACCAGTTCGATGGTCGACCCGTCGGCGCTGATCCACTGCGCTTCGACGTCGTCGGGAATCCGCCCGCGATCGAAGCCCGGGCCGAGCTTCACACCCCCGGGCGTGCTCTCGAGCAGAGCGAAGACCCACTCGAGCGAGGGCGACCATTCGCTCGACGACACCTGCCGCGTTTCGGAGTGCCCGGCCGTGCGGCGCGCCGGGTCGAGCCAGACGGCATCCGTCTGATCGAGGTCGGTGTCTTCGGCGCGGCCGTGCGCGACGGTCACGGTCTCACCGAAGGGGGCGAGGTTGTACGCGGCGATCGCGGCCGTCACCTCGTCGGCGTCGACGGCGTGCACCCGGATGCCGAGCCCCGCCAGTCCGAGGGCGTCGCCGCCGATGCCGCAGCCGAGGTCGGCGACGCGGTCGAGACCGGCGGCGCGGAAGCGTCCGGCGTGGCGGGCGGCGATCGACAGGCGCGTCGCCTGCTCGAGGCCGGCGCGGGTGAAGAGCATGCGCTCGGCGAACGGGCCGAACTTGGCCGCTCCGCGCACCCGCAGACGTGCCTGACCGACGACGGCCGACACGAGATCGGGGGAGTGCCCGGCCGCGCGGAGTCGAGAGACGGCTCGGGCCGCGTCGTCGGTGGACTCGATGCCGCCCACCTCGTCGAGCAGGCGGAGGCCGTCGGGCGTCAGCAGGGCGGTGAGCTCGCGGGTATCCACCGATTCAGCCTATGCGGGCGATTGTGTTGGCACTCGCGTTGCGTGAGTGCCAGTGCTTCCCTAGACTCGAATTAGCACTCTCCCCGTGTGAGTGCTGACAAGTCTTCTGTAACGAGAAAGAGGTAGACCGTGTCGGTTTCCATCAAGCCGCTCGAGGACCGCATCGTCATCAAGCAGGTCGAGGCTGAGCAGACCACCGCGAGTGGTCTCGTCATCCCTGACACCGCCAAAGAGAAGCCGCAGGAGGGCGAGGTCGTCGCCGTCGGACCCGGCCGTATCGACGACAACGGCAACCGCGTCCCCCTCGACGTCGCCGTCGGTGACCGCGTGCTCTACAGCAAGTACGGCGGCACCGAGGTCAAGTTCGGCGCCGACGAGTACCTGGTGCTCTCGGCTCGCGACGTGCTGGCGGTCGTCGTCCGCTGATCGCGCAGTCCTGCACGAAGGCCCCGCATGCTCCGGCATCCGGGGCCTTCGTCGTTCCCTCACCCCCCGCGTCGCGAGGTGGCAGGAAAGCGGTGGGGAACGGCGGCTCGCGGCGTCGCCCCGCGCGTAGGCTGAATCGGTGACCCCCGCCGCCCCTCCTGTCTCCGGCGGCAGTACCCGCGGTGCCCTCTACGCCCTCGGCGCCTATCTGTTGTGGGGCGTCCTGCCGCTCTACTTCCTGCAGCTCAAGCCCACCGGCCCGTTCGAGGTCGTGGCGTGGCGGATCCTTCTCGCCTTCGTCTTCTGCCTGGTGCTGCTCACCGTGCTGCGCGCCTGGCGCCCGTTCCTGGCGATCGTGCGGCAACCGCGGCTCATGGCGCTCACCGCGGTGGCCGGCGTGCTCATCTACGTCAACTGGCAGACGTATCTCTACGGCGCCCTCACGAACCACGTCATCGAGACGAGCCTCGGCTACTTCATCAACCCGATCGTGACGGTGTTGCTGGGGGTGCTGGTGCTGCGCGAGCGACTGCGGGTGCTGCCGTGGATCGCGATCGGCATCGCCGTCGCCGCGGTCGTCGTCATCGTGGTGGGCTACGGCACCTTCCCGTGGATCGCGCTGACGCTGGCCTTCTCGTTCGGCTTCTACGGTCTGGTCAAGAAGCAGATCGGGCCCTCGGTCGATGCGGTGAGCGGCCTGACGCTGGAGTCGATGTGGCTGCTGCCCGTCGCCGGTGTGCAGCTGGCCGTCGTCGCGGCGTTCGGCGGTCTCACCCTCGGCACGGCGGGCACGCTGCACACGGTGCTGCTGTTGGCTGCGGGGGCGGTCACGGCCGTGCCGCTGCTGCTGTTCGCCTCGGGCGCCCGTCGCGTGCCCCTCACGGTCATCGGGTTGCTGCAGTTCGTGGCGCCGATCATCCAGTTCGCGATCGGGGTGTGGGTGCTCGGTGAGGCCATGACCCTCGAGCGGTGGATCGGTTTCGCCCTGGTCTGGGTGGCATTGCTCATGCTGAGCGTCGATTCGGTCGTCGCGTCGCGCCGACAGCGCCGCGTCGTCGTCGACGTGGCGGAGCCCGTCTGACCGGCCAGATCATGCGTTTGTCGTCCCTGCCGACATATCTCCTAGTGCACCGTGACGACGCCGTGTGAAACCGTTATGCGGCCGTGATCGCGACGACTCACATCGTTAACGAACGGCAACACGCAGAAAACGCGCGGCGGCTTAGGTTTAGGACACCAGGCGGTCCTCGTGGGCTGCCCAACGTTCATTCACAGCAAGGAGCACTATGAGCGTCATCACACGTACGCGCACTGGCAAGGTCATCGGCGGCATCGCCCTGATCGGTGCCAGCGCGCTCGTCCTCGCCGGTTGCGCCGGTGGCGGCAACGACGCCGCTGCCCCCAGTGCATCATCCGGCGGCGGCGCCGTGTCAACTGCAGACGGGGCTTTCCACGTCGGCACCATCCTCCCGGCCACGGGTAACCTCGCCTTCCTCGGCCCGCCCGAGGTCGCGGGTGTCAAGCTCGCGATCCAGGACATCGAAGCCACCGGCGACGCGTTCCCGTTCACGACCGAGCTGACCGAGCGCGACTCGGGTGACACCACGACCGACATCGCGACCCAGTCGGCCACCGAGCTCGTCGACGCCGGCGCCGATGTCGTCATCGGTGCGGCTTCGTCGGGCGTGTCCTTCACCTTCGTCGACCAGCTGGTCGACGCGGGCGTCGTGCAGATCTCGCCGGCGAACACCTCGCCGGACTTCACCACCTACGCCGACGACGGGTACTACTGGCGTACCGCTCCGTCCGACGTGCTGCAGGGCCGCGTGCTCGGCAACCTGATGGTCGGTGACGGCGCGGCCAACGTCGGCGTCATCTACATCAACGACCCCTACGGCATCGGCCTCAAGGACAACGCGACCAAGGCCATCGAGGCCGCCGGTGGCGAGGTCTCGGTCGCGGTTCCCTACAACCCGGGTGACACGGTCTTCACGTCGCAGGTCGACCAGGTGCTCGCGTCGCAGCCCGACGCCGTCGCGATCATCGCGTTCGAAGAGACGTCGTCGATCATCCCGCAGCTCGTCAGCACGCAGGGCTTCCCGGCGTCGAAGGTCTACTTCGTCGACGGCAACCTGTCGAACTCGTATGAGTTCGCCGCCGGCACGCTGCAGGGTGCCAAGGGAACGCTTCCCGGAAACCCGGCCGACACGTCGTTCCAGTCGCGTCTGAAAGAGGTCGACCCCGCCCTCACCGACTTCAGCTACGCGCCGGAGTCCTACGACGCCGTCATCGTCGCCGCCCTCGCTGCGGCGCAGGCGAAGGACGACTCGGGTACGGCCATCCGCGACAACATGCAGTCCGTCTCCGAGGGGGGCGAGAAGTGCACGACGTTCGCCGACTGCCTCGCGCTCATCAACGAGGGCACGGACGTCGACTACGACGGCGTCTCCGGCCCGATCACCTTCGACGAGAACGGTGACCCGACCGAGGCGTACATCGGCATCTACCAGTACGGTGCAGACAACAAGTACACCCTGCTGAACACGGAGTTCGGCTCGCTCAACGAGTGACCTGACACCGCACGAGGGCCCGGATCCGCCAGGATCCGGGCCCTTCGGCGTTCGTGCGGGCTGGATCGGTGCCGCGCCGGCATCCGCGTCCCGGCGTGCCACAGGCTCTCGGGGCCTCGGAGGGCCCGGCGCGGCCGGCGGCAGCCCTGCGCGGCCTCGGCCCCGGCGTCAGGGCGTCAGGCCGCAGACGGAGGCGGTGAAGGCGAGCAGGGCATCGGCGACCGCCTGCGGCCGGTCGAGCGGAACGACGACGTCCCGGCCGTCGACCCGCGCGACGAGGTCGAACAGGGTGCCCACCTTGTCTTCGGCGATGGCGTGGGCGTCGCAGCGGATCGGCGTGACCGGCACCGCGATGGTGGTGGGGGCGTCGCCGGCGGCGACGGTGAGGCCGAGAGGCGCCTCCGTGCCCTGCGGGAAGCGCAGCAGCGGGGTCCCGCGCAGGGAGACGAGCTCGACGCTGCCCGCGGTGGCATCCGGGGTCGGCTCGATCGACAGCAGCAGAGCAGCGGTCCCGTCGCCGGACACCGACACCGCGATGGCCGAGACGCGGGCGACGGATGCCAGGGCCTCGCGGTCGCATTGCGTCGCGCTCAGGCGGGGGAGCACCCCGAGGGCGTCGTCGACCGCCACGGTCTGCTCGAGCGTTCCCCGGTCGTCGCTCACGTCGAGCACGGCTCCCGGGGCGGCGTCGGCGGCATCCGGATCGCAGCGCGAATCGGGGAGTGCGACGGGAAGATCGATCGTGCGCCCCGGCTGCAGCGTCTCGGGGCGTTTCGTGTCTCCGCCGCCCGTCGCGGCGAGCAGGGGCGAGCGCAGCACCGCCGAGGTCACGGTGACCGCGGCATCCGAGGTGTTCGTGACGCGGAGCTGCACGCGCCCCGAGACGATGTCGCCCCGCTGCTGCACGAGCGCGACAGACAGCGGGGGAGGCGCGGGAGGTGCGCCCGCGCATGCCGCGAGCGCGACGCCCACCAGGGTGAGCGCCGCGCTCGCGGTGTATCGACGTGGGATCAGGCCGGGGGCTCCTGGTGGTCGCGCTTGGCGTCCTCGTCGGCGGCCAGCGTTCCGAGGTACAGCTCGATGACGCGGGGATCGGTGAGCAGCTCGCGGCCGGTGCCGGTGTACGCGTCCTTGCCCTGGTCGAGCACGTAGGCCCGGTGGCAGATCTGCAGGCAGCGGCGGGCGTTCTGCTCGACCATGATGATGGTCACGCCGGCGCGGTTGATCTCGGCGACGCGCAGGAACGTCTCGTCCTGACGCACGGGCGACAGGCCTGCCGAGGGCTCGTCGAGCAGCAGCACCGACGGGTCCATCATGAGCGCGCGGCCCATGGCGACCATCTGCCGCTCACCGCCCGACAGCGATCCCGCCCGCTGGCGGCGGCGCTTGCCGAGTTCGGGGAAGAGCCCCGTGACGAACTCGAAGCGCTCCGCGAAGGCCTTGGGACGTTGGAAGAGACCCATCTGCAGGTTCTCTTCGATCGACAGGCTCGGGAACACGTTGTTGTTCTGCGGCACCATCCCGACGCCCTTGCCCACGAGCTTGTCGGCCTTCAGCGTGGTGATGTCTTCGCCGTTGAGCAGCACGGAGCCGCCACGGATCTTCACCTGGCCGAAGATGGCCTTCAGCAGCGTCGACTTGCCGGCGCCGTTCGGGCCGATGATGCCGATCAGGTCGCCCTGGTAGGCGTCGACCGTGCAGCCGTTGAGGATGTTGACCCCGGGCAGGTACCCGGCGACCAGGTCGTCGGTGCGCAGCACCGCGGTGCGCGTGGCGGTTGCGGTGTCGGACATCAGAGCTTCCCGTCCTTCTCGTCGGCGATGAGCTCCGCCTCCGCCTCGGCGGCGGCTTCGGCTTGGATGGTCTCGAGCTGCGACGTGGTCATGTCGCCGAGATCGGTGTCGTGGTGCGCGCCCAGGTAGGCGTCGATGACGGCCTGGTCGGTCATGACGGTCTCGGGCGGCCCCTCGGCCACCACGCGACCCTCCGCCATGACGATGACCCAGTCCGAGATGTGACGCACCATGTGCATGTCGTGCTCGACGAACAGCACGCTCATCCCCTCGCTCTTGAGGTTGAGGATGTGACCCAGCAGGCTCTGCGTGAGCGCCGGGTTGACGCCCGCCATGGGCTCGTCGAGCATGACGAGCTTGGGGTCGCTCATGAGCGCGCGGGCCATCTCGAGGAGCTTGCGCTGGCCGCCCGAGAGCGACGCGGCGAAGTCCTCGCGCTTGGCGTCGAGCTTGAAGCGGCGCAGCAGGTCGTCGGCCCGTTCGGTGTTGGCCTTCTCTTGCGAGCGCCAGATCGAGGGGATCAGGGCGCGGAAGATGTTCTCGCCCTTCTGCCCACGGGCGCCCAGCAGCATGTTCTGCAGCACCGAGAGGCGCCCGAGCGACTTGGTGAGCTGGAACGTGCGCACCATGCCCTGCCGCGAGACCTTGAACGCGGGCACCCCGGCCAGGTTCGACCCCTCGAAGCTCCACCGGCCGGTGTTGGGCTTGTCGAAGCCCGTCAGCAGGTTGAACAGAGTGGTCTTGCCGGCACCGTTGGGGCCGATCAGCGCGGTGATCTGCCCGCGGGGGATCTCGAGGTGCTCGACGTCGACGGCTTTCAGGCCGCCGAACTGGCGGGTGACGCCGTCGGCGACGACGATCGGGTCGACCTTGGCGCAGCCGGGTCCGACCTCGCCCTTGACGAGCGGATGGGTGACGGTGGTGTCAGACATTGAACGACAGCTCCTTCTTGTTGCCGAAGATGCCCTGTGGTCGGAAGATCACGAGGAGCATCAGTCCGATGCCGACGAGGATGAAGCGCACCTGGCCCGCCTGGGTGGTGGACATGAAGCCCAGGATGCCGACATCGCGGAGCCCCACGATGATGCCGTTCGACAGCGACAGCAGCACCCAGAACAGGGCTGCTCCCACGATCGGTCCGAGCAGGGTGGCGGCGCCACCGAGCAGCAGTGCGGTCCAGACGAAGAAGGTGAGCGCGGTGCCGTAGTTTCCGGGCTGCACGGCGCGGGGGAGGATGAAGATCACTCCCGCGAGGCCGCCCATGACACCGCCGAGCACCAGCGCCTGCATCTTGTACGAGTAGACGTTCTTGCCGAGGCTGCGCACGGCGTCTTCGTCTTCACGGATGCCCTTGACCACACGGCCCCAGGGGCTGCGCATGAGCACGTAGACGAGCAGGGTCGCGATGATGACGAGTCCCCAGCCGAAGATGCGGACCCACCAGTCGTTCGCCGAGTAGGTCCACGGCCCGATGCCGTAGGTACCGGCCGGCAGCGGGTTCATCGCCTGGAACTCGCGGTTGTACCCGTTGAGGCCCTGCGAGCCGCCCGTGACGTTGGTCAGACCGACGGTCGAGACGACGTAGCGCACGATTTCGGCGGCCGCGATGGTGACGATCGCCAGATAGTCGGCGCGCAGTCGCAGGGTCGGGATGCCGAGAAGGAACGCGAAGAGCACCGAGGCGACGATCGCGACCAGGATCGCGAGCCACACGGGGGCCGAGAACGACAGCGTCGCGATCGCGAAGGCGTACGCGCCGACGGCCATGAAGCCCGCCTGACCGAAGTTGAGCAGACCCGCGTAGCCGAAGTGGACGCTCAGGCCGATCGCGGCGAGGGCGTAGGCCGCGGTGGTCGGGCTGATGAGCTCGCCCGCGGCGTTGTTGAAGATTGAAAGCCAGTCCATGTCGTCGTTCCTCAACCGATCCGCTCTTTACGACCGAGCACACCTTGCGGCCGGAAGAGCAGCACGCCGATGAGCACGATCAGGGCCACCGCGTACCGGAGGTCGGGTGGGATGACGATGGTGGACAGTTCCGTGATGATGCCGATGATCAGCGAACCGACCAGGGCGCCGAAGGCACTGCCCAGGCCGCCGAGGGTGACGGCGGCGAACAGCAGCAGCAGGATCGCGAAGCCCATGTCCCAGGTGACGCCGCGGTACAGGCCGTAGAGGACGCCCGAGAGGCCCGTCAGGCCACCGGCCAGCATCCAGACGATGCGGATGACGCGGTCGACGTTGATGCCGGACGCCGCGGCGAGCGACGCGTTGTCGCTGACGGCGCGGGTGGCCTTGCCGATGCGGGTGCGGGTCAGGAAGTAGGCCACCGCGCCGAGCATGACGACGCTGACGCCCATGCTGATGATCGAGGTGAGCGTGACCGTCACCGGGCCGATCGTGACGTTGTCGGTGATGCCGGTGTCGATGTTGCGCGTGCCGCCGTCGAAGAAGTAGAGGTACAGGTAGCGCAGCACGATCGACAGACCGATCGTGACGATCAGCACTTGGACCAGCCCCACCCCGCGTTTGCGCAGAGGTTTGAACAGGACGGCATCCTGTGTCCAGCCCAGCGCGACCGAGAGCGCCACGGTGAGCAGCACCGCCAGGATGATGTTCCAGCCCATGGCCGTGAACATGTAGAAGATGATCGCGCCGAAGGTGAGCATCTCGCCGTGCGCGAAGTTGTTGACGCCCGTCGTGCCGAAGATCAGCGAGATGCCGATGGCGGCCAGGGCGAGCAGCAGGCCGAAGTTGAGGCCGTAGAAGAAGCGCGAGAACAACGTGTCCCAGATCGAGCCGCTCGCCGCCGTTCCCTCACCGGTGGGGAAGAGCACGTTGACCGTGTTCGTCGTTCCCACCGTGACGTCACGCGTGACGTTGTCGGGGTCGCGGGGTGCGACACCGTCGGGCAGCGTGTCGACCTGGAGCTCGGCGGTGTAGCTGCCGGGCCCGGGAACCGCGACCGACCAGCGACCGTCGGCACCGGTCGTACCGACCTCCGAGAAGCCGGAGCCCTCGACCGAGATCTCGACGCCCTCGAGCGGTTCATCCTCGGCGCGGATGATGCCGCCGATCGTGTACTGCGATGAGACGTCGCCCGTTCCGGTCGTGGCGGCGGGTGTTGGTGCGGTGGTGACGGCTGCGCTCGCAGGTGACGCGAAGAGCAGGCTCAGGACGGCTATCGCACTCGCGAGGAGCGAGACGACGGCAGCCATGCGGGATAGGGATCGCGATCGTGTCGCGGTGGGGGAGGAATGACCCACGGAGTCTCCAGTTCGGCAGCGCTGACGAAGTCGTCCGTCAGCTTCGACGGTCGACGCTACGAGCGTAATGTGTCGAGGGTGTTTCGCCGACCGCGTCGTTAGCGAACCGTGTCATGAGGATTGCGCGTCGCGGCCACCTGCACGGGAACAATTCCCAGGGTCCCGACGCTTAGAATTACGGGCGGAGCGCCTCGCGCGCCCCGGCCGACGTCGTCCTTTTTTCGAACAGGCGCCGCGCGCGCAGGAGGATCCATGGAGCAGCACGACCCCTTCGGTTTCATCGGACTGACCTATGACGACGTGTTGCTCCTTCCCGGGCACACCGACGTCATCCCGAGCGAGGCCGATACGTCGTCGCGTCTCACCCGTCGCATCACCGTGGCGACGCCTCTGCTCTCCAGTGCGATGGACACCGTCACCGAGGCCCGCATGGCCATCGCGATCGCCCGGCAGGGCGGCATCGGCATCGTGCACCGCAACCTCTCGATCGAGGACCAGTCGTCGATCGTCGACCAGGTCAAGCGCAGCGAGTCGGGCATGGTCTCGAACCCCATCACCACGACCCCGGATGCCACGGTGGCCGAGGTCGACGCGATGTGCGCCCAGTACCGCATCTCGGGTCTGCCCGTGGTCGACCCCGACGGCGTGCTCGTGGGCATCATCACCAACCGCGACATGCGTTTCGTCTCGGGCTTCGAGCGTCAGACGACGCTGGTGAAGGACGTGATGACCAAGGACGGGCTCATCACGGGCCACGTCGGCATCCACGCCAACGACGTCATCGCGACTTTCGCGAAGCACCGGGTCGAGAAGCTCCCCCTCGTCGACGAAGACGGAAAGCTCGCCGGCCTCATCACCATCAAGGACTTCGACAAGAGCGAGAAGTACCCCCTCGCCACCAAGGACGACCAGGGTCGGCTGCGCGTCGGCGCCGCCATCGGTTTCTTCGGCGACGCCTGGCAGCGCGCCGAGGCGCTGCGCGACGCCGGTGTCGACGTCCTCGTCGTCGACACCGCCAACGGGCAGTCGGCCGGCGTCATCGACATCGTCACCCGCCTCAAGGCCGACGCGTCGTTCGCGCACATCGACGTCATCGGCGGAAACGTCGCGACGCGCGAGGGCGCTCAGGCGCTCATCGACGCGGGAGTGGATGCCGTGAAGGTCGGCGTCGGACCGGGGTCGATCTGCACCACCCGCGTCGTGGCCGGCGTGGGCGTGCCGCAGGTCACCGCGATCTACGAGGCCGCACAGGCCGCGATCCCCGCGGGCGTGCCGGTCATCGCCGACGGTGGTCTGCAGTACTCGGGCGACATCGCCAAGGCGCTCGTCGCCGGCGCCGACACCGTCATGCTCGGTTCGCTCCTCGCCGGCACCGACGAGTCGCCGGGCGAGATCGTCTTCCAGGGCGGCAAGCAGTTCAAGCAGTACCGCGGCATGGGCTCGCTCGGTGCGCTGCAGACCCGCGGCAAGAAGACGTCGTACTCGAAGGACCGCTACTTCCAGGCCGACGTGCCCAGCGACGACAAGCTCATCCCCGAGGGCATCGAGGGCCAGGTCCCCTACCGCGGCCCCGTCGCCGCGGTGGCGTACCAGCTCATCGGCGGCCTGCGTCAGTCGATGTTCTACGTCGGCGCCCGCACCGTCGAGGAGCTCAAGAGCAAGGGTCGCTTCGTGCGCATCACGTCGGCGGGTCTGAAGGAATCGCACCCGCACGACGTGCAGATCGTCGTCGAGGCGCCGAACTACAAGAAGTAACGCGGTTTGACGAGGGGCCGGGCAGGCGACTGCCCGGCCCCTCGTCGTTCCGCTCCCGCGACTACGCTGTGCGCATGATCCGACGCAGGAGCCACCCCGAGGCGTCGCTCTCGGCGCGGCGGACCGAGGCGTTCACCGATGGCGTGTTCGCGATCGCCGCGACCCTGCTCGTGCTGGGCCTCACAGATCAGTCGCTGGGGACGATCCGCACGAACGACGACCTCGCGGCCGGTCTCGTGGGTCTCGCGCACCCCGTCTTCTCGTTCGTCATCAGTTTCCTGCTCCTGTGCCTCATGTGGATGACGCACGTGCGGCAGTTCGAGTACATCGCGCGGATCGACGCGCTCGGCATGTGGATCAACAGCTTCCGCCTGCTGCTCGTGGTCCTGGTGCCTTTCACCTCGTCGCTCAACACCACCTACGACGATCTGCTCCTGGGGCGCGTGCTGCTGCCCGTCAACTTCTTCCTCGCGATCCTGCTCGGCTGGATCCAGTGGGTGTGGGCGGCGCGGTCCGGTGCGATCCCCGACCTCTCGCGCGACGACGCCCGTCGCATGGGGCGTGCGGGATTCAGCGCCGTGGTGCTGGGTCTCGTCGCGATGGCGCTGAGCCCGGTGATCGGGTCGATGGCGTTCCTGGTGTTCCTCTTCGACGGACTCCTCACGCGAATCCTCCGCGGTGGCAACGACCTCGCCGCGCCCGCCGACGCCGCCCGCGCTCCCGACCCCGGCGGCGATGTCGAAGGGCGCGGGTAGGCTGGAGGGGTGACCATGGAGATCGACCTCGGCCGCGCCAAGCGCGCCCGCCGCGCCTACACCTTCGACGACATCGCCGTCGTGCCGTCGCGGCGCACGCGCAACCCCGAAGACGTCTCGACGGCGTGGACCATCGACGCGTTCCCGTTCGAGATCCCCGTGCTCGGTGCGCCGATGGACTCCGTGGTGAGCCCGCGCACCGCCATCGAGCTCGGTCGTCTCGGCGGCCTCGGCGTGCTCGACCTCGAAGGCCTCTGGACGCGCTACGACGACCCCGAGCCCCTGCTGGCCGAGATCGCGACGCTGGCCGATGCCGACGCCACCCGGCGCATGCAGCAGCTGTACGCCGAGCCCATCAAGCCCGAGCTGGTGCGCGACCGCCTCGCCGAGGTGCGCGCCGCGGGGGTCACCGTCGCCGGCGCCCTCACCCCGCAGCGCACGCACGACCTGTACGAGACCGTCGTCGCCGCGGGCGTCGACCTGTTCGTCATCCGCGGCACCACGGTCTCGGCCGAGCACGTCTCGAGCGGCGTCGAGCCGCTGAACCTCAAGAAGTTCATCTACGACCTCGACGTCCCCGTCATCGTCGGCGGGGCGGCCACCTACACGGCGGCGCTGCACCTCATGCGCACGGGCGCCGCGGGCGTCCTCGTCGGCTTCGGCGGCGGTGCCGCCTCGACCACCCGCGCCACGCTCGGCCTGCACGCGCCGATGGCCACCGCCGTCGCCGACGTCGCCGGCGCCCGCCGCGACTACCTCGACGAGTCGGGCGGACGTTACGTGCACGTCATCGCCGACGGAGGCGTGGGCACCTCGGGCGACATCGTGAAGGCCCTCGCCATGGGTGCCGATGCGGTCATGCTCGGCGTGGCGCTCGCCCGCGCCACCGACGCCCCGGGCCGCGGATTCCACTGGGGTCCCGAAGCGCACCACCCCAAGCTGCCGCGCGGCCACCGCGTTGCGGTCGACCGCGTCGGACCGCTCGAGCAGGTGCTCTTCGGGCCGGCGCCCGTCGCCGACGGCACCGCGAACCTCATCGGAGCCCTGAAGAAGTCGATGGCGACCACCGGGTACTCCGACCTCAAGGAGTTCCAGCGGGTCGAGGTCGTCGTCGCCCCCTACGGGCACTGATACGGAGACCGAGTGACCGTCACCCCCGCGACCCGACCGGAGCCGCCGCAGATCTTCCCGCCCACCCTGCGGGAAGTCATGCTGCGACCCCGGTGGATCGCGCTGCTGGCGTTCTCGCTCGTCGTCGCCGGTGCCCTCGCGTGGCTGGGGCAGTGGCAGCTGGGCCGCGCGATCGACACCTCGCCGCCCGAGCCCGGCCTGACCGAGAACGTCCAGCCGCTCGCCGACGTCGTGCAGCCCGGCGCGTACCTGCCCGAGCCGCAGGTCGGGCAGCGCGTCGAGGTGAGCGGCCAGTGGGTGGCATCCGACTTCATCGTCGTGTCGTCTCGTTTCAACGACGACGTCGAGGGGTACTGGGTCACGGGCCAGCTGCGCATCACGGGTACCGCTGAGCCCACGTCGGTCGCCGTCGCCACGGGCTGGACCGCCTCGCGCGAGCAGGCCGACGCCGCTGTCGAGGAGCTCCAGGCCGCCGTCGACGCCGACCCCACCGCGACCGTCGAGGTCACGGGTCGTCTCATCTCCGACGAAGGCCCGTCCGTTCCGCCCCGGGGGGCCGACACCCAGACCCTCACCCGCATGTCCCCGGCGATGCTCCTCGGCCGGTGGCACGACGTCGACGACCTGCGGGTGTACCGCCAGTACATCGCCTCGCAGAGCGTCATCGGGCCCCTCGAGCCGATCTCGTCACCGGCGCCCGACGAGGGTTCGAGAGTGAACTGGTTGAACATCTTCTACGCGGCGGAGTGGGCGATCTTCGCCGGCTTCGCGCTGTACCTCTGGTACCGCCTCGCACGTGACGCGTGGGAGAAAGAGGTCGAAGATCTCGAAGACGAGTACGCCGACGCGCTCGCGGCGGGGGCCTCGGCAACCCGCGACTAGACTGGCATCCATGCCCCGTGCCCCGAAGCTCGCCTCGTTCCCGGCGATTCGCGGAGCCCTGAAGTTCTACCAGATCTGCTCGGTCATCACCGGTATCGGCCTGCTGCTGCTGGTCGCCGAGATGATCCTGAAGTACACGCCCCTGCACATGGAGCTGTTCCTCGGCGGATCGGGTGGCTTCCTGTGGTTCGCGGATGCCATCCCCGGCCCCGATTGCCAGTGGTTCTCGCTCTTCGTGCCCTGGACCAACGAGTGCAGCATCCTCTCCACGGGTGACGGCGTCAACGTCTCTCTCGCGATCCTCGTCGCGCACGGGTGGTTCTACGTCGTGTACCTGATCTCGTGCTTCCGCGTGTGGAGCCTCATGCGCTGGCCGTTCCGTCGGTTCGTGTTCCTCGCCCTCGGTGGCGTGGTGCCGTTCCTCTCCTTCATCCTCGAGGTGCGCACCGCCCACGGCGTGCGCGCCTATCTCGCCGAGCGCGAGGCCGCCCTGGCATCCGCTCCCGTCTCTGCCCCGGAAGGCCAGCGGTGACCGAACAGACCGAAACGTCCCAGCGCCCCGTCCTCGTCGTCGACTTCGGCGCCCAGTACGCGCAGCTCATCGCCCGTCGCGTCCGCGAAGCGGGCGTGTACAGCGAGATCGTGCCGCACACCGCGACCGCCGCCGACATCGCCGCGAAGAACCCCGTCGGCATCATCCTGTCGGGTGGCCCGTCGTCGGTGTACGAAGAAGGCGCCCCCCGCCTCGACGAGGACGTCTTCGACCTCGACGTGCCGACGCTGGGTATCTGCTACGGCTTCCAGGTCATGGCGAAAGCCCTCGGCGGCGAGGTCGCCAACACCGGGCTCCGCGAGTACGGCGCGACCGACGCCACCGTCGTGACCGAGGGCACGTTGCTCGAGGGACAGCCCGCCGAGCAGAACGTCTGGATGAGCCACGGCGACCAGGTCTCGCGCGCACCCGAGGGCTTCGAGGTGCTCGCCCGCACCGCGCACACCCCCGTCGCAGCCTTCTCGAACGACGCCCGTCGCATGTACGGCGTGCAGTGGCACCCCGAGGTCAAGCACTCCGACCACGGACAGCGCGTGATCGAGAACTTCCTGCACAAGGCCGCGGGACTCCCCGCGGACTGGAACAGCGGCAACGTCATCGCCGAGCAGGTGGAGCGCATCCGCCAGCAGGTCGGCACCGGCCGCGTCATCTCGGCCCTCTCCGGCGGCGTCGACTCGGCCGTCTCGACCGCCCTCGTGCACGAGGCCGTCGGCGACCAGCTCATCGCCGTGTTCGTCGACCACGGACTCCTCCGCCAGGGTGAGCGCGAGCAGGTCGAGAACGACTACGTCGCATCGACCGGCGTCCGCCTCATCACCGTCGACGCACGCGAGACGTTCCTCGACGCCCTCGCCGGTGTCAGCGACCCCGAGCAGAAGCGCAAGATCATCGGCCGCGAGTTCATCCGCGCGTTCGAGAAGGTGCAGGCCGACCTCGTCGCCGAAGCCGCGGCCGAGGGGGAGCAGGTGCGCTTCCTCGTGCAGGGAACGCTCTACCCCGACGTCGTGGAGTCGGGCGGCGGTGCGGGCACGGCCAACATCAAGAGCCACCACAACGTCGGCGGTCTTCCCGAAGACCTGCAGTTCGAGCTCGTCGAGCCGCTGCGCACCCTGTTCAAAGACGAGGTGCGCGCGATCGGCCGCGAACTCGGGCTTCCCGAGGCCATCGTCGGCCGTCAGCCCTTTCCGGGGCCCGGTCTTGGCATCCGCATCGTGGGCGAGGTCACCGCTGACCGTCTCGAGATCCTGCGTGCGGCCGACGCCATCGCCCGCGCCGAGCTGACCAAGGCCGGACTCGACGACGAGATCTGGCAGTGCCCCGTCGTGCTCCTCGCCGACGTGCGCTCGGTCGGCGTGCAGGGCGACGGCCGCACCTACGGTCACCCGATCGTGCTGCGGCCCGTCTCGAGCGAAGACGCCATGACCGCCGACTGGACGCGGCTGCCGTACGACGTGCTGTCGAAGATCAGCAACCGCATCACCAACGAGGTGCGCGACGTCAACCGTGTCGTGCTCGACGTGACGTCGAAGCCGCCGGGGACGATCGAGTGGGAGTGAGCTTCGGCTGACTCCTGACCCGCAGCGGTGCCGGCCGGGGAATCGGCGGCGCGTGGGGGAGGATGGGGGCGTGACTCTCGGCGACTTCCCCGACGCGTGGTACCTCATCCTGTCGAGTCGGCTCATCCCCGATCTCGACGGGGGGTACACGATCTCCACTCTCGCGCGCGCCGGGCAGATGGCCGAGGCGGGAGCAGCTCCGCTGCTGCTGACGGTCGACCCCGGCACGGCCGACGCGCACGCGGCGCATCGGGCGACCTTCGTCGAGCGCGGGGTGGCGGCGGCATCGGGCATGTTCCGGAACCTCTTCGACGAGGCCGTGGCACCCGACGGAGGAGCGGCCGCGTGGGTGCGGCAGGCGGCACGCCAGGGTGAGGCCGACCCGGCGTTCGAGTACCGGAGCGTCGCCGGGGGAGCCATCGAGCTGCCCCAGGTCGCCGACCCCGATTGGCACCTCACCACCGCACCCATCGTGATCCGGGATGCCGCGGGCGAGCCCGTCGGGGTCATCGACGGATTCGGCGCCCTGTACCGCGCGTGGCTGACCTCGCTCGCGTCGGGCCTGCGCGCCGAGAACGACCGCCCCATCGTCGTCATCTGCGAGTCGCGTCAGCTCGGCGAGCTCATCGTGGGCTGGGGCGACGACCGCGCGCGGATCGTGCACACCGTGCACACCATCCATCTCGAACCGCCGTACCGGGATGACTCCGACCTCAACGCGCTGTGGACGCGATGGTTCCGCGTCGCCCCGCGCTTCGACGCGGTGCTCTGGCCGACGGACTACCAGCGGTGCGACGTGCGCGACCGCTTCGGCCCGTTGTCCCACGACCTCGTCGCCCCGCACGCCGTGATGGGTCCTGAGGTCAGCGTCCCCTCGGCCGATCGCGACGCGGGCCGGGTGGTCGTGCTCGGTCGCCTCGCGCCCGGTAAGCGGCTTGGGCACGCCATCCGTGCCTTCGCGCGCGTCTCGGCCGACGTGCCCGGGGCGCGACTCGAACTGTGGGGAGAAGGGGCGCAGCGCGCCGACCTCGAAGCCCTCGTCGCCGAGCTCGGCCTCGACCAGGTCGTGACGCTCCCCGGACTCACCACCGATCCCGGCGCGGTGCTCGATCGGGCCGCGGTGTACCTCACGACCTCGGCCTTCGAGGGGCAGGGGCTGGCGCTGGCCGAAGCCCTCGCCCACGGCACCCCGGTGGTCGCCTACGACATCCGCTACGGCCCGCGCGACATGCTGGCCGGGGGAGGCGGCATCCTGGTGCCCGACGCCGACGAAGACGCGCTCGTCGACGCGCTGCGGCGCGTGCTGACGGATGCCGCGCTCCGCGAACGCCTCTCGACCGAGGCCCTCGATGCGGCGACGACGCTGAGTCCCGCGCGGGCGATGCAGACGCTGGCCGCGGCGTGCGCAGAGGCGCTGTCGCGCGACCGGAGGCGCTGAGGCCGGCGGGGCGGGGCGCTGCGGCGACCACGGCTCGGACCCTGAGCCTCGACGGGGGCGGAGCGGCCGTCGCGCGTGACCCCCGCGAGCCCCGCTCAGCCGCGCGCGGCAGCCCTCACGGCGTCGGCGGCGGCGGCCGGTGAGCCGTGGAAGGCGGGACCGTGCCCGGGCAGGACCCATTCGGCATCCAGTCCGGCGATGCGGTCGAGGGAGGCCATCGCCTCGGCGGGGTCGTCGGTGAACGGTGCGGGGGCGGCGCCCATGCGACCGGTGAGCACGTGGCGCGTGGTGAGCGCATCGCCGACGAACACCGCGCGCACGGCGGGGGAGTGCACGGCGATGCTGCCCGCGGAGTGTCCGGGCATGCCGACCACGCGGGGGCTGCCCGGGAGCTCGAGCACGTCGCCGTCGGAGACCTCGTTCACCTCGGTCAGCCACTGGGGGCGCACGCCCTTGCGGATCCCGTAGGCGGCGAAGCTGAGCAGCGGGCCGAGGCGCATCGGGCCCATGGCCGCCTTCGGCTTCGAGCCCCCGCGGGCGCGGTCGGCGTCGGCGGAGTGCACGTAGACGGGAACGCCGTGCTCGCGGCGCAGGCGCTCGGCGAAGCCGACGTGGTCGCTGTCGCCGTGGGTGAGCACGACGCCGCGGATGTCGCCGGGGGTGCGGCCGATGGCATCCAGTTCTCGGAGCAGATCGGCGTGCATGCCGGGGAGTCCGGCGTCGACGAGGGTGATGCCCTCGGGGGTGACGATGAGGTACGAGGCGACGATGTCGTTGCCGATGCGGTGGAGCGACGGGGCGAGTCTCATGAGGGGCCTTCCTGGATGGCTACGAACATTAGCCATGATAGCTTATATCCGTAGCCATGGGAGGAATCATGCCGACTCCGGAGAGAACGAGCCTCGATGAGATCGTCGATGCGGCAGCGCGACTGCTCGACGAGGGCGGGCCGGGCGCAGTCACGATGCAGGCCGTCGCCCAGGCGGTGGGGGTGAAAGCGCCCTCGCTCTACAAGAGGGTGCGCGACCGCGAGACTCTGCTCGCGCGCGTCGGGGAACGGGCCGCCGACGAGCTCACCGCTCGGCTGACGGCGGCCTCCGACGACCTCGACGCCCTGCTGATCGCGTTCCGTCGCTTCGGGCACGATCGTCCCGAGGCGTTCCGTCTGCTGTTCACGACGGTGGTGGATGCCGAGCGCCTCGCGGCCACGAGCGCGCCGGTGCTGCGGGCGACCACGTCGGCGGTGGGCGAGACGCACGCGCTCGACGCCGCGCGACTGCTGACGGCCTGGGCCACGGGTTTCGTGACCATGGAGCTCGGCGGGGCCTTCCGCCTCGGCGGCGACCTCGATCAGGCGTACGACTACGGTCGCGCCCACCTCGTCGCCTCGCTCTCGAACGCTCACGACGGGGATCGGCCGGCCCAGGGGTCGTAGTCGGCGATCAGGCCTTCCTGCGCCGGGCGCTCGGCATCCGGAACGTGCTGCAGGTTCACCCGCACGCGGTACCAGAGCGAGCTCGAACCGCGCATGCCGTCGACGAGCACATCGGCCGGGTGCAGGGCGGAGGTGGCGTCGGGATGCCGCTGCTTCCACGTCTCGAGTGCCTCCAGCGCCTCGGGCTTGGTCTTGGTGCGCGCGACCTCGATGAGCGGCATGGTCGACACTCGCCGGCCCGAACCGTCGCTGCCGCGCGGGGGCTTCTCGGCCGGCCCGAGCTCCTTCGCGAGGGCGAGGAGCGCGTCGAGAGACCCCGCCGCGTCGTCGATCCCGGCGTGCGGGTCACCGAGTGTCGCGAAGCGCTCGGGCACGGTGAGGACGGTGAACTCGTCGGGGCGGCGGCTTCGCACCTCGTCCCAGGTCAACGGTGTCGAGACGCGCGCGTCGGGGAGGGCGCGCACGGAGTAGGCCGACGCGACCGTGCGGTCCTTGGCGTTCTGGTTGAAGTCCACGAAGACGCTCTCGCCCCGCTCCTCCTTCCACCAGCGGGCGGTGGCGAGCCCCGGCGCGCGGTTCTCGACCTCGCGGGCCAGGGTCTCGGACGCGAGACGCACGTCGGCGAAGTTCCACTCGGGGCGGAGGCGCACGAGGATGTGCAGCCCGCGCGACCCCGAGGTCTTGGGCCAGCCGACGAGCCCGTGATCGTGCAGAACGTCGCGGGCGATGAAGGCCACGTCGACGATCTGCGACCAGTCGACCCCCGGCATCGGGTCGAGGTCCACGCGCAGCTCGTCGGGATGATCGAGGTCTTCGGCTCGCACGGGATGCGGGTTGAGGTCGAGGCAGCCGAGGTTGACGACCCACGCCAGGCCCGCGGCATCCCGGATCACCGTCTCTTCCGCCGACGTGCCCGAGGCGTAGCGCAGGGTCGCGGTGTCGATGAAGGCGGGGTGGTTCTCGGGCACGCGCTTTTGGAAGAACGGCTCCTGGTCGAGGCCCTTCGAGAAGCGTTTCAGCACCATCGGCCGCCCACCGGCGCCGCGGAGCGCCCCCTCGGCGACGGCGAGGTAGTAGCGCACGAGGTCGAGCTTGGTGAGGCCGGGCTCGGCGAACACGACGCGATCGGGACTGGTGACGCGCACCTCGTGTCCGTCGATGTCGAGGATCTCGGCGGGCGTCTTCGCGGGGCTCATGACGCGACGCTAGCGTCGGGACGCTCGGCCGCGGCACCCCTTGCGGGCGCTCCGCCCCGGCGTTGAGTGTCCAGGACACGCCGTACGTCGACCTGGTCTCGCGGCGTGTCCTGGACACTCAACGGGAAGGAAAGGCGGGGACGACGAAGGGCCGCCCCGAACGGGACGGCCCTCCGCGTGAATCGGTGCGTCAGTTGTTGCCGCGGATGATCGCGATCATGCGCAGGATCTCGACGTACAGCCACACGACGGTGACCATGATGCCGAAGGCGCCGACCCACGCGTAGACGCGCGGGGCGCCGTTGCGGACGCCGCGCTGGATCTGGTCGAAGTCGAGCACCAGCGAGTACGCGGCCATAATGACCACGAGCACACCGAGGATCAGACCGATCGGGATGCCGGCGATGGTGGCGCTGCGCAGGCCGAACGCCATTCCGTCGGGCAGCACGCCGAAGAGCATGAGGCCGACGTTCAGCAGGCTGAAGACGAGGTAGCCGACCATCGCGATCATGAAGATCTTGGTGGCACGCTTCGAGGCGCGGATCTTGCCGCTGGCGAAGAGGGCGAGGGTCACGCCGACGACCGAGAGGGTCGCGAGGGTCGCCTGCACGACGATGCCGGGCAGCATGAACTCGAAGAACGCCGAGATTCCGCCGATGAACAGACCCTCGAACGCCGCGTAGGCGATGAACACGGGGACCGACGGCTTCTTCTTGAAGATCGCGACCATGGCGAGCACGAAGCCGCCCAGGCCGCCGATGATCATCGGAGCAACGCTCGGGTTGGGGTTGGCGACGCTGACGCCGCTCATCGTCCAGATCCAGCCGACGACGGCGGTGACGACGAGGATGCCGAAGAGGGCCAGGGTCTTGAAGACGGTGTCTTCGACGGTCATGCGACCGGTCTGGGCTGCGCTCGCCGCGGGGGCGGCGTACGCCCCTTCGATCGACGCGTCTGCGGCGGGATCGACGGCCGGGGGCGGGCTGTAGCGCGTCTGGGCGCCACCGGCTCGAGGGTCCTGGAACGCCGGGTTGCTGAATGCCGGGTTGTTGAGGGCCACGGGAACTCACACTCCAAAGATGGTGATCACAGCACCGTGCTGTCAGACAACACTAGCCGAGGGGGCCGCGGGATTCCTTGTGCTGACTGGGATTCTGCTTTGAGCGGACCCGTTGTTCACCCGGCGTCGTTAGCGTGACGGAATGCCCCTCGTCATCGGCCACCGCGGTGCCCCCGGGTACCTCCCCGAGCACTCCCGCAGCTCGTACGCGCGGGCGATCGCCGCGGGAGTGGATGCCGTCGAGCCCGACGTCGTCCCCTCGAAAGACGGCGTGCTCGTCGTGCGTCACGAGAACGAGATCAGCGCCACGACCGATGTCGCTACGCGTCGCGAGTTCGCCGACCGGCGCACGTCGAAGACGGTCGACGGCGAGCGGCTCGAGGGGTGGTTCACCGAAGACTTCACCTGGGCGGAGCTGCAGACCCTCCGGTGCCGGGAGCGCATCCCCGCGATCCGTCCCGCCAGCGCGGCCCACGACGACACCGAGCCCGTGCTGCGCCTGCGCGACGTGCTCGACCTCGCCCGCGAGGGGGGAGTCGGGGTGGTGCTCGAGATCAAGCACGCTGCCGCCTTCGCCCGCCTCGGCTTCGACATGGCCGAGCTCGTACGCGACGAGCTGCGCGCGGGCGGATGGGCCGATGCCGTCGACTCCCTCGTCATCGAGTCGTTCGAGCCGCTGGTGCTCACGCGGCTGCGTGACCTCGGCATCCGCGTTCCGCTCGTGCAGCTGATCGAGGCCGACGGCGCCCCGTGGGACCTGCGGGAACGCGACGGCACTGACGCCGCGGGGTACGCCGCCATGCTGACCCCCCGGGGGCTCGACGGGCTCGCCGCCGAGGTCGACGGCATCAGCCCCGACAAGCGCCTCATCCTCGCCCCCGACCGCTGGGGCCGTGCGCGCGGCCCGGCTCCGCTCGTGGCCGAGGCGCAGGAACGCGGTCTGCGCGTCTTCACCTGGACATGCCGTCCCGAGAATATGTTCCTGCTGCGCGCGTATCGGCGGCCCGGCGGCGCCGCGGCGTTCGGCGACCACCGCGCGGAATGGTCGGTGCTGCGCGACGCGGGGCTCGACGGCGTGTTCGTGGATCATCCCGACCTGGGGGTCGAGTTCTTCCGGAGCTGAGCTGCGCCCGTGTGCGGGACGGCGGCCGAGCGCCCTGCGGAGCGGGATCGGCGCGTGCGCCCGCGTACGCGCGGGCGAAACTCCTGAGGTCTCGGTCGGCGGGCATCGTCGTCGGCGGTGCTCGTCGGCCGTGCCGAGGTTTCTCAGGAGTTCGGGCCGGCCCCTCGGCGGTCGCGAGTCCGGGGGCGTCCCAACGCAACCCCGCCCCTCGGCCCCGCGTGGCGCGGGAGGATGACCGCATGACAGTGGATGTGACGGTCGTCGGCGGCGGGATCTCCGGGCTCGCGTGCGCGCGAGCGGTGCAGGATGCCGGGAGGTCGGTGCGCGTGCTCGATCGGGGGCGCCGCGTGGGTGGGCGCTTGGCGAGCCGCACGATCGACGGGCGCGCGGTCGACCTCGGCGCGTCGTACTTCGTCGTGGGCGAGGCGGAGCGCTTCGGCCATCTCGTCGCCGACTGGGAGGAACGGGGACTCGCCCGTCCCTGGACCGACACCTTCGCCGTCATCGACGCCGACGGCGGGCAGACGCCCAAGCCCGGTCCGATGAGATGGGCGGCTCCGCTGGGCTCGCGTTCGCTGACGCTCGACCTGGCCGAGGGGCTCGACGTGGTGTCGGAGCACGTCGTCGAGCGCGTCGAGCCGTACCGCGTCGACGGTCGCGACGCCGGCGAGGTGGTGCTCGCGATGCCTGCGCCTCAGGCTGCGCGGTTGACGGGCGAGGCTCCGGGTGGCGCTCAGGATTGGGAGCCGGTCATCGCCGTGGTGCTCCGGTGGGATGACAGGCAGTGGGATGCCGACCTGCACGGTGCCTTCGCCGACGGCGACGCCGACGTGTCGTTCCTCGCCGACGACGGCGATCGTCGCGGCGACGGTGCTCCCGTGCTCGTCGTACACACCACCGCCGACCGCGCCCGACGGCACCTCGACGACCCCGACGCGGCGATCGCGCCCGTCGTCGCGGCAACCCGCCGACTTCTGCGGATCGATGCCGACCCTGTCGCCGCGCGCGCCCACCGCTGGACCTTCGCCCGACCCGTCGAGGCGACCGGGGAGCCGTTCTTCCGCTCGCCCGGGCTCTCGGCCTGCGGTGATGCATGGGGAGAGAGTGCGGCGGTACGCACCGCGTGGTCGTCGGGCGACGCTCTCGGCCGGGCGCTGGCGGCATCCTGAGTCCTGGCTTCCGCGAATCGCGAGACGAGCCACGTCGGAGCCCCCCTCTAGGGTGGGGCCATGGACGCCGGTATCGAAGTCGCGGGAGTGAGACGGTCGTTCGGTTCGGTGCAGGCCGTGCGGCAGGTGACGTTCACCGCCGCCGCGGGCCGCGTCACGGGACTGGTCGGACCGAACGGCTCGGGCAAGACCACGCTCATGCTCATGCTGGCGTCTCTGCTGCGGCCCGACGACGGTGAGCTGCGCATCGGCGGCATCGACCCGGTCGCCGACCCGGCCGGTGTGCGACGCGTGCTCGGATGGATGCCGGACTCCCTGGGCGCGTGGCCGAGCCTGACGGCGCGAGAGGTGCTGGTGGCGACCGCGCAGCTCTACGACCTGTCGCGTGACGCCGCGCGTTCCCGCGCCGACGAACTTCTCGAGCTCGTCGACCTGACCGCGCTCGCCGCGGCACCTGCCCGCGTCTTGTCGCGTGGCCAGAAGCAGCGTCTCGCTCTGGCCCGCGCGCTCGTGCACGACCCGCGCGTGCTGTTGCTCGACGAGCCGGCCTCGGGTCTCGATCCGCAGGCGCGCATCGCGCTGCGCGTGCTGTTGCGACGCCTGGCCGCCGAGGGACGCACGATCCTGATGTCGAGTCACGTGCTGTCCGAGCTCGAAGAGGTCGTCGACGACGCCGTGTTCCTGGTCGACGGACGCACCGTCGCGGGCGACCGCATCGCGGCGGCGGCGACGCGCGTGCGGGTGTGGCGCGTGCGACTGGCGACCGACTCCTCGAGGTCGGTCGAGGCGGCGCGCGGAGATATCGCGGCGGCCCTCGGCCGCTCCGGCGACGAGATCGGTCTCGACCGGCGCGATGCTCTCGTGCCGTTCGCCGACGACGCGGGTGCCGTCGCAGGGCTGCGCGCTCTCGTCGGCGCGGGCCTGCCGGTGGTGGAGTTCGCTCCCGCCGTGGGTGATCTCGAGCACGCCTTCCTCGACCTGCGGTCCGAGTCGGCGCCGCCTCCGCCTCCGCCGGGTGCCCCCGCACAGGGGCCGACGGCGCCCGCCGTGCCCGATGACCGCGACGACGAGGGGAGCCGCGCATGAACCTGCACCGCCTGCGCACGATCATCGGGATCGAGCTGCGTCAGCGCGTCCGCTCGGTGGGCTGGTACGTGCTGCTCGGGATCTTCGCCGCGATCCTGCTCGGCATCATGGTTCTCTCGCTCGCCGCGTTCTCGCTCTGGAGCGGCGGCAACGAGTGGTTCTTCTCGCTCGTCATCATGCTCGTGCTCCTGCTCGTGCTGCTGGTGTCGCCCACGCTCAGCGGCAGCGCGGTCAACGGCGACCGCGACGGCGCGACCCTTGCTCCGGTGCAGGTGACGCTCGCCACGACGACCGAGATCGTGATCGGCAAGTTCCTGGCCGCCTGGATCTCCGGTCTCGCCTTCCTCGTCGTGGCCGTGCCCTTTCTGATCGTGTCGACGTTCGCCGGGGCGCTGAATCCGGGCGTGATCGTGAGCTCGCTCGGCATCCTGATCCTCGAGGTGGGCATCGTCGCGGCGATCGGGGTGGGTTTCAGCGCGGTGGTCGCGCGGCCCATCTTCTCGGTGGCCAGCACGTACCTGGTGGTCGCCGCGCTCACCATCGGCACGCTGCTCGCCTTCGGATTGGGCGGCGCCGCGCTGCGCACGCCGCAGGTGACGGTGAGTCGCGACGTCGACTGGAACGCGGTGCCCACCGGCTGCGACCCGGGCGCGCCGAGTCCCGGGGCGGGGTGCCCCACCTACGACGAGCTCGAGTGCGTCGAGTCGAGGTCGTACGGCGAGACCCCGCGCTTCGACCGCGTGTGGTGGCTGCTCGCGGCCAACCCCTTCGTGATCCTCGCGGATGCCACGCCGCCGACGTATCGCGACGGCTACCCGTCCGACCTGTTCTCGCAGATCGCCGCGGGTGTGCGCCTCGCGCAGATCGAGCCCGACCCGGCGCCGCGGTACGACGCCTGCGCCGACCCCGCGGGCAGCGCATACGACTACCCGACCACCGAGGAGCAGCTCGCGGGCACCGCGCCGAGCTGGTTCGTGGGGCTGCTGCTGCAGGCGGTGGTCGCCGGTGGGCTGCTGTGGTGGGGAATCTCGCGCACCCGGACGCCGGCGAAGCGCCTGCCGCCGGGGACGCGGATCGCGTAGCGGCCGAGGGGAACCCGCTCCGAGGTCGCTGCCGTCGACGGGACTCGCGTCACCGTTCAGTGCAGGAGGAGCGCCCGGGCAGGTGCTCGCCGGGCGCTCCGATCACCGCGGGTTCAGGCGTGACCCTCGGCGGCGGGGAACCCGGGGTCGTCCGCCGGGGCGTCGCCGTCGAGCGCGTCGCCCGTGTGGTTGTCGAGCTCGACGTGTTCCTCGGATTCGGCGGCGTCTTCGCGCACCTCGTCGGTCACGGCGTCGGTGGGGGCGGCGGAGTCGGCGTGGGCGTCGTCGGAGTGGCGGGAGGGGATCTCAGGAGTGCTCATGCCGACACGTTGCCCCACGCGGCCGCCACGGTGAACCGGCTTGACAGGTCGTCGTCAGTCGGTGGCATCGGGGATCGACGACTCCACCGCGGGCCAAGCCGGCAGCGGGTCGTCGAACAGCGCCCAGGCCGCGGGGCCGCTGGCGAGCTCGCCGTCGGTGAGAGCGGCCCGGTCGAGCACGTGCGCGAGCTTCGGCGCCGAGAGGTCGAGGCCGGTGAAGGCGATCTCTTGGCCCATGCCCATGAGTCCGTCGTCGGCACCGATCGGCTCGAGCCACATCGCCGAGCCGACGTGCTCCCACCGCGCCAGGATGCCGGGGCGTGAGGCCAGGCGACAGAATCCGGCGGAACGCACGAGGCGTCCGGCGGCGCCGTCGTCGAGCCGGTCGAGAGCGGCCGACAGGCGGGCCGGATGGAACGGCCGCAGCTGCTCGTAGCGCACCGTCATGACGCGGTTGTCGCGCATGTAGGGGTCGTGCTCAGCGTTGAGGGCGTGTACCCAGCCCGCTCGCTCGAGGATCTCGCCGTCGCGGGGAGCTTTTGAGTGCAGGTCGCTGAGCGGATCGCGCGACAGGCGCACCACGGCGGTGGGGTTCAGGTGCGAGGCGAGTGCCATCTGCACGGAGAGGGCCGCGGTGGGCACCTGCTCCCAGTTGATCCAGACGATGCGTGTCGCCAGCTCCAGGGCCAGGGCCGCCTGCCGCGCGCGTGCACCGACGTCGGCGCGGGTGTCGCCGGGACGAGCGGATGCCACGAGGGGCGCCTCGTCGAGCAGGTCGCCCACCATGTGTCGGGCGTCGACGACGCAGACCGCTTCGACCTCGGCGCCGCCGCGCGAGGCGATCGCGTGGATGAGGTCGACGTCGGTGCCCAGGTCGACGACGGCGTGCGCGGTGCTCGGGCGTGACCGCGGGTGGGGAAGGGCGTGGGAGGACCGGAGGTCGGCGAAACGCAGCAGGTGCAGCGGGCGATCGAGCGCGACAGCGGTGCGTTCGGCGTAGGCCCGGCGTTCCGGTGCGCAGACGCCGAGGATGGCGATCGTGCGGGGCATGGCATCCACCTCTCGTTTGTCAGGGGGCTCCCGACACCCTACCGTGTTAGTGATAACGGTTATCAACAAGGAGGATCCCCATGAAAGTTCGCGCTTCGCTCGCGTCGCTCAAGAAGCAGCCCGGTGCGCAGGTCGTTCGCCGCCGCGGTCGGGTGTTCGTGATCAACAAGCAGAACCCGCGCTTCAAGGGGCGTCAGGGGTGACGCCTTCGTAGAATCGCCCCATGGAACTCGGGGCGCTCGCTGTGGGGATCGCCATCGGTGTCGCGGTGGCGGGCGCGGGGCTCGGCATCGGGCGCCGCGCCCAACGGCGACGCGACGACGATGACATCCGCGCGGCGGCCGAGACGGCGTGGATGCGGGCCGCGTTCGGCGAGGGTCGGTCGAGCGGAGACCGCGACGACCTGCCGTGACGTGCCGTCGGTACGCGAACGAGAATCGCTCCCAATAACCTGAACACATTGCAATTCGTGCATGTGTATGGTCGAGTGGATGCCGTGGACAAGATCGCGGGACTCGACGAAGCCGCGGAGCTGTTCAAGGTTCTGGGCAACGAGTCGCGTCTCGCGCTCGTGTGGCTCCTGAGCCGCGAACAGCTCACGGTCAGCGTGCTCGCCGAGCAGGCGGGCCTGTCGCAGCCGTTGGTGTCTCAACACCTGCGGACACTGCGCCACGCGGGCTTGGTGAGCTCGGAGCGCGAGGGGAAAGAGATTCGATACGCCCTCGCCGACCAGCATGTCGCGCACGTCGTGCTCGATGCGATCGCCCACGTCCAGGAACCGAACGACCAGGGGAACGAACAATGAGCACCACCGAAACCCACGCCGAGCACTCCGTCGACGAGCACGCCCACGGCGACGACTGCGGCCACCAGAAGATCGAGCACGGCGACCACATCGACTACGTGCACGGCACGCACCACCACGCCCTGCACGGCGACCACTACGACGAGCACGAGTCGAAGGCCGAGCACACCGTCGACGAGCACCGTCACGGCGACGACTGCGGCCACGAGAAGCTCGAGCACGACGGCCACGCCGACTACGTGCACGACGGTCACCGCCACTCGCTGCACACCGACCACTACGACGAGCACTGATCCGCCGCTGAGCCGAGCGGCATCCCGTGTCACGAGCGCGGGATCTCGCCTGCCGGGCCCGCTTCTCCTTCGGGGGGAGCGGGCCTTCCTCGTGTCAGAGGGGGCGTGGTGATGTCACGGCTGGACGCGGAGCGACTGCCCCTCGAACGTCACGACGTCGCCGACCTGCAGCTGTCGCCCGCGCTGGCGTTCGACCTCGCCGTTCACCTTGACGTACCCGTCGATGATCGCCTCTTTGGCGTCTCCACCGGAATCGACGATGCCGGCGAACTTGAGGAACGCGCTCAGACGAATGCTCTCGCTGCCGATGAGGACGTCCTGGGGTGCGGGGCTGGTCATCGCTCCAGTCTGGCACCGGTCGCGGCGTGGGCGCGGGTTCCGAACGCCGGGCCTTCCGAGGCGGCGGCGCTCAGCTTGACGCCGACGCCTGGGCTGCGAGCCTCCATCGGTTCACATGGGGAGGCAGCTCGGTGGTCAGAGTGACCCAGAAGAACTCGTCGTTCATCGCGCGGTAGCCGGAACGCGAGGCGATGTTGCGCATCGTCCTCAGGGCGGTGAACACCTCGTTCGGGGTGGTCGCCAGGAAGTCGGCGAACTCGTCGGTCTCGAAGAGTGCAGCCGCCCGGATGATCGCCATCGAGCCGGACGCGTGAGCGGGAGAGTTGCGCTGGAATGCGTCCCTTCCACCGCTCGTCGCGTGGGTGAGGAACGCGTCGATCGCGTCGACGCTGTCCAGGAAGTTCTCCTGCGAAACGTCTTTCCGTGGACGATCGGTGCGGGGTGCACGAGTGAAGGGCTTGGCCGGCGCGGGCTCGGAACCCGTCACAACGCGGCCATCGGTGTCGAGTCGAGGAATGCGGGGCGCTGCTCGTCGTCGACGATCACGTCGACGGAGAATCCGGTGAGCTTTTCGACGGCATTCACGAACGCCGCGATGTCGAAATAGCCGCGCCCGCTCTCGACGCGGGCGAGCAGGTCGATGTCCGACGAGAAGTGATCCGCTCCCGTGGCCACCGAGCCGAAGACGCGGATGTCACGGAGCCCGTGACGGAGTCCCGCCTCGACGATCGCCCCGGCATGCTCTTCCACGGCCAGACTCGGCCGGTAGTCGGCGGCGCGGAGGAGGCGCTCGAAGGCGTCTGCACTGGGGTTCCTCGTCCCGGATTCCACGGCTGCCACATTGGGCTGACTCATACCCGCGGCTCGCGCCAGATCGGCCTGAGACATCCCCCGGTCGAGGCGAGCGGCTCGCACCAGCTGCGACGCTCGGCTGTGGTCGAAAGTCGCTGTCACGGTATACCTCCGTGATATAGCCTACGCGTGGCGACGTTCTCGTGCCCGTGGTGCGGAAGTGGACGCGACGGCGGGAGTCGAACCCGATCCGTTGTCGCGGTGTTGTCTAGCCGGCGCTTCGCACTGGCGGGATTATGGGCATGTAGGCCGGTTTATGGTTTTGGTCTGCAGCCCACGTTGACGGCAGGTTGTGGCCAGAATGTGTCCGCCTGGGAAAATGTCTGAACCCGGTTGAAGGGACAGCCACCTCCCCGGCGGTCCGATCGAGGTCGGCTCCTCGGGGGTACCCCCCACCCCCTTGGGGCGCCATCGCGCGCAGAGCGATGAGGAGCTGGCGGTGGGGTGTTTTCAATCGGTGTAGAGCCCCACAGGGCGTCCGCTACTTTGGGCTGATGGATGCCAGCGCATGCGTCGAGTCGGAAACGGTGTCATGCCAGCTGGAGGACGTTGTGAGAGCCTTGAGCGAGCGGGATGTCTACGACTGGATCTCGCTCGCCGTCACTGCCATAGCTGCGCTGGCCACCTTGGCCGCCGTCGTCGTTGCGGTTGTCACGTCTGTTCACGCTACGAGGGTGGCAAGCGAGTCCAACAAGATCGCGGCCCAGGCGCTGTACGCCGAGCAGACGCGCCACCAGGAGGCTCAAGCTCGTGAGGTAGAGAACGCTCGGCGCAGAGCTGGTTACCGCATCACCGATTGGCACAGAGACTCCCTTCGAGCTGTCGTAAACCACTGGACGGCGATCCGGCACGACGAAGATCCGAACACCTTCAGCGACCAGGAAATGGCGAGGTTAAGCGGCAACCAACTAGGGCGTGAGCTCGAGGCGGAGGGGCATCCGCTGATGGTGTCGCTGATGCACGCTCTTCGCACCACCATCCTCGACTCAGCTAGATCAATAGCCGCGTCGGATGGTGAGCCCGTCGTGACGGTGATGCATCGGGCTCTGTTCCAATTGAACGAAGCGCTCCGAGCGTGGTGGCAGGAACCGGAACGTCACGAATCTTTGCTTGCCGCGTTCTGGGCGATGCGGGACCGTTCAGGGGAGGAGTTTCCCGACATCTCATATGCAGAGACGTGGGAACGCGACATCCTTCGCGCGCTTGATGCACCAACCGACTAGCTGGTGACCTTTGATGACCGCTGTTGTAGGCGGACCGGTTGATATCGGCTCGAAGAGGCCCCCCGCTCCTCGTGAGCGCGTCGGGGTGTGGCTCTTCTCGTCAGGCCCCGCCTGCAACGCTGGGATATGGGTCGGCGGGATCAGGCAGGTGGAGCGTGATGCGCTCGGGGTTCCAGAACACGATGGGGACCGTAGGCTCGTTTGACCACAGGCTCAGGTGGATGGTGTCGGCAGGGTGGCCCACCCGTACGAACAGTCCGAAGTCGCGCGCGATGCCGTGTGCCGTGTCGTTGAGTGCTGAGACGCTGCCGTAAGTGCGCTGGGCTGCTCCGAGGTAGGGGGCCGTGATGAGGACGCTGACGTGCTGCTTGCCGGGCGAGCGGTAGAACGATTTGTTGTCGAATGGTGCGCGGTCGAGGTTCTTCGCGGAGTTCGCGAGGTTGGTTCGGCGGGCGTCGACGAGCGCCATGATCGGGTGGGCTAGGTCGACGGGGTGGGGGACGTTGTCGACGCCGTTGAGCGCGGCCCAGCGGCTGTGCATCCACGGTCCGTTGTACCGGCCAGGCTCGCGCTTTTCCATGGCCACACGGTACATGTGCGTCCCCGCTCTGTGGCGTGTGACGTTGCGGCTAAGCGCGCGGGTATGGTCGAGCAACGCTTGTCGAATGGGGGAGCCATGGCCGTAGAGTGGGACGAAGTAGTTGAGCCGGCGGGAACGCAGTATGACGATTTCCGAGGTACCGCCGCCGCGGACGGGCACGGACCGGCTTTGACGGAGCTCGCAGAAGCGGTTGGCTTAGACCTCGATCGCTACATGCTTGTCGGCGTGCAGTTCGGTCATTCACAGCTGCGCGGCCGTGACGGGCTTACCCTGTTCGCCGTTGACCGGGAGCAGCTCGGCGGGCTGACGCTCGCTGAGTACTCGACCCGTCACGGAGAGATCCCCGTGACGGATTTTCTTGTGCACGAGCTGCGAGCGCTCGACGTTCTGTCCCGGGGGCTTAAGCGGTTCAAAGTACAGCTCATCTCCCGAGCGGTGCCGGAGGACGTGCCCCTCAGGCGAATCTCCCGCGATGATCTGAACCACGACGAGGGTTGACGTGCACGGGCTGAAAGACGCGGACTGGGAAGAAGATGGGGCCGGGAGGTCACGGTTTGTGTGGCGGTGCGAGTGTGGCCGGCGGGGTTCCGGTGCCACGAGGCACGCAGCGTTGCAAGTTTTCAAACGCCATCTCGTACTCTCGGGTCGCGCGGACGCCTGAGTAGACGCGGCGCGCGTCGAAGGTAGGGGCAGATGAATTCTCGGTCAGAACGGGGGCCGGTGGTCAATCCTCTTTTGCAGAGCGGCGAGCTCGGCGCGGCTCGTGGAGTCGACGGGTTCGCCTCGGCGGCTGCTTTGGACTATTTCGAGCGCCAGGAGCAGTTGACTCTCGATGGACTGGTAGGTGGAGGAGAACTCGTGAAGTTTCAGGTCGCCGAGCGAGTTGACGATCAGGCGGAGCGCTGCGCGGGCGTCCGCGTCCTGGAGGCGGCCCAGACGGTGAAGTAGTGCGGGCTCGTAGTTCTCGTACCAGTGCTCGGGCAGGTACACCTCTTGCGCCAGAGACTCGAAGTGCATTGCAGGTAGCCGGCGCAGCTGTCTGAGCGCGGAAACCAGCTCTTCGGCTACCGCGTCGGCTGCCTCAGCTCGTGCAGCCAGTGCCGCTCGCTTGTCTTGCGATCGGGCTGCGCCGCGGCTTGAGACTATGCCGATGCACACGCCGATGAGCGACGCCGAGGAGGCCACGAGGGTTGACCAGAAAGTGTCCACGGATCGAAACGATACGCTGGCCGACCGCGGCCTATCTGGTTGGCCGGGACGGCTACGAACGTTCGTCAACGATGACGCGAGTCAGCATCGCAGAATGCGATAGCAGCATCTCGATCATCACCTTCGCGTGGTTCACCCACTCCATGAGTTCAACCTGATCTGGGCCGTCTCGGAGAAGTAGGACGGAATCAGCTTGGTACCGCTCGACTAGTGCGGTGAGACTCTCCAGGAGCTCTTCGTTGGACACGCTCATATGGCAGAGAGTACAGCGGCGCTGCGGGCGGCCTCAGGACCCGTCGGCGCGTTCGAGGCGCCCCGTGGTGGACAACCGTAGTGTCCCTCGGGAAGGCCGGTGCCGGTGTACGTGGGAACACTTGCGAGGGGGATGCGCACGTTTCCCTGTAGGAGGATCTCTTGACCGACGCATCCCGCACAACGCCGCGCGCGGGGTCGACCTGCCGCGCAAGGGCAAGAAGGCGCATCAGTACCCACGCGCCTCCGGCGGCTCCCGGTCCTGGTTCGTTACCGCTCTCGACGCCGCGGGTCTCGAGCGAATGACCGTCCATGATCTGCGGCACACTGCGGCGTCTCTTGCGATCAGCTCCGGTGCGAACGTGAAGGCGGTTCAGCGCATGCTCGGCCACGCGTCCGCTGCCATGACCCTCGACGTCTACGCAGACCTCTTCGACGACGACGTCGACACTGTCTCGGCCGCTCTCGACGCGGCTCGATCACGGGTGGTTGTGGCCAAATAGTGGCCACGCGCCGACCGCAGTCGAGAAGAAAGGCCTCGCGATCCCTCACAGCGCAAGGGATCGCGGGGCCTCCGTCGTCGACGCGACGGCGGGAGTCGAACCCGCCACGCCTTCGGTTATGAGCCGAGGCCCGGGACCGCCCGGATCGCCGCGATGTGCCCTCACGCTAACCCGGACCGTGGACGCGCGGTGCGGGCGTTGCGAGAAGTGACGAGAGATGTCGCCGTGTGGCGCCCGAGTCACCCTCAGCGCCCGCGCCGCCCGTCGATGATCGCCCGCGTCGAGTGATCGAGGTGCGCGCGCACGGCCCGCTCGGGCTCGTCCAGCGCCGCCCGCACGTAGGCGCGATGCTCCGCCGTCAGCGTCCCCGCCGCATACGCCGGGCGCACGTGGGTGAGCAGCAGGTGCATCTCGGAGTCGAGGCGCCGGTACTCCTCCGCGATCCGCGGGCTGCCCGCGGCATCGACCAGGGCGAAGTGCACGCGGGCGTGCGCGTCGAGGGTGGCGGGCCAGTCGCCCGAGGCCTCGGCGTCGGCGAGGGAATCGAGCGCCGCGTCGACGTCGGGCGGATGGATGCCGCGATCCCGCACGATCCGCAACGCCTCGGTCTCGAGGGCGCAGCGCAGCTGCTGCAGCGCGATGAGTGCGTCGTCGTCGAGCAGCGAGACCCGCACGCCTCGATAGGGCTCGGCGGTGACGAGGCGTTCGCCGGCCAAGCGGGTGAGTGCGGTGCGAGCGGTGTGGCGCGAGACGCCGTGCGTCGCGCTCAGCTCCTCTTCGCGCAGCGGGGTTCCGGGGGCGAGATCTCCCGACAGGATGCCGGAGCGCACCGCGTCGGCGACGAGGTCGGCGGCGCGGGGGCCGGGGGAATCCGCGGTGGCGCGGCCGGGTGCCGCCGAGACGCGGGTGTCCCGCCCGGCACCACCGTGTCCAGCCGCGGCGCGGGCGGAGGCGTCACGCGCGGGCCGTGGCATCCGGAACCTCCTCGCGACGACGTGACGGAACGGACACCACGGCGAGGCCCACGGCGATGAGCGCGAGGCCGACGGCTCCCATCGGGGTGAGCTGCTCGTGCAGCACGAACAGCCCGAGCAGCGTCGCCGCGAGGGGCTCGGCGAGCGTGAGGGTCGAGACCGTGACGGCGGTCAGCCGTGCGAGCCCCCAGCCGAACAGCAGGTAGGCGATCGTCGTCGTGACCACTCCGAGCCAGAGCGCGAGCGCGAGGCCGTTAGGAGTGAGCAGCCAAGAGGACCCGGCTAGCAGCAGCACCGGCAGGCTCGCCACCGCGGCGACACCGAAGACCGTGCCCATAACGCGGGTGGAGTCCCACCCCCTCTCGATCAGCGCCTTTCCGCACACCGTATAGAGGGCATACGACATTCCGGCGCCCGCCGAGGCGAGGAGACCGCTCGGAGCGAGCGCGATCGAGCCGCCGGTGACTCCCGACACCAGCACGACACCGGCGAGGGCGATGGCGGTGGCGAGCATCCAGCGCGGCGAGGGGGCGCGACGCAGGCGCACGGCATCCACGATTCCGGTTGCGATCGGCGCGGAACCCAGCGCGACGACCGTGCCGATGGCCACGCCGTTCTCTCGCGTGCCGAGGAAGAAGAGGGGTTGGTAGGCGAGCACGCCGATCGCTCCGAGTGCGACGAGTCCGCTGACGGATCCGCGCATCACCCGCAGCGGGGGAGTCGGCGCGCGCCGCAGAAGGGCGACGAGACCCAGGATGCCGCCGCCCACGACGATCCGCGCGGCACCGACCGCGACGGGGGAGGCGTCGACGCCTGCCAGCGCCTGTGCCGTACCCGTGGTCGAAAAACACAGGGCCGCCGCGAGAACGGCGAGGGCGGGCAACATGAATTGATTGTTACACAATCTGCAATCCAGGGTGCTGGCGGACGCGGAGCACAACGGCGGACGACGAAGAGGACGCGCCGAGTCCGAACGGACCGTGTCGGCGTGTCGGCGAACTGCCCCGCCGTTGTGCGAGGCGGCGCCCGAGTCGGACTGGGATCAACCGCGCAGTGACGCCGCCATCGAACGCAACGCGTGCAGGGCGGCGGCCTGCTCGGCGTCGGACATTCCGCTGAGCATGCGACGTTCCACCGAGCGCACGGCGGCGCTCGCCGCCTCGAGGGAACGGAGGCCGCGCGCGGTGAGACGCGTGGGCAGTGCCTTGCCGACGGGAGCGGCGTCCGGGCGCTCGACGATGCCGTCGCGCTCCAGCGTCTGGAGCAGCACGTTCATCGACTGCCGCGTGACGAATGCCCCGCGGGCGAGGTCGGAGTTCGATAACCCCGGACGCTGGGCGAGGAGCTCGAGGCAGGAGTAGTGCGTGATCGTCATGCCGAGGGGGCGCAGGACGTCCTCCATCGCGGAGCGCAGCGCGCTCGCCGCCTCTTTGAGCAGGTACCCCAGCGAGGTGTCCAGATCGATGCGCTCTTGCGTCATGTCAGTATTCTGACATACAGTGGATGTCAGATAACTGACACACCAGGAGATTCCATGCCCGTCACCGGCCCCGACTTCCTTTCCCTCCAGGTGCGCGATCTCGACGCCTCGCACGCCTTCTACGCGCGCCACCTCGGACTCGAACGCTCACCCGCGGGCCCCCCGCACGCCGTGGTCTTCACCACGACGCCGATCGCCTTCGCCCTGCGCGACCTCGCGCCGGGGACAGACCTGAGCGGTGTGGCGCAGCCCGGGATCGGCGCGGCCGTCTGGCTGCACGCCACCGATGTGCAGCGAATCCACGACGCACTCGTCGCCGACGGTCACCGCATCGTCATGGACCCCATCGACGGACCCTTCGGCCGCACGTTCACTTTCGCCGATCCCGACGGATACCACGTCACTTTGCACGACCGGGCCTGACCGTCGGTCCGCGCGGCCGCGCTCGCGTGCCGCGGTCGCGAGGGGCGGCCCGGGTGGCCCGGCCTTTGCGGTCGGAGCGCGCGGGTGTGCCCGCTAACGTAGGTGCATGGCGACGACGACGGGGCGAGGCGTTCTGGCGCTGAGCACCGCCGGCGTACTCCTCGTGCTCGGCCTCATCCTGTCGTTCGTGGTCGATCCCTTCACCCGCGCTCCCGTCGTCGTGAACGCGACGACCGAATGGTTCGGCCGCGGTCTGCTGCTGCTCGGGGTCGTCTGGGTCGTCATCGGCATGGTCGCCGCCCGCACCAGCCTGGTGCGCCGCCCCGGCGCGGCGGCCGCGCGTGCGACCTGGATCGCGTCGACGCGACCCTGGCGGGCCCGCGAGTCCAGCCTCGGACTGCTGCCGCTCGACCGGTGGTTGATGATCCTCATTCCGGGCGGCTTGCTCGTGGCGACCCGCATCGTGCAGACGCCCCGCGACGGCCTGTGGGGAGCGGCGGTGGCCATCGCCAGCTGGCTCGTCTTCGCGATCGTCGTGCGGCTGCTGCTCGGCAAGCGCTCGCCGTGGCCGATCATCGCGGCCGTCGGCGGCGCGCTCGTGCTGCGCTGCGTCGTCGCCCTGACGGCGGTGGCGCTGTCGGGCTCCGAGGGCATCTGGTCGGCGCTGTGGACCATCCCCGCGGTGCGGGTGCTCTACCTGACGGGGGCGTTCGCCCTACTCGCCTGGGTGTTCGTCGCCGCCGGGTGGTCGCTCCGCCCCCAGCTCGGACGCCGTCGCGCGACCGGTATCGCCCTGGCCGGCATGGGCGTGGGGTGCGCCGTCCCCGCGGTCACGGTGGCGTTCATGGGAGCGGGCGCTGCGCTGCGGTCGTGGAACGAGCAGGTCGGAGTGCTTCCCTGGGACCTCGCGCGCTTCGCCGGCGCGCGGGACGGAGCCTTCCCGGTCGAGCTCGTCATCACCACCGCGGTGATCGGGGCGATCATCACGCTCGTCGGCATCCTGCTCGCTCTTCCCCGACGGGTGTATGAGCGCACCGCACGCTGACGCGCCGGGGTGAGCGCCGTGCGCGCCGCCCTAGGACCGGATCACCGGTCGAACGGACCCCCGCGACGGAGCTCGCGCACCTCTTTACCGAGGGGCATGAGCGAGACCGGCACGAGCTTGAAGTTCGCGATCCCGAGCGGGATGCCGATGATCGTGACGCAGAGCAGCAGGCCGGTGACGACGTGCTCCAGCGCCAGCCACCACCCGGCGAGGATGACCCATACGACGTTGCCCAGGAACGAGCCCACACCGGCGGTGGGCTTGGACACGATCTCGCGGCCGAACGGCCACAGCGCGTACAGGCCGATCCGGAACGCCGCGATGCCCCACGGGATCGTGATGATGAAGATGCACAGCACGATCCCCGCGGCGAAGTAGCCCAGGAAGAGCCAGAAGCCCGAGAGCACGAGCCAGAGGACGTTGAGGATGAGGCGCATGTCCCCATCATGACCGGCCGGGCTGTGTGGCATCCGGGGTTTGACAGCCCCGGGCCTATCCAGGGGCAGGACGACGCGCAAGCGCCCCGCCCGTCGAGACGCGGAGGGCTAGCGTGAGGCCCATCCGAGGGAGAGGAACCCCCATGACCGACGTCACCCGCGCCACCCCCGAGCGCCGCACACTCTCGAGCTTCAGCGACTACACCGGAGCGCAGGCGGCCGTCGACCGCCTCTCCGACGCCGGCTTCCCCGTCGAGCACACCGCGATCGTCGGGCACGGCGTGCGCATCGTCGAGCAGGTGACCGGCCGCCTGACCCGCGGACGCGCGGCGGGTCTCGGCGCGGCCTCCGGTGCCTGGTTCGGCCTGATGATCGGCGTGCTGCTGGGGCTGCTGACCCCCGGAGGATTCCTCGGCCTGCTGGTCTGGGGCCTCGTCCTGGGTGCCGTCTGGGGTGCGGTGTTCGGCTTCGCCGGTCACGCGTTCACCGGCGGCCGCCGCGACTTCTCGTCGGTGCAGGGGTTCGAGGCCGAGCGGTGGGACGTGACGGTGGATGCCGAGCACTTCTCACGCGCGCAGTCGCTGCTGTCGTCGGGAGCGGCGGGCGAGGCGCGGGCGTAACGTTTCGCCGGGGCGGGGGTCTCGCGACGTCGCGGGAGCCCCGCGGCCGGCACGGAGGGCCGATGTCGGAGGCCCCGCCTAGACTTGACCCGCCATGACCGACGCCTCCACCACGCCCCTCATCGTCGGCGGGTCCGCGCCGTCGGACGCCCGCCCCGACGCCGACCTGCTCGAGGGACTCAACGGTCCCCAGCGCGATGCCGTCACCTACCGGGGTCAGGCGCTGCTCATCGTCGCCGGCGCCGGATCGGGCAAGACCAGCGTGCTCACCCGGCGCATCGCCTCGTTGCTGCGCACGCGCGAGGCGTATCCGAGCCAGATCCTCGCCATCACGTTCACGAACAAGGCCGCGGGTGAGATGCGCGAGCGCGTGCACCAGCTCATCGGGCAGAAGTCCGACGGCATGTGGATCTCGACGTTCCACTCGGCCTGCGTGCGCATCCTGCGGCGCGAGGCCGAGCAGTTCGGCTTCACCAAGGCGTTCACCATCTACGACTCGGGCGACTCGCGCGCTCTCATCAAGCGACTGGTCAAAGAGCACGAGGGCGACTCGTTCGGTCTGACTCCCGCCGGGACGCAGAGCCGTATCTCGAAGCTCAAGAACGAGCTCGCCGACGCCGAGTCGTACGCCCGCTCGGCCAACATGAGCGACCCGGCCGAGCGCGTCTTCGTCGAGATCTTCGGCTCGTACCAGCGCGAACTGCAGCGGTCCAACGCCTTCGACTTCGACGACCTCATCGCGCAGACGGTCTACCTCTTCCGCGCCTTCCCGCAGGTCGCCGACGTGTACCGCAAGCGGTTCCGGCACATCCTGGTCGACGAGTACCAAGACACCAACCACGCGCAGTACGCCCTCATCCACGAACTGACGCGCCCCCCGGGATCCGACGCCGAGCCGATGTCGGCCGGCGGCGGAATGATGATCTTCGAGGCCGAACCCGTCGGCGAAGATGCGGCGTCCCTCACCGTCGTCGGTGACTCCGATCAGTCGATCTACGCCTTCCGCGGCGCCGACATCCGCAACATCAGCGAGTTCGAGCGCGACTACCCGGGCGCCAAGGTGGTGTTGCTCGAGCAGAACTACCGCTCGACGCAGAACATCCTGTCGGCGGCCAACGCGGTCATCTCGAACAACTTCGACCGCAAAGAGAAGAAACTCTGGACCGACGTCGGCGCGGGCGACCCCATCATCGGCTTCACCGGGTACTCGCAGCACGACGAGGCGCAGTTCGTCGCCGACGAGATCGAATCCCTGCACAAGAAGGGCGTCGACTACTCCGGTGTCGCGGTGTTCTACCGCACCAACTCGCAGTCGCGTGCGCTGGAAGAGATCTTCATCCGCTCGGCCGTGCCGTACAAGATCATGGGCGGCACCAAGTTCTACGAGCGCGCCGAGATCAAGGACGCCCTCGCGTACCTCGTCGCCGTCGCCAACCCCGCCGACGGCATGGCCGTGCGCCGAATCCTCAACCGTCCGCGCCGCGGCATCGGCGATGTCACCGAGACCGCGATCGCCCGCTATGCCGCCGAGCACGGCATCACCTTCCGCGATGCGCTGGCCAACTCGGCGCAGATCGGCGTCGGACCCAAGCTGCAGAAGGCCATCGACCAGCTCGATGCGGTGCTCACCGAGGCCACGGCGATCATGCTGCCGGCATCGGGAGAGCTCGCCCCCTCTACGTCGGTCACCGAGGGACTCACGCTGCTCCTCAACAAGAGCGGCTATTTCGACGCCCTGCGCGCCAGCCGCGACCCGCAAGACGAAGCGCGCCTCGAGAACCTCGACGAGCTCGTCGCGGTGACGCGCGAGTTCGCCCGCAACAACCCCGAGGGCACGATCATCGACTTCCTCACCGAGGTCACTCTGGTGGCGGATGCCGATGACCTCGACGACGCGTCGGGCTCGGTCTCGCTCATGACCCTGCACACCGCGAAGGGCCTCGAGTACGACGCGGTGTTCCTCACCGGCGTCGAAGAAGACCTGTTGCCGCACCGCATCTCGGCCAACGAGCCGGGCGGTCCGCAAGAGGAACGCCGCCTCTTCTACGTCGGCATCACCCGCGCCCGCAAGCGCCTGCACGTCTCGCTCGCGATGACCCGCGCCCAGTTCGGCGAGGTCACCGTGGCCATGCCGAGCCGGTTCCTGCAAGAGATCCCGGCCGACCTCATCGACTGGCGTCAGTCGCCGGGCGACGTCAACGGTCGAGGTGGCTCGCAGTCGCGCGCGCTCAACGCCCGCGGCGGCCGATGGGCCGGTCAGGGCGGCTCGGGCGGCAACCGCTACGGGGACGACCTCGTACCGCTGCCCAAGCGTGCGCCGGCCGACCCGAGCAAGTTCCCCAACCGCATTCCGGCGAAGGTGCGCGACAACGGCGACCTGGTGCTGGCCGCGGGAGATCGCATCCGTCACGACGACTTCGGCGAGGGGCGTGTCGACGCCGTCACCGGCGAGGGTGCGAAGCGCGTGGCGCACGTGCGCTTCGACACGGTGGGACCGAAGAAGCTGCTGGTGAAGATCGCGCCGATCGCGAAGGTGTGAACCGGCGCGGCGTCGGACCACGCCGCGCCATCTCAGACCACCACGGGGCGAGGTCGCGGTCGGGCCGGCCGGGCCCGCGACAGGGACCGCCCGGATAGGCTGGAACAATGGCCCTCTTCTCGCGCCGCAACAAGTCCGATTCCGACGACGCATCGGCCGACCGGCCCGACAGCACCATCGAACCGGGCGAGCAGCCCGTCGATCCCGCCGGTCCGAGCGACGCCGCCCCCGCCGCCGAGCAGGCCCCCGCCGCCCCCACGGTCGGCATTTCGATGTCGTCGTTCCGGGGTGTGGGTGCCGGTCCCGAAAACCCCTCGGCGCCTCCTCTCTCGGCGCGGCCGTCCGCCCGCCAGCCCGGACCGATGGAAGCCCCCGAGGCTCCCGAGACGGTGCAGGGTCTGCGCGACAACGCTCTGCTGGGGATCGCCCTCGCCGAGATCAAGGACCAGCCCGAGCCCGCGCAGCTGCTCAACGTCGCCCGTCAGCTCCTGCAGGGGCACGTCTTCCTGCGCGTGAAGGGTGACGCGCGCGCCCTGCTCGCCGAGGGCAAAGACCTTCCGTTGGCCGTCGCCAATCGCGGCGACGAGCAGCTCGTGCTCGCCTACAGCGGTGGTATGGCCCTGCGCGCGAGCGTCGAGGCCGACGGCGACCACGACACCTCGGCGATGGGTCAGCCCGTGATGGCGCTGCTGCAGCACGTGCTCGGCGGCTCGTACGCCGGCATCGTGCTCGACCCGGCCTCGGGCGACAACCGTGCCGTGCTGCCCAAGGCGCTGCTCGAGCGCATGGTCGCCGAGGTCGACCCTGAACTGCGGATCAAGACGGCCCTGTGCGAGACGCGCGATGAGACCACGGCATCCACGATCGTCGACGCCATGGTGGCCGAGGCGCCGATGTGGATCGCCGTCGCCCAGACCGAAGAGGGCGGACCCGTCGGTGTCGCCGAGTCGCGTTCAGCCGGTGGCGAGCGCTATCTCGAGGTGTTCACGCACCCGCTCGAGCTGCTCGCTCTCGGCCGCGGCGACCAGCCCCTGCCGGTCAAGCCGCTGCAGTTGGCGAAGGCCCTCGCCGGCGACGCGGAGCTCACCGGCGTGCTGATCGACCCGGCCGGCCCCTGGATCCGCCTCACGCGCGACGAGCTCGCTCCCGTGATCGCCCTGGCGGCGGAAGACACCGCGCCGACCTCCTGATCTCTCAACGACGACGGGCCGCTTCCTTTTCGGAGGCGGCCCGTCGTCGTTGCTGTCTGGGTTCCCTGGTGCAGTGGACCGCCTATTGCTTCAGCGGCGCCGGGCTCTGGCATCCGTCCCGCGATGGCCGAGGGACCCTGCGCGGCCACCGGGGATCGCGCCGGCCCGGCTCAGACCCCGTACAGCTCGCCCACCGGCACGGCGACCGGGAGCACGTTGCCCGCTGGGGCCAGAGGACAGGCCCACATCGGGTCGTAGGCGCACGAGGGGTTGTACGCGAAGTTGAAGTCGATGACGAGGCTGTCGGGCGCGGAGCCTTGGCCGAGGTCGGCGCCCTTGACGGTGTCGAGCAGGTAGCGACCGCCGCCGTATGTGCCGCCCGGGCGCCCGGCGGAGCCGTCGCGGACGGGGATGAACAGCCCTCCGGCGTACGAAGTCAGCCGCCACACGTCGAGAGAGCCGGTGTCGGGCAGCTCGACGCGGCCGATGCGCTCGAACTCGACCTCGCCGTCGGTGCCGGTCGTGGCGACGAACGACGCCTCATCGGCGTCGAGCAGCGGAAACTCGAACCGCCAGGCGGCGTCGTACGGGGCGATCGGCAGGCCGACGAAGCCCTCGCGCTGCTCCGGCAGCAGGGGAGTGGCGGGGTGATCGGCCAACAGCGCGTCGCGCTCGATGCGCCAGAGCTCGTGCGCCTCTTCAGGATCTTCGGCTTGCCGCACGGCGTCGTACAGAGCGAACACGCGGCGGCGCCAGTCGGCGATGTCGAGGGCCTTACGGGCGGCGGCGGATGTCATGGTCCGAGCGTAAACGCAGGCCGGATGCCGGGACCCCGGGCTGGACACGGGCCCCTCACGCTCAGCGCAACCGGGGAGACGCCGACGGCTCCGGCGCACTAACGTCGGGGCATGGCATCCCCCCGCATCACGCTGACCGTGCCGGGTCCCGAGGGCGACCGCGAGATCGGCATCTCGAACCCCGATCGCGTGCTCTGGCCCGAGGTGGGCATCACCAAGCGGGAACTCGCCGAGTACCTCATCGCCGTCGCCGACCCCTTCATCGCGGCGAACGGGCATCGGCCGGTGTCGCTCGAACGCTTTCCCGAGGGCGTCGGGGGCGAGGCGTTCTTCTCGAAGAACCCGCCCAAGGGGGCGCCGGCGTTCGTCGAGGCCGTGACGGTGACCTATAACAGCGGGCGGCGGCATCCGCAGCTCTTCCTCGGTGAGATCGGCTCGGCCGTCTGGGCGGCGCAGATGAACACGATCGTGTTCCATCCGTGGGCCTCGCTCGCGAGCGACGCCGACCATCCCGTCGAACTGCGCATCGACCTCGACCCGCAGCCGGGCACGGGGATCGCCGAAGCGGTCGTCGCCGCGCACGAGCTGCGCACGGTGCTGCGCGAGGCGGGGCTCGAGGCGTGGATCAAGACGAGCGGCAACCGGGGTCTGCACGTGTTCTGCCCGATCGAGCCCACGCACGAGTTCCTCGACGTGCGACACGCGGTCATCGCCGCGGCCCGGGAACTCGAGCGACGGATGCCGGATGCCGTGACCACGAGCTGGTGGAAAGAGGAGCGCGGCCAGCGCATCTTCGTCGACTTCAACCAGGCGAACCGCGATCGCACGATGGCCGGCGCCTACTCGCCCCGCGCTCTGCCGACGGCCACCGTGTCCACACCGGTCGAGTGGGACGAGCTCGACGGCCTCGACCCGCTCGCGTTCACCGTGCGCAGCATCCCCGAGCGGTTGGCATCCGTCGGCGATCCGTGGGCCGGGTTCGCCGAGAAGCCCGGGCGCATCGACACGCTGCTGGAGTGGTGGCAGCGCGACCTCGACAACGGCCTCGGCGAACTGCCCTTCCCGCCGGAGTTCCCCAAGATGCCGGGTGAGCCGCCGCGCGTGCAGCCCTCGCGGGCGAAGAACCCCGCGTCGGACGGTTGAGCGACCCGACCGACGCGAGGGGCGTCACAGACGGGGACGGCCCGTGCGGCCGCGACGCAGGAGAACCACCCCGAGTCCGCCGACGAGGAGCAGGGCCCCGAGAACGCCGCCGGTGAGGGCGCCGTCTGCCGACGTGCCGGTGCGTCCGAGTTCGCGTGTGCCCCCGGCGTCGTTCGGCACGGGAACGGCCGTCGACGTGGGCTGGGGGAGGGGCGTGTCGGTGGGTGTCGGTACAGGTGTCGGTGTCGGTACCGGTGTCGGGGGGACGGGCGTCGGGGGAACCGGGGTGGGAGTGGGAGTCGGCGCGGGGAGCACGGAAAGGAACCCCGCGGCATCCACGAGACCGGATCCCGTCACGTCTTCGCGCTCGACACCCGGAAAGATGAACGGAACTTCTCGAGAGGTCGAGGTGAGGGCCGCGGTCACCTGAGCGGGGGTGAGGTCGGGGTTCTTCTGCAGCCCCAGGGCCGCGACTGCCGCGGCGGACGGAGCCGCCGCTGAGGTACCGGTGAAGGAGTAGGTTCCCGGCTCGTCCGGCACCGGAGTGCCGAAGAAGTTGGTCCAGACACCATCGAGGCCCGTCAGGGTGGGCGCCCCGGCGATCGGCTGCGGCAGGGCCTTCGTGCTGGGGAAGGGCTCGAAGTACAGGGTCAGCGGCCCGGTGCCGCTGAAAGGCTCGATGACGGAGGGGTCGGCGGCGTTGGCCGCCACCACGCTGACGCCCGACGGCGTGCCCGCGTGCCCGTAGATGGAGGGGCCGACGATGTCTCCCCCCGTGTTCTCGAAGTACTCGGCGCCGCGAAGGTAGCTTCCGGTGAAGATGGCCTTCACACGCGGAAGAGATGCAGGGATGCCGTCGGTGGTGTTGCGAACGACGACGAAGTCGTATTCGCCCCCGGTGCGGAGGTCGCCCTGATCGGGTTCGAAAGCCAGCGTCTGCAGGGGCAGTCCGAGAGGCTGCGACGGAGTGATGCGAAGGATCTTCCCGTCGGAATCGAGCACGGCTGCCATCAACTGGGTGTCGGACGCCCTGATGGCCTGCGCCCACTGCAGCATGATGGTCGCCGACGGGTTCGCCTGGTTATGCAGGTTCGGGTACGTCAGGGTGTCGGTCGGGTCTGCCTGTTCGGAGGGGCTGAAGTCGAGGCAGTCCCCGGTCATCTCATTGTCGCGAAGGTAGGCCGCCACGGACGGGGGGCAGTCTGTGGGACGGTACTCAGGTGTCTCCCACGACGAGATGACGTGACCGGTACTCGGTCCCACACTGGCGAACGACGTGTCATTGCCGGCGGCGGTGAAGAAGGGGATGCCGTCGGCAACGGCGTCTGAGAGGGCGTTCGAGGCCGGGCCGTCTTGGAACATCAGTTCGCCCGAGTACCCGAGGTCATCGACGATGACGTCGGCGCCTGCGTGTGTCAACGCGTCCACGGCGTCGACGAACCCCGCCTGCCCACCGGATCCGCTGGCGAACAGAAGGGTCGACCCCGGCGCGATGCTGTGCACGAGCTGGGCCATGGCACGCCCCTCGTCGGATCCGGCCTGACGGCTCTCTTTGACGACCTGCACCGGCTGTGCGTAACCGCATGGGTTGCTGTCACCGGGAAGGAGCCCGGCGGCGATGTCCTGTTCCGGCGTGCTCAGGGGGTCTGTCCGTGTCGCGTAGGAGTCCGAGATGATCCCGATCTTCACCCCCGTGCCGTCGACGCCGTAAAGCTCGCGCGCGAAGGGAACGTTCAGGGGCTCGGCCAGGTTGGCTTCGATGGTGCGGCAGGAGTCGGTCGGACGCGCGGCCGAGGTCGTTTCTGCTCGGGCGCCCACGATGTCGCGGCTCACCCCCGATGTCGTCGGGGCGATGTTCTCGAGGACATAGGCGATGTTCGGAAGGGCGGCGACCGTCGCCAGCGCTGCGGCCGGGATCGTCGCGTCGACGACGAGGTACTTCGCCGCCACGTCGTCGACGGTGCCGAGCTCGCGGATGGCAGCGAGATCGCCGTCGGTGGGCGGTGTCGTGTAGTAGATCGTCACGGCGATACCGCCGGGGGAGACCTGCAGACTCGCCGGCCCGCCGTCGACGATGCCGAGGGTCACCGACTGCTCGTCGATCTGCCGCGATGCTTCTGCGGGGTCGTCCGACAGGTCGAGCTGAGTGACCTGCAGCAGGCGTCCCGAGAGCGTGTCGGACCCATCGTCGTCCGGTCCCGGTGCCGCCGATGCCGCGGTACCTGCGAGAAGGGTGGTGACCAGCGAGCCAGTGATCACGGCGCCGACAACGGTCATTCTGCCCAGACGGTGCACGCTTATCCCCCAAGAGCCAGCGGCCCCGAGCAGAGCCGGGCTCACAATAGCAGCCCCCGATTTCGCGGCCAGAAGCTACGCTCCTGTCGTGATCATCGCCGTCGAACCTCGCGTCTCGAGGGTGATCGCGTTAGCCCCCACGCTTGGCTGGTTTCGCGCGCCGGGTGCGCTCGATCGACTCCGTGTTCCGGTCGTCGTCATGACGGGAGCGGCAGACAGGGTGACGCCTCCGTCAACCTTGGATGTCCTGCGCGCTGCCCCCGCCACCATCAGCGTGCGAACCTACCCCGGTGCCGGCCATCTCGATTTCCTCACTTCGCTGCCTCCGAACGTGTCACCGACACCCGGCCTCGACCACCATGCGTTCCTGGCGACGCTTACTCAGGATTTCGTACGAGAACTCGCATAGCTGCGGCCCCGACCGGTCGGTCCCTCCTCGCGCGGGCGGAACGAGTGGACGACCGAGGTGGACAGCCCGGGGGCGACGCTCCGTCGTGCTCGACATCGAGGGCAGGAAGACCACCCCTCACTCCAGCACGTCGCCCAGGTCGTACGACGTCACCGTCTCGAGCTGCGCGAAGGTGCACGAGCGGGCGTCGCGGTCGGGGCGCCACCGGTCGAACTGCACGGTGTGGCGGAAGCGCATGCCCTCGAGCTGGTCATAGCGCACCTCGAGCACGCGCTCGGGGCGCAGGCGCACGAACGACACGTCTTTGGATGCCGAGAAGCGCGAACGGTCGGTCTCTCCGACGACCGCTTCGCCCTCGGCGTCGCGCTCGACGAGCGGCGCGAGCTCGTCGATGAGTTCGCGGCGGCGGGCGTCGGTCCACGCCGATACCCCGCCGACGCCGTGCAGGGTGCCCTCGTCGTCGTAGAGACCGACGAGCAGTGACCCGACGCCCTCGCCAGACTTGTGGATGCGGTACCCGAGCGCCACGACGTCGGCGGTGCGGGCGTGCTTGATCTTGAACATCGTGCGCTTGTTCGGCGCGTACGGCTGGGCGAGGGGTTTGGCGATCACGCCGTCGAGGCCGGCGCCCTCGAACTCGGCGAGCCACCGGCGCGCGAGGTCGGGGTCGTCGGTGGTGCGGGTGACGTGAACGGGGTGCGGCACGGCGCCGAGCAGGTTCTCGAGCTGGGCGCGGCGTTCCGAGAAGGGCTCGGCTTGCAGATCGCGGTCGCCGCGTGCGAGCAGGTCGAACGCGATGAACATCGCCGGCGTCTCGTTCGACAGCATCGTCACGCGCGACGCGGCGGGGTGGATGCGCTGCGACAGGGCCTCCCAGTCGAGTCGCTGCTCACCGCGCTGCCCGCGGGCCACCACGACCTCACCGTCGATCAGGCACGGCTCGGGCAGGATCTCGGCGAAGGCCGCGACCAACTCGGGGAAGTAGCGGGTGAGGGGCTTCGCCCCGCGGCTGCCGATCTCGACATCGGTACCGTCCCACGACACGAGCGCGCGAAAGCCGTCCCACTTGGGTTCGTAACTGAACCCTCCCTCGACCTTCGCGTGCTCGGGCACCGCGGGAACGGACTTCGCCAGCATCGGTGCCGGGATGTCGTAGGCCATGGGTCAGCCTTCGCTCTCGCCCCCGGCGAGCGGCACGGGGTTCTTGCGCTTCTTGCGACGCGCCCACTCGGCGGGCCGGTCGGTGCCGTTCCAGACGCTGACGATGCCCCAGACCACGGCGGTGAGAGGAACGGCCAGCAGGGTGCCGAGGATGCCGCCGATCGCGGTGCCGCCGGCCAGCACCACCAGCACGACGAAGGAGTGCAGCTTCATGGTGCGGCCCATGAGCACCGGCTGCAGGAAGTTGCCCTCGAGCTGGTTGACGAGCACGACGACGCCGACGACGATCAGCGCCACGATGGGGCCGTTCGTGACGAGGGCGACGAGGGCCGCCAGGATGCCGGCGGTGACCGCACCGACGATCGGGATGAAGGCGAGCAGGAAGACGAGCACGGCGAGGGGCAGCGCGAGCGGCACCTGCAGGATGAGCAGACCGATGTAGATGCCGATCGCGTCGACGGCGGCGACCGAGGCGGTGCCGCGCATGTACGACCCGAGCACCGTCACCGTCTTGTCGCCGATGCGGCGGGCGCGGTCGTAGTGGTCGCCGCGGAACGGGCGCAGGACGAACTCCCACATGCGCGGGCCGTCTTTGAGGAAGAAGAACAGGATGACGACCATGAGCACGAAGCCGGTGACGAACGACGCCACGGCGCTGACCCCCGCCAGGGCGCCGCTGCCGAACTGCGAGCTGGTGACGAAGTCCTGAACGCCCTGGATGAGGCCGTTGACCTGGTCCTGCGAGATCGCGAAGGGCAGCGTGTGGTACCAGTCCTGTGCCTGCTGGAAGCCCTGCACGGCTTGCGAACTGAGCTTCGGCCACTGGTCGACGACGGCGTTGACGACCAGCCAGCCGAGGGCGCCCAACACGACGACGACGGCGAGCAGCGTGAGAAGGGTCGCCAGGACCGCCGGCACTCCCTTGCGCCTCATCCACATCGTCACCGGGCCGAATGCCGAGGCGAAGATGAGCGCGAGGATCAGCGGGATGATGACGAGCGTCACCTGCTGGATGCCCCAGATGAGACCGGCGACGAGGATGACCACGACGATGATCTGCAGCGCACGGACCGCGAGGCGCCCGAACCCGTCGGCCCAGAGGCTCTTCGGAGGCGTCTGAACCGCCTGAGCGACGGAGGTGATCGCGTCGCGCGGCGCGGGATGACGAGAGAACAGGCCCATGCTCACAAGGTAGCGGGGGCGTCGGACATGGCAGGCGCGGGTTGCGCGGTGTCGTGGCGCGGGATAGGGCCTGGGGATGCCGGAAACCGGGGCGTTCCACAGGCCCCCGGGCGGTCGCCGAGGGCCGGTGACCGCGGCCCCGACGCCGAGGAGGGCGCCGGGGCCGTGGCATCCGGGATCAGACGAACGCGCTCATCCCGGTGATGTCGCGACCGAGCAGGAGGGCTTGGACGCTCTCGGTGCCCTCGTACGTGTGGATCGCCTCGATGTCGGCCAGGTGCTGCATGACGCCGTTCTCGAGCAGGATGCCGTTGCCGCCGAGCAGGTCGCGGGCGACCGAGGCCACCCGACGGGCGGCGCGGGTGTTGTGGTACTTCGCCAGCGACGCCTGCGTGGGGCGCAGGCCGCCGGTGGTCTCGAGGTCGGCCAGACGGCGGCAATAGAGCTGCATGGCGGTGACCTCGTCGAGCATCTGCGCCAGGCGTTCCTGCACCATCTGGAACTTCGCGAGGGGCTTGCCGAACTGCATGCGCTCCGTGGCATACGTCCGGGCGATCTCGTAACAGGCGGTGGCGTGACCCAGCGCCGACCAGGCGACGCCCGAGCGGGTCGCGAAGAGCACGATCGATGCGTCCTTGAACGTGTGCGTGCCCGGGAGCACGGCATCCGCGGGCAGACGGACGTCGTCGAGGGCGATGTGGGCCTGATGGATGCCGCGCAGCGACACCTTTCCGGTGATGACCGTTCCGGTGTACCCCGGGGTGTCCTGCTCGACGAGGAAGCAGCGCACGGCCCCGTGATCGTCGCCGCCCTCGTTCTCGACCCGCGCCCACACGAACGTGATGCCGCCCGATGCGCCGTTGCCGATCCACTTCTTCGTGCCGCGGAGCGACCATCCCTCGGCCGAGCGGGTGGCGGTGGTCTCGAGCGAGACGGAGTCGGACCCGTGGTCGGGCTCGGTCAGCGCGAACGCGCCCAGCACCGACCCGTCGGCGAGAGGCTGCAGCCAGCGCTGCTGCTGTTCGGGGGAGCCGAAGAGCGCCAGGGTGCGCAGCGCGAGTCCGCCCTGCACGGCGAGGGCGGTGGCCAGCGACCCGTCGTGCCGCGAGATCTCCATGTTGACCAGGCCCGCGGCCAGGGGAGAGGTCGCGGGAAGGTCGGGGTGCTCGATGCCGTCGGTGAAGAGTTCGAGTTCGCCCATGCGTCGAACGAGCTCGACGGGGTAGGTCGCGGCATCCCATTCGCCCTGCATGCGCGTGCCGACCTCGTCGGCGAACTGCTTCGCGCGCTCCCAGGCGGCGCGGTCGGCCTCGGGGATGTCGGCGAAGACGGCGTAGTAATCGGTGTCGCGGCGCCCGAGCAGGTCATAGTGGGCGATCCGCTCACCGGGGAGCGTGGGGGTCTCGGCATCGGCATCGATGGTCATGGTTCCCAGTATCGCTCATCTTGGGACTGGGTGTCATGGTCTGCGGGCAGAGCGTTGAGTGTCCCCGACACGCCGCACACCCCGTGCGGGAGCGGCGTGTTCGGGACACTCGACGAGGTGGTTGCGACGCCCGCGCTCAGTCCTCGAGCGACGCGCGCAGGCGGCGCGACATCTCGGCGGTGGGCATGCGCCGGGGGAAGGCGGCGACGATCACGTCGTCGCCGGCCGGGTCCTCCCCGTCGGGATGCACACCGTACCGACGCATTACGTCGTCGAGCGCGCGGCGCAGAGTGGATGCCGGAACCCGGGCGCCGCGCATGAGTCGACGCAGCACGTGGTTGTGCACGGCGGTGACGAGGGCGGCGAAGCCGACGGCATCCAGCGGATCGAGGCCGGGGAGGGCGTCGCGCAGGTACTCGTCGAAGAGGCGCTCGTACCGGAAGACGGTGACGATCTCGCGGTCGCGCAGCCCCGGGATCTCGCGCACGATCGCGTAGCGACGGCGGGCCAGCTCGGGGTCGGCGGCGAAGTGGCGGAACACGCGCATCGAGGCGTCGCACACGGCCGCCCACGGGTCGGCGTGCGGCTGCGCGAGGTACGCGCGGGTCTCGCCGATGAGCACCTCGTGGTCGGCGAAGACGACGTCTTCTTTGCCGCCGAACTGGCGGAAGAACGTCGAGCGCGAGACCCCGGCGGCCTGGGCGATCTGCTCCACCGACGTCTGGTCGTACCCGTGCGCGGCGAACAGGTCGATCGCGGCCGCCACGACCGCCGTGCGGCTCGAGGGGGCAGGGGTGTCGCTCACACGGGAAGCCTAACCGGGGCGCCGCTCACCGCCGCCGCGCGCGTGCCCGTACCACCAGCAGGATCACGCCGCCGATCACGACCACCCCCGCAGCGATCGCCAGGGGTGCGAGGGCGGTGGCATCCATTCCCGTCGACGCGAGGCGACCCCCGTCGGGGGCGGCGGCCGGAGCCGGAGACGCGCTGGGTGAGGCGCTCGGGCCCGCCGTCGCCGTCGGCGAAGGCGTCGGCGTGGGTTCCGGCGTCGGCGTCGGCGTCGGCTCGGGCGTCGGTGTCGGTTCGGGGGTGGGGCCGGGGCGCGGAGGCAGGGCGGCCAGCGCCGCTTCGGCGTCGATCAGGCCGGCGCCCACGATGTTCTCGGCGGGGACCGAACCCCAGGGCGAGGGAGCGCGGGTCGCCGTCGAGGTGAGCAGGGCGCGGATCTGCTCCTGGTCGGTGTCGGGGGCCAGAGAGCGGATCAGGGCGGCGACGGCGGCGGCGTTGGGGGCGGCCGCCGACGTGCCCGAGAAGATCTTGACGCCGGGGTCGTCGGTGTCGGCGCCGAGCACCGAGGTGCGAACGCCGTCGACCGAGAGCAGATCGGGCTTCGACACCACCGGACGAGGGTCGAGCACCGCCGACGGATCGGCCGCGACGCGCGAGCCGAACGCCCAGGTGACCGGTCCGATGCTGCTGAAGTCCTCGACCTGCAGCGGGGTGGCGGCGGGGGCGGCGGCGACCGAGATGGCCGCCGGATCGCCGTTGTGGCCCATGATCGTGCGGCCCACGGTGTCGTCGCCGCTTGAGCGCCAGTACTCGGCGGACCCGACCTGCACGCCCTGGTCGAACGAGACGAAGACCGGCGGCAGGGGCAGTGAGGTCGCGGCATCCGGGATCGCGAGGCGCGCGACGGTGATGTCGATCTCGAACGGCTTGTCGCGGGCGGGCAGGGCGACGGTGAAGCCGGGGGTGGCGTCCTGCAGCGGTGTGGGGGCGGTCGACAGAGGCTCCCCGTCGATCGTGACGACGGGCACGAAGAGGCCGCTCACGCGGTCGGCCGGCTCACCCCACTGGAAGATCACCTCGCCCTCGTCCTTCACCCCGATCACGTAGTTCAGGGTCGTGTCGGTGCCCTCTGCGGGGTCGACGTCGAGGCAGTCGAGGGGAGCGGTGCGTCCCTGCGCGAGAACCGCCGCGGTCACCCCGTCGGGGCAGGCGGTCGGCCGGTACGCGGTCGTCTCCCAGCCGTTGACCGGCCCCTTCGTCTGACCCGGCCGGGGGGCGACGGAGATCTTGTTGCCGTTGCCCGCGGCCGTGAAGTACGCGACGCCGGCCGCGGTCGCGCGCACGATCGCCTCGCCCGAGAGGGAGCGCTGGAAGATCGAGTCGTCTTCCATGCCGATGTCGTCGACGATGACGTCGGCGCCCGCGGCGACCAACAGGTCGATGGATTCGCGCAAGGAGGCCGCGCGATCGGCATCCACTCCCGCGAACATCAGCGTCGCGCCCGGGGCGATGCCGTGCACGAGCTGCAGCATCGCGCGTCCCTCGTCCTTGCCCCCGGTCGTCTCGTGGACGACGTCGACGGGGGTGGTGCGCCCGCAGGGGTTGCCGGGGCCCGGCAGCAGGCCGTGGGCGATGTCGTCGGCCACGGTGGCGCCCTCGGCGGAGGTCAGGCCGTACGAATCCGAGAGCACGCCGACGGTGACCCCCGTGCCGTCGACGCCGAAGCGCTCCCGCGCGAGGTCGGCCTTGAGCGGGGCGTCGGCGTCGACCGGGATCGACCGGCAGGAATCCGTCGCATCGGTCGGGGCCGCCCACGCGGCCGGGGCGATACCGGCGGTGACAAGGATGAAAGCGAGGGCGAAGCCCACTGAGGTCCGCACGCGAACGACTCCCAGGGTCGGTGACGCCGTCGACTGGTCAGCTCGGCGGTGGCTCAGGGAGCCGACGAGCTTCATCCTAGGGGCCGTACTCAGCGCAATCACCGCATTCGTGGACCCTCCACGTAGACGACGGGACCGGCGTCGGCAACCCGCTGCGCGGAGGCCGTCACCGAGAGTTCGATGGGACCATGACCTCCCCGCTGTGGACCCGAGACCGCACGCCCGCCGACACGACCTCGATCGAGCCCGGGACGCACCACGACGTGATCGTCGTCGGCGCCGGGATCACGGGCCTCTCCACCGCCTTGATGCTCGCGGAAGCCGGCGTCGACGTCGCCGTGGTGGACTCCGGCGACGTGGGCGGGGGCGCGACCGGGGCGTCGGTCGGCATGGCGTCGCTGCTGCAGGGCACGACGCTCGCGGCCCTGCGCCAGCACCACCCCGCGAGTCTCGTGCGCGCCTACGTCGAGTCCAACCGCGCGGGCCAGGAGTGGCTCGCCGAGCGGGCGGGTGCCGCAGCCGACCGGCGGACGGCGTTCACCTTCGGCCGCGGTCTCGCCACCGATACCGCGCTCGACGCCGTCCGCGACGCCGCGCGCGAGGCGGGCCTCGACGTGCGCGAGGACGCCCCCGACGAGCTCGGTGGGCGCACTCCCGTGCGCGCCCTCGCCCTCGACGACCAGCTCGCCCTCGACCCCGTGCAGCTGGTCGATTCATTGGCCCGCGCGGCCGTCGACGCCGGGGCGACTCTGCACACCGGGGCGCGCGTCACCGACGTGCACGCGCTCCCCACCGGACGCGTCGACACCGCCCACGGCCCGCTCCTCGGCGACACCGTCGTGCTCGCCACCGGCACGCCCATCACCCGCCGCGGGTTGTACGACCTCAAGACGCGGGCGCTGCGCTCGTGGGCGATCGCCTTCGAGATGGAGGGGGATGCCGCGGCCCCCGGCGGCATGTGGAGCGAGGTCGGCGTCGACGGGCGCAGCGTCGTGGCGGCACCGTCGTCGCTCGGGCGTTCCGCGCTCATCGTCACCGGGGCACGGCATCCGGTCGGCTCAGCGCGGTCGGAGGTCGCGCTCGTCGAGGAACTCGCCGCCTGGGCCCGGCGCACCCTGCCGGTGGGGGCCGAGATCGCCCGCTGGTCGGGCCAGGACTACCAGTCGCACAACCTCGTGCCGTTCGTCGGGGGGATGCCGCGCGGCCTCGGACGCCTGCGCTTCGCCACCGGATACGCGGGATGGGGTCTCACGAACGCCCCCGCCGCGGCGATGCGGTTGAGCGACGAGATCCGCGGTGTCTCGCGCGGCGATCGGCCGCACTGGATGCGCACGATCGGCACGCGCATGACGGTGCCCGCCGACCTCGGCCGCGGCATCGGCGAGGCGACCCGGCGCGTCGGCGTGGTGGCGGGGGCACTGACCTCGGCCGTCCCCGCCCCGGCGAAGCGCCCCGCCGAAGGGGCCGGCGTCGTGGCGCGCCGGGGCCTTCGCACGGCGGCGGTGTCGACCGTCGAGGGGCGCACCCGCGCGGTCGTCGCCCCGGTTCCGCTCACCTGGAACGACGCCGAACGGTCGTGGGACAGCCCCGTCGACGGTTCGCGCTTCGCGCCCGAGGGAACGCGGCTCGAGGGTGCGGCCTCGGCGGATCTCGACGTGCGAGGTGCGGTGAGCTGAGGTCGCGGGCGCCGCGCACACCGGCGCTGCACGCGAGACGCCGCGGCTTCGCCGGCGCTTCCGCAGGAGTTGTGCCGCGCCTCAGCTCTTCGCGCCGGTGAACGCGAGGGCGCCGCCCAGGCCGATCATCATGACGCCACCCGTCGCCGAGAGCGTCGAGATGCGCTGCGGCGACCGGGCGAACCATGCGCGTGCGGTGCCGGCGGCCAGGGCCCAGGCGCTGTCGCACGTGAGCGCGAGGACCTGGAAGACCAGGCCGAGCAGCAGCAGCTGCAGCCACACGGCACCGGCCTGCGGGGCGACGAACTGCGGCAGCACGGCGACGAAGAAGGCGATGGTCTTGGGGTTCGTGATCCCCACGACGAAGCCCTGGCGCAGCAGCATCCACGACGAGGCGGGGGCGCGGGACGCACCGGCGACGTGGTCGCGGCGGTGACGGATGGCCTGGATGCCGAGCCACACGAGGTAGATCGCCCCGACGACCTTGAGCACGGTGAAAGCGACCACCGACGACGCCACGATCGCTCCGACCCCGAACGACACCGCGAGCACCGCGGGCACGGTGCCGAGGGCGTTGCCGACGACGCTGAGCACGCCCGCCCGACGGCCCAGGGCGATCGAGCGGCCGATGACGAACAGCACGCTCGGACCCGGGATGACGATGATCACGACCGACGCGGCGACGAAGGCCACGAGGTTCTCGAGCGGAGGCATGAGTGAAGGGTAGTGCGGCTGCGTTACGCGCAGACGTCACGGGCGCCCCGGGCGATTTCTTCGTGCGCGGGAGGGAGGGGAGTGGCGGGATGCCGGGGCGGCGGGCTCACTACGCCGGCACCGTCTCGCGTGCGATCAGCTCGGTGATCCGACCGACGCAGCCGCCGCAGCCGGTGCCGGCGCGGGTCGAGGCCTTCACGCACGCCACCGTCGGCTCCCCGGCCGAAACGGCGTCGCGGATGGCTCCCGCGCTCACTCCGTTGCACCAGCAGACGGTCGCGTCGGCCGCGAAGGGGTCGGCGACGACGGCCATCCCGACGTCGGGCGCATCGAGCCGCAGCAGGGAGGAGCGGTCGGCGGGCAGCTCCGAGCCCCGCTCGAACAGCAACGTGAGCTCGGCGCCGGTGCGCGGCATCCCGACCGCGACGAACCCGGTGAGCACGCCCTCGACGGTGACGAGCTTCACGTAGGCCCCGCGCGCGGGGTCGGCCCAGAGGGTGACCTGGGGGCCATGGCATCCGGACGCGTGCACGGGCGCGAAGGGGTCGGCATCGACCTCGCCGCCGGCGACGACGTCGATGCCCTCGGCCTTGAGCATGACGACTCCCGGGCGCTCGGCGACCGCGGGCGACGAGACGCCCGACGACAGCAGCGCTGCGAGGCGGTCGGCCTGGCGCCAGCCCGGGCCGACGAGTCCGGTCGGCCCGCCCGGCACCCGCCCGTCGGTGTCGGCGGCGGCCGGATCGGCGACGTGCGCGCAGTCGCCGATCGCGTACACGGCCGGGTCGGTCCACGAGCGCGACGAGCCGTCGACGAGCACGCCCGCCGAGGTGGCGAGGCCGCTGCGCGATGCCAACTCGGTCCGCGCCCCGACCCCGCACGACAGCACGAGCAGATCGCCGGCGAGCACCTTGCCGTCGGCGCAGGCCAGGCCGTCGAACCAGGCGTGGCCGTGGTCGTCGTAGCGCTGCACGATGCTCTCGGCACGGGCGTGGTGCACCATCTCGACGCCCGCCGCGTGCGCGGCGGCGGCCAGCACGCGCCCGCCGTTCTCGTCGAGCGTGCGGTTCATGGGGGCGGCCGAGTGGTACGCGACGATCACCTCGGCGCCCGCTTCGGCGGCGGCCAGGGCGAGTTCCATCCCCAGCACACCGGCGCCCAGCACGACGATCCGCTGCCCGGCCGAGACGGCTGCGCGTACGAGTTCGGCGTCGGCGAGATCGCGCAGCGCGACGACGCCGCGGGGGAGCGGCGCCGCGCCCCGGTCGAGGTCGTCGGGCGCCCCGGGTCGGGCCGACCGGTCGCGCCGAGCCCGCTTCAGGCCGGCCAGCGTCGGGACGTTGGCGCGGGCACCGGTGGCGAGCACGAGTCGGTCGTAGTCGATCCGGATGCCATCGTGCAGGCGCACCACCCGCCGATCACGGTCGATGCCGACCACCGTCGCGCCGAGCGCGAAGCGCACGCCCGCGTCTTCGGCGACGCGGCGGTCGTCCATGTCGAGGCCCGCGCGGTCGGCGCGGCCCACGGCGTACTCGGCGAGCAGCACGCGGTTGTACACGTCGTGGGTCTCGGCCCCGACGACGGTGAGGTCGATGCGCCCCGCACGCACGGCGGGGAGCAGCCCGTCGACCAGTCGCGCCCCGACGGGACCGTAGCCCACCAGCACCACGCGCTCAGACATGCATTTCCTCCTGGGGGCGGTGATCGGAGCGGCCCGCCACCAGAACGCCGGGGCGCTCGACGACATGGGGAGCTGCCGCTCGCGCGTCGGCCGTCACGGCACCGGTCGTGGTGGGGGCGCCGGGGGCGGCGGCATCCGGAGCCACCCGCACTCGCGTGCGTTTGAACTCGGGCATGGCCGAGGTCGGGTCGACGATGGCCTCGGTGAGGCGGTTGGCGCACTCGTCTCCCGCGTAGTGGAACGGCAGGAAAACCGTGTCGTGGCGGATGTCGGTGGTGACCGTCGCCCGCGCCCGCACGGTGCCGCGCTCGTTCGACACGGCGACGAGCGCATTCTCGCGGATGCCGAGGCGGGAAGCCGTCGCCGGATGGATTTCGAGCCGCGCCTCGGGGCGGGCGCCGTTCAGCTCGGCGACGCGTCGGGTCTGCGTTCCCGACTGGTACTGCTGCAGGTAGCGGCCGGTGACGAGGGTCAGGTCGCCGCCGCGGTCGGTGGGCGCCGGGGGAGTAGCGGACACCGGCACGAGGCGCGCGCGGCCGTCGGCGTGGGCGAAGCGCTCGGTGAAGGGGCGCGGGGTGCTCTCGGAGCGGTACGGCCAGTACGCCTCGACGCCGGTGTCGAGCAGCGCGTGCGACAGGCCCGAATAGTCGGCGACACCGCCCTCCGAGGCGCGGGCGAGTTCGTCGAACACCTCGGCCGGATTGGTCGACCAAGTGGATGCCGCGCCCAGGCGCTGCGCGATCTCGGACATGATCCACAGCTCGCTGCGGGCGCCGTCGGGTCCGGGCAGCGCCTGGCGGCGGCGGATGACCCGGCCCTCGAGAGAGGTCATCGTGCCCTCCTCTTCGGCCCACTGCAGCACGGGCAGCACGATGTCGGCAAGCTCCGCGGTCTCGGAGAGGAAGAAGTCGCACACGATGAGGGTGTCGAGGGCGGTGAGGTTCGCGCGCACGGCCTCGACGTCGGGCGCGGAGACGACGACGTTGGAGCCCGCGACCAGCAGCGTCTTCACCGGACCGCCGAGCTCTGCGAGCAGCGCGGTCGCCGGGATGCCGGCATCCGGAAGCGTGTCGGGATCGACGCCCCAGACCCCGGCGACGTGCCGGCGGGCTTCGGGGTCGCGGATGGAGCGGTAGCCGGGCAGTTGGTCGGCCTTCTGGCCGTGCTCGCGGCCGCCCTGGCCGTTGCCCTGGCCGGTGAGGGTGCCGTAGCCCGAGCCCTCACGGCCGACGAGACCGAGCACGAGGGCGAGGTTGATCGCGGCGGTCGCGGTGGCGGTGCCGTCGACGTGCTGTTCGACGCCGCGTCCGGTGAGGATGTACGCGCGTCCCGCGGCGAGGCGTCGGGCGGTCGCTCGGAGTTCTGCGACAGGAACGCCGGTGGTGGATGCCGTCCGCTCGGGCCACCACTGCGCCACGCTGCGCCGCAGGGCGTCGAAGCCGTTCGTGCGCTCCTCTACATAGGCCCGGTCGGCGAGGCCCTCGGCGAGGGCGAGGTGGGTCAGGCCGAGCAGCAACGGGAGGTCGGTCCCGGGCGCCGCCTGCAGGTGGGTGCCGGCGCCGTCTTCGGTGAGGCGTGCGGTCGCCGAGCGGCGCGGGTCGACGACGATGAGGCCGCCGGCGGCGCGGGCTCCGGAGAGGTGCGCGAGGAACGGCGGCATGGTCGCGGCGACATTGGAGCCGAGCAGCAGGATCGTCTCGGCGTCGTCGAGGTCGGTCACCGGGAAGGGAAGGCCGCGGTCCATGCCGAACGCCCGATTGGCGGCGGCGGCCGCTGACGACATGCAGAAGCGACCGTTGTAATCGATGCGCGAGGTGCCGAGGGCGACGCGGGCGAACTTGCCCAGCTGGTACGCCTTCTCATTGGTGAGCCCGCCGCCGCCGAAGATGGCGTTGGCGTCGGCGCCGTGGTTCGCTTTCGTCTCGCGGAACGCCGCCGCGACGGCATCCAGAGCCTCATCCCATGTGGTCTCGGCGAGGGTGCCGTCGGAGCGCCGGGTCAGTGGCATCCGGAGTCTGTGCGGGGATGCCAGGAGCTCCGCCGACGTCCAGCCCTTGGCGCAGAGTCCTCCCCGGTTGGTGGGGAAGTCGCGGCCGGTGACCGTGGTGGTGCCGTCATGGCTCACGGTCATCGCGCATTGCAGCGCGCAGTAGGGGCAGTGGGTGTCGGCGGAGCTCATGGGCGGTCAGATCCGCACGCCGGAGCGCTTCGACATGCGCAGGTAGACACCGGCGGTGAGGGCGAGGAAGACGACGTAGGCACCGACGAACCAGCCGAGGGCCGGGGTGTACGAGCCGAACGTCGTCTTCGAGAAGCCGAGCAGCTGCGGGATGAAGAAGCCGCCGTACGCGCCGATCGCCGAGATGAGGCCAAGGGCCGCCGCCGCCTTGCGCTGCGCGCCGATGCCGTTGTTCGAGCGCAGGGCGAAGATCGTCGGGATCATGCGGTACGTCGAGCCGTTGCCCATGCCGGCGGCGGCGAACAGCACCAGGAAGCAGAGCAGGAACACGGCGAAGTTCTGCATCGGCAGGGTGAGGATCACGCTCAGGATGCCGAGACCCATCACCGTGAACGCGCCGATCGTGATGACGGTTCCGCCGAAGCGGTCGGCGAGCTTGCCGCCGTAGGGGCGGGCGAGGGAGCCGACCAGGGCACCGAGGAAGGCGAGGGTGACGGTGGCCGTGCCGATCGCGATCCCCTTGAAGTCGGGGAAGGTGTCGGCGAGGAGCTTCGGGAAGACACCCGTGAAGCCGATGAACGAGCCGAAGGTGCCGATGTAGAGGGTCGCGAGGATCCACAGGTGCGGCTCTTTCAGGGCGGCGAGCGATGCCGCGACGTCGGCCTTGGCGGCGCTGAGGTTGTCCATGCGGAAGTACGCGCCGACCATCGCCACGACGATGAGCGGCACCCAGATGAGGCCCGCGAGGGGGAGGTTGAGGGTGGCCGCGGCGCCGATGGTGATGACGATCGGCACGACGAACTGGGCGACCGAGGCGCCGAGGTTGCCGCCCGCGGCGTTGAGTCCGAGAGCGTACCCCTTCTGCGCGGCCGGGTAGAAGAACGTGATGTTCGACATCGAGCTGGCGAAGTTGCCGCCGCCGAAACCGGCGAGGGCGGCGATGAGCAGGAGCACCCCGAACGGGGTCGCGGGGTTCGATACCGCGATGGCGAGGCCGATGCTGGGGATGAGCAGCAGGGCGGCCGAGACGATCGTCCAGTTGCGACCGCCGAAGCGCGGAACCATGAACGTGTAGGGGATGCGCAGCGTCGCACCCACCAGGCTCGGCATCGAGATGAGCCAGAAGATCTCACCCGTCGACAGCTGGAAGCCCGCCGCCGGGAGAGAGACGACCACGACCGACCACAGCTGCCAGACCACGAAGCCCAGGAACTCGGCGAAGATCGACCACCGCAGGTTGCGGGAGGCGATGGCCTTACCGACGCTGTTCCACTGCTCGGGGTTCTCGGGGTTCCAGTTGTCGATCCAGCGGCCGGGGCGGTGGACGAGCTCTGCGCTCTGTGTGCCTGCAGTCGTGGCGGCGGGCGGCGCCGTTGCGGCTTCGGGGCGCGGGTCGGTGACGGTCACGGGTTCCTCCGGAAGGCGATGTGGGGAGGTGCAGCGCCCCGCATGGGTGGGGCGTGGTCGCCAGCGTAGGGAGGAGGGGTTTCCCGGGAGGACGTGGGGTGGGGCGGGGAGGTAACGGTTGTTTCACCCACGGCGGGGTGGGGGGAGAGGGGGAGTTTACGTGGGCGAAACACCTCGGTCGCAGCTTTGACCCAATCTTTCGGGCGGGCCTGGATGAGCTGAATCCCAATACTCGGCAGGATAGCGAGGCATAGTATGTCCTTCAAACAAGTGCCGTGGGGGATCACATTGACTACATTGTCGTTGGTTGAAATTTTCAGCGAAGCCGAGATTCTGGCTGTCCGCAATGCTGCGAGAAGCGGAAAATATCAACTCCTGCTCGGGGCTGGCGCCAGCCTAGGAGCTAGAAACCGCCTCGGTAAGCCCATTCCTGACGCGAAGAACCTGGTGAAGCTCCTAGGGGATCGGTTCGCAGGCGCTCCTATTGACGCCACCACGTCGCTGAATCGGGCATACCAGCGCGCCGTTAGCTCGTCGAGCGAGCGAGAAGTGTGGGAATTTTTGAGCTCACGATTTAGCGGCTGTACACATCAGCCCTGGTTCACCGAGCTGGCGGGGTTGCCGTGGCGACGGGTATGGACGCTCAATGTCGACGATGCCTATGAACGCAGCTACCGGGGCTCCGCGAGATCTGCCTCGAGCAAACTTCGATCACTCAACTGGACGGACCCGTTTGTTGAGCCGAACGGTGCAGAGATCGTGCACCTGCACGGGAGCGTATCCACCTCGGGTCCTTCGCCGCTGATATTTAGTATGAAGGAATACACTTCTTCCGCTTCAGCGAATGCCGCATGGCACATTGTGTGGCGGGCGGTCATTGCGACAGAGCCATTCGTCATCGTCGGCGCGCGCGTGCTGGATGACCCGGATGTTGAGCACGCCGTTATCGGTACGAAAAACGCGAGTTCTGCTCCCTCGGTGATTGTCGATCCATACATCTCTGATGGAAATGCCTGGGAGCTTGAACGTGCGGGCTTCAAAATTGCGCGAATGACGGGAGAGGAATGGGTCGCGCAGTGGCAAGAATTGTGCGATTTGGATTACTCTAGCTTGCGGGCCTTGTATAACGCGTCAGCCATCAATCTTCCTCAATTCGAGGAGTACACGACCGACCATGTTCGCCCTGCCCTAGCGACGCACGACTTCCTGGCTGGGAGCGAGCCGTCTTGGTCCGACGTTGCGGCGGGGAAAATTGCAGAATTCGAATGGATAGCTGACGGGAGGAGTAAGGTATCGTCCTGGATCGCTCATAGCGGAGTATCAAAAGCGTTGGTAGTTCTTGGTGAGCGGCTCGTCGGGATTTCGTCAGGACTATACGCAATCGCTCACGCCGCCGCCTCGGAGGGGGCCCGCGTCTTGTGGTTCGATAGATCAGCTCGCTTCGATGCAAGTGCGCTCCTCGATTTCTGCGACGGCGCTGGCCCCATTGTCATCGTGGTCGAAAGCGCTCACACGTTCTCGTCCGACGTCGATCGACTTCTCGGCCTCGCGGTCAAACGACCCAGCGTGCAAGTGCTGACAATCATGGCGGATCGGTCCAGTCGTTCCGGTGTTATTGAGGAGAACCTCAACGACGGAGCGTATTCGATTGAGACTATCTCTGTTCGCACGCGGCGTCCCAGGAGAGACGCACGGAAGGTCGTTGCACTCTTAGCGCGCGAGGGGCGACTGGATTTCCTCGAGCGCAAGACAACATCCGAAAGGATCGATCACTTTGCGGAGCGAGACATATTTTCCTCGATGAATGAGGTCGAGCGGGGAATCGGCTTCGCGGCCCGCCTGGACTCTGAGGTGCGGGGCCTGACGGATCCGTGGGAACGGTCTCTTGTTCTGCTTCTCGCGCTGGCGTCCGACAGGGGCGTTCCGGTCAGTATGGCTGAAGCGTCAACGGCGACGGCCACCGCCGCTAGCGCAATAGGTCGACGAGTCTCCGGTAACGATCATCTGTCAGCTCTCGTCGAGATCAACGGCGACGTGATTGTCCCGCGTCAGCGGACCCGGGGCCTCGAAGCGCTTATCAGGCTCGGCGGCGGAGACGCTTTCGTCGATGAGCTTCGTCAGATGATGGCCAGACTCGCTGTGTTGATTCCGAAAGACGGGTATCGGTCGCGTATGCGGGCGTCTAATCTTGTCGGCGAGCTGATGAGCGCGAAGCTGCTTCTGGAAATGTTCCCCAACGCCGACTTGAAGTACTTCTACCAGCAACTGTTGCCCGCATATGGCGATTGGAACGCGCGGTTCTGGGAGCAACGCTCCATTCTCGCAAGGCTGACTTCGGACTGGGATCCAGCTGTTTCCTTCGCAGAGCGCGCGACGACGATCTGGGACGATGGCCGCACGAGGAATACGCTTGCCGTGAACCTATCTGCTAAATCGCGCGCGTTTGCCGCCCTGGGCAGCCATGAATGGATCGGTCTCTACCATCGATCGAGGGGCGAGTTCGAGAACGCTCTAGCTCATGACAGTAACAGTAGCCTGGTTCGATTTGCCCGTCTTCGGTCTGCGTTGGAGTTGGGGGAGGCTCTCAAATCGGGACGGCTTCTCAATTCTGTCGATGGGCAGGTGCTCGTTAGTAATTGGCACAAGGATTACGCAGAGTACAAGGTTCGAAACTTCCAGCGACTCGACGAACAGCAAGAAGCGAAAGACCGTGCCATGGCGCGGCGGTTCGAGAGCTTAACCGCGAGCGGTGCTTTGAGTCGCGAGATGACTGCAACTCTGAATTCAGGCCTTCCGAGCGTCGAAGATGATATTCGGCGCGCGGTGAGATCTGTGAGTCTGCCGATCAGCTTGGCCAAGCTAGCCGCGACTGTTGCGAGAGGTGCTTCATTTAGGGGCTGGGCGCCGCACCCGTCTTTCAAGGCCGCATTGATGGCGGCGTACCCAGGAGCAGAGGTAGGCGCGGGGCCTACGGCGCAACTTATCGCCGTACCGGCTCGCCAGGCGGCGGATCTGACCGATCCGCGAACCCCGCATCGCGAGTCCGCCGCGGGTGCAGATCTGCTGAGCGTGATACGTAAGCAGTGGCTTCAGCTGACACGCCCCGTGCCTATGAAGACGTTTGCTGACTCAGTTGCCGTTATCGCAAAGAAGCGGGGCCCTTCTTGGGGCGCACATAGGAAGTTTTCCACGGCATTGCGAGTGGCTGTTCCCGAGGTTGAATTGACTTCGGAGTCTCCGCCACGGGTGCTGCCACCATCACGCGGTACGAAGCCCGCGGGCGAGGGCGACGTCTGACCGGTTCACCGCATTGCCCGCGCGGGTTCGACTCGTAGGTCGATAGGGCGGGACTCGAAGCCATGCGCCTCGACGACTTCCTCTTGACGCAGTTCGAGCTGGATGTGGCGACGACGGTGCAGATCGTGAGCGATCAGGCGCGGGCGATGGGCCGGCCGCCGGTGACGGAGGGACAATTGCTGAGGCGGCTTGCGCGGAGCGGCGCACCTCGGTCCGCCGAAGTTGTTGGTGCCGCGATGGCCGCCTCGCAGGCGGCGGATGAGGACGCGCAAGGGTCCGGCGCACAACGACCAAAACCTCGGGTGTTACGCACCACTACGCCCCGGATCGCCCGCCCGCACGGCATCCCGTAGCTTCATTTCACCAACCCCTCCGAAGGCAGGTGAAGCCATGTCCCGCACGATCTCGTCGACAGTCCACCCGATCCAGCGCTGCATGGCAGCCTCGAACCCCTCCGCGTGGTGGGACGGCCTCGTGATCGACGCCGATGGCGCAACGATCACCGTCGCGCTGCTGAACGGCGCGACGGTAGAAGTGCGGATCGTCGGCCCGGCCGTCGACATCTCCGTGGGGGAGCCGGTGGCGTACCACCCGGTCGCGGAACTGCTCAGCGCGTCGGCGATCCTCACGACCGCGCGCGTCGCGTAAACGCCAAGCAGGCTACGCAGACATCGAGGCCATCATCGCCTCGCACTTCGTCACCATGTCGTCGCAGGCCATCGCGCAGTAGCGGCACATCTCGTCCATGTCGGCGTGGGCGCGGCATTCGGCGGCGCACGCTTTGCCCATGGTCATGCAGGCGGTCATCATGGCGCTCATCACGTCCATGTTCATCCCGGCCGGACGCATCATCATGTGCATCGTCGCCTGCGCCATTTCGACCATGTTCGAGCACATTGCGCAGCACGTCGCCATCTCGGGGCCGTGCATCATGTCGCTGCCGGCGCACATCGCCGCGGCCATCGCGCAGGCGTTGAGCGATTGCATGCATTCCTGCATGGCATCCATGTCCATGGTCATCTCGCCCATGTCCATCGACTTCATCATTGCCATCGTGTCCATCTGGATCTCCCGTGTGCTCGTCGTGACGGAGTGACCGGATGCCGCGGAGGGACTCCGGCGTACGGGAGATGCTACGCCCGCGGGGCGCGGCCCGTCACGGATCTCAGCGATCTCTGAAGTCGTGCCGGGCGAGTGAGCCGAACGAAAGCGACGTGATGCTCAGCGGTACCGAACCACAGCTTCGCGAATAGCACTTGCGTGCTCGTAGATCCCGTCCAGTTCATCGAGCGGATGCCGCGTCTCGACCTTCTGCTCGTCCAACAGGCCGAGATACTTCTGGCGCCCGTTGAAATGCAGGCGGGCGATCGGCTTTCGGTTGTTGTCATCGAGCAAGACGGCGAAGTAGCTCTTCGCGTCGCGGTGGGTGATGCGGTGCGGCTTCGTTTCCCCGCAGGCGATCGCTTTCACGATCTGATATCCCTCGAGTTCCTCGAGGGTGGTCTCGATCTCAGTGTCACGATCGAGATCCGCTTGTGAAGCCGGTTCGCTCGAGACTGCCGCGGGTGCCTCTGTCGCGACGGGAACCGAGACACCGACACCTGCACCGAGGGCGGTTTTCAGGCGGTCGTTGACGCTCTCCGTCAGGAACTGACGCGATGCCTTTGTCACGAGTGCAGTGAACTGCTCACGCACCTTGGCCGTGTAAAAGCCGTCATAGACGCGCTGAGTGAAGAACTTGATCCATTCGTCACTCGGTTCCCGGAACTGACCAGCGATCTCGCGCTTGAGCGCGCCCACGTACTTGAGCTCTTCCGCCGCGCTGATGATCGAGTCGAGATCGAAGCTGTCTTTGCTCAGCTTCTGGACCTCGGGAATCAGAGTGTCATCGATGTCGAGCAGATCGAGCACGAGGAACGGCTTGGCATCCATCTTGTTGGGTGCGTCCAGATCCGTGAAGAACTGCCAGATGACGCCGTTGGTGAGGGCAGCAATGCGGGCGTTGGTCGTGGAGAAGTATCTGAAGAGCTGAGAGGCGTGTTCGATCTTGGGCGCTCCGGTGGATGCCTTGCACTCGATCAGGATCTGCACCTCGGCATCGCGCATGATCGCGTAATCGACCTTCTCGCCCTTCTTGATGCCGACGTCGGCAGTGAACTCGGGCACGACCTCGAGCGGGTCGAAGACGTCGTAACCCAGGATGCTCGAGATGAACGGCATCACGAACGCGTTCTTCGTCGCCTCCTCGGTGCCGATGGCCGACGCCTGATTGCTCACTTTGGTTGCGAGCGCTGCAAGACGGTCCTGAAACTCCATTGTTCCCCCCCACTGGCTGATTCCTCGTCGATAGTGCCATGAAGCATTCATCACCTCTGACGAGGCGTCCGTCGGCGTTTTCGCATTCTGGCCTGCCAGGTCCATTCAGGCAAATAAACTTCTCATCTGGGCACGCCGCGAGCGTCTAAGCGAGCCACAAGGATGGCTGCCGCTGTCTCCTCGCCGCCGGGGGAGAGAGGGGGAGATCATCGCGCTCTCGCTTCGCGGCGGGCGCTGAGATCGCGGGATCGAGCCGGGTGAGCTCGGCGTCGAGAAACTGCTCAACTCTCTACGCGGCGAAATCTGGGACCCGAATATCCGTCGCGTTCGACGGTTCCCGTGAACATCTCCACCGGGCGCACCCAACACGAGTAGTCGTCGTAGAGCTTTCTGTACGAGACCAAGACTTCCTCCGTTTCGGAGTGCCTCGCCATTCCGAAAACCTCGTATCGCTGGCCTTTGAAGTGCTCGTAGATGCCGGGTTCGATGTCCACTCGGAGCGTCCCCTCTGCGATATGTGCACGAGTGCGCACGTCGTGGCTTCCGAGTCTGCCAGTGCGCTTCGCGTCGCAGCCGATCCGCGACGTCCGGCAGATGCCCCATCGTTGCAAAATCTATCGATAAACGACAGGATTACATCGTTCCTCGACGATTGGATGCCTCGTGAGCCCTGTCATCATCCGTGCGGCGCAGACGGTGATCGCCCTCGCATTGCTCGGGTCCATCGTCGTGCAGGCGATGATCCTGCCTGCGATCTACCGCGACCTCGCGGAGACACCGCCGCTGCCGCGAGTGACCTTCGTCGTGCTGATGGGGCTCGGCATCCTGGCGCTTCAGGTCTTTGCCGTGTGCGTGTGGCGTCTGCTGTCGAAGGTGCGGGAGGGGACGGTCTTCGCCGAGGGGGCGTTCCGAGACGTCGACGTCATCACGGGGTCGCTGGTCGCCGTCGTCGTGGTGCTGGTGGCGGTCGGCGTGATGCTCGCGCCGGGAGGCGTGGCGCCCGGTGTCGTCGGACTCATCGGCGGTGCCGCGATGGTGTTCGCGGGCGTCGCTCTGCTCGTGCGGGTGATGAAGGGTCTGCTGCGGCAGGCCATCGCCCGGGAGAGGGAAGTCGTGGGGCTGCGCACCGAGCTGGGTGAAGTGATCTGATGCCCATCGTCATCGACATCGACGTCATGATCGCGCGCCGGAAGATGGGCGTCGGCGAACTCGCCGACAGGGTCGGCATCACACCCGCCAATCTCGCCGTCCTCAAGAACGGGCGGGCCAAGGCGGTGCGGTTCTCGACGCTCGGTGCACTCTGCGCGGCGCTCGACTGCCAGCCGGGCGACCTGCTGCGCTGGGAGCCGGGGGAGGCGGAAGGCGAGCCGTCAGCCCTCGCCGACCAGCGCGCCTGAGATTCTGGGGCTGAGCGCTCACGCAGGAGTCGCGCGGCGCCCCGGCCGCATGTCGTACGCCCTCGGTAGTCTGCTGTTCTCGAAGGGGGTGAGCATGTCGCTCGTCGGAGTCGCTGAGTACGCCCGCGGTCCTCGCGCGCTCGCCCACGTCATCCTTCTGACAGTCGCCATCGTCGCCGGACTTCTCGCGATGCACGCGTTCCACGCCACCTCGACCCCGGCCGGCCATGGCGCGGCGACCGGGCACGGCACTGCGGTCATGGCATCGCCGACCGAAGACGAGCGCCCCCACGACGCGATGACCGCGTCCGCGACCGACGCAGCAGCCTCGTCCGTCGACCCCTCGATGGCCTGGATGGCATGCGTGCTGGCCCTTCTCGGTGCGGTCATCGTCTTCATCGCTGGGGTCGGGCTCCGCCTCCCGGGCGCGCGGGCGCGGCTGCTCGCGGCGGCACTCGCCCGATGGTCGGTGGTCGCGCACGCGTTGCCGCCGCCCTCTCTCACCGTTCTCTGCATACGTCGCACGTGATGACGCGTCGGCCCGCTTCGCGCGGGCAACGCACCCCGCTCGACGACCGTCGGGCGTCATCGACGACCCTGGAGAACTCCACCATGAAGAACCGATCCGCGGCGACCGCCGCATTCACCCTCGCCGCCCTGCTGCTCTTGACCGGTTGCACCGGCGGCGCCCAAGAAACCATGCCCGGCATGGATCACGGCGGCGACAGCTCCGCCCCGCCGGCGACGACCAGCGCCACCGACGCCGATGTGATGTTCGCGAGCATGATGATTCCCCACCATGCGCAGGCGATCGAGATGTCCGACGTTCTGCTGGCGAAGGGCGATATCGACGAACGCGTCACCGAGCTGGCCCAGGGGATCAAGGCCGCTCAACAACCCGAGATCGACAGGATGCAGCAGTGGCTCGAGGACTGGGGAGCCGATTCCTCGGACGGGGATGCCATGCAGCACGGCGACGGCATGATGAGCGAAGACGATATGCAGATGCTCGCGAACGCCTCGGGCGCCGAGGCTGAGCAGCTGTTCCTCTCGCAGATGATTCAGCATCACCGCGGCGCCGTGGACATGGCCCAGGCCGAGATAGACAACGGCTCGGACGCCGCCGCCATCGCGCTCGCGAAGACCATCGTCGAGGCGCAGATGGCCGAGATCGCGCAGATGGAGCAGCTGCAGGCCACGCTCTGACGGCAGGGGTGGGGCGCGGATGCCGTGGGCCCGCGCCCCATCCTCCCTCTCTCGTGCCCGGTGGATCGGCATTCGCAGAAGCTATGCCGCTCGCCCCGGCACCCGCGCGAAAGCCGCGACCCGAGGGGAGCAACCCCGGCCCGCGGCCCCCGCACTCTCGACGGTCAGGGGCGCCCGCCCCCCATGCCCCCACCTCCCATCCCGCCGGCCACCGCGACGCCCGCCGTGACCGAGGTCGCGACCCCGTCGACGGTCACCGTGTACGACTGACCGTCGGTGATCGCCGACGACGTGAACACGACCGACCCGAAGGTCTTCTCGGCGGTGTACTGCGCGATGACCGTGCCACTGGCATCCGTGATCTGCACCGTCGAGCCCGCGGAACCCGAGACTGTCGCGGCGAGCCACCCCTGTGCCGACGACTCGTCGGGCGATTCGGCCATTCCGGTGCTGCCGAGAGCGGCGAGCGTGCCGCCCGAGACGTCGATGCCGCCGTTCGAGTCGAGCGCACCGTTGCCCTGCTGGGTGGGACCGTAGACGGTGACGTCTCCGCCGGTCATGGTGATGCTGCCGTTGGAGTCGAGGCCATCGCCTTGAGCGTCGACCACCAGGGTGCCGCCCGAGATGGTGAGGGTCTCACCGGTGTCTTGCATGCCGCCGCCCATCCCACCGCTCGAACTCGTCGTGGTGCCGCCCGAGGCGTTCACACCGTCATCCGACGAGATGACCGAGGTGATTCCGCCGGCGATGCGGATGTCGCCCGACTCGATGCCCTCGTACGACTGGCTGATGGTGACGTCTCCGCCCGAGATCGCCAGAGCGATCTCGGAATGGATGCCATCGTCCTCGGCCGCGATCGACACGGTGCCGCCGGTGATCAGCGTGTCGGTCCACGCGTCGATGCCGTCGTCGGTCGCGGTGGCGTCGATCGTGCCTCCGGCGATCCAGACGTAGCCCTGGGTGGCGTCATCCGTCTGGTCGCTCTTGAGGGCGTCGCCCCCGGCGGTGAGGGTGAGCGTGCCGTCTTTCACGACGAGCGAGTCCTTGCCGCGCAGGGCATCGTCGGCGGCGGTCACCGTGATCGTGCCGCCGATGATCGCGAGGTCGTCGGTGGACGAGATGCCGTCGTTGCCCGTGTCGGTGACGGTGAGGGCCCCCGAGCCCGAGAGGGTGAGGCCGCTGTCGGCGTAGATGGCGGCGCTCGCGTCGGCGTCGGCCGAGCTCGCCGCGGTGACCGTGTTGGTGGAGCCCGCCGCGAGGTTGATCGCCACATCGTCGGCGGTCACGACCTGGATGGCCGAGCCCGAGGTGCTCTCGATGGTCGCGTCGTCGAGCACGAGGACCACCTGCGCGTCGTCGGGGGCGGCGACGACCACATTCCCGTCGAGCGTGCCGGTCAGCGTGTACACACCGGCGGCGGTGATCGTGACGGTCGAGCCGTCGACGGTGACTCCCGCCGAGTCGCTCGAGGCGGTGGAGCCCGCGAGCGTGATGGTCTCGGCATCCGCGAGGCTCCACTCGTCGTCTTTCACGACGGTGCCGTCGGCGTTGGCCGCGAGCAGTTCGGCGGCGGCCGTGGGGATGGTGGAGTCGATGTCGGAGGTGGTCTGCACACTCGACTCGACGCTGGATGCCGTGGTGGCCGGCGCCGATGTCGCGGCGGGCTGAGCGGTGACGGCGCACCCGGCGAGCACGAGGCCCGCGAGAGCGAGGGGAAGGGCGAGGGGGATCAGGCGGCGCATGATGCGTCCTTTCGGGTGTTCTGGGATGAGGCGAAGGGGCCCGCGAGCACGCGGGTCCAGCGGTTGCGGGGGAGATCGGAGCGCAAGGCCGCCATGCCGGTGGCGTACTTGCTGATGCGCTGCGGGCGGTGCCCGGCTCGCCAGAGCACGCGGTCGAAAGCGCCCGCCTGACCCGGAGACTTGGTCTCGACGATCGCGTAGCGGGGGAGGGTGAAGCCCGCGCCGTCGGCGTCGATCCACCGCAGGTCGAGGTCGATCGTGGCGCGGGAGGGCACGTCGCCCGCGAGCAGCAGCGTCGTGCGCCGATACAGCGTCTGCAGTCGCGCGTCGAGGTCGTCGGCGCGACCCGGCTCGACGCCGATCGCGCCCAGGGCCTCGGCGACGTCGTCACGCGCTTCGGCGGTGAGCCGGTCGGCCGCGTCGAGGTCGTAGGCGTCGCGTTCCTTGCGGGTGAGACCTCGCGCTCCGCGGGTCTTCAGCTCGAGGTAGGCGGCCCCGGTGTCGACGTAGGTGCGGGTACGCAGCTTGAACCGGCGGCGGCGCCCGTGAGCGGCGAGGCGGTAGCTGAGCAGATCGGGGGTGTCGAAATACACCGAGCGGTAGGCTAGCTCGCGCTCGCCGGCGATCTCGAGGGCGGCCGGAACCTCGTCGGAGCGCTGCAGGTTCTCGAGCAGGGATGCCGCGGCATCCATCGGCACGACGTACTTGCGGTCGACGCGGGTGAGCAGGGCGGCCTCGGTGGTGAGAGCGTCGAGCCCGATCGCGGGGAGGGCTGCGATGGCGGTGGCCGCGCGGTGGCGGGCGGTCACCGGGTGCCGCCGATCAGGTCGGCGAAGCTCGCGTCGGCGGTTCGGCGTCGGCCGGGGGTGGCGTCGACGGCTTCGCGAACGGCGGCGGGCGCGGTGGGGGCGGCCAGGACCCGGTACCGCACATCGACCAGCGTCGTGTCGTCGACCAGGTCGAGCTGCTGCACGGTGACGCCGGTCACCTCGCCGCCGAGCAGGCGTCCGAGCTCGGCCCGCAGTTCGGTTTCGTCGGCGATCGCGCGATCGAGGTGCACGGTCTGGTGACGGGCCCGCGACAGCACCCGCGGGTGATCGGCGACGGCGAGCACGGCCACGATGAGTCCGACCAGCAGAAGGGGAACGGAGAGGTCGACGGGCGGCAGGCCGCAGATCAGGCCGATCGCCAGAGCCGCGAAGTAGTACGCCACCTCGCGCTGGGTGATCTCGCTCGAGCGCAGCCGGATGATCGACAGCACCCCGAACAGTCCGAGCCCGAGGCCCAGAGCGACTTCGGCGGTGCCGAGGACGGTCGCGACGGCGAGCACGCCCACGTTGACGCCGAGGAAGGCGACGACGAGGTCTCGCCGGCGGTGGCGCTGGAAGTAGATGGCGCTCAGCAGGACGGCGGCGACGAGGTCGGTCGCGGCCAGGATCAGGGCGGTGGTGGTCATGAGGTGCTCCTTGCGGGGGTGAGGGGAGAGGTATTGGGGGATACGGATGCCGTGTCGCGGGCGTCGGGCGCGCGGGCTGTCGCGCCGGGCGGCCCCGGGCGGGAGATGGGCGCGCGCGCCGGGGTCTCGGCATCCGTTCGGGGGAAGACGAGCGAGCGCTGCACGCCGTAGCTGAGGACGAACAGCACGCCCTCGGTCACGACCTTCGCGGGCAGCAGGGCCAGGCCGTTGTCGGTGAGGAACGACATCCACGCGATGTTCGAGGCGAGCAGCGCGAGGGCGAGCACGCCGTAGCGGAGGGCCTGCGGAAGCATCGACCCGCCCCGCGCGCGGAAGACCACGCGGCGGTTGACGACGAAGTTCGCGGTGGCCGACAGCACCCGCGCCGCGATGATCGAGGGCACGAGCCACCCGGTCAGCGCCTGCAGCACGAGCAACGCGACGGTGTCGACGACGAACGCCGCGAGAGACGACGACGCGAACAGCAGCACCGGCAGCAGCACGCGCAGCGAGTCGCGCACCGGGCGGAAGTGACTCGACGAGTTGCGGTCGAGGTACACGGTGTCGATGGGCACCTCGTGCGCGGAGACCTGGTCGGGGCCGAGGCGCAGCAGCATCCGCTGTTCGTACTCGAACCCGTCGCCCGGTATGCCGAGGGTCCAGCCCAGGCGATCGGCGGGGATGCCGCGGAGCCCGGTCTGCGTGTCGGTCACCCGCCGCCCGGTGGCGAGGCGGAACAGCCCGCGCGAGGCCGCGTTGCCCAGGCGGCTGCGCAGCGGCACGGCGCCGTCGAAGCCGCGGACCCCCAGCACGAGGGCGCTGCGGCCCTCGGCCGCGTCAGTGCGCAGAGCGTCGGCCACGCGGCAGACGTCGGCCGGTGTGTGCTGCCCGTCGGCGTCGGCGGTGACCACGTCGGCATCCGGATCGTGGGCGGCGATGTGGGCGAAGCCCGTCTTCAGCGCCGCGCCCTTGCCGCGGTTGGCGGGGTGCGTGAGAACCTGCGCGCCGGCCTCGCGGGCGGTGTCGAACACCGACGCGAACGCGGGACCGCTGCCGTCGTCGACGACGAGCACGTCGAGGTCGGGGTCGGTGCGGAGCAGCGCGGCGACGAGGGCCGGCATCCGCGGACCGGGCTCGAAGGCGGGGATGAGAACGAACACCGCTCAGCCCGCCACGTAGAGGATGTCGCTGGTGCCGCGCTCGCCGCCGTTCGAGGGCGAGTTGATCACCTGTCCGTTGAAGTACATCGTCGACGAGCCGCCGCCGTCGAGGTTGTAGGCGGTCGTCACGCCGAGCGAGAGCAGGATGTCGGCGAGTCCGGGCAGCGTCACGCCCTCGCTGTAGCCCTCTTGACGGCCGTCGACCACGACGAAGACGAGGTGGTTGTCGTCGATCACGCCGACGGCGGTGCGCGGCTGGTCGCCCTGGATCGAGTGGTTGCCGACGTTCGTGTCGACCTCGACGCTGTCGATGCCGTCGACGACCTGGCCGTCCTCGACGATCGCGGGACCGAAGCTGAGGGTGTTCCAGACCCCGGATGCCAGCAGCTCGGCGGCCGTGGTCTGCGTCTCGTCGTACACCTCGACGTGGCCGTCGGTGTAGAAGGCGAGTCCCTGCCGAGCGCCCTCGTCGCGGTAGACGACACCGTTGCGGATCTCGATGCCCGTGGAGCGGAAGCCGTAGTAGTCGCCGTTGATGGCGAAGACCGCGTCGTTGGCGGCGGCGATCTCGCTGGTGGTCTGCGTGATGTTCTCGCCGAACTGGTTGTTCGCGAAGGCGGAACGCAGGTCGGTGGCGTCTCCGAGCACGACGTCGGCGACGTAATAGGTGAGCGTGTCGGTGGTCACCGTCGAGACGGTGACCGAGGTGGAGCCGTCGCTGAAGCTGGTGTCGGTCAGGCTCGTCTCGGTCGCTGCGGTGGCCGTGGGCTCGGCGGTGGCAGATGCCGTGGCGGATGCCGTGGCGTGCGCGGCTTCGTACGCGGCGACGTCGGTGATCTCGACGTGGGGGATGAGGAAGCGATTCGCGGCCCACGCTGCGGAGCCGCCGACGGTGAGCGCGACGGCCAGACCGCCGGCGAGGAAGGCGCGACGGGCGACGGGCCGCTTCGGGCGGCGGGGTCCGTCGGACGGCGTCGCCCGGCCGCGGCGAGAGGCCGAGGCCGGTGCACCGTCGGGGGCGGTGTCGGGGGTGGGGTCTGCGGGGTCCATGGCACCAGGAAAGGTGCCGCGCCCTTCTCGCGCCCTAATCCAGGCCTACGCGGAGCCAAGAAGAGCTATGGAAACGCTATGTGGACGTGTGCATGTGCACTCGAGCTGCGGCCCGCGGCCGCCCTGCCGCGTCGAGGGCGCCGGGGGAGTGGCATCCGGAGCCTTCGTCAGGCGACCGCCCGCAGAACGCCCGTGAGGATCAGCGTGATGACCGTGGTCCACAGCACGATCGCCGCGGCCTGCCAGGCGAGCACGCGCAGGGGCGAGACACCGGTCGAGGTGAGGGCGGCGGCGGTGAACTGCGTGGGCAGCAGCAGGGGGCCGAGCAGGCTCACTCCGGGGGTTCCGTAGCGGTGGTAGGCCTTCTCGAACTTCTGGCGGCGCGCAGTCAGGGGCTTCTCGACGGCTCCGCGACGGGTGGTGACGGCCGTACGCACGCGCGAGGTCGCGAACACGACGACGGCGACGCAGATCAGGTTGCCGATCGCGCCGGCGATGGCCGCGACGGCCGGGTGGATGCCACCGACGATGCCGATCGCGGCGGCACCCTCTCCTTCGATGAACGGCACGGCACCGGCGAGGGCGACGATGAGCGGCTGCACGAGGTCGGGCACGTCGGCGACGAGGCCCTGGAAGCCGAGGATGAGATCCGAGACGGGGTTCGACATGAGGACTCCTGGGGGATGAGTCCGCGGCGTGTTCCGCGGTGATTCCATCCCATCGGGAGCGGCGTCTCCGCGGCAGTGTCGCGGTGTCATGGCCGGGCGGGAGGATGCGCCGATCGACCCGTGACGAATGTCATGCGCCCGGCGGCGCGGCGGGAGCGCGGGCGTTGGGGCGACGGCGGAATTCTCGATACGTTCGGACAAACCCCAAGGAGAGTGCACCATGACCGACAACACCGCCGCCCCGTCCGCACCGCGACAGTGGCTCAAGGCTTTCTACAGCGCGCTCGCCGCGGCGCTCGGATACGTGATCGTCGAACTGATCTTCCAGCACGACACGACCTACATCCTGGCCGGCGCTCTCGGCATCCTCGTCGTCCTCACACCGATCTTCTACGCGATCAACCGCCACAGCAGCCGTCGGACACCGAAAGGCTGATCGAAGGGCGGGTGGGGCGCCGGGCGCTCCACCCGTGACGAATGTCATGGACGTACTGTGGCCGGTGTGACGAGCCCCCTCCCCGCGCCCCCGCCCGCGTCGACGTTCGCCCGCGACGTGCGGGTCACGTGGTGGTACACCGCCGCGTCCATCGCCGGGTTCCAGGTGTTCGGGCTGTCCATCTGGACCCTGCTCATGGTGCTGAGGGCGTCGACGCCCGCCATCGTGCTGTTCATCGTCGGCGGCCTCGGGTCGGTCGCGGTCTCGCTGCTGCTGATGGCGCGCTACCGCCGCGAACCGCTCGACATCGGCGACGTCTCGGGCCACCGGCCCGTCTGGCCGCTGGTCATCGCCGGCATCGTTTTCGGCGGTGTCACGGGAGCGGCGGCCGGGTCGCTGCTGCTCGCCGTCGTCCTCGGAGCGCAGACACTGTGTCTGGTGCGCTGGCGTGCCGGCATCCGGATGCGTCTCGTGGTGCTGCTGATCGTCGTCATCGTCGCGGCGTGGGTGATCGAGGTCACCCGGCTCAACCCCGCCGGATACGTCGCCGATGCCTTCGGCGTGGGCCTGTTCCTGGCGATGCTGCCGCCGCTCACGGCGACGTCGCTGTGGTGGTGGGACATCGTGCGCGAACTCGACCGCGCTCGCCGCGCCGAGGGGCGTCTCGCCGCCGCCCAGGAGCGCCTGCGTCTCGCCGGCGACCTGCACGATCTTCAGGGCCACCACCTGCAGGTGATCGCGCTGCAGCTCGAACTCGCCGAGAAGATGCTCGCCCGCGACCCCGCGGCCGCCGTCGAACAGGTGCGCCTCGCACGCACCAGCGTCGACGAAGCCCGCCGCGGCACCCGCGAGCTCGCCACCCGCTTCCGGGGTGTGCCCCTGCCCGACGAACTCGCCAACGCCGCCGACCTGCTGCGCGCCGCGGGGCTGCGCGTCGAGCTGTCAGTCGCCCCCGACGCCGCCGACGCCCCGGCCGACGTGCTCGGCCCGGTGATCCGCGAGTGCACGACGAACGTGCTGAAGCACGGCGGTGGGGTCTCGGCATCCCTCGCTCTGATGCACCACGACGGCGAATGGGTCTTCACCATCGACAACGACGTGCGCGAGGTACGTGGCACGGGCGGCAGCGGTCTGGACGGTATCGCCGACCGCGTCGGCCGCGTGCGGGGAACAGTGGATGCCGGGCACTCCGGCGATCGATTCAGGGTCACCGTTCGGGTGCCCGAGGGGGTGATGGCGTGATCCGCGTGCTCATCGCCGACGACGAGGACATGATCCGCACGGCGCTCGCCGCCCTCTTGCGCCTCGAGCCCGACCTCGACGTGGTCGCCGAGTGCCGCGACGGCGAGAGCGCGATCGTCGAAGCCGACCGACTGCGGCCCGACGTGTGCCTTCTCGACCTCGAGATGCCGGGACTCGACGGCGTCGACACGGCCGCGCGCATCCTACGGCGCGTGCCCTCGCGCTGCGTGATCGTCACGCGGCACGCCCGACCCGGCGTGCTGCGGCGGGCGCTCGGCGCGGGCGTCGACGGGTTCCTGCCCAAGTCCCGCCCCGCGGATGACGTGGCCGCGGTGATCCGCGAGGTCGCGGCGGGGCGACGTTACGTCGACCCCGAGATCGCCGCCGACGCCCTGAGCGACGAACGCAGCCCCCTCACCGACCGCGAGCTCGACGTGCTGCGGGCGGGCGCCCGCGGTGAGACGATCGCCGAGATCGCGGCATCCCTGCACCTGTCGGCCGGCACGGTGCGCAACCACGTCTCGTCTGTGCTGGGCAAGCTCGGGCTCGCCAGCCGGCAGCAGGCGACGATCCACGCGCGCGAGCGGGGCTGGATCTAGACGACGACCGGCGAGAGGACGCCCATCCACAGGACGGCGCGGCGCGTCAAGCACTGCCGCACGGCGGTGACCGTCGGTAGCTTCGGCGCATGAGTGAGCGCGCATCGCGAGACGCGGGTCTGGCCCGCTACGTCATCATCGGAGTCGTCGTCGGCATGATCGCGGGACCGATCGTCGGTCTGCTCGTGCCCTCGGTGGGGGTCGGGTTCGGGATCTCGTTCGGCCTCGTCGTCGGAATCGTCGGGGCCGTGATCGCGTGGCTCGTGGTGCGTCCGCGAAAGTGAGGCGGTGAGCGGTCGGGTCACCTCTGCCCCCTCCCTTCGGAGGTGCAAGGGTCGGGCCCCTTCACCCCCGTCTAGTAGGGTTGTCGACTGGCGAGATCTCTTGATATCGAGAGACTTCGTCTTCTCCCACCACCGATCGCCCAGCGAAGGATTGTCCGTGGATCTCTACGAGTACCAGGCACGTGACCTGTTCGAAAAGTACGAGGTGCCGGTACTCGCCGGCATCATCGCCGACACCCCTGAGGAGGCGAAGGCGGCTGCCGAGAAGCTCGGCGGTGTGGTCGTCGTCAAGGCTCAGGTCAAGACCGGAGGCCGCGGCAAGGCCGGCGGCGTGAAGGTCGCCAAGAACCCCGAAGAGGCATTCGAGGCGGCCCAGGCCATCCTCGGCCTCGACATCAAGGGCCACGTCGTCAAGCGCGTCATGGTCGCAGCGGGCGCCCGCATCGCCAAGGAGTTCTACTTCTCGGTGCTGCTCGACCGCTCCAACCGCTCCTACCTGTCGCTCTCGAGCGTCGAGGGTGGAATGGAGATCGAAGAGCTCGCCGTCGAGCGTCCCGAGGCGCTCGCGCGCATCGAGGTCGACCCGATCGAGGGCATCACGCCCGAGAAGGCGCTCGAGATCGCGAAGGCTGCGAAGTTCGACGACGAGCTGGCCCCCAAGGTGGCCGACGTGTTCGTCAAGCTCTTCAACGTCTACAAGGGCGAGGACGCCACGCTCGTCGAGGTGAACCCCCTCATCCAGAGCGAAGACGGCGACATCATCGCCCTCGACGGCAAGGTCTCGCTCGACGAGAACGCCGGCTTCCGCCACCCCGACCACGAGGCGCTGGAAGACAAGGACGCGGCCGACCCGCTCGAGGCCAAGGCCAAGCAGCACGACCTCAACTACGTCAAGCTCGACGGTCAGGTCGGCATCATCGGCAACGGCGCGGGCCTGGTCATGTCGACCCTCGACGTCGTCGCCTACGCCGGTGAGAACCACGGTGGCGTCAAGCCCGCCAACTTCCTCGACATCGGTGGCGGCGCCTCGGCGACCGTCATGGCCGCCGGCCTCGACGTCATCCTCGGCGACGAGCAGGTCAAGAGCGTCTTCGTCAACGTCTTCGGCGGCATCACGTCGTGCGTCGCCGTGGCCGAGGGCATCGTCAAGGCCCTCGAGATCCTGGGCGACACCGCGACCAAGCCGCTCGTCGTGCGCCTCGACGGCAACCAGGTCGAGGAAGGCCGCGAGATCCTCGCCGCCGCCAACCACCCGCTCGTCACCCTCGCCGCCGGTATGGACGAGGGCGCCGACAAGGCCGCCGAACTGGCCAACGCGTAAGGGATAGGGAAACACCAGACATGTCGATCTACCTCAACAAAGACTCCAAGGTCATCGTCCAGGGCATCACCGGCGGCGAGGGCACCAAGCACACCGCCCTCATGCTCAAGGCCGGCACCCAGGTCGTCGGTGGAGTGAACGCCCGCAAGGCCGGCACCACCGTCTCGCACAAGGATGCCGCAGGCAACGACGTCGAGCTGCCCGTCTTCGCCTCGGTCGAAGAGGCCATCCGCGAGACCGGCGCCGACGTGTCGATCGCGTTCGTGCCCCCGGCCTTCACGAAGGACGCGATGGTCGAGGCCATCGACGCCGAGATCCCGCTGCTCGTCGTGATCACCGAGGGCGTGCCCGTCGGCGACACCGCCGAGGCGTGGGCCTACGCGAAGAGCAAGGGCGAGAAGACCCGCATCATCGGGCCGAACTGCCCCGGCATCATCACGCCCGGCGAGGCGCTCGTGGGCATCACCCCCGCGAACATCACCGGCAAGGGACCCATCGGCCTCGTGTCGAAGTCGGGCACCCTGACGTACCAGATGATGTTCGAGCTGCGCGACCTCGGCTTCTCGACCGCCATCGGCATCGGCGGCGACCCGGTCATCGGCACCACGCACATCGACGCCCTCGCGGCGTTCGAGGCCGACCCCGAGACCAAGGCCATCGTCATGATCGGTGAGATCGGCGGAGACGCCGAAGAGCGCGCCGCCGCCTACATCGCCGAGCACGTCACCAAGCCCGTCGTCGGTTACGTCGCCGGCTTCACCGCCCCCGAGGGCAAGACCATGGGCCACGCCGGCGCCATCGTCTCGGGCTCGGCTGGCACGGCACAGGCGAAGAAGGAGGCCCTCGAGGCCGCCGGCGTCAAGGTCGGCAAGACGCCGTCCGAGACCGCTTCGCTGATGCGCGAGATCATCGAGAGCCTGTAAGCAGCACTCTCCCGAGGGCCCGGATGCCATGGCATCCGGGCCCTTTCGCGTGTCCGGCGGCTGGCGTGGGGCGGGGCGCGGCGAGGCGTCGGAGTATGCACCCCGCGAGACCGCACGAGATTGCCGAGACCGCATCGGATTGGCGCCGAACGGGTGCGTCCTCGGCAAACGCGTGCGGTTTCGATGCCGCGGATACGTCCGACGGCGCAGCGGCGACGAAAAAGGGGCCCGGATGCCGTGGCATCCGGGCCCCTCACGAGCGCGGGGCTCAGCCCAGAAGCGCCTCGACCGGGCCGCGGGCGAAGAAGACGACGAAGCCGGCGGCGACGATCCACAGCAGCGGGCTCACCCGGCGGGCGCGGCCCGACAGGGCCTGGATGAGCACCCAGCTGACGAAGCCCGCGCCGATGCCGTTCGCGATCGAGTACGTCAGGGGCATGACGGTCACGGTGAGGAAGACCGGGATGAGCACCGACATGTCGCTGAGGTCGACGTGGCGGATCTGCCCCATCATGAGTGCGCCGACGATGACCAGGGCCGCGGCCGCGATTTCGGTGGGCACGATGCTCGTCAGCGGCGTGAAGAACATCGCGAGCAGGAACAGTCCGCCGGTGACGACGTTGGCCAGGCCCGTGCGCGCGCCCTCGCCGATGCCCGATCCCGACTCGATGAAGACGGTGTTCGACGACGACGAGGTGGCGCCGCCGGCGACGGCACCGATGCCCTCGATGACCAGCGCCGAACGCAGGCGCGGGAACGTGCCGTCGGGGGCCGCGAGACCCGCCTCGCGCGACAGGCCGGTCATCGTGCCCATGGCGTCGAAGAAGTTCGTGAACACGAGGGTGAAGACCAGCATGAGGGCGGCGAGCACGCCGATGCGGCCGAAGGATCCGACGAGGTCGACCTGACCGACGAGCGCGAGGTCGGGAAGGCTCACCCACTGCGCGGGGAGCGTCGGAACGCTCAGACCCCAGCCGCCGGGGTTGCCGTCGGCGCGCGCGCCGAGACCGAAGACGGCCTCGACGATCACGGCGATGACCGTGCCCGAGAGCAGACCGATCAGCAGCGCGGCTTTGACCTTGCGCACGAGCAGCACGGCGGTGATGACGAGGGTCAGCACGAACAGGGCGGTGGGGACCGTGGTGATCGAGCCGCCGACACCCAGGCCCACCGGGGGCGAGCTCAGGCCGGTCGAGGTGACCAGCCCGCTGTCGACGAAGCCGATGAACGCGATGAAGAGGCCGATGCCGACGGTGATCGCGGTCTTGAGCGCGAGGGGAACCGCCTCGAAGATCATGCGGCGGAGTCCGGTGACGGCCAGCAGCACGATGATCAGGCCGTTGATGACGACGAGGCCCATGGCCTCGGGCCAGGTGACCTGGCCGACGATGCCGACGGCCAGGAACGAGTTGATGCCCAGACCCGCCGCGAACGCGAACGGCAGGCGCGTGACGAGGCCGAACAGCATCGTCATGACACCGGCCGTGAGGGCGGTGACCGCGGCGACCTGCGGGAAGCCCAGGGCGTTGCCGGCGACGTCGGGGGTTCCCGACAGGATGATCGGGTTCAGGATGACGATGTACGCCATCGTGACGAAGGTGACCACGCCTCCGCGGATCTCGGTGCCGACGGTCGAGCCGCGGGCGGTGATCTCGAAGAACCGGTCGAGACGGTTCTTCGGAGCGGTGGCAGCAGTGGTCTCGGGAGCGGAATCGCTCATGAAGGCTCCAGGAAAAAGGGGGAGGGACTGGACCGGAGGGGAAGACGCCGACGTATCGTGTGAGCTATGTCACTCTCAGGAGAGTATCTACCCAGCACCAGCGAATGGGCCCGCCAGCAGGCCGAGACGTTCGAGGCCTCGGGAGGCCAGGAGTCCGCCGACATGCGGGGCGTACCCATCATCGTCCTCACCACCGTCGGCGCCAAAACCGGGGGTCTGCGCAAGACCGCCCTCATGCGCGTCGAGCACGACGGCAAGTACGCGGTCGTGGCATCCAAGGGTGGGGCTCCGGAGCATCCGGCGTGGTTCTACAACCTCGTGAAGAACCCCCGCGTCGCCCTGCAGGACGGCGACGTGAAGAAGGAGTACGACGCGCACCAGGCCGAGGGAGCCGAGCGCGACGAGTGGTGGGGCTACGCGACCGAGGTCTGGCCCGACTACGACGAGTACCAGAAGAAGACCGAGCGGCGCATCGAGCTGTTCGTGCTGACGCCGGTCGACTGACACCCGCCCGGGTGGCCCCCGCCGCGGTCGCGCCTGCGCGGCTGCCCCGGGGGCGTTGAGTGTCCAGAACACGCCGCTGCCTTCGCGGTGGATGCGGCGTGTTCTGGACACTCGAGGGATGCTCGCGGCCGCCTCGGACGCCGAGGGGCGGTCGCGCCCTGCGTCGCCGCTCGAGAGGGCTCGCGCGTGCGCGGCTGCCCGGCCTCGCGCCGCCGCCCCGGAGTGTTGAGTGTCCAAGACACGCCGCCGGGCCCGCGGCGAACGCGGCGTGTCTCGGACACTCAACAGGGGACGACGCGCGACGGATGCCGGGGAGCCAAACCTCACATGAACACCGCCGCCGCGTGAGAGAAACGTTCGCCGCGGGTAACGCCCGCGCGACGGCGGGGGAAACGTCCGCTGCTTAGCGTCGGGGCATGGCCCGCTCACACACCGCAACCGGCGCGAAACACGCCGCTGACCGCCGCGCAAAGTCCGCCGCGTACGGTGACGACATGCTCCACCCCGCGACATCCGGTTCGGTCGTCGTCGTGGGGGCCGGCATGGTGGCGCACCGCTTCGTCGAGAGTCTCACCCGGCGCGACACCGACGGACGCTGGTCGGTCACCGTCCTCGGCGACGAGGCCCGCGGGCCCTACGATCGCGTGGGGTTGACCGGGTACTTCACCGGCAAGAGCCCCGAGCAGCTCTCGCTCGACCCCGCGGTGCTCGACCACGAGCGGGTCCGGGTCCACACCGACGCCCGTGTCACCGCCATCGACCGCGCGAATCGCACCGTCACCACCGCGGGCGGGTCGACCTACGACTACGACCGCCTCGTGCTCGCCACGGGGTCGTACGCCGCCCGCCTCGCGCTCGACGGCTTCGACCACCGTGGCTGCTTCGTCTACCGCACGCTCGACGACGTCGTCGCGATGCGCGACTGGGTCGCGCGGCGTTCGGCGCAGCTCGGCCGTCCCCTGCGCGGCGCCGTCGTCGGCGGCGGCCTTCTCGGCCTCGAGGCCGCCGGTGCCCTGCAGGCCGAGGGAGTGTCGCCGTTCGTGCTGCAGTCGAACGAGCGGCTCATGTCGGCGCAGCTCGACCTGGGTGGCGCGAAGGCGTTGCAGCGACTCATCGAATCCCGCGGCATCGAGGTGCGCACGAGCTCGGTGACGACCCGGGTGGATGCCGATGCCTCCGGCGCCGTGTGCGGCGTGGAGCTGCGCGACGGCACGTGGGAGGCCGTCGACATCGTCGTGTTCACGGTCGGCGTGCGCCCGCGTGACGAACTCGCCCGCGTCGCGGAACTGCGGGTCGATGCCCGGGGCGGCGTCGTGATCGATGCGGGCTGCGACACCTCCGACCCCTCGATCCTGGCGATCGGCGAGGTCGCCAGCTTCGACGGCCAGTGCATCGGCCTCGTCGCCCCGGGTTACGCCATGGCCGAGGTCGCCGCGACCCGCCTGCTCGGCGGCGAGGCCCAGTTCGACGGCTTCGACACCTCGGCCAAGCTCAAGCTCTCGGGTGTCGAGGTCGCCAGCTTCGGCGACGCGTTCGCCGAGACGCCGAACGCCCTCGACGTCACCTACGCCGACCCGGTATCGGGCGTCTACAAGAAGCTCGTGCTGAGCGACGACGCGCAGACGCTGCTCGGCGGCATCCTGGTCGGCGACGCCTCGGCGTACACGTCGCTGCGTCCGCTGGTCGGTCGCGCTCTGGGCGGCGATCCGGCCGCGTACCTCATGCCGTCGGATCTCGCGCCCGCCCCGCAGGGCGACCTGCCCGCCGACGCCATCGTCTGCTCGTGCAACGGCGTCACCGCCGGCACCGTGCGCGACGCCGTCACCGAGCACGACTGCGCGGATGCCGCCGAGGTCAAGGCCTGCACGAGGGCGGGGGCGGCGTGCGGCTCGTGCTTCACGCTCGTGAAGAAGCTCGTGGCGACCGAGCTGGCGGCATCCGGAAAAGAAGTGTCGACCGGCCTGTGCGAGCACTTCTCGTTCACCCGCGCCCAGCTCTTCGACGCCGTGCGGGTGTCGGAGCTGCGCACCTTCACGTCGATCGTCGAGCGCTTCGGCACCGGCCGCGGCTGCGACATCTGCAAGCCGGCGCTTGCGAGCATCCTGGCGAGTCTGTACTCCGGCCACGTGCTCGACGGTGAGCTCGCGACGATGCAGGACACCAACGACCACGTGATGGCGAACATCCAGCGCGACGGCAGCTACAGCGTCGTCCCGCGCATCGCGGGGGGCGAGATCACGCCCGAGGGGCTCGTGGTGATCGGCGAGGTCGCGCGTGACTTCGGGCTCTACACGAAGATCACCGGCGGTCAGCGCATCGACATGTTCGGGGCGCGCCTCGACCAGCTGCCCGACATCTGGCGCCGCCTGGTCGACGCGGGCTTCGAGTCGGGGCAGGCCTACGGCAAGTCCCTCCGCACGGTGAAGTCGTGCGTGGGACAGACGTGGTGCCGCTACGGCGTGCAGGACTCCGTCGGCATGGCCGTGCAGCTCGAGCTGCGCTACCGCGGCCTGCGCTCCCCGCACAAGATCAAGTTCGGCGTCTCGGGCTGCGCGCGCGAGTGCGCCGAGGCCCGCGGCAAGGACGTCGGGATCATCGCCACCGAGGCCGGCTGGAACATGTACGTCGGCGGCAACGGAGGCTTCACCCCGCGGCACGCGGTGCTGTTCGCCGAGGGGCTCGACGACGACGCTCTGCTGCAGGCGATCGACCGGTTCCTGATGTTCTACATCCGCACGGCCGACCGGCTGCAGCGCACCGCGCCGTGGATGGAGGACTACGAGGGGGGCCTCGACGCGCTGAAGGGCGTCGTGTTCGACGACACGCTCGGCATCGGCGAAGACCTCGACCGCGCCATGGCCGCGCACATCGACAACTACGAGGACGAGTGGGCGGCGACCCTCGCCGACCCCGAGAGGCTCAAGCGGTTCCAGAGCTTCGTCAACGCCCCCGAGGTCGCCGACCCCTCGCTCGCGTACGTCGCGGAGCGCGGACAGCCCCGCCCCGCCACCGACGAGGAGCGCTCGTCGGGGGCGGTCTTCATCGGCGGGACGACGCTGGCGGTGCGCGCATGACGATCGTCGAGACCGCGGAAACGGATGCCATGACCCCGGATGCCGAGACCCCCGCCGCTGCGCTGCCCACCACTGCGCTGTCCACTGCTCCGGCGCCCGCGCCCGGCTGGACGCGCATCTGCCGCGTCGACGATCTGCTCGTCGAGCGCGGGGTCGCCGCCCTCGTCGACGGCCACCAGATCGCGCTGTTCCGCACCTTCGACGGCCGCATCTACGCCACCGACCAGATCGACCCGTTCAGCGGTGCCGCCGTGTTGGCGCGGGGCATCGTCGGCGACCGCGCGGGGGTTCCCACCGTGGCCTCGCCGATGTACAAGCAGGTGTTCGACCTGCGCACCGGCACCTGCCTCGACACCCAGGGCAAGGCGCCGTTGATCGTGCGCGTGCACCCCGTCGCCGTCAGCGACGGCGACGTGCTCGTCAGAATCGTCCCCGCCGTCCCCACCGCAGAAGGAGACCCCCGATGATCGCTCTCGCAGGACTCGACCTCACCGACCGTCTCGTGGTGTGCGTGGGGGCGGGGAGCGTCGCGGAGCGACGCATCACCCGGCTTCGCGCGGCCGGAGCGCGGGTGCTGCTCGTCGCCCCGGTCGCCACCGAGCGGCTGAGCGCCCTCGCAGCATCGGGCGCGATCGAGTGGCACGCGCGCCCCTTCGCGGCCTCCGACCTCGACGACGCCTGGTTCTGCCACACGGCCACCGGCGACGCGGCGATCGACGCCGTCGTCGTCGACGCCGCCGAAGAACGGCGCGTGTGGTGCGTCAACGCCGGGCACGGGGGCCGGGGCACCGCGCGCCTGGCGGCCGAGACCACCAGCGGCGACGTGATGGTCGGCGTGGTCTCGACCGCCGGCGCCGACCCGCGTCGCACCGTCGCCGTCCGCGACGCGATCGCCCAGCGCCTCGCCGAAGGCGCCCTCCCGCTCCGCCGTCGACGTCGCCCGCTCGTGGGGAGCGTGGCGCTCGTCGGCGGCGGCCCCGGCCCGATCGACCTGATGACGGTGCGCGCCCGTGCGCTGCTGGCCGAGGCCGACGTCGTCGTGCACGACCGCCTCGGGCCCACCGGCGTGCTCGCCGAGCTCGGCGACGACGTCGAGCTGGTCGACGTGGGCAAGCGCCCGCAGCATCACCCCGTGCCGCAGGACGAGATCAACGCGATCATCGTCGACCGCGCGGCGAAGGGCCTGCGGGTCGTGCGGCTCAAGGGTGGCGACCCGTTCGTCTACGGCCGGGGCGGCGAAGAGGTCATCGCGTGCCGGGCCGCCGGCATCCCGGTCGAGGTCGTTCCGGGCATCTCCAGCGCCATCGCTGTTCCCGCGGCGGCGGGGGTCCCCGTGACGCATCGCGGTGTGGCCGGTACGCTTCACGTCGTGAACGGTCAGGATGCCCCGAGCGAGGCCACCCTCGCCGCGCTCCGTGACGACACCGCGACGGTCGTCGCCCTCATGGGTGTGAGCGCGCTGGCGCGCTTCGTGTCGGCGGCCCGCGCCGCCGGTGCTCCCGAGACCCGCCCCGTCGCCTTCGTCGAGAACGGCCACACGCCCCAGCAGCGCACCATCCGCACGACCCTCGGCACCGCGATCCAGGATGCCGAGACCCACCGCCTCGCCAACCCCGCGGTGCTCGTGTTCGGCGAGGTCGCCCGCGCCGACCTGCTGCTGCCGGCGGCGGCGGTGCCCGTCGCCGCGTCGCACGGCGAGGGCATCGGGTGACGACACCCGCGCGGACGATCAGCACGGTGCTCCAGGGGTGCACGGTGCTGCTTCCCGTCGACCGTCGGTCGGGGGAGCTGTCGGCCGCGCTCGAACGGCACGGGGCACGCGTGCGCGTGGCCCCGGCGCTCACGATCGTGCCGCACGTCGACGACGACGAGCTCATCGCCCAGACGCGACAGCTGGTCGCCGACCCGCCCGACGTGGTCGTCGCCACCACGGGCGTGGGCTTCCGCGCCTGGATGGAGACCGCCGACGAGGCGGGCGTGCACGACGAGCTGGCCACGGTGCTGCACCGCGCCCGCATCGTGGCGCGCGGACCCAAGGCCCGCGGCGCCATCCAGCAGGCCGGATTCGAGGCCGACTGGGTCGCCGAGAGCGAGACGGCGGCCGAACTGCGCGACTTCCTCGTCGCCGAAGGCCTCGACGGGCTGCACATCGCCGTGCAGCACCACGGCTCCGGCGCCGACGGCCTCGACGAAGCGTTCGAGGCGGCCGGTGCCCGCGTCACGAGCCTCACCATCTACCGCTGGGGCCCACCCCCCGACCCCGAGGTCGTCGCGGCATCGACCCGCCAGGTCGCGCGCGGCGAGATCGACGCCGTGCTCTTCACCTCGGCTCCCGCGGCACGCGAGTGGCTGCTCGCCGCCGAGCGTGCCGAGGCGCTCGAGGGAGTGGCATCCCGAGCCCGAAACGGCCACGTGCTGGTGGCGGCCGTCGGACCCATCACCGCCGCCCCGCTGATCGAGGCGGGGATCGACCCCCTCGTGCCCGACCGCGGACGCCTGGGCGCCCTCGTGCGCGCCGTCGTCACGCACTACGGCGGCGTCGACGCGCGGGTCATCCCCACGACGTCGGGGCAGCTCGGCATCCGCTCGTCGGGGATCGTGGTCGACGGGGTCCTGACCCCGCTTCCGCGCACCGGCGTCGAGATCTTCCGGGCCCTGGCCCGCGTGCCGGGCGCCGTGGTGTCGCGGGCCGACCTCGTCGCCGCGCTCTCGAGCGCCGAATCCAGCGGGCACGCGGTCGAAGTCGCCGTCGCTCGCACGCGCGACGCGCTCGGCGACCTCGACCTGATCCGCACCGTCTACAAGCGCGGCTACCGCATCGACGTGATCGACGAGGAGGATCGATGACCGCCGTTCTCATCGCCTGCGCCCACGGCACCCGCTTCGACGAGGGCCGCGTCGTCGTGCGCGCCCTGCTCGACGTGCTGCGCGAGACCGCCCCCGAGGGCGTCGAGGTGCACGAGGCCTACGTCGACGTGCACGCGCCCTACGTCACCGACGTCGTCGCCGCCGCGCGCGAGCGCACCTCCGACATCGTCATCGTGCCGCTGCTGCTGTCGACCGGGTACCACACCGAGGTAGACCTCGTCGACGCCGCCGACGGCCTGCCCATCGCCCCCGCGCTCGGTCCGCACCCGGTGCTGGCCGAGATCCTCGTCGACCGCGTGCGCGCCACCGGAGCGGGCGTCGACGACACCGTCGTGCTGGCCGCGGCCGGCTCCACGCGCCCCGGGGCGGTCGTCGACGTGGAGCGCATGGCCGAGCTGTTGACGGAGGCCGGTATCGCCGGGCCCGTCGTGACCGCGTACGCCGCGGCATCCGAACCCCGCATCCCGGATGCCGTGCACACGGCGCGCGCCGCCGGACGGCCGACGGTGGCGGCGAGCTACGTGCTCGCGCCGGGACACTTCTCGCGCGTGATCGAGAAGGCCGGCGCCGACCTGACGAGCGCACCCATCGGAGCGGATCCGCGGCTGGCGCGGGTCGTGTGGGAGCGGTGGGCGTCGGCGCGTGCGGCGCGCGCGGGGGAGACGCTCGCCCACGGGTGACGGCGCGGGAGGCACGCCGGTCGTGCCGTCGGTGAGCGTGTACGGGACGCCGCCGCGCCGCGGTTCCGGACTGCGTGCGGACGGTCGCCCGCGGAGGCGTCGACGCGCAACGACGCCGCGCGGAGTGCGCCCTCGCCGCCGCGCCTGAAAGGTGCGCCGAGCCGACGCGGGTACGCTCACAGTCGCCCATGCATCGCCTTCTCGTCGCCCTCCTGGCCGCTCTCGACGCCATCCTGGCCGCCGCGGGCGGTATCGCCGTGGTCCTCGCCCCCCTCGCGCTGCTGTGGGTGGTCGGCGTGGGAAGCCCCGACTGGGGAGCCCTGTGGCCCACGACCGCCGCGGTCTGGCACCTCGGCCATCTCGTGCCGATCACGGTGACGCTGCCCGACACCTACCTCGCCGCCACCGGCATCGATCCCTCGTTCGCGAGCTTCACCCTGTCGCTCGCGCCCCTGGCGTTCGCCACGTTCACGGCCCTGTTCGCCGCCCGCTCGGGCGCCCGCGCGGGCGAGGCCGGCGCCGCGCTCAGCGGCTGGCTGTCGGGCTCCGTCGTCTTCGCCGGCATCGCGACCCTCGTCGCCCTGACCGGAAACGCCGCGCTCGTGGCATCCGAGACCTGGCCGGCCATCCTGCTGCCGTCGCTGCTGTTCCTGGTGCCGTCGTTCGTCGGCGCGATCGTCGGAGCGTGGCGGGTCGGCGACGGCGGACCCATCGACGCCCTGCGGGAACGGGTCGAGCGCCTCCCCGGCGCCTGGGCGACGGTGCCCGCGCTTGCGCTGCGCGGTCTCGCGCTCACGACGCTGGGGCTCGTGGGAGTCGGCGGGATCGTCGTGGTGGTGGGACTCATCGCCCGCTCGACGCAGGTGATCGGTATCTACCAGGCCAGCAACGCGGATGCCATCGGCGCCACCGTCATCGCCCTCGGCCAGCTCATGTACCTGCCGACCCTGGTGCTGTGGGCGGTGTCGTTCGTCGCCGGCCCCGGGTTCGCGCTGGGCACCGACACCGCCATCACCCCGGCCGCCACGCAGGTCGGTGCCCTCCCCGGCATCCCCGTGCTCGGCGCGGTGCCGGACTCGACCTCGTCGTGGCTGCTGCTGCTCGTGCTGCTGCCGATCGGCGTCGGAGCCCTCGCCGGCTGGATCCTGCGTTCCCGGATGCCGGTGACCACCGACCCCGAACCGATCGGCCCCCGGCTGACGCTCACGGTCGTCGTCGCCGCGCTCACCGGTGGTGCGGGCGCGCTCGCCGCGCTCGTCTCGGCTGGTTCGCTCGGACCCGGTCGCCTCGCCGACACGGGCCCGCAGCCCGGCCCCCTCGCCCTCGCCCTCGGTCTCGAGGTGCTGCTGGGGCTGGCGATCCTGCTGCTGAGCCCCCGCTTCGGCGCCGCCGCCGACGACCTTCCCCCGCGCGTCCGAGACGAGCGCGACGAGACCCCGGAATTGTCGTTCTCGCCCCGCGCCCACGTTCCCTTCGACCGTGACGAGCACGCGACCGGACCCGCGCCCCTCGTGTCGGCGCCCGGAACCGGCATCGCCTCCGACGTCTGGCCCAGCGCGTACCGCGGCCCCGAGGACGCCGATCACGCACCGTCGACCGCGCTCGACGACGACGAGGTGCGCGCGCGCATCCGCGCCGCCTGGGCGAATCCCGACGACGGCGACAAGGGTCCCGCGGGTCGACGCTGACGGAGCGGCCGACGCGGGTCGCCCCACGTCGCCCATCCCGCGGCTCCACGGGCTCCGACGCACCTGCGTAGACTGAGCGCGTGCTCACGGTCGCCGTCCTCATCTCCGGCACCGGCTCCAACCTCCGCGCCCTGCTCGAGGCGGCTGCCGCCCCCGACTTCCCGGCGCGCGTGGTCGCGGTCGGCGCTGATCGCGAGGCCGACGGCTTCGCGCACGCCGAGCACTTCGGCATCCCCACCTTCCTGGTGCCATACAGCGCCTTCGCCTCCCGCGAGCAGTGGGGCGCCGAGCTCGGAGCCCAGCTCGCTGTCTGGCAGCCCGACCTCGTCGTGCTGAGCGGCATGATGCGGCTCCTGCCGGCCGACCTCGTCGCCGAGTGGGAACCCCGCATCATCAACACGCACCCCGCGTACCTGCCCGAGTTCCCCGGCGCGCACGGTGTGCGCGACGCGCTGGCCGCCGGCGTGACGCAGACCGGAGCCAGTGTCATCGTCGTCGACTCCGGCGTCGACACGGGGCCGATCCTCGCCCAGGAGCGCATCCCCGTGCTGGCCGGCGACGACGAAGACGCCCTGCACGAACGCATCAAGCCCGTCGAACGACGTCTGCTCATCGACGTCGTCCGTCGCATCGCCGAGGGCGACCTCGACCTCGCCGCCCCGGCATCCCGAACCGCCTGACCCGCCCGCCGGGCCCCGGCCCGTCGTGCACCCGAATCCGACTCGAGACACAGGAGCCGAAAGCCATGGCCGGACCCCGCCACGACCCCGCCGACTACCGTCCCCGCGACGTCGTCCCCATCCGCCGGGCGCTGGTCTCGGTGAGCGACAAGACCCACCTGCTGGTGCTGGCCGAAGCCCTCGCCGCCGCCGGCGTCGAGATCGTCTCGACCGGGTCGACCGCCTCGACCATCCGCGACGCCGGCTACGACGTCGTCGACGTCGCCGCCGTCACCGGCTTCCCCGAGTCGCTCGACGGTCGCGTGAAAACGCTGCACCCCAAGGTGCACGCCGGACTGCTCGCCGACCTGCGTCTGGCCTCGCACGAGGCGCAGTTGGAGGAGCTCGACATCCGCCCGTTCGAGCTGGTCGTGGTCAACCTGTACCCGTTCGTCGAGACCGTGGCATCCGGTGCCGAGGGTGACGACGTCGTGGAGCAGATCGACATCGGCGGTCCCGCCATGGTGCGCGCCGCGGCCAAGAACCACGCCAACGTCGCCATCGTCGTCTCGCCCGAGTCGTACCCCGCGATCATCGACGCCCTGCAGTCCCAGGGCGGCACCAACCTCGTGCAGCGCCGCGAGCTCGCCGCCCGCGCGTTCTCGCACACCGCCGCGTACGACACCGCCGTGTCGACCTGGTTCGCCGAGGGCACCCTCGCCGACGACATCGACCTGCCCGCGCACCTGACCATCCAGGCCGAGCGCCTGTCGACGCTGCGCTACGGCGAGAACTCGCACCAGCGCGCCGCGATCTACTCGCGCGTCGGTGGCCACGGCATCGCCCAGGCCACGCAGCTGCAGGGCAAGGAGATGTCGTACAACAACTACGTCGACGCCGACGCCGCGCTCCGCGCCGCCTTCGACATGGTGAAGCCGGCCGTCGCGATCATCAAGCACGCCAACCCGTGCGGGATCGCCGTCGCCGCGCCCAACGCCCTCGACCCCATCGCCTCGGCACACCTGCGCGCCCACGAGTGCGACCCGGTCTCGGCCTTCGGCGGCGTCATCGCCGCGAACCGCACGGTCACGCTGAAGATGGCCGAGAACCTGCGCGACATCTTCACCGAGGTCATCATCGCCCCCGACTTCGAACCCGAAGCGCTCGAGGTGTTCAAGCTCAAGAAGAACCTGCGCGTGCTGAGCCTGCCCGCAGACTGGCAGCAGGAGCGCATGGACGTGCGGCTCGTGTCGGGCGGCCTGCTGCTGCAGGACGCCGACCGCTTCCCCGACGACATCGAATCGGTCGCGAAGAACTGGGAGCTCGTCTCGGGCGAGCGTCCCGCCGAGGCCGACATGGAGAGCCTGATCTTCGCGTGGAAGTCGTGCCGCGCCGTCAAGTCGAACGCGATCGTGCTCGCCCAGGGATCGGCCACCGTCGGGATCGGCATGGGCCAGGTCAACCGCGTCGACTCGTGCCGTCTCGCCGTCGAGCGCGCCGGCGACCGCGCAGCCGGTTCCATCGCGGCATCCGACGCCTTCTTCCCCTTCGCCGACGGCCCCCAGGTGCTGATCGACGCCGGCATCTCGGCGATCATCCAGCCCGGCGGCTCGGTGCGCGATGCCGAGGTCGTCGACGCCGCCCGCGCGGCCGGCGTGACGATGTTCTTCACGGGGGAGCGTCACTTCTTCCACTGAGCCCTCGCCTCACGGTCGACGCCGTCGCAGCTTCGGTTGCGGCGGCGTTGTGGTGTGTGTGTGTGTGTGTGTGTGTGTGGGTGGCTGGGCGTGGGCGTGGGCGGGGTGGCGTTGGCGGCGTGGCGTCGGCGCGGCGTGGGTGTGGGGCGGGTGTGGGGCGGCGGGTAGGCGCCCCCGATGCATAAACGCTATTCGTGCGCATAAACGCGCTGTCGCCGCGTTTATCCGCAGGAACAGCGTTTATGCGCGGGGTCGGCGTGGTCCGGGATGCGTGCCGCGCGGCGGCGCGGGTGGCGGATGCGTGCCGGGCGCGGCGCGGTCGCGCACTCGGGCCGCGGTGTGAGCGCGGGCTGAGGCATAAACGCTGATTCTGCGCATAAACGCGCTGTCGCCGCGTTTATCCGCAGGAACAGCGTTTACCTGCGCGGCCGGGGTGGCGCGGATGCGCGCGGCAGACACGGGGCGGCGGGCGCGCGTCAGGCGCTCATCGCGATGAGCTTCGCGACGGTGTTGGCGTTGCGTGCGGTGCCGGTGACGCCGAGGCGCTTCTCGAACCAGCCCGCTTGCAGCTTCGACCCGCCGATGCCCTCGGGATAGCGCACGAAGACCTCTCGGCCGTCGAGCACCGCCTCTTCGGGCACGCCGTCCGGCAGCTCGAGCCGGGCGGCGGGTCTCGCGTCGAGGAACACCGTCTGCACCCAGCGGCCCTCCGGGGCATGGGCGTAGGGGTTGCGGGCGCGGCTGGCGGCCAGCTCGGCGTGCGTGCGCACGATGACCGGCAGATCGAATCCGAACGCCCCGCGCACCGCCTCACGCACCACCGAGGCGATGTCGCCGGGGGAGCGTCCGGCGTCGTCGACCACGACGTTCCCCGCGACCTGCAGCGTCTCGACCCCACCGAGACCCGCGGATGCCAACACCTCGCGCAGCGCGGCCATCTTCAGCGCCGTGGGACCGCCGACACCGCGGATGAGGGCGACGCTGCGGGACATGCAGCGACCCTAGCGCGACGCGCGTGAGCTCATCAGTGCGCGTGGAGCCCGGTGCACGCGAAGCCCGGCGCACGCGAGGCCCAGTGCACGCGAAGCCCCACCCGCGCGGGTCGGTGTCAGGCCGAGTCGCGCCCGAGCGTCTCGAGCAGCCGCAGCCAGACCTCGCTGACCGTCGGGTACGACGGCACCGCGTGCCAGAGGCGCTTCACGGGCACTTCGCCGACGATCGCGATCGTGGCGGAGTGCAGCAGCTCGGCGATGTCGGGTCCGACGAACGTGGCGCCCACGAGCACTCCCCGGTCGAGGTCGACGATCGCGCGGGCCTGGCCCACGTAGGAGTCGGACTGCTCGCTCGACCCGGCGATGCTCGCGAGGTCGTAGTCGAGCACCTTCACGTTCAGGCCCTTCTGCTCGGCCTTCTTGGCGGTGAGACCGACCGAGGCGACCTCGGGGTCGGTGAAGGTGACCTGGGGGACGGCGTCGTGATCGGCCGTGGCGACGTGGGCACCCCACGGGGCGTCGTCGACCTCGCCGCCCTGCGCACGCGCCGCGATCACGTCGCCCGCCGCCCGCGCCTGGTACTTGCCCTGGTGGGTGAGGAGAGCGCGGTGGTTGACGTCGCCCACGGCGTAGAGCCAATCGAACCCGCGTACGAGCAGGGTGTCGTCGACGTCGAGCCAGGTGTCGGCCTCGAGGCCCACGGCATCCAATCCGAGATCGCCGGTGCGCGGAGTGCGACCGACCGCGACGAGGACCTCGTCGGCCGTGACGGTGGTGCCGTCGGAGAGATCGAGCACCGCGCGTCCTTCGCCGTCGCGGCGGGCTGCCGTGGCATCCGCTCCGTTCTTGACGGTCACGCCGCGGTCGCGGAGCGACGATGCGACCAGCTCTCCGGCGAACGGCTCGTTGCCGCCGAGCAGGCCGGAGCGGGCGATGATCGTGACGTCGGTGCCGAGGCTCTGGAACGCGGTCGCCATCTCGGCGCCGACCACGCCCCCGCCGATGATGGCGAGCGAGCCGGGCACCTGCTGCACGGCGGTGGCTTCGCGGCTGGTCCAGGGCGAGATGTCGGCGAGGCCCGGGATGTCGGGCAGGAGTGCGGCGGTACCGGTGCAGACGGCGACGGCGTGACGCGCGACGAGATCGGTCGTGGAGCCGTCGTCGGCGGTCACGCGAACGGTTTTCTCGCCGGAGAGGCGGCCGTGTCCGCGCACGAGGTCGATCCCCGCGCCCTGCAACCATTCGACCTGGCCGGAGTCGTCGTATCCGCTGGTCATGGTGTCGCGGCGGCGCAGCACGGCGGCGACGTCGAGGTCGCCGGTGACGGCCTGCCGGGCTCCGTCGACGTCGCGGGCCGCGCGCAGGGCAGCGGCGCTGCGCAGCAGGGCCTTCGAGGGCATGCACGCCCAGTACGAGCACTCGCCGCCGACGAGTTCGGACTCGACGATCGCGGCGGTGAGACCGGCCTGCACGGCACGGTCGGCCACGTTCTCGCCGACGGGGCCGGCACCGATGACGATGAGGTCGTATTCGCGTTCGCTCATGATCCTCACGCTATCGACGGCCACCGACATCACGCAGGGGTTGCGCGCGGAGCGGCAGGCCCCCGGTTGCCGTCGACAGGCCGCGCGCAGCGCCTCGCCAGCTCGGGCGTTCGTGCTCGTGCGGGCGCGGGGCCGGGGCGGTCGTCCTGCGCGAGACGGCGTCTCGCGACGGGGGCGCGTGGGGGCGGCGGGCGCGCCTCACGGCCGTGTCCGATTTCCGCCAGCCGATGTCGGAGGTCGGTGGCAGGGTGGATGCCATGACCCCCACCGTGGCCGACGCTCCGGGCTTCGCCGAGCGCTATCGCGTCATCCAGTCGCGTGACCGACGCTTCGACGGGCAGTTCGTCACGGCCGTGCGGTCCACCCGCATCTACTGCCGCCCGAGCTGCCCCGCACGCACGCCGAACGAAGAGAACGTCACCTTCTACGCCACGTCGGCCGCAGCCCACGAGGCGGGCTACCGCGCGTGCAAGAGATGTCTGCCCGAGGCCGCTCCCGGCTCGCCCCAGTGGGACGTGCGCGGAGACGTCGTGGCGCGCGCGATGCGTCTCATCGCCGACGGCGTCGTCGATCGCGAGGGTGTCCCCGGTCTGGCCCGGCGCCTCGGCTATTCGTCGCGCCATCTCACGCGTCTGCTCGCCGCGGAGCTCGGCGCCGGGCCCCTGGCCCTCGCCCGCGCGCACCGCGCACATACGGCTCGCACTCTGCTCGTGGGCACCGACCTGTCGTCGGCCGATGTCGCGTTCTCGGCGGGGTTCACGAGCATCCGGCAGTTCACCGAGACGATCGGCGAGGTGTTCGGCATGCCTCCGCGCGACCTGCGCGCTCGACGCTCGCACGCCTCCGGCATCGAGGCGTCGGCGGGTGAGATCGACCTCGCGTTGCCCGTGCGAGGACCGATCGACACGACCGGTCTCTTCGGGTGGATGAGGGCGCACGCCATCCCCGGTGTCGAGCAGGGCGACGACCGTTCGTTCGCGCGGGTCGTGCGGCTGCCCGGCGGTCCGGCCTGGTTCGAGGTGCGCCTCGCCGAAGACGGGCGGCTGCGTCTGCGAGCGCGGCTGTCGGCCCTGGCCGACCTCGGCACCCTCATCTCGCGCATTCGGCGATTGTTCGACCTCGACGCCGATCCGCTCGCGATCGATGAGGCCCTGGCCCGGCATCCCGAGCTCGCCCCCGCCGTGGCCGCCATCCCCGGTGTCCGGGTGCCCGGGGCCGTCGACGCCGACGAGATGCTGCTGCGCGCCATGATCGGGCAGCAGATCAGCGTCGCCGCCGCCCGCACGATGCAGGGCCGTCTGTCAGCCGAACTCGGCGAGCGGGTCGCCGTCGGCCCCGAGGCGATGACCCTCTTCCCGACGCCGGCGGCGATCGCGGAACGGGGTCTCGAGGTGCTGCGCGGACCCGCTGCCCGCATGCGCGCCATCGTCGAGGCTGCCGCGGCACTCAGCGACGGCACCCTCGAACTCGGTGCCGGCGATGACGCCACGGAGCAGCGCGCCAGGCTCCTCGCCCGGCGCGGGATCGGGCCGTGGACCGCCGACTACGTGCGCATGCGCGTGCTCGGCGACCCCGACGTGCTGCTCCCCGGCGACGTGGCCGCCCGGGCCGGCGCGGCGGCGCTGGGGCTGCCGTCCGACCCCGCGGGCTTCACCGCGTGGTCGGAGCGCCTGGCGCCCTGGCGCAGCTACGCGATGGCGCATTACTGGTACGCCGCCCCGGTGACCCAGGCATGGCGCTCCCCGGCCGAGACGGCCGCGGCGGCCGCCGTGACGCGCCCGCGCCGGCGGACGACGAGCACCCGCGCCGACGTCGGGGTTGTCGATGTGGTCCTTCCTTCTTCCCCTCCCGCGCCTGAAAGCGAGCGATCCGAATGAGCACCGCCACCCTCCAGTTCCTGGACACCCCCGACGGGTCGTTCGCGATCCTCGCCGACGACGCCGATCGGGTGATCGTCTCGGGCTGGACCGCCGACACCGACGCCGTGCTCGCGCGGCTCCGCCCCGAACGTCGGCCGGCCGACATCGTCGCCGGCGAGACCGCGGCGGCCGAGGCGGTGCGCGCGTACTACGACGGAGACATCGCCGCCATCGACTCCGTCGCCGTCGCCCAGTGGGGCACCCCGCTGCAGCGGACCGGGTGGGAGGCCCTTCGGCGCATTCCGGCCGGGACCACGCTCACCTACACCGGCTTCGCCGCCGCCCTGGGGGCGCCGTCGGCGGTGCGCGCCGCGGCATCCATCTGCGCGCGCAACGCCGTCGCGCTCTTCGTGCCCTGTCACCGGGTGCTCCGCGGTGACGGGACGATGGGCGGCTTCGCGTGGGGCACGCCGGTGAAAGAGAGCCTGCTGGCGCGCGAGTCGGCGGCCTGACGATCGAGGCCCGGAAGACACTCTTGCCCCCGAGCTTCGCTCAGGGATACTCTGGAGGGCTGCCGTCCCCCCGCGGTGGCTCACGCCGACCAAGGAGGATGCCATGTACCGAATCGACGCCCCCGTCGCCCCGGTTGCCGCGCCCTTCGTCGTCGCGCGCCCCGGCCGATCCGCCTAGGGCCCCGCGTTCCGCGCTCCGGCGCGTCCGTTCCGCCCCGCGCGACGATCTTCGTCGCGCCGCTTCACGGCTTCCCCCTCCGCGCCCGATCCCGGCGCCCGCTTCGACTCCTCGAGGATCATGACCACCTCCACGCCCCGCCCGCACCTCTCCACGCCGCGCGCCCTCGCGCGCCTTCTCCCCATCGCTCGCCCGGTGCTGCCGCGCCTCATCGCCGGTGCCGGCACCGCGCTCGTCGCGAGCCTGCTGGCCCTGGCGATCCCCCTCGTTCTCGAACAGATCGTCGCCGGTCCCATCGCCTCGCTCGACCCGACCGCGCTCGTGTGGGGATCGCTGGCCGTGCTCGGCCTCGGCCTCGCCGAAGCCGCGATGGTGTGGCTGCGTCGCTGGTTCGTGCTCGGGCCGGCCACCAAGGTCGAGTACGACCTGCGCCAATCGTTCTACTCGCGGCTGCAGCGTCTTCCGGTGGCGTTCCACGACCGGTGGCAGTCGGGTCAGCTGCTCTCGCGCATGATGCAGGACATCAGCATGCTGCGCCGCTGGCTCGCCTTCGGCGTCATCCTGCTCGTGGTCAACATGCTGACCATCGTCATCGGCGCCGTCCTGCTGTTCCGGTGGCACTGGCTGCTCGGCGCGCTGTTCCTCGTCACCTCCGCGCCCGTCATCTACGTCGGTTTCCGGTTCGAGAAGCGGTACGGCGCGCTGACCCGTCAGAGCCAGGATCAGGCCGGCGACCTCGCCACCGCCGTGGAAGAGAGCGTCCACGGCATCCGGGTCCTCAAGGCCTTCGGCCGGGGCCGGCACGCCCTGCAGAAGTTCACCCGCCAGGCCGAGTCGCTGCGCGAGACCGAGATCGACAAGGCACGCGCCGTCGGCTGGATCTGGTTCTTCCTGGTGCTGCTGCCCGACATCGCGTTCGCCGTGTGCCTGGGCGCCGGCATCGTGCTGACGCAGCTCGGGCAGCTGCAGGTCGCCGAGCTCGTCGCGTTCTTCGCGATGGCGACCGTGCTGCGGTGGCCCATGGAGTCCATCGGCTTCCTCTTCTCGTTCCTGCTCGACGCCCGCACGGCGACCGACCGCATCTTCGAGGTGTTCGACGAGCAGAACACCATCGTCGATCCCGAGAACCCGCGCACCCTGACCGCACCCCGCGGTGAACTCACGTTCGAGGACGTGCACTTCCGTTACCAGGATGCGGCGGCCACCGAGCCCGACCTTCTCGACGGCATCGACCTGGTGCTGCGGCCCGGCGAGACCATGGCCCTGGTCGGACTCACCGGTTCGGGCAAGACCACGCTGACCACCCTGCCGGGGCGCCTGTACGACGTCACCGGCGGCCGCGTGCTGATCGACGGCGTCGACGTGCGCGACCTGACGCTCGCCGAGCTGCGCCGTCACGTGGGCATGGCCTTCGAAGACGCGACGCTGTTCTCGCAGACCGTGCGCGACAACATCCTGCTCGGCCGAGAAGACCTCACTCCGGGGTCCGACGAGGCCGAGGAGGTCCTGCGCGAAGCTCTGCAGGTCGCCCAGGCGCACTTCGTCTACGAGCTGCCCGACGGCCTCGACACCGTGATCGGCGAAGAGGGCCTCAGCCTGTCGGGCGGCCAGCGGCAGCGTCTGGCCCTCGCCCGCGCGGTCGCGGCGCGGCCCGCCGTGCTCGTGCTCGACGACCCGCTGTCGGCGCTCGACGTCGACACCGAGGCGCTCGTCGAAGACGCGCTCCGCGAGGTGCTCAGCTCCACGACCGCCCTGGTGGTGGCTCACCGCCCGTCGACCGTGACGCTCGCCGATCGCGTGGCATTGCTCGAAGACGGCCGCGTCACCGCCGTCGGAGTGCACTCCGATCTGCTGCGCGAGAGCGACCACTACCGGTACGTCATCTCGAGCCTCGAAGAGGCCGAACGCGAAGCCCGCACCGGCGCCATTCCCGTCATCACCACCTCCGACGACGATGCCCTCACCGAGAAGGAGGCGACCCGATGAGCACCGCAACCGTCTCCGGCACCAGCGGCGAAGACCGCTCCGACTACACGAGCGCCGAGAGCCGCTCGATCCGGCAGCGCTCGCTCCGCCTGCTGGGCTCTCTCGTGTCGCCCCTGCGCGGTCAGCTGATCCTCGCCGCGGCGGTGCTCGTCGTGTCGACGGCGCTGCGCGTCGCCGGCCCCGCGCTCATCGCCTACGGCATCGACAACGCTCTGCCCGCCGTCATCGAGCAGAGCGATTGGATGCCGACCATCGGCGTCGTCGGGGTGTACCTGCTCGCCGGTATCGGCGGGGCCGTGCTGATCGGGTGGTACGTCGTCGTCGCCGCACGCCTCACCCAGGCGGTGATGCTGGATCTGCGCAAACGCATCTTCCTGCACACGCAGAAGCTGAGCCTCGAGTTCCACGAGTCGTACACGTCGGGCCGCATCATCTCGCGTCAGACGAGCGATCTCGACACGATCCGCGAGCTGCTCGACGGCGGTCTGAACGAGCTGGTGTCGGGGGTGCTGTACGGGTTGTTCACGCTCGCGGCGCTCTTCCTCATCGATTGGCAGTCGGGCTTGATCCTGACCGTCATGGGCATTCCGATGTACCTGCTCATGCGGTGGTTCTACCGGCGGTCGCAGGTGATCTACCGCGAGTCGCGCGTCATCAGCGCCCAGGTCATCGTGAAGTTCGTCGAGACCATGACCGGCATCCGCGCCGTGAAGGCCTTCCGGAAGGAACCCCGCAACGACGAGGACTTCGGCGCCCTGTCCGGCGCGTACCGCGACGTCAACATGCGCTCGATCCGCCTCTTCGGCACCTTCGAGCCCGGCATCATGGCCGTGGCCGCGGTGTCGGTCGCCCTGGTGCTGCTCTGGGGCGGCGGCCGTGTCATCGCGGGTCCGCTCGAGATCGGCGCGCTGACGGCGGCGGTGCTGTACGTGCGCAACTTCTTCTCGCCGCTGCAAGAGGTCGCGTTCTTCTTGAACTCCTACCAGTCGGCCACGGCCGCCCTCGAGAAGGTGTCGGGCGTGCTCGAGGAGGAGCCGACGGTTCCCGACCCCAGCGACCCGGTCGACCTGTGGAACGCCCGGGGGCACGTGCGCTTCGACGAGGTCACCTTCGGCTACGCCGAAGGTCGCGTCATCCTGCCGAACTTCTCGCTCGACATCCCCGCGGGGCAGACGATCGCCCTGGTCGGCACCACGGGCGCCGGCAAGACGACGCTCGCGAAGCTCATCTCGCGTTTCTACGACCCCTCGCAGGGGGCGGTCACCCTCGACGACGTCGACCTGCGTCGGTTGCACCCGAAGGACCTCCGCCGCGCGATCGTCATGGTCACGCAAGAGGCCTACCTGTTCAGCGGGACCGTGGCCGACAACATCGCACTGGGCAAGCCCGACGCCACGATGGACGAGATCCGCGCGGCGGCGCGCGCCGTGGGCGCCGACGGCTTCATCGAGAAGCTGCCCGACGGCTACGAGACCGACGTGAACAAGCGCGGTGGGCGCGTCTCGGCGGGTCAGCGTCAGCTGATCTCGTTCGCGCGCGCGTTCCTCGCCGATCCCGCGGTGCTGATCCTCGACGAGGCGACGGCGTCGCTCGACATTCCGAGCGAACGTCAGATCCAGGACGCGCTGCAGACCCTGCTCGCCGACCGCACCGCGATCATCATCGCCCACCGCCTCTCGACGGTCGCGATCGCCGATCGCGTGCTGGTCATGGAGCACGGCCGCATCATCGAAGACGACGCCCCCGCGGCCCTCATCGCGGGCACGGGCAAGTTCGCGCAGCTGCACGCCGCCTGGCGCCAGTCGCTGGTGTGAGGCAGAGCCTCCGGGGCACGTTGCAATGACGGATGCCACGCCTCCCGCGTCGCGGGGAGCGTGGCATCCGTGGTTCGAGGTGCAGGCGGTGCCGCAGGCGTCAGACGCCGATGCGTGCGATGACCTCGCCGTACTCGGTCTCGCCGACCGCCTCGAAGCCGACGCGCTCGAAGAAGGCCTCGGGGCCGCCGACGCCGGGCTCGTAGATGACGTCGACGTGATCCATCCCGCGGCCGCGTGCCTCTTCGAGGACGGCGGCGATCGCGTAGCTGCCGACGCCGCGGCCCTGCTCATCGGCGTCGACGTTGATGCGCCACAGCACGGAGCGGAAGTGCTCCTCGTGGGCCTCGGGGTCGAAGTTGGCGCTGACGAAGCCGACGACCTCGTCGCCGTCGAGCACCACGCGCTGCCACGACGTCTGGGGATTGCTCACCGTCGCGGCGATGCCGTAGCTGACGGGAGCGAGGAACTGCTCCTGCCCGGGCTTGAGCGACAGGGTGTTCACGGCCACGATCGTGGCGGCGGACAGTTCGACGAGACGCAGGTCAGCCATGCGCCCAGGCTAGCGGCCCGATCCCTCAGCCCCAAGGCCGGGGTGAACCAACGAGCACGCAGGGGGCTTGCGACGTGCGCGCAGCCCCGGATTAGGCTTGTCGAATGCGTGTGGATTACGGACAGTTGGCCCTGTGCTCGCAGACGCTTCGCCGCCAAGGTGAGCAGCACCTCCCCGCGATGTCGCGGTACGTGCAGGACCGCGGCATCCTGACCCCCGCCGATACGGGGATGATCATGATGCCGTTCACGGCGCTCTCGCTCGCGATCGCCGTGGTGGGTGTGCAGATCGCCGATGGACTGGCGCAGGTGATGAACTCCGCGGCTGACAAGGTCGACGGCGCCGCGGCCGCCTATGCGGAGCAGGAGAAGGCTCTGCACGACCGGATGAACCGGATCCTCGCGCCGCTGGGCGGGGGGACGCCGTTCGTCGATCCGCGTTCGAACCCGCCGACCCTCCCGGCCGCGCAGGGCGGGGCGCCGGCGGGGCACGGCGATCCGGAGCCGTGGTTGTTCGAGCAGGCCTACGACGCCGGTCAGTCCCTCGTCAGCGGGGGCCGCGGTATGGTCGACGACATCTCGGGCGCCGTGGACTCCTGGTCGGTCGGGGCCACGGGCGTCGTGGAGCGGCAGGATCCCTCGAGCTTCCTGGTCGCGCCGAACGCGACGAAGAGCGAGGTCGAATCGATGCGCTGGGGCGCGGGTCCGCTCCTCGGAGGCGTCGACTGGGTCTTCGAGAAGATCGCCGGGTTCAGCCTTCTCGAAGACGTCATCATGAAGCCGTTCGCCGGCGACTGGACGGGGATCGAAGAGGTCTCGATCGCCTGGCAGTACCTGGGGGAGGCGAGCCGTGCCGTAGCCGACAACACGGCGGGCCTCGTTCAGCAGGGCGAGTTCTGGGACGGCGAGGCCGGCCTGGCGTTCCGCGGGGGGATGACGGCGATCGGCGGAACGATGTTCGGCGTCGGCGCGGCGTGCGACATCGTCTCGGCGAAGGTCGGCACGTTGGTGCTGGTGTCGAAGTCGGCGGCCGCGGCCATCGGCCTCATCCTCAACCAGATCTCGCAGAAGCTGCTGCGCATGGCGGCCGAGGCGACGGTTCCCGTGGCGGGCTGGATCGTGGCGGCGGCCGAGGGTGCGCACCTGGCGACCAAGATCTTCTCGCTCGTCCGCCTCATCTACACGATCGTCGACACCATCTTCGATGCGATCGAGGGTGCCGTGGAGGCGAAGGCGCAACTGGTCGAGACGGCCCTGTTGGTCGACGACCTGCTGAGATTCCTCGTCGACACCGGAAGGCGGGCGGCAGCATGAACGACGATCTCTTCGACCTCACCCGGCAGCGCATCGCACGCATCGAAGCCCTCGTCGCGGAGGCACGCGCCCTCGACGACGACGAAGAACTCGACGCCGAAGAGGAGTTCGCCCGCCGCGCACGCGCCGGGGAGCTCGGCATCGACTGGCAGGTGCTGCAGGGGCGCATCGACCTGGGCGAGACCAGCCGCACCGCCATCTTCGACGGCACCGACGACAGCGTCGCCGCTCTCAGCGTCCGAGAGGCGGCGAACGAGGGTGTCGGTCTCATCGGCGAGGAGGCGCGGGCGATCGCCGACGCCGAGGGAGAGCCCGACCCCGTCGCCGAGCTCGAGCTCGAGAGGGAGCGCCTCCTCGCCCGCGGGGCGGCGCTCCGTACCCGTCTGTCCGATCTGATCGGCCCGACCGAAGGGATGCCGCGATGAGCGGGATGCGACTCGAGTTCAGTGCCGCGCACGAGGCGGCCGCACGGATCGCGGCGGCGCAGTCGGGCATCGCCGAGCGTCTGAGCGCGCTCGAATCCGCGGCCGCCACGCTGTCGGGCGGGTGGTCGGGTGACGCACAGGCCGCCTACGCGTCGGCTCAGGCCGAGTGGTCCGCCGGAATGGTCCGCATGAACACCCTGCTCGACGGGACGCGACAGGCGCTCGACGACTGGGTGGGCGAGGTGGAGCAGCTCGAGGCCGACCTGGCCACCGGGTGGCCCGGATGAGCGCCGCCGCGCGCGCGGTCCCGCTCTGGCGCGAGTCGCTCGTCGGGGGCCACAAGATCCGCGCCGCGTGCCGTTTCACGGTCCCGCCCTCCGAGGCGACGGCCGGCACCGTCGCGGTGGGCGAGCTTCTCGGCCGGGCGGGTTTCACCCGCGCCGACGCGCCCGACGGCGTCATCGTCTTCCGCCGGGGCAGTGCCGTGGGCGACACGATCCTCAACGGCACGGGACTGTCGCTCCTCACCTCCCGTCTCGGCCCGCTGTCGCTGGAAGCCGTGGTCGTCGTCGAGGCGACGCCGCGCGACGATCTCACCGAGATCGTGGTGTCGATGGTCCTCGGCGACGAGTTGGCTCCGACCGTGGCCGAGGCCGTCGACGCGGTCATCGACGGCCTGGTCGCCCGCGGCGTCGCCGTCGGCGGCGCCGGCTGGGGCAGGGCGGTGGATCTGCCCGCCGAGAGCCTGGGCAATCCCCAGACCGCTCGCGAGCACGGCCTGCGCCGCTGACCGGCGCAGCGCGGGTCGGGGCAGGGCGCGGATGCCGAGAACTATCTCGACATCAAGAGACTTTGCCGCGGTGCGATAGGCTGAAACACAACCCTGGCCGCCTCTACGGAGAGATCTGACGTGCCCGATTCCACCATCATTTACACGTACACCGACGAGGCGCCGGCTCTTGCCACGGCGTCGTTCCTGCCCATCGTGCAGGCCGTCACGAAGCAGGCGGGCGTCGACGTCGAGACCCGCGACATCTCGCTCGCCGGCCGCATCCTCGCCGCCTTCCCGCAGCGCCTGACCCCCGAGCAGCAGGTGGGCGACGCCCTCGCCGAGCTCGGCGGACTCGCCACGCTGCCCGAGGCGAACATCATCAAGCTGCCGAACATCTCGGCATCCATCCCGCAGCTGAAGGCGGCCATCGCCGAGCTGCAGGCGCAGGGATACGACATCCCCGACTACCCCGACGAGGCGTCGAGCGTCGAGGACAAAGACGTGCGCGCCCGCTACGACCGCATCAAGGGTTCCGCCGTGAACCCCGTGCTGCGCGAGGGCAACAGCGACCGCCGTGCCCCGCTCGCCGTGAAGAACTACGCCAAGAAGCACCCGCACCGCAACAAGGCGTTCGGCGCGGGCTCGAAGACGCGCGTCGCCACCCTCGGGCACGACGACTTCCGCTCGAACGAGAAGTCGGTCGTGCTGGCCGACGACGACGTGCTGACGATCCAGCACGTCGCGGCCGACGGCACCACCACGACGCTCAAGGAGGGGCTCAAGGTCCTCCAGGGCGAGATCGTGGACTCCACGTTCCTCTCGGCCGCGGCGCTCGACGCGTTCCTCGCCGACACGTTGGCCGAGGCGAAGGCCGACGACGTGCTCTACTCGGTGCACCTCAAGGCCACGATGATGAAGGTCAGCGACCCGATCATCTTCGGTCACGTCGTGAAGGCCTTCTTCGCCGACGTGTTCGACCGCCACGGCGACGCCCTCGCGGCCGCCGGTCTCACCCCGAACGACGGCCTGGGCTCGATCCTCGCCGGTCTGTCGAACGTCGGCGGCGGCGACGCCATCGCGGCCGAGATCCGCGACGCGCTCGCGAACGGCCCGCGCCTGTCGTACGTCAACAGCGACAAGGGCACCACCAACCTGCACGTGCCCTCCGACGTGATCGTGGATGCCTCGATGCCGGCGCTCGTGCGCAACGGCGGCAAGCTGTGGGGCGTCGACGGGGGAGAAGACGACACCCTCGCCGTCATCCCCGACTCGTCCTACGCCGGTGTGTACCAGGCGACCATCGAGGACGTCATCGCGAACGGCCCGCTGGATCCCGCCACCATCGGCTCGGTGCCCAACGTGGGTCTCATGGCCCAGGCCGCAGAAGAGTACGGCAGCCACGACAAGACGTTCGAGATCGAGGCCCCCGGCCGCGTGCAGGTCGTCGCCTCGAACGGCGACGTGCTGCTCGAGCACGAGGTCGAGACGGGCGACATCTGGCGCGCGACGCAGACCAAAGACGTCGCCGTGCGCGACTGGGTGAAGCTCGCCGTCACCCGTGCCCGCGCCGCGGGCGTTCCGGCCGTGTTCTGGCTCGACGAGAGCCGCGCGCACGACAAGAACCTCATCGCCAAGGTGCACGAGTACCTCGCCGACCACGACACCGAGGGACTCACCATCGAGATCCTCGAGCCGGCCGAGGCCACGCGCTACTCGCTCGAGCGCATCCGCCGCGGCGAGGACACCATCTCGGTGACCGGCAACGTGCTGCGCGACTACCTCACCGACCTGTTCCCGATCCTCGAGGTCGGAACCAGTGCCAAGATGCTCTCGATCGTGCCGCTGCTCGCCGGCGGCGGACTGTTCGAGACGGGCGCCGGCGGTTCGGCCCCGAAGCACGTGCAGCAGCTGCTCGAAGAGGACTACCTGCGCTGGGACTCGCTGGGCGAGTTCTTCGCGCTGGCCGCCTCGCTCGAGCACCTCGCCGACACGACGGGCAACGAGAAGGCCCGCGTGCTCGCGCAGACGCTCGACGCCGCGACCGGCACGTTCCTCGAGAACGACAAGTCGCCCGGCCGCGCGCTCGGCACCATCGACAACCGCGGCAGCCACTTCTACCTCGCCCTGTACTGGGCGCAGGAGCTGGCCCGGCAGTCGACCGACGCCGAACTGGCCGGGGTCTTCGCCCCGGTGGCCGAGAAGCTGGCCGCCGAAGAAGAGACCATCGTCGCGGAGCTCAACGCGGTGCAGGGCCACACGGCCGAGATCGGCGGCTACTACCGCCCCGACACCGCCCTCGTCGAGAAGATCATGCGTCCCTCGGCCACGCTGAACGCGGTGGTCGACGGTCTGCGCTGAGTCGCTGACACGCTGAAGCGAGAGGGGTGGATGCCGCGGGCATCCGCCCCTCTTCCGTTTCCCGGTGCGGGGCCGAGGTCTGACCGGCTGCGTCGCGTGCGCCTCGTGCACGACTCCGGCACATCGGCGTGACCCGCGGGCTGTGTCGCGGTTCGGTGCCGTTCTGCAGGAGTCGTGCGCGGACACGTGCGCTCGCGCCGCGGCGGTGACGCGGGCCTGGGAACGACGAAGGGGCGGATACCATCGGCATCCGCCCCTTCGTCGTTGCGGGCTCAGTAGTGGACCGAGACCTCGGTGCCCTTGTACGCCCAGTCGTAGAGCTCCTTGGCGTTGTTCACCGTGAGGTTGACGCAGCCGTGGCTCATCGGGGTGCCGAAGTTGTTGTGCCAGTACGTGCCGTGGAAGGCCTCGTCGCCGTTGAAGTACGCGACCCAGGGGACGTCCTTCGTGCACCAGTCGTAGCCGGGAGCGCAGCCCATGTCCTGCATGGAGGTCTTCCAGCCGATGCGGTAGGTGCCGGTGTGGGTCTCCCACCCGCTCTTGCCCGACGACATCGACCAGTTGCGGTAGACCTGACCGTTCTCGTACAGGGTGACCGTCTGCGCGCTGAGGTTGACGTCGATGCGACGCTCGGTCTTCGCGGTCTCGAACGGCGTCTCGGAGACGGCGAGGGAGTACTTGGCGTTGCCGTCGGCGAGCTGAGCGGCGAAAGCGGCGGCCACGCCGGCGGTGTCGCCCAGGGCACGACCGGTCTGACCCTCGGTGAGCGTCTTGATGACCTCTCCACCGCTGTCGACGATCACGTCGGCGTTCACGGCTCCGCGGTCGACGGCGCCCGGAAGACCGGCGACGGCCTGCTCGATGGCGGAGGTGTCGGCCGAGATGGCGAAGTCGCCCTTGCCGTCGGGGGTGACGGTGAGCCACGAGGCGGCGGTGGCGCGATCGACGGTGACGGTGCGCTCGTCGCCGACGTAGAAGCCGGCGGTGTCGAGCACGCCGTTGAGCGTGGCGACGGCCGCGTCGGCCTCTTCGGTACTGACGGGGGCTTCGACCGGTACGAGCGCCGCGTCGACCGTGGTCGCGGGGGTGCCGGAGTCGAAGGCCGACTGCAGGGCGGCGGTGACGGCGGCGACGTCGATGCCCTCGCCCGCCTCGGCGGGGGAGGTGACGTACGTCTGCGAGCCGGCGTCGTAGGCGACGGTGGCGTCGACGGGCGCGCGGTAGGTGCCGGGGGCACGGTCGCGCAGGGCCACGGCGGCGGCCGACGGGTCGACGGCGACGGTGACTCCGGTGCCCTGCGGGAACCACGACGAGGGCTTCCACATCGGGTTCTCGGAGAACGCCTTGTCGGCCAGGGCGGCCGCGTCGACCGAGGCGCCCAGATCGGCGCCGGTGACGGTGACTTCTCCGGCGGGGCTCTCGACCGTGATGGCCGTCTGCGCCAGTCGCGTCGAGATGGCCTGCGCGGCGGCGCCGGCGGTCAGACCGCCGATCTGCACGCCGGCGACCGAGGCCCCGGGAGCGATGAGCACGAGCGAGGCCGCGATGAGGGCCACGGCCGTCGCGCCGGCGGGAATGCCGATCCACAGGCCGGAGCGGTTCTTGCGCTTCGTGGGCTCGGGCGGAGCCCAGGCGTAGGTCGCGCCGTCGGTGCCGTTTGCGCCGTCGGTCATGTGTCAAACCCCCCAGTAGTCAGTCTTCCCATGGTAAGTGGGTCTGCTGCGCAATCGCCGGGAGCATTATCACGGTCTGGTCACGCCGCGGAAATGCAGGGGGCGATCACGGCGCGAAGACCTTGCCCGGGTTCAGGATGCCGAGCGGATCGAACACCCGGGCGATGTCGCGCTGCAGCCGCCACTGGTCGTCGCCGAGCTCGTCGGCCAGCCAGCGGCGCTTGAGCACGCCGATGCCGTGCTCGCCGGTGAGCGTTCCGCCCAGGCGCAGGGCAGCGTGGAACAGCTCTTCGGCGGCCTGCCACACGACGGGCGGCACCTCGGGCCCCTCGAAGACGAAGTTGGGGTGGAGGTTGCCGTCGCCCGCGTGCGCGACGGTCGGGATGACCAGGTCGAACCGGCGCTCGATGCGGGCGATCTCGTCGAACATGTCGGGCAGGGCGCTGCGCGGCACCGAGACGTCTTCGATGAGGGCGGTGCCGAGGGTCTCCATCGCGGGGTGCATCGCGCGGCGGACGGCCAGCAGCTCCTCGCCCTCCGCGTCGTCGGCGGCGACGGACACGCGCCCACCCGCGGCCGTCAGCACGTCGGCGATCGCGCGGGCCTCGTCGGCCGCGAGCGGTCCGTCGGTCTGGATCGTCAGCTGTGCCGCGCCCACCGGCGGGGCCGGCAGCGACAGCAGGCGGTGCACGGCGGCGAGGCTCGTGGCATCCATCAGCTCCATGATCGCGGGCTGGAGTGCGGATGCCGTGACCGCGGCGGAGGCGACCGCGGCGGCGCGCACGCCGTCGAAGAGGGCGGTGAGGGTGACGCGCTCGCCCGCGATGAGGCGGCGGAGCTTGAGCGTGGCGCCCACCACGATGCCGAGCGTGCCCTCGGACCCGATCACGAGCGAGGTGAGGTCGAGCCCGGTGACGCCCTTCACGCTGCGGTGCCCCAGGTGCATCAGACGCCCGTCGGCGAGCACGAGGTCGACCCCCAGGACGGCGTCGCGCACGACCCCGTACTTGGCGCACAGCAGGCCGCCCGCGCCCGTGGCGATGTTGCCGCCGACGGTCGAGATCGCCCGACTGGCCGGGTCGGGCGCCCACCACACGCCGTGCGGTTCGAGCAGCGCATTGAGCTCGGCGTTGAGGATGCCGGGTTCGACGACGGCGAGAAGGTCGTCGGGGCGCACCTCGATCAGTCGATCCATGGCACGCAGCGAAAGCGAGATCTCGCCGCCCCCGGTGTTGGCGCCGCCGGCGAGACCCGTGCCGGCGCCCCGCGGGACGACCGGGGTGCCGGTGGCCGAGGCGATGCGCATCACCGCTTGCACGTCGGCGACGGAGGTCGCGCGCACGACGGCGAGGGGGACGCTCTCGGCTGCGTGGCCGGACTTGTCGGCCCGGGCGGCCTCGAGGGCGGCGGGCGAGGTGTCGACGCGCGCGCCGAGCTCGGCACGGAGCTGCGCGACGACGTCGGCGGTCATGCCAGGCGCCGGCGACCGTTCAGCGCGCCCACCACGACGGCGACGATGGCGAAGACGAGGCCGATCGCGGCCTGGCCCATGCTCCACCACGCCACGGTCGCCGCGGCGTAGACGAACAGCTCGACCAGCGCGCGGATGAACGGGTGCACGGCGAGCACGGCGCGCGGCGAGACGAAGAGGGCCCACACGAGCACGGCGAGGGCGGGTGCGCCGATGCCGACGACGATGTTCCACGGGAACGGCCACGCGAGGAAACCCCAGACGGCCAGGGTCACGAAGGCGAACAGCCCGCACAGCACTCCGACGATCTCGAGCGCCGACGGCCGCGGACGCATGCCGGGAGCGAGAGGCGCCTGGGCGCGGACGTTCGATGAGTCGGTCACCCCCTCATTTTACGTGGGCGCCGGGCCGCGGCATCCGGGGTCTCTCGGCATCGAGCGGAGAACGACCCTGTGGAGGACCGGTGGATGCCGGGACACGCGGGGGTGCGGACGCTTTACCCGCTAAAGTGGCACCGTCGCGACTGGCGTTGAGGTGGGCCACCACCGGGGAGCGACCGCTTGGCGGTATTCGACCGTACGCCTGGGTCGATGCGGTATTCACGCGGACTCGACCGAGCCCGCGGCATCCGGAAGCCATCGTCAAGGAGATCGCATGACCGATCAGTACTTCAACGCCCCTCTCTCCGAGGTCGACCCCGAGATCGCCCAGGTGCTCGAGCGTGAGCTCGACCGCCAGCGCAGCTTCCTCGAGATGATCGCCTCCGAGAACTTCGTGCCCGTGTCGGTGCTGCAGTCGCAGGGCTCGGTGCTCACGAACAAGTACGCCGAGGGCTACCCGGGTCGCCGGTACTACGGCGGCTGCGAAGAGGTCGACGTCGCCGAATCGCTCGCCATCGAGCGCGCCAAGGCCCTCTTCGGCTCCGAGTTCGCCAACGTGCAGCCCCACTCCGGCGCCACCGCGAACGCCGCCGTGCTGCACGCGATCGCGCGCCCCGGCGACACGCTGCTCGGCCTCTCGCTCGACCAGGGCGGCCACCTGACCCACGGCATGAAGATCAACTTCTCGGGCCGTCTGTACGACATCGTCGCCTACGGCGTCGACCCCGAGACCTCGCTCATCGACATGGACGAGGTGCGCCGCCTCGCCGTCGAGCACAAGCCCAAGGTCATCATCGCCGGCTGGTCGGCCTACCCCCGTCAGCTCGACTTCGAGGCGTTCCGCGCGATCGCCGACGAGGTGGGCGCGTACCTGTGGGTCGACATGGCGCACTTCGCCGGTCTCGTCGCCGCGGGCGTGCACCCGAACCCCGTGCCGCACGCGCACGTCGTGTCGACCACGGTGCACAAGACGATCGGCGGCCCCCGCTCGGGCCTCATCCTCACCAACGACGCCGATCTCGCCAAGAAGATCAACACCGCGGTCTTCCCCGGCCAGCAGGGTGGTCCGCTCATGCACGTGATCGCCGCCAAGGCGACCGCGTTCAAGCTCGCCATGACGCCCGAGTTCAAGGAGCGCCAGGAGCGCACCCTGCGCGGCGCGTCGATCATCGCCGACCGCCTCACGCAGGACGACGTCGCGAACGCCGGCATCGCCGTGCGCTCGGGCGGCACCGACGTGCACCTCGTGCTCGTCGACCTGCGCGACGCCGAGATCGACGGCAAGCAGGCCGAAGACCTGCTGCACGAGATCCACATCACGGTCAACCGCAACGCGGTTCCGAACGACCCGCGTCCGCCGATGGTGACCTCGGGCCTGCGCATCGGCACCCCCGCGCTCGCAACTCGCGGCTTCGGCGACGCCGAGTTCACCGAGGTGGCCGACATCATCGCCCTGGCCCTGCAGCCCGGCGCCGAGCTCGAGGCCCTGCGCGCGCGTGTGGCCGTGCTGGCCGACGCCTTCCCGCTGTACCCCGACCTGAAGCAGTGAGCCCCGGCCGGGACGGCCGCCGCGTCGCGCGGCGGTTCGTCCCGGCACCCGCCCCGCGACGCACGGCGGCGGGGTCGCGGCATCCGCTGCCGCGTTCCTGCGCCGGGCGTGTCGCGACGTCGCGGGTCCGGCATCCGGATGCCTCGACGACCGAGCCCCACGCATAAACGCCGTCCGTGCGCATAAACGCGCAGAAGGAGTGTTTCTGCGCAGCAATGCCGTTTATGCGTCCTCGAACACCCCCGCACGACGATGACCTACACCAGGAAGAGGGATGCCATGACGGCGACGATTCTCGACGGCAAGGCCGCTTCGGCGGCGATCAAGGACGAACTCGCCGAGCGGGTCGCGGCCCTGCGTGAGCGCGGGGTCGTGCCGGGCATCGCGACGGTGCTCGTCGGCGCCGACCCGGCCTCGCAGCTGTACGTGGGGATGAAGCACCGGCAGTCCGAGGCGATCGGCATGAACTCGATCCAGGTGGAGCTGCCCGCCGAGGCCACGCAGGCCGAGGTCGAGGCCGTCATCGACCAGCTCAACGCCGACCCCGCCTGCCACGGGTACATCGTGCAGCTGCCCCTGCCGAAGCACATCGACACCGACGCGATCCTCGAGCGCATCGACCCGGCCAAGGATGCCGACGGCCTGCACCCCACCAACCTCGGTCGCCTGGTGCTGAACGTCAACGCGCCGATCACCACTCCGCTGCCGTGCACGCCGCGCGGGGTCATCGAGCTGCTGCTGCGAGGCGGCTACGACCTGAAGGGCAAAGAGGTCGTCGTCGTCGGCCGCGGCGTCACCATCGGTCGCTCGATCGGGCTGCTGCTGACCCGCCGCGAGATCAACGCGACCGTCACCCTCACCCACACGGGAACAGCCGACCTGGCGAAGCACCTGCGTCAGGCCGACGTCATCGTCGCCGCCGCCGGCGTGAAGCACATCGTGCGCGCCGAAGACGTCAAGCCGGGCGCCGCGGTGCTCGACGTGGGCGTCACCCGCGAGACCGACCCCGAGACGGGCAAGTCGCGCGTTCACGGTGACGTGCACCCCGACGTGGCCGAGGTCGCCGGGTTCGTCTCGCCGAACCCCGGAGGCGTCGGTCCGATGACCGTGGCGCTGCTCATGACGAACGTCGTCGAGGCCGCGGAGCGTGCCACGGCCCTCTGACGGTGAACCGCTCGGTGCCGCCGGTTGAACACACGGCGCGGCGTGCGCAAGAGGCGGGCGCGAAACCCGGCGACGTGGGATCGTAGAGACATGACTGAGTCTGTGCTGAACGACCTCCTCCGCCGCGTCACCGAGAGCGGTCTGCTCGACGACGCCCAGATCGACGAAGACAGCGTCATCGGCGTGGGGCACCTGGATGCCGCCGGCGTCGAGGTGGAGGTCGACCTCGACCCCGAGCTCGACGACGAGAGCGACTCCGACCTCGACGCGATCATGGTCGCGCTCAAGGACGTGCTGTCGGTGAGCGAGGACCGCTGGCGCGCGATCGTCGAAGAGGTCGCGAGCGACATCGAGGACGCCCTCGACGACGACGAGCTCAGCGCCGACATCGACCTGCGCACCGACCTCGAAGCGATCGGGGTGGGCGTGTTCGCCGACGCCATCATCGTCGTGTTCGCCGGCCAGACGTCGTTCCCCGACGCGCTCGTGCACGTGCAGCTGACCCCCGAGCTCGAGGTCGAAGACATCGAGATCATCGGCGACGACGAAGAAGACGACGAAGAGACCACCGAGGGCTGATCCTCGAGACGAGAAGAGGGACCGAGCCGCGCGGCTCGGTCCCTCTTTCATTCTGCTCGGGCTGCGGTCAGACGATCGCGGCGCGGAGCGCGGCCGCGGCGGCGCCCACGTCGGGGGCGCTGTAGATGGCGCTGCCGGCGACGGCGACCTGCGCGCCCGACTTCTGCACGTCGGCGATGCTCGCGACGGTGACGCCGCCCGCGACCGAGAACGGCACCCCGGCCGCTTCGCCGTCGCGCAGCAGCGTGCCGAAGGTGAAGCCCTCTTCGGCCTGCTCGTCGAGGCCGGCGTGCATCTCGACGAACTCGGCGCCGAGGGCGATGACCTCCCGGGCGCGGGCGGGCTTGTCGGCCACCCCGATCAGGTCGACGACGACGCCCTTGCCGTGCTTCTTGGCCGCGGTGACCGCGCCGACGATCGTGCTGTCGCCGGCCGAGCCGAGCACGGTGACGAGGTCGGCACCGGCGCCGAAGGCGATGTCGGCTTCGAGCTCACCGGCATCCATCGTCTTCAGGTCGGCGAAGACGATCTTGTCGGGGTGCGCCTTCTTGATCGCGGTGATGGCCGAGAGGCCTTCGCTCTTGATGAGCGGCGTGCCCAGCTCGAGGATGTCGACGTGGGGCGCCGCGGCGGCGGCGAGGTCGAGGGCGGCCTCGGTCGTGAGGGTGTCCATGGCGAACTGCAGCTTCATGCGGGTGTCCTTACTTTCTGCGGTGGGGAGGGAGGAATCATTCGAGGTTCGCGTGGCGCGGCCAGAGGTCGTCGGCCGAGAGTCCCGAGCGCTGCCACAGCGCGTCGAAGATCGCATCGCCGATGAGCACGACGGCCTGCTCGAAGAGACCGCCCGCGTACTGCGTCGAGGCGGCTCCCGAGCGGTCGAGCTTGTCCGCGGCGGGAACCACGACGAGCGCGTCGGCGGCGCGGCCGAGCGGCGAATCGGCGGCCGTGGTGATCGCGACGATGCGCGCGCCGACCTCGGTCGCGGTGTCGGCCGCGCGGACGATCCCCGCCGTCGTGCCCGAGCCGCTCGCGGTCAGGAGCGCGTCGCCGGGGCCGATGGCCGGGGTGGTGGTCTCGCCGACGACGTGCACGTCGAGGCCGAGGTGCATGAGGCGCATCGCGGTCATGCGCAGCGCCAGGCCCGAGCGACCGGCGCCGAAGACGAAGACGCGGTCGGCGTCGGTCAGCACGTCGAGGACGCCGTCGAGACCGGCGGGCTCGGTGACGAGACGGTCGACGACCGCGGTCAGCTCGCCGGAGATCCGGGCGAGGGAGTCCGCGATGCGGGCGTCGGAAGAGGTCATGCCTCCATGCTCCGCCTCGCCGGGCGTGACCGTCGCCGGTCGATGGCACGGGTCTACCTACCCGAACGGGTAGGTGCCTGCCGGTGGGCTAGGTTAGGCGCGTGAGTGAGTCACCCGAACTGTCGTCGACCGCGTCGCGCGCGCTCGTCATCGAACACGAACGCATCGTCGCCGAACAGGCCGACCGTCACGCGGTGACCCTCGAGTCGATCCTGGCGATCCTGCGGTCGGCGCGGCTCGACGATCGCGCCGCCCGTGCCCTGGCCGTCGAGACCGCGGCCGCCGCCCTCGTCGTTCTGCGCACCTCGACCGACCAGCAGCGCAGCGCCCTGCTCGAACCCGTGACCGGCGCGTTCGCGCGGCTGCGCACCGACCTGCGCCCGCTCGTGCGACACGGCGACCTCGACGTGCAGTTCGTCGCGCCGCCCGCAACCGGACGCGCCCTGCCCGGCGAGGTCGCCCACGAGGCGCGGGCCATCGTGCGCAGCGCCGTGCTGGCCCTGCTCGACCGGGGGACGCCCCACCGCGTGCGCATCCAGTGGGACTGCGACGGACTCAACCTGCTGATCGGCATCCGCGACGACGGGGCGGGCACGCTCACCGCCCACGACGATTCGCTCGGACCGATCGTCGAGCGGGTGAGTGCCCTCAACGGGGCGTTCGACGTCGCGTCGACGCCCGGGTGGGGCTCCGAGCTGTCGGTCGTGCTGCCGCTGGATCCGCCGCCGCGGCCCGACTTCCTCGACGAGGCCGTCGACCTCAGCCCCCGCGAGAGCGAGGTGCTCAGCCTGGTCGTCGCGGGTTCGCGCAACCGCGCGATCGCCGAACGTCTGGGGATCAGCGAGAACACGGCGAAGTTCCACGTGTCGAACCTGCTGCGGAAGGCCGGCGTCTCCACGCGCGCGGAGCTGGCGGCGCTGGGGACGGCGCGCGCTCAGTAGCTCTCGCGCAGACCCCCGCGCGGGCTGACGAAGCGCGCGGCCAGGGCTTCCGACGCCCGCGCCAGCAGCGCCACGTCGGCCCCCACCGCGACGAAGTCGGCGCCCGCGTCGAGATAGGCCTCGGCCACCGCCGGGTCGAAGGCGTTCACGCCGACCGGGGTGCCGGCATCCCGCGCCGCGGCGAACACCGCGTGCACCGCCGCCACGACCTCGGGGTGCGACTGCTGCCCCAGGAGCCCCATCGACGCCGACAGGTCGGAGGGGCCGACGAAGACGGCATCCACCCCCTCGACGGCGGCGATCTCGGCCGCGGCGGCGACACCCGCGGTGGTCTCGATCTGCACCGTCAGCGACGCGTGCTCGGCGGCCTCGGCGAGGTAGCCGTCGATGCGGTTCCAGCGGGCGCTGCGGGCCAGGGCGCTGCCCACTCCGCGCACGCCCTGCGGCGGATACCGGGTCGCCGCAACGGCGGCCCGGGCCTCGTCGGCCGACGAGACCATCGGCACGATGAGGTTCTGCGCGCCCACGTCGAGGACGCGCTTGATGGTGACGACGTCGTTCGCGGGCACGCGCACCACGGGGGTGATCGGGTAGGCGGCGACGACCTGCAGTTGAACGAGCACCTGCTCGATCGAGGTCGCCGAGTGCTCCATGTCGATGAGCAGCCAGTCGAGGCCGGAGCCGGCGGCCACCTCGGCGACGACGGGATTGCCCGTGCAGAGCCACATGCCGGCGAGCGGACGATCGGATGCCGCCAACGCGGCCCGGAAGGTGGGGGTCAGACGAAGCGGCACGAGATCGTTCCCATCGGTCCGTAATCGCACAGCACGTCGTCGCCGCGCGACACCCACATCGGGCGCGTGAACGATCCTGCCAGGATGATCTCGCCGGCCTCCAGGCGCGCGCCGTGCTGGTGGAACTTGTTGGCGAGCCACGCGACGCCGGTCGCCGGGTGGCCGAGGACGCCGGCGGCGACCCCCGTCTCTTCGATCTCGCCGTTCCGGCTCAGCACGCCGGGGACCCAGCGCAGGTCGATCTCGTCGGGGCGTTTGTGCACGTCGCCGAGCACCATCGCGCCGTACGCGGCGTTGTCGCTGATCGTGTCGACGATCGTGCGGCCCTCGAGCTCGATGTGCGAGTTCAGCACCTCGAGCGCGGGCACGGCGTAGTCGATCGCGGCGAGGGCGTCCTCGAGCGTGCAGCCGGGGCCTTCGAGCGGCGCCTTCAGCACGAAGGCGAGCTCGACCTCGATGCGCACGTTCGAGAAGTGGTCGACGGGGATCTGCGCGCCGGAGTGGTGGACGGTGTCGTCGAACATCACGCCGTAGTCGGGCTCGGTGATGCCCGTCGCCTGCTGCATCGCTTTAGAGGTCAGGCCGATCTTGCGCCCCACGAGCGTGCGACCCGCGGCGATCTGCGTATCGCGCCAGCGGCCCTGGATCCGATACGAGTCGTCGACCGTGGCATCCGGGTACCTCGCCGTGATGCGCGGGATGACCGCGTGGGCGCGGTCGGCCTCGGCGAGCTCGGCCGCGATGGCGTCGATCTGTGCGTCGGTGAGCATGCTGTCTCCTGTCGATGGGGCACGGTCGGACGGTGCGTGTCCCATTTCGTGCGAGCTTCTGCCGCGATTTCCGCACGAAGTGGGACATGCCTGGCGGGGAGGCGTGGGGCGGGCGGTGCGTGTCCCACTTGGTGCAACGTTCGGCGGTGATTTCTGCACGAAGTGGGACATGCCCGGCGGGCTACAGCTGATTGCCGAGCTTGAACTCGGCGGAGGGGGTGGCGGATGCCGTGTCCTCGGGCGCGCGGGTGTAGCTGAAGCCGTCGGCGCCGATCGTCACGGCCATCTCGGACGAGTCCTCGCGGGCGCGGACCGGCTGCGGATGGCCGTCGAGGTCGAGCACGAGCGAGCCCTCGGTGTACCACGACGGCACGACGGGGTTCCCCCACCAGTCGCGGCGCTGGTTGTCGTGCACGTCCCACGTGATGACGGGGTTGTCGGGGTCGCCGGTGTAGTAGTCCTGCGTGTAGATCTCGACGCGGTGGCCGTCGGGGTCGCGCAGGTACAGGTAGAACGCGTTCGAGACGCCGTGGCGGCCGGGGCCGCGCTCGATGGCATCCGATCGGCGGAGGGCCCCGAGCTTGTCGCAGATGGCGAGGATGTTGTGCTTCTCGTGCGTCGCGAAGCACACGTGGTGCATGCGGGGGCCGTCGCCGCCGGTCATGGCGGTGTCGTGCACGGTGGGCTTGCGGCGCATCCAGGCGGCGTAGACGACACCCTCTTCGTCTTGGATGTCCTCGGTCACGCGGAAGCCGAGCGACTGCATGAAGTTCACCGCGCGGGGCACGTCGGGGGTGATCTGGTTGAAGTGGTCGAGGCGCACGAGCTCGCCGGGGGAGTGCAGGTCGTAGCGCCACGAGAGGCGTTCCTGGTGCTCGGTGTCGAAGAAGAACTCGTAGGGGAAGCCGAGCGGGTCGACGACCCGCACCGAGTCGCCGATGCCCTTCGTGAAGCCGCCGGGCTCCCGGCGCACGTCGCAGCCGAGCTCTTCGTAGAAGGCGACCGCCGCGTCGAGGTCGTCGGCCGAGCGCACGCGGTACGAGAACGCGGCGACCGCGGCGACCTCGCCCCGGCGCAGCACCAGGTTGTGGTGGATGAACTCCTCGGTCGAGCGCAGGTAGATCGCCTCGTCGTCTTCTTCGGTGACGTGCAGGCCCAGCACGTCGACGTAGAAGACCCGGGATGCCGCGAGGTCGGTCACCACGAGCTCCATGTAGGCGCACCGCAGGATGTCGGGCGCGGGGGAGGAGGGCGTGGGGATGGGGTTCTCGGAGACGATGGGGGCTTCCTGGGTCACCCAGAACCCCGAGGAGGTCTTCTGTTCTTCGGTGTGCTTTGCCATGGTGCGCGTCCTTGCGTATGACGAGTGGGGGATGGGGCGGGGGCGGGGTCAGTGCGCCTTGCCGAAGGTGGGGTTGTGGGCACCGCCGAGCGTGATGTGCACGGCCTGCTGGTCGGTGTAGAAGTCGATCGAGCGGTAGCCGCCCTCGTGTCCGAGGCCCGAGGCCTTCACCCCGCCGAAGGGGGTGCGGAGGTCGCGCACGTTGTTGCTGTTGAGCCACACCATGCCCGCCTCGACGTTCTGCGCGAACAGGTGCGCGCGCTTCAGGTCGTTCGTCCACACGTAGGCGGCCAGTCCGTAGCGGGTGTCGTTCGCGAGCGCGAGAGCTTCGGCATCGGTGTCGAAGGGCGTGATCGCCACGACCGGGCCGAAGATCTCCTCCTGGAAGATCCGCGCATCGGGGGCGACGTCGGCGAACACCGTGGGTCGCACGAAGTTGCCCTCGTCGAACCCCTCGGGGCGGCCGCCGCCGGCGACCAGACGCCCCTCGGTCTTGCCGAGCTCGACGTACGACATGACCTTGGCGTAGTGCTCGGGGTGCACCAGCGCCCCGACCTCGGTCGCGGGATCGTCGGGGTAGCCGACGCTCACCCGGTCGGCCTGCGCGGCGTAGCGCTCGACGAACTCGTCGTACACGGAGCGCTCGACGAGGATGCGGCTGCCCGCGGTGCAGCGCTCGCCGTTGAGCGAGAAGACGCCGAAGATCGTGGCGTCGATGGCGGCGTCGAGGTCGGCGTCGGCGAACACGATCGCCGGGCTCTTGCCGCCGAGCTCCATCGACAGGCCCTTGAGGGAGGGTGCGGCGTTGGCGAAGATCAGCTGCCCGGTGCTGCTCTCGCCGGTGAACGAGATGAGCGGCACGTCGGGGTGCTTCACGAGCGCGTCGCCGGCGTCTTCGCCGAGCCCGTTGACCAGGTTGAACACGCCCTCGGGAAGGCCCGCCTCCTCGAAGATCCCGGCCCACAGCGACGCCGACAGGGGCGTGAACTCCGCGGGCTTGAGCACCACGGTGTTGCCGGTCGCAAGCGCCGGTCCCAGCTTCCATGACTCGAGCATGAACGGGGTGTTCCACGGGGTGATGAGCCCCGCGACGCCGATCGGCTTGCGGTTGACGTAGTTGAGCTGGCGACCGGGCACCTTGAACGCGTCATCGGTCTGCGCCACGATCAGGTCGGCGAAGAAGCGGAAGTTCTCGGCCGCCCGCCGCGCCTGGCCGAGGGCCTGGGTGATGGGAAGGCCCGAGTCGAAGCTCTCGAGCTCGGCGAGGCGCTCGTCGCGCGACTCGACGAGGTCGGCGATGCGGTGCAGCACGCGCGAACGCTCGCGGGGCAGCATGCGCGGCCACGGGCCCTCGGTGAAGGCCGTGCGGGCGGCGGCGACGGCGAGGTCGATGTCGGCCTTCTTGCCGGCGGCGGCCGAGACGTAGGTCTGGTTCGTCACCGGGTCGAGCACGTCGAAGGTGTCGCCGTCGACCGAGTCGACGAAGGCGCCCCCGATGTAGTGCTGGATGCGCTCGGGCAGGTCGGCCGGGATGCGGCGGGTCATGGATGCTCCTTCGTTGGAGGGGCGGATGCCGGTGGCATCCGGAATCAGAAAGCGGGAAGGCCGAGCACCTGGTCGGGGTGCTCGTGGATCATGTACGCGTCGAGGGTGGCCGAGCGATGGCGCCGCGACGCCTTCTCGATCTCGGCGAGCGGGGCGCCGGTCTCGATGAGAACGAGGATGTTCTCGTGCTCGCGCACCGACTCGGCGGCGCGTCCGGGCACGAAACTGAACGTCGAGTCGCGCAGGTGCCCGAGCCGTGCCCACTCGGCCTGGACCAGCTCGAGCATGCGCGGGTTGGCGCACTTCTCGAACAGGATGGCGTGGAATTCCTGGTTCAACGCGGTGAAGGCGCGGGGATCGAAGTGCTCGAGCGTCTCGACCATGAGCTCGTTCACCTGCCGCGCGCGACGCACGTCGTCGGTGGTGAGCGCCCGGGCCGACAGGGCGGTCGCCGCCCCCTCGAGCAGGCTCAGCGCCTGCATGCTGAAGCGGTACGCGGTGTCGTCGACCATCGAGACGCGGGCGCCGACGTTGCGCTCGAACATCACCAGTCCCTCGGCCTCGAGCTGACGGATCGCCTCGCGCACCGGCACGACGCTCATGTCGAGCTCGCCGGCGATCGAGCCGAGGACCAGGCGGTAGCCGGGGGTGAACTCCTGCGACGCGATGCGCTGCTTGATCCACTGGTAGGCCTGCTGCGACTTGCTCTTCGTCGCCGGGGTCGTGACGTCTCTCATGAGCGCCCCTCGCTCTCGTAGCGCGCGCGCCATTCGGCGTTCATCGGGAAGAGCCCGTTCACGGGGTGACCGGATGCCACCTGCCGAGCGACCCACGCGTCTTCGGCCTCTTGCGCGAGGGCGGCGTCGACCACCTCTTCGGCGAGGGCGGGGGGCACGACGATGACGCCGTCGCCGTCGCCGACGAGGATGTCGCCGGGTTCGACGGTGGTGCCGCCGCAGCCGACGGCGACATCGGTCTCCCACGGCACGTGCCTCCGGCCGAGGACCGCGGGGTGGGTGCCGGCGGTGAACACGGGGATGCCGACCGCGGCCACGGCCTCGGCGTCGCGGACGCCGCCGTCGGTGACGATCGCGGCGGCCTTGCGGGCGTGCGCGCGGATCGCGAGGATGTCGCCGAGGGTGCCGGATCCGGTCTCTCCGCGCGCCTCGATGACGATGACCTCGCCCTCTTCCACCGCGTCGAACGCGCGCTTCTGGGCGTTCTGGCCGCCGCCGTGCGAGGCGAAGAGGTCTTCGCGGTGGGGGACGAAGCGCAGGGTGCGGGCCGTGCCCACGAACCGGCTGCCCGGGGTCAGCGCGTGGACGCCGTCGATCGTGACGTCGTTGAGGCCGCGCTTGCGCAGCTGTCCGCTGAGGGCCGCGACGGGAACGCGCGAGAGCTTGTCGCGGAGGGCCGCGGTGAGGACGGGGGCGGCGGGGACGAGCCCGGCGGCCTCGGCCGACCCCCACGCCTCGGTGCGCTGGGTGTCGTCCACCGCCGGCAGTGAGCCGAGGGCGGCGTCGAAGGCGCGGTCGCCCTGGACCACCGCGGTGCGGAGTCGGCCGCTCGACAGGGAGCCGGCATCCACCTGCACCTCGACGACCTGGCCCGGCGTGACCACCGACGAGCCCGCGGGGGTGCCGGTGAGGATGACGTCGCCCGTTTCGAGGGTGAAGTGCTGAGACAGGTCGGCGACGATCTGGGTGAGGGGGAAGAGCAGCCCCGCGGTCGAGTCGTCTTGCACGAGCTCGCCGTCGACCCAGGTGCGCAGGCGCAGGGCGGCGGGATCGACGTCGCGGGCGTCGATCAGCGCGGGGCCGAGGGGGGTGTAGCCGTCGCCGCCCTTGGAGCGGACATTCGACCCCTTGTCGTTCGCGCGCAGGTCGTACAGACCGAAGTCGTTCGCGGCGGTGACGGATGCCACGTGCGCCCACGCGGCATCCGGAGTCACCCATCGGGCGGGCTCGCCGATTACGAGCGCGATCTCGCCCTCGAAGGCGAGGAGTTCGGTGCCGGCGGGGCGCACCATCTCGGATCCGGAGGCCGCGAGCGAGCTCGACGGCTTGAAGAAGTACGACGGGGCGGCCGGGCGGCGGCCGCGCTGGTCAGCGCGGGAGACGTAGGAGAGGTGGACGGCCACGATCTTTCCCGGGCGGCCGCCGAGGGCGGTGAACCGGGGGTCAGCGGTGTCGTTCATGGAGCTCCCTTGCGTCGTATCCGAAATCGTATACGATGACGAACGCCCCAGCAACACCACGCCTCGTCACCGACGACGACGTCCCGGGGCCCGACGATGACGTCTCGAAGGAGTCCCCATGTCCCGCTCTCAGCCGCAGGGCTTCACGCCCACCGGTACGATCTCCACCACGAAGGACCGCCGCCGCGTGGTCTTCGCCACCGTTGTCGGCACCACCGTCGAGTGGTACGACTTCTTCCTCTACGCCTCGGCCGCGGGCCTGGTCTTCGGCCAGCTGTTCTTCGCGCCCGCCGGCCCCGGCATCGCGCAGATCCTGGCGTTCCTCACCGTGGGTCTGAGCTTCCTGTTCCGACCCCTCGGCGCCTTCCTCGCCGGTCACCTCGGCGACAAGTACGGCCGCCGCGTCGTGCTGATGCTGACCCTGATCATGATGGGCGCCTCGACCACGCTCATCGGCGTGCTGCCCACCTACGAGGTGATCGGCGTCGCCGCCCCCGTGCTGCTGATCCTGCTGCGCGTGCTGCAGGGCATCTCGGCCGGTGGCGAGTGGGGTGGCGCGGTGCTCATGGCCGTCGAGCACGCCCCCAAGACCAAGCGCAGCCTGTTCGGCGCCTCGCCGCAGCTCGGCGTGCCCCTCGGCCTGCTGCTCGCGAGCGGCATGCTCGGGCTGATGGCCCTGATCGCCCCCGGCGACGCCTTCTTCGCGTGGGGATGGCGCGTGCCGTTCCTGCTGTCGTTCGTGCTGATCCTCGTCGGCTACTACGTGCGCCGGAAGGTCGAGGAGAGCCCGGTGTTCGTCGAACTCGCCGAGCGCAAGGAGCAGACCCGCATGCCGATCGTGCAGCTGTTCCGCAAGCACTCGCTGCTCGTGCTCATCGCCGCGTTCGTCTTCGCCGGCAACAACGCCGTGGGCTACATGACCACCGGTGGGTACATTCAGCGCTACGCGACCAACCCCGACGGTCCCCTCGGTCTCGCGACCGCCGACGTGCTCGGCGCCGTGACCCTGTCGGCGGTGACCTGGCTCATCTTCACGTGGCTCGGCGGGTGGCTGGGCGACAAGATCGGCCGCCGCAACACGTACATCATCGGATGGATCTCGATGCTCGTGGCGATCGTGGCGCTGTTCCCGCTCGTCAACTCCGGCAGCATCGTGCTGCTGACGGTCGGCCTCATGCTGCTCACGGTCGGCCTCGGCCTGACCTACGGCCCCCAGGCCGCGCTGTACGCCGAGCTGTTCCCGGCATCCATCCGCTTCTCGGGCGTCTCGATCGCCTACGCTCTCGGCGCCATCCTCGGCGGAGCGTTCGCCCCGACCATCGCGACGGCACTCGTGGAGCAGACCGGAACGACCGTGTCGGTGACGGTGTACCTGGCGATCATGGCGGTGCTGGGCCTCGTCGCGACGCTGCTGCTGCGCGACCGCAGCGGCATCCCCCTCGGCCCCGACCACGAGGCCGAGCAGGAGGTCAGCCCGATCCGCGGGCTCTCGCGCGTCTGACCCGGTGAGAGAACGGCCCCGTCGCGCGCAGCCGCGGCGGGGCCGTTCGTCGTGCGGGTGCGAGGGAGCGGTCGCCGGATCGCGCGGGGTGCGGCTCACAGCAGCACCGCCAGGGCCATCAGCGCGGTCGATCCACCCATCGCGGCATGGTGCGCGCGATCCGCGCGTGATCCGCTCAGCGCCCGGTGCGCCGAAGCGACGACGTGCGCGACGGCGAGGGCCACGCAGAGCCAGGCCAGGGTCGCGGAGCCGACCGCCATCCCGCCGTGGGCATGGGCGGCGGCGGGGGCGGCGCCCGGGTCGCCGTGCGTGGTCGACGCGATCAGGGCGGCCATGACGACGAGCCCCGCGGGGGTGTGGATGCCGTGACCGCCGCGCCCCGCGCGCAGCCGGCGCCCCGCGCTCACGACGATCGCGACCCCGAGGAGGACGGCCGCCCAGAGGATGGGAGGGGCCGCGTGCAGGACGGCGGAATCGATCATCGCCGCGGTCATGAGCGCCGACGTGGCGACCCGCTCTCGACGCTCCGCCGGGGGACCCGACCGCGCGCAGCACGCAGCAATCCCCGAGCAGAGGAGGGCGGCGCCGTGCGTCAGGAGCTCCATCGTCATCGCGCGCCCTCGACCCGTGCGACCTCGACCTGTGCGCCCTCGACCCGTGCGACCCCGACCCGCGCGCCCGACGGCAGGACCGGGGTCCCGTGCCGTCGGATTCTGCGCATGACGCGAGCGTAGGAAGAGGGGCGCCCCCGCGACAGGGATGAGGATCGATCGTGCGCGCACAGCACATTCGCGTGCACGGGTGGGCGAGGGGTCGCGGCGTCAGCGACCGTCGACGCGTCGAGAGGGCATCTGCCTCACCCGGAAAAGGTCGAGGGAACCATGTACACCGAGTCGGATGGCATCCGTGAGACCAGGAGGCTCGGACACGCGCGCTCGTCGGCTCTGACGACGGAGGGTGGGGAGGAACCCGTGAAGGTCACGGTCACTCCGTAACAGGTGAAGTACGCCGAGGACTCCCACGGCAGCCGGGCTCGCCGGCCGGGGGGACCGGGGCGCTCTCCCGACGAGAGGAAGACCCGGAAGGCGACCGCGTTCGTGTGCTCCTCGATGTCATGGATGACCAGAGTGGGTCGGGAGAAGTCCAGGGCGTCCGCCCCCTCCGGGCTGCCATCCCATCGGTCGCCGTCGAGCGCGTCGAGAAGGGCCGTGACTGAGCCGGCCGTCGGTGAGTACAGAGCCCTGTCGAAGGGGTCCTCGACCGATGCCACCTGGCGCCAGAGGACGCCGTCCACGTCGGGGCCGTTCTCGTACTGGTGCCGAGCCCAGAGGTATGAGCCGGCCAAGACGACGGGGCCCATGATCAGGACACCGCACACCACCGTGATCCACCAGACGCGAGGCAACCTTCCCCTCGTCTCGAGGGTGCGCGGTTCGATCACGTGGGCACCCGGCGAATCAGCAGGCCCGCCGCGAGAACGACGATCCCCACGACGAAGACCAACGCCGCCACACCCATCGCGGCGGCGTCGTTCGGGAGCATCGAGCAGCCCCCGGAGGTGTCTTCGTAATCGCAACTCCGCCACGGCTGGAAGAAGTACAGCACCACCACGGCGCCGCTGATCATCGCGATCGCGGTGCCCGAGGCGATCAGGCGCGTTCTGGTCCCCATGCGTCACCACCGTACCGGCGGCCCGCGACGCCGGCGGGCCGGTCCGCCACGGGCGGTCGGCTCCGCGGGCGTCCGGTCGCTAGATCGCCCGCCCCGGTGTCAGGATGCCACGGGGATCCAGCGCGGCCTTGATCGCGCGCTGCACGTCGAGGGCCACGGCATCCTGCTGCCAGGGGAGCTCGTGACGCTTGACCGAGCCGATGCCGTGCTCGCCCGAGATGGTGCCGCCGAGCGAGAGCGCCAGGTGCGTGATGTCGTCGATCACCAGCTCCGCGGCGGCGTATTCGGCGGGGCTGTCTCCCGCCTCGACGGTCGGGTGCAGGTTGCCGTCGCCCGCGTGCGCGACGATCGCGATGCGCCGACCGTGCCGCTGTGCCAGTTCGCCGATTCCGCGGAACACCGTCGCCAGCTGCGAGACCGGCACGCCGACGTCGCACGACACCCGCAGCCCCTGCGCGGTGAGCGCCGGGTTGGCGAGGCGCCGGGCCTCGAGCAGGCTGTCGGAGTCGGAGACCTCGGTCTCGACGGCGCCGTGCGCGCGACAGATCGCGGTGATCGCCTCGGCGGTGTCGGGGGCGGTGAGCCCGACGGTCTGACCGACCAGCATGGCCGCGCCGGGGGAGGGGAGGCCGCTCGGGTGGAACGCCTCGATGATCTCGACGCTGCGCGCATCGATCAGCTCGAGCACCTCGGGGGCGGCGGGGCCCGACACGATCGCCGTGACCGCTCGGCCGGCGTCCTCGATGTCGTCGAAGCTCGCGCGGAAGGTGCGGGGCTGCCCCGGCGGCACGGGCTTGAGGCGCACGGTCGCCGCCGTGATCACGCCGAGCGTGCCCTCCGAGCCGCAGAACAGGCTCGTGAGGTCGTAGCCGGTGGTGTTCTTGCGGGTGCGGGCGCCGGTGCGCATGATCCGCCCGTCGGCGAGCACCACCTCGAGGGCGGCCACGACGTCGGTGGTCACGCCGTGGGCGACGCAGCGCAGGCCTCCGGCGTTGGTTGCGATGTTGCCGCCGATCGTCGACCACTGCGCGCTCGCCGGATCGGGCGGGAAGAAGAGGCCGTGCGCGTGGGTGGCGGCATCCAGGTCGGCCGTCACGACGCCCGCCTCGACGTCGGCGAGACGGTTGTCGGCGTCGATCGAGACGATCCGATCCATCGCCTCCAACGACACCACGAGCCCGCCCGCGTAGGCCACGGCCCCGCCGGAGAGCCCGGTGCCCGCGCCGCGGACGGAGACCCGGATGCCGCGGGCGTGCGCCCACGCCAGGGCGGTCGAGACGTCGCCGGTCGAAGTCGCCCGGACCACGGCGATCGGCAGGCCCTCGGGCTGTGCGCGCGAGCTGTCGACGGCGTACGCGGCGAGACTCGCGGGGTCGTCGAGCAGGCGCTCGCCGAGGTTGGCGCGCAGCTCGTCGAGGACGTCCCCCGATTCACCCGTGCCGCCGCTCGGCGCGTCGAGGCCGTCGCCGGGGTCGCCGGAGCCTCCCGGAGCGGCGAGCCCGACGATGCTCACGAGTTCACCCGGATGATCTCGCGCTGGTACGGCGCGATCACGGTGCCGCTGATGCGCAGGTCGAGCAGCAGGAACGGCCGCTCGGCGGGGTCGCGCCGGGTCCACTCCGCCAGCGCCTCGAGGTCGGCGACCTCGCGCACCACCACTCCCTCGGCGCCGAAGCCGCGCGCGACGGCCGCGAAGTCGACCTCGGGGATGAGCATCGGCTCGCGGGCGAGGCCCTTGAGGCCGTACAGGTTGATCTCGGCGCCGTAGGCGGCGTCGTTCCACACGACGGCGATGCCGTGGCCGGCGGCCGTGCGTACCGCGCTCTCGAGGTCGGCGATGGCCATGAGTCCGCCGCCGTCGCCGGTCGTCAGCACGACGGTGGTGTCGGGGCGGGCCGCGATCGCCCCGGCGACCGAGGGGAAGCCGAGGCCGATCGACTGGTACGCGGTGCCGATCATCATGACGCGGTCGGGTGAGGAGACGGGCCAGTACATGTTCGACCAGCCCAGGAAGTGCCCACCGTCCGACACCACGACGCGGTCCTCGGGGAGCAGCTCGCCGATCCGTGCGGCGGCGGAGCGCGGGTCGAGCCGGCCGTCGGGGGCCAGACCCTCGCCGCTCTCCTGCTCGCGCAGCGGCGCCACATCGATGCGGTCGCGCCACCCCGACGACACCGCGCCGCGGGAGCGCAGGCGGTTCCCGATCTCATCGGCCGCCAGCGCGGCATCCGCCCGCACGAACCCGCCCACCTGCGCGTGCGTCGCCGTCGGCGCCACGTCGACCTGGAACACCCGCGTGCCGGGGGCGAAGAGCTCGCCGAAGCGCATCGTGAACTGGTTCAGCCCCGCGCCGAAGACGACGGCCACGTCGGCCTCGCGCACGAGCTCCATCGCGCCCTCGGCGCCGAAGCCCCCCGTGACGCCGAGGTCGTGGGTGGTGTCGGGGAAGATGCCGCGGCCGAGGGCGGTGGATGCCGTGATCGCCCCGGTCAGCGCGGCGAGCCGACCGAGCGCGGGGCCGGCGTCGGCGAGCCAGGCTCCCCGTCCGGCCAGCAGGAAGGGGCGCGCGGCGCCGGCGAGGGCGTCGGCGATGCGGTCGAGCGCGGCGGAGGCCGCGGGTCCCTGCGGGGGCAGGGGGGCGGGGATCGTCACGGTGCCGGCATCCGTCAGCGGCCCCGCTTCGCGCATGACCACGTCGTACGGGATCGCCAGCACGACGGGGACGCGGTACGTCAGGGCGTGCTCGAGGGCGATGAGCACGGTGGCCGAGGCGTCGCGATCGCCGACGGTGTACGTGCGGACCCCGACCGCCGACGCGAGCGCGACCTGGTCGACACCCCAGGGGCGCGGGCCCGACGTGGGCTCGTCGCCGACGACGAGGAGCAGGGGGATGCGCGCCTGGGCCGACTCGGCCAGAGCGGTGAGGGTGTTGGTGAAGCCGGCGCCGTAGGTGGCGGTGGCGGCGGCGATGCGCCCCGAGGCGCGATAGTGCGCGTCGGCGGCGACCACTCCGCCGGCCTCGTGCCGCATCGCGGTGAAGGCCGCGTCGGTGTGGCGATGCAGGGCGTCGAGGAAGTACGCGTTGCCGTTGCCCATCACGCCGAAGACGTGGTCGAGGTGGCGGCCGAGGGTGTGGGCGACGTGCGCGGAGACGATGGGCATGACGAGCCTTTCGCGAAACAGGAACGGGAATGAGCCGTATGTGTCTCGCGCGGTTCTCGCGCTACGTGCCCTTTTTTCGAGCAGCGACGCACGACCTCGTGCGCCTGACGGGAGTGATCATATACGATCCGCGGGCGCGGGGCGACGGGACGGCCGCACCCGCCGCCCGGCCCGCTCGCTCGGCCACGCGCCGCCTTGGGTGTCGGGCCGGACTACAGCGCCGAGCGGATCGCGTCGGCCGCAGCCTCGAGTCGCCCCGCGATCGCCGCGTCGTCGAGGTCGGTCGCCACGTGCACGGCGGCGACGGCGGCGGGCTCGCGCCCCTGCACGGCGAGGGGCACCGCCACGGCGCGGAACGTGGGGATCACCTCGTCGTGACTCGTCGCCCAGCCGCGCTCCGCGGCGTCGGCGACCTCCGACGCGAGCCGCGCGTCGACGTCGTCGGGCCACCGGCGCGGGGAAAGCTGCGCGAGGATTGCCCGACCGGGGGCGCCCCGGGTGACCGGATGCCGCGACCCGGGCCGCTGCGCCACGGCGGTGACCGTGTGCCGGGGCTCGACGCTGACGAGGGTCACGCATTCGTCGTGGTCGAGCACGACGAGGAAGCACGTCATGCCCAGGTCGTTCGCCGCGGCGGTGAGTTCGGGCAGGGCCTCGGCCTGCAGGTCGGCGGCGACGCCCGCGGCGAGGGCCGCCAGGCCCGTTCCCAGGCGCACCGCGCCCGCGGCATCCCGAGAGACCAGCCCGTGGTCTTCGAGCGTGCGCAGCAGTCGGTACGTCACCGAGCGGTGCAGATCGACGCGTTCCGCGAGCTCGTCGATGGTGAGGGGTCGGCGAGCATCGGCGAGCTCTTCGAGCAGGCGGATGCCGCGACTCAGCGTCTGCGAGGCGGGGGAGGAGTCTTGCCGTGGGGGCATGGAGCGGCTAGCCTTTCGTTCGATAGCAGAACGCTGCGTTCGAATATAGAACACAGATGGATCTGCCCGCAAGCATCGCGAGGTCGCGGTGCCCCCGACACCGACGTCAGGAGTCTCATGCAGTTCCACCACCACGGTTACGTCTCGGGCGACCCGCGCGTGCAGAACGCCACCGGCACGGGCCTCGACCGCCCGGCGGAGCTCCCCGACGAGGTCGACGTGCTCATCGTCGGCTCGGGTCCCGCCGGCATGCTGCTCGCGGCCCAGATGTCGCAGTTCCCTCAGATCACGACGCGCCTCATCGAGAAGCGCGAGGGGCGCCTGCCGCTCGGCCAGGCCGACGGCATCCAACCCCGCAGCGTCGAGACGTTCCAGGCGTTCGGCTTCGCCGACCGCATCACCGCCGAGGCGTACAACATCGGCTGGATGAACTTCTGGGCCCCCGACCCCGAGAATCCCGACCAGATCGTGCGCACGACCCGCACCGAGGACTACGGCCTCAAGATCAGCGAGTTCCCCCACCTCATCGTCAACCAGGCGCGCGTGCTCGACTACTTCGCCGAGGCCGCCGCCCAGGGCCCCGCGCGCATCGCGCCCGACTACGGCGTGGAGTTCGTCGGCCTCACGGTCGGCGAGGGCGCGTACCCGGTCGAGGTCACGGTGCGAGACGCCACGGGGGAGCGCACCATCCACGCCAAGTACGTCGCCGGGTGCGACGGTGCCCGCAGTGGCGTGCGCCAGGCCATCGGCCGCCCGCACGTGGGCGCGGCGGCGAAGCACGCCTGGGGCGTCATGGACGTGCTGGTCGAGACCGACTTCCCCGACTGGCGCATCAAGTGCGCGATCAACGCCGCCGCGGGCAACATCCTGCACATCCCGCGCGAGGGCGGGTACCTCAGCCGCATGTACATCGACCTCGGCGAGGTCGCCGAAGACGACGACCACCGGGTGCGCCAGACGCCGATCGACGAGGTGATCGCGCGGGCGAACGCCATCCTGCACCCGTACACGATCGACGTGAAACAGGTCGCGTGGAGCAGTGTCTACGAGGTGGGGCACCGGGTGACCGACCGCTTCGTCGACGACGCCGAGAGCCCCCGCGTCTTCCTCACCGGCGACGCCTGTCACACGCACAGCGCCAAGGCCGGCCAGGGCATGAACGTCTCGATGCAGGACGGCTTCAACCTCGGATGGAAGCTCGGGCACGTGCTCACCGGCCTCGCCCCGGTGGAGCTGCTGCGCACCTACAACGACGAGCGGCACCCCGTCGCCCAGCAGCTGATCGACTTCGACCGGGAGTGGTCCTCGCTCATGGCGCGCAAGCCCGGCGAGATCACCGACCCCGACGAGCTCGCGACCTACTACCTGGCGACGGCGGAGTTCCCCTCCGGTTTCGGCACGCGCTACGCCCCCTCGCGGATCGTCGCGTCCGAGGCGGCCGCGCAGCTGGCATCCGGGTTCCCCGTCGGTCGGCGCTTCCACAGCGTCGAGGTCGTGCGGGTGTGCGACGGCAACGCCGTGCACCTCGGCCATCACGCGAAGGCCGACGGGCGCTGGCGGATCTACGCCTTCGCGGATGCCGACGGCTCGGCGCTGCGCGACTGGGCCGAGGCCGCGCGCCCGATCGTGGAGCGGTTCACGCCCGACGGCGCCGACCTCGACGCGGTGTTCGACGTGAAGGTCGTCTACCCCGGCCGCTGGGAGGACGTGACCGAGGTGCCCTCGCTGTTCCGCCCGCAGTCCGGGCCGCTGGGCCTGACCGACCTCGAGAAGGTGTTCGCCGCCGCGCCCTCGGCGTGGACGAGCGCCGACATCTTCGCCGAGCGGGGAATCGGGGCCGAGGGAGCCGTGGTGCTCGTGCGCCCCGACCAGTACGTGGCGCACGTACTGCCGCTGTCGGCGCCCGAGAGCCTGGAGCGGTTCCTCGAGCGGGCGCTCCTGTCGTCGGGCCCCGCGTCTGCACCCCCTCTCGCATAAACGCTGTTCCTGCGCGGAAACGCGTCGGCTGAGCGTTTCTGCGCACGAACGGCGTTTATGCGTGGCGGCCGACGCCCCGGCGGTGGTCGGCGGCCCACCGCCCGACGGCACCGAGCCTCCACCGCGGCCATGGCAACACCCCGTTTGTACACGACGTATATCGGCACCGCCCCGCGGGCTGAGCAGAATGGCGGGGAACCCCGCCCCGATCCAGGAGGACCCATGACCGATTCACGCGAGAGCGAGCTGCTGGCATCCGTACCCACCGGTCTGCTGATCGGCGGCGAATGGCGCGCGGCCACCGGCGGCGAGACCGTCGCCGTGAACGACCCCGCCACGGGCGAGGTCATCCGCGAGATCGCCGACGCCACCGTCGACGACGGGATCGCGGCGATGGATGCCGCGGCCGACGCCTTCCCGTCCTGGGCGGCGACCCCCGCGCGAGAGCGGGCCGAGATCCTGCGCCGCGCCTTCGACCTGCTGCAGGAGCGCAAGGAGGACATCGCGCTGCTGATGACGCTCGAGATGGGCAAGCCCCTCGCCGAGGCGCGCGGCGAGGTCGCCTACGGCGGGGAGTTCCTGCGCTGGTTCAGCGAGGTCACCGCGCACACGCAGGGCCGCTACGGCGCCAACCCCGAGGGCACCGGCCGCATGATCGTGTCGCAGCACCCCGTGGGCCCCTGCTACCTGATCACCCCCTGGAACTTCCCCCTCGCGATGGCGACCCGCAAGATCGCGCCCGCGCTCGCCGCCGGCTGCACGGTCGTCATCAAGCCGGCGACCCTCACGCCGCTCACGACGCTCTTCTTCGCGCAGATCCTGCAGGATGCCGGGCTGCCGGCGGGCGTGGTCAACGTGATCACCACGACGAACACCGGCCCGGTCTCGGAGCGCATCATCTCGGACCCGCGCCTGCGCAAGCTCTCGTTCACCGGCTCCACGCCCGTCGGAGTGAAGCTGCTGCAGCAGGCTGCTCCCGGTGTACTCCGCACCTCGATGGAACTCGGCGGCAACGCGCCCTTCGTCGTCTTCGACGACGCCGACCTCGACAAGGCGGTCGAGGGGGCGATGCTCGCGAAGTTCCGCAACATCGGTCAGGCGTGCACGGCCGCCAACCGCTTCATCGTGCAGCGCAGCGTGGTCGAGGAGTTCTCGCGCCGCGTGACCGAGCGCGTGCAGGGCCTCACGATCGGCCGCGGCACCGAGGAGGGCGTGCAGATCGGACCCCTGATCGACGACCGCGCCGTCGACAAGGCGCGCACCCTGGTGGGCGATGCCGTCGAGCGCGGCGCCACGGTCACCACGGGTGGGTCGCCCATCGACGGCCCCGGCACGTTCTTCGAGCCCACCGTGGTCACCGACGTAAAGCCGGGCAGCGACATCCTGCGCGAGGAGATCTTCGGCCCCGTGCTCGCGATCGTCCCCTTCGACGACGAGGACGACGCGGTGCGCATCGCCAACGACACCGAGTACGGCCTCGTCTCGTACGTCTTCACCGAGTCGCTCGCGCGCGGCCAGCGCATGATCGACCGCCTCGAGACCGGGATGATGGGCCTCAACGTCGGCGTCGTCTCCAACGCCGCCGCCCCCTTCGGCGGGTGGAAGCAGTCGGGCCTCGGCCGCGAGGGCGGCGACGAGGGCATCCACGAGTACCTGCAGACGAAGTACACGCTCACGGCGAACCCCTACGCCTGATCGGCCGAGCCGAGAACATCGGATGCCACGCCCCGGCGCCCCGCGAGGGCCGGGGTCGTGGCATCCGTCGTCCTGCCCCTCTCCGACGCGGGCCGAACTCCTGAGTTTCTGCCGGCGTCGGCCGGGCGGGCCAGTCGTGGGCGCGTTGTGAGGCGGGCGGGCGTCGATTTCTCAGGAGTTCGGCCCGGACCGCCGGGCGCGCGCGTCAGGCGCCGGCGGCGCGGACACCGGCGGCGCGGACGCCGTCGGCGCGGACGGAAGACGGCGTCTGTGCGAACTCGCGCTTGAATGCGCGGGTGAAGCTGTCGATGTCGAGGAAGCCGCTGCGACGCGCGGCCTCGCTCACGCTCGCGCCACCGGCCAACAGCGACCGGCTGCGTCGCAGGCGGCAGCTGCGGATGAACGCCGCCGGGGACTCGCCCTCGGTGGCGAACAGTTTCTGCAACGTGCGCACGGCGATGTGGAAGTTGGCGGCCACCCGTTCGGGCGTGAGATCGGGATCGGCCGAGTTCTCGTCGATCCAGAGTCGGATCCCCTCGGCCAGGAGCCGGGGGTCGGTTGCGGGCGTGCGGGTGTCGCGCCCGCGGACGACCGCGCGGAGGAGCCCGACGAGCGCCTCGCCGATCTCCTCCGCCTCATCGTCTCCGGGCTGCTCGATGGACGCGGCGAGCATCGTGAGGGAGCGCAGCTGCGCCGAGTCCGGCAGCTCCACGGCGGTCAGCCCCGCGAAGGTGTGCCCGGTGCGGGTGAGCGTGCGACGGGGGAGCTGCAGCACCACTTCGCTCATCGCCCCGGGGAACGACAGGGCATAGGGCGAAGCCGCGTCGTACATGACCGCCGATCCGCATCCGAGCTCGGCGGTGCGCTCGTGCTGACGGATCGATCCCCGCCCGCGGCGGTGCAACGAGATGAGGACGTCGTCGCGAGGCTGGCTGCGGATGAGGTCCTGATCGCGGAACACCGTCGATGCCTCGCTGACCACCCGGGTCACCCGCACGGCGGGTCCGAGCCTGACCTGCGAGAGGCTGGCGCGGAAGGCCGGTGCAGCCGTGTGCACCCGCAGGGGGACGAAGGCCCCGCTGCATGCGCGCGTCCACTCCGCGACGGAGGAGACGGCCACAGGCGACATGCGGGGATGATACGCCCGGGGCCGCCTCGCCCGCGCGCCGTCGGGTGCGGGCGCCGGGAATCGTGCGCGGATCGCCGGATGCCGCGACGCGCCCCGGCACCGGGGCGTGCAACGCCGGGCGGTGTGCGCGCGAAGCCGGGTGCGCGCGGGGCACCCGCTCCTAACGTGTGGGCACCGCGGGGTATCCGACCCCGCTCACCCGAAGGAGTCGTCATGCCCGACTACCGAAAGAGCTTCCGCGCCGCCGCCGTCCAGGCCGAACCCGTCTGGAACGACGTCGACGGGGGCATCGACAAACTGGAGTCCTACGCCCGCGACGCCCGGGCCGGCGGAGCCGACATCGTCGCGTTCCCCGAGGTGTGGATCCCCGGCTACCCGTGGTTCCTGTGGTTGGACTCCGTGGCGTGGCAGTCGCAGTTCGTCGTGCCGTACGCCGCCAACTCGATCGAGATCGGCAGTCCCGAGTGGCAGCGGCTCGAGGGCATCGCCCGTTCGGTGGGCATCTCGCTCGCGTTCGGCTTCAGCGAGCGCGCGGGCGGTTCGCTGTACATGGGGCAGGCGGTGATCGGCGCCGACGGCCGCACCCTCAACACCCGGCGCAAGCTCAAGCCGACGCACGTCGAGCGCACGCAGTTCGGCGACGGCGACGGCTCCGACGTCGTGGTGGTCGACACCCCCGTCGGCCGCGTCGGTTCGCTCAACTGCTGGGAGCACCTGCAGCCCCTGACCAAGTACGCGATGTTCTCGCAGGACGAGCAGTTGCACGTCGCCGCGTGGCCGAGCTTCTCGATCTTCGGCGGTGCCGTCAACGCCCTCGGACCCGAGGTGAACATCGGCGCATCGCGGCAGTACGCCGTCGAGGGGCAGACGTTCGTCCTCGCCCCCTGTGCCACGGTCGGTCCCGCGGCTCAGGAGCTGTTCGCCGACACCGACGCCAAGCGCGCCATGCTCCCGCTCGGCGGCGGCTACGCCCGCATCTTCGGTCCCGACGGCAGCTCGCTCGCCGACCCGCTCGCGCCCGACGAGGAGGGCATCCTCTTCGCCGACATCGACTACGCCGCCATCCTCGCCGCCAAGAACGCCGCCGACCCGGTGGGGCACTACTCCCGGCCCGACGTCTTCACCCTCCACCACCGCGACACGGGCCGGCTGCCCAAGGTCTCGGCATCCGGTCGCGACATCCCGCCCGCGGCGTCGGTCGAGGCCGACGACCTCGTCGGCGTGGAGTGAACACCTGAGCACCGGATGCCACGACCCCGGCGCCCCGTGAGGGCCCGAGGTCGTGGCATCCGCCGTCGGCCGGCGCCGATGCACGACTCCGGCAGAACCGACGACCCGGTCCTCGCGCGCACCGATCGCGCGCCGTTGCCGGAGTCGTGCCGACGGCCCGCGTGAAGACCCGCCTCAGCCGTCGGCGTGACGGTCCAGGAACGCGAAGACCTCGGCATCGTCGACGCCCGGGAACATGCCGCGGGGCAGCGGCGAGAACATGTACTGGTGCACCCGGGCGCTCGGCCAGGCCTTGCCCTGCCACCGCTCGGCGGCCTCGGCGTCGGGGCGACGGCAGCACGACTCGTCGGGGCAGCGTGAGACGCCGCGCGTGCTGGTCTCGCGTCCGCGGAACCATCGGGCGTCGTCGAACGGCACGCCCACGGTGATCGAGAAGTCGCCGGCCGAGGTGCTGCCGGTCTGGGTCGAGCACCAGAAGGTTCCGGCCGGGGTGTCGGTGTACTGGTAGTGCTCGGTGGTGCGGTTGTGCTCGTCGAAGGCCGAGCGCGCAGAGAACTTCTTGCACACGATCTGCCCCTCGACCGACCCGGTGACATCGGTGGGCAGGGGGAGGCCGTCGTTCTCGTACACGCGCGAGATCGCCCCGTCGCCGTCGACGCGCATGAAGTGCAGCCGAATGCCGAGGTGCGCCGTCATGAGGTTCGTCATGCGCATGGCCGCCGCCTCGTGGGTCACCCCGAACGCGTCGCGGAAGTCCTCGACGGCGAGGTTGCGGTCGCGCTTCGCCTGCGAGAGGAAGGCGACCGCGCTCGTCTCGGGCATCAGACAGCAAGCGGCGTAGTAGTTGATCTCGAGACGCTGCTGCAGGAAGTCGGCGTAATCGGTGGGGGGACGGTGCCCCAGCAGGCGGTGCGCCATCGCCTGCAGAGCCATCGAGCGCAGGCCGTGGCCGCCGGGGATCGAGGCCGGCGGCAGGTACACGCGGCCGTTCTCGAGGTCGGTGACCGAACGGGCCGAGTGCGGCAGGTCGCTGACGTAGATGAGCTCGAAGCCCAGCTGCTCGGCCATGATGCTGACCGTGCGGTGCGTGAGGGCGCCCGTGGTGTGTCCGGCGGCCTTGAGCTGCTTCTCGGCGAGGCGCTCGATCTCGGGCAGGTGGTTGTCGGTGGAGCGCATGCGCAGGCGCAGCTCGGTGTTGGCGCGCCGGGCCTCTTCGGGGCTCGCGATCGTCTCGCGCTCGCGGCGCTGGAGTTCCCGGTGCAGGCCGAGCACGGCCTCGATCGTGTCGTCGCTGGTGCCCTTGGTGACCTTCATCGGGGGGATGCCGAGCTGTCGGAAGAACGGACTGGTCTGCGCCCGGTCGAGCTCGATCTCGAGGGCGGCCCGCCGGTTCGGCGGCTCGTTCGACAGCAGCTCGGCGACGTCGGTCTCGGTCGCGCCCGCGATCTGCTGCAGCAGAGAGAGCTTGGGTTCGCGTTTGCCGTTCTCGATGAGACTCAGCTGGCTGCCGGCGACTCCGACCATCGCGCCGAGCTCGTCGAGCGTGTACCCCCGGGCGAGGCGGTGGTGCCGGATGCGATGCCCCAGGGTGGTGAGTTCGAACGACGATGCCATTCCTTGACCATATCGAAAGAATGCCGATTCTTGTTGCCGTTTTCGCCGGAAAGAACCCGCACGCACCCGCACCATGGAGGAAGACCACCGATTTCGCTCTCAACCGAGGAGAACGACATGGCACTCGCCGACATCTTCAGCTCCACCCCGCGCAACGCCGCGTCCCCCACCCGCGCCCCTCGTGCCGGTCACGGCGTGCGTCCGGCCGTCGAGGGCCCGGGTCTCGCCGCGCTGACCGCGTGGGTCGACCAGGTCGCCGCCCTCACGCAGCCCGACCGCATCCACTGGGTCGACGGCTCGGCCGCCGAGAACGACGCCCTGCTGCGCGAGATGGTCGACGAGGGCAAGCTCATCAAGCTCAACCCCGAGTGGCGTCCGGGTTCGTACCTGGCCCGCTCGCACCCCGGCGACGTCGCCCGTCTCGAGTCGCGCACCTACATCGCCTCCGAGAGTGAAGAGGATGCCGGGCCCACCAACAACTGGATCGCCCCGGCCGAGATCCGCGAGACGTTGAACGGCGTCTTCGAGGGTTCGATGCGCGGGCGCACGATGTACGTCGTGCCCTTCTCGATGGGCGCGGTCGGCGGCCCCCTCAGCCACATCGGCGTGCAGATCACCGACAGCGCCTACGCCGTGGCATCCATCGGTGTGATGACGCGCGTCGGCACGGCCGTCACCGAGCAGATCGCCGCCGGGGCACCGTGGGTCAAGACCGTGCACTCGGTCGGAGCGCCGCTCACCGCCGGTCAGGACGATGTCGCGTGGCCCTGCAACGACGAGAAGTACATCGTGCACTTCCCCGACACCCTCGAGGTGTGGTCGTTCGGCTCGGGCTACGGCGGGAACGCGATCCTGGCGAAGAAGTGCTTCGCCCTGCGCATCGCGTCGGTCATCGGCCGCGACGAGGGCTGGCTCGCCGAGCACATGCTGCTCATCCGCGTGATCGACCCGAAGGGCAAGGCGTACCACGTGGCCGCCGCTTTCCCCTCGGCCTGCGGCAAGACCAACCTCGCCATGCTCCGCCCCACCATCCCGGGCTGGCGCGTCGAGACCCTCGGCGACGACATCACCTGGATCCGTCCGGGAGAAGACGGGCGCCTCTGGGCCATCAACCCCGAGGCCGGCTTCTTCGGCGTCGCACCGGGCACGGGCGAGTCGACCAACGTCACCGCCATCGAGACGCTCTGGGGCAACACGATCTTCACCAACGTCGCGCTCCGCCCCGACGGCGACGTCTGGTGGGAGGGACTGACCGACGAGGCGCCCCCGCACCTCACCGACTGGGAGGGCAACCCCTGGACGCCCGCGTCGGGCCGACCCGCCGCGCACCCCAACTCGCGCTTCACCGTCGGCGCCGCGCAGTGCCCGCAGATCGCCGAGGACTGGGAGGCCCCCCAGGGCGTGCCGCTCGACGTCATCCTGTTCGGCGGCCGACGCGCCACGAACGTGCCGCTCGTGGTCGAGGCCACCGACTGGTCGCACGGTGTCTTCATCGGCTCGACGGTGTCGTCCGAGAAGACGGCCGCGCAGGAGGGCACGGTCGGCGAGCTGCGTCGCGACCCCTTCGCCATGCTCCCGTTCTGCGGCTACAACATGGGCGACTACTTCGGCCACTGGCTCTCCGTCGGCCAGAAGCTGCGTTTCGACCGCGCACCGCGCATCTTCCAGGTCAACTGGTTCCGCAAGGGCGACGACGGACGCTTCCTCTGGCCCGGCTTCGGAGACAACGCCCGCGTGATCGACTGGATCATCCGCCGCGTCGACGGTCAGGTCGATGCCGTCGAGAGCCCCATCGGTCGCCTTCCGCGCATCGAGGATCTGCAGCTGTCGGGTCTCGACCTGCCGGCCGCCGACCTCGACGAGCTGTTCTCGATCGACCGCGCTTCGTGGCTCGCCGAGGCCGACCTCACCGAGGAGTTCTACGACACGTTCGGCAGTCACCTTCCGGCCGCCCTGCGCGCCGAGCTCGCCGCACTCCGCTACCGCTTGCAGCGCGCCTGAACCTCTGCTCGTCCCGCGCCGCGAGACGAGCCCCGACTCCGATGCCCCTCCCGCTCTTGGCGCGCGCGAGGGGCACCGGCATGGGCGCATGCCACGTGCCGGGCATGCGGGTAGAGGCCCGGGTGTCGGCGCCGGCGGAGCGCTCGCGCACCGCGCACACCCGGGTAGAGGCCGGGTTCTCGGCACCGACGGAGAGCGCGCGCATCGCGCTGGCGTGCGGACGATAGTGATTCCTCCGGCCGCGCCACGGCGCGGAGGGCGACTCCGCTTCCGGCCGAGCCGCCGCCCTCACACGAGCAGCTGGTGCTTCGCCAGATCGCGGTAGAGCGGGGTGGATGCCACCAGCTCGCTGTGCGTGCCCTGTCCGACGACGCGGCCGTTCTCGAGCACCACGATCACGTCGCTGTCGACGACCGTCGACAGGCGGTGCGCGATGACCAGCAGCGTGCGGTCGGTGGCGACGGCGTCGATGGCCTCGCGCATGCGCTGCTCGTTGACGCCGTCGAGCGACGAGGTCGATTCGTCGAGCAGCAGCACCGGGGGAGCGGCCAGCAGCGCTCGCGCGATCGCGAGGCGCTGACGCTCGCCGCCCGAGAGCATGACGCCGTCTTCGCCGACGGGCGCGTCGACGCCCAGCGGGTTGCGCTCGAGCACGTCGCCGAGGTTCACGGCGTGCAGCACGCGCTCGCAGTCGGCGTCGGAGGCCGACGGCGAGGCGAGGCGCAGGTTGTCGGCGATGGTGCCGGCGAGCGTCGGGGCGTCCTGCTCGACGTAGCCGAAGCGGGCGCGCAGGGCGTCGCGTCCCAGGTCGCGGGCGTCCACGCCGTCGACGAGGATCGCTCCGCCGGTGGGGTCGTAGAAGCGCTCGACGAGCGAGAGGATCGTGCTCTTGCCGGCGCCCGACGGGCCCACCAGGGCGACGCGCGCCCCGCGGGGCACGGTGAACGACACGCCTCGCAGCACCTCGCGGTCGGTGTCCTCGACCTCGGTGCCGGCGTCGGCGGTGGCGGAGTCGAGGTGCACCTCGGCGAGCACCGAGCGCGCTTCTCTCGCCGCGGCCTCGCGGGCCTCGACGACGTGGTCGGGGTAGCGGAACCGCACGTCGCGGAACTCGATCGCCGCGGCATCCGTCACCGGCGACGCCCCGGCGGCGCGGTCGCCGTCGTCCTCCAGGGGCAGGTCGAGCACCTCTTGGATACGCCCGAGCGCCCCGAGCGCCTGATTGACCGACGTGATGGCCCCGATCGCCGAGGCGAGAGGTTGTACGAGCAGGAACAGGAAGATCACGAACGTCACGAGGGCTGCCACGTCGATGGCTCCGGATGCCACGCGGAACCCGCCGACGCCGAGCACGACGAGCAGCGACACCTGCAGGGCGATCCCCGCGACGGGCACGATGAGGGCCGACACCTTCGCGATGCGCACGCCCGCGGTGTAAGCCTCGGTGGCCGTCTCGGTGACGGTGGCGGTCTCGCGCTCGGTCGCGCCCGCCGCGCGGATGGTGCGGATCGACCCGACCGCGCGCTCGACGCCCGACGACAGCTCGCCGACCTTCTCTTGCTGCACCGCCGATGCCGCGCGGATGCGCGTGCTCAGCCCGACGACCACCGCGATCGAGGCGCCGATCACGACGACGATGAGTCCGAGCAGCAGCGGGTCGATGAAGGCCATGGCGATGACGGCGCCGACCAGGATGAGGGCGTTGCCCACGGCATCCGCGAGTCCCTGCGTGAGCACCGCGTACAGCAGCGTGGTGTCGGTACCCACGCGCGAGACGAGGTCGCCCGTGCGGCGCGCGTCGAACTCGCTGATCGGAAGGCGCAGGATGCGGGCGATCAGGCGCCGACGGCTCGAGTAGACCACGGCGGTGCCGGTGCGCTGCAGCAGGTAGTGCTGGTAGCCCGAGATGAGCGACGACAGCACCACGAAGCCGATGAGCAGCCAGACCAGCGCCCCGAGGGGCACGGTGTTCTGCACGCGTTGGATGACCTCGCCCACCAGCAGCGGCTGCACCAGGGTGGTAGCGGCGCCGAGCACGCTCAAGACGGCGACGACCACGAGGGTGCGCTTGTGCTCGAGAAGGAAGGGCAGCAGCTGCCGGAACGACGCGCGCGGGCCCTGGGGCACGCGGCGGCCGCGCCGACCGCGCGCGGGAGCGGGAACGGACATGCTCACCTCGGGAAGAAGAAAGGGATGCTTCGACCGTACCTCGCGCCACCGACACCGCTCGGCACCTGGTCTCGCCGGTGTACCAAACTCCTGAGATATCGGCCGCTCCCCCCGCGCACGGGTGCCTCCAGGTCCTGAGGAGTCAGGAACTCAGGAGTACGGCCCGCCCGGCCGCCCCGCAACGACGGATGCCACGAGGCCCAGGCCCCGTGGCATCCGTCGTACGAAGAACCGGCGATTACGGCGCGGTCGCTCCGGCGGCGATGTTGTCGTCGTAGTCGACGTCCTTGGTCTCGGGCGAGAGCACGAGCGCGATGAGCGTCAGCACACCCATGGCCGAGAGGTAGACGCCGACGAGCCACGGGTTTCCGTCGCCGGCCGCCCACAGGGCGACGGCCACGATCGGTGCCAGGGCCGCGCCGAGGATCGACGAGACGTTGTACGAGATCGCCGAGCCCGTGTACCGCACGTTCGTCGGGAACAGCTCGGGGAGCACGGCGCCCATCGGACCGAAGGTCGCGCCCATGAGCAGGAATCCGACGATGAGGAACGACTGCACGAGCACGCGGGTGAACGCGGGGTCGGCGTGCGGCACGAGGAAGAACGAGAACGTCAGGCCGAACACGATGATCGCGAGCGTGACGCCGATCAGCAGGCGCTTGCGTCCGATGCGGTCGGCGATCGGGCCCGACAGCATCGTGAAGATGCCGAAGAACACCACGCCGATGATCTGCATGATCACGAAGTCGGTGTAGCCGAAGCCCAACCCGGGAACGTAGGCGGCGGCATCGAACGGCGTGCCGGCCTTCTCGGCCGCGGCCTGCGCGCCCTCGAGGGTCGCCTTGGTGCCGTACGACAGCGTGAAGCTCGTCATCAGGTAGAACAGCACGTAGGTCGCCAGCATGATGAACGTGCCGAGGATGAGCTGCTTCCAGTTGCGGCGCAGCGCTTCGCCGAGCGGGAACTTCTTGATCGCGCCGGTCTTCTCGGCCTTGGCGAACGACTCGCTCTCGACGAGGCGCAGACGCACCCACAGGCCCACGATCACCATGACGGCCGAGAAGAGGAACGGCACGCGCCAGCCCCACGCGAGGAACTCGGCCGAGCGCTGCGCGGTGCCGTCGGGGTGCGGCAGGGCGAAGTTGATGAAGAGGAACACGCCGTTGGCGATGATGAAGCCGATCGGGGCGCCCAGCTGCGGGAAGGTGCCGAACAGCGCGCGCTTGCCCTTCGGGGCGTTCTCGGTCGCGACCAGCGCCGCACCCGACCACTCGCCGCCGAGGGCGAAGCCCTGCGCGAGGCGCATCACCAGCAGCAGGATGGCCGCCCACACGCCGATGTCGTTGAACGTGGGGAGCAGGCCGATGAGGAAGGTCGCGACACCCATCGTCAGCAGGGATGCCACGAGGGTGGCCTTGCGGCCGAACCGGTCGCCGAAGTGGCCGAACACCACCGCGCCGAGGGGACGCGCGACCATGGCCGCGCCGAAGACGCTGAACGACAGCAGGAGCGACGTGGTCTCGTTGCCGGTGGGGAAGAAGAGGATCGGGAAGACGAGCACCGCCGCGGTGGCATACGCGTAGAAGTCGTAGAACTCGATCGTCGTTCCGATGAGGCTCGCGGTGATGACGCGCGAGCGCGGGTTCGCCGGAGCCGAGGAGGAACGGGTGGAGGGGGAAGAGGTGGTCATGACAGCCTGACGGGAGGGTCGATCGTTCGCGTCCGAGGTGGGGCGCAGCGGTGGCGCGGAACGATCGCGGGGGTGTGCGAGATCGAGCGCGCGGCGGGGGCACCGGGAACGTCCCCGTGTGAGGGGCGTGAGGCGAACCAGTCTATGCGTGCGCTGAGCGTTCGTCGGGTTTCGCCTGGCAATGCGTGCCGCCTGTCGCGCGCTCCGAGCCAGATGACACCGTCACCGGCTCACACCGGGGCGCGGAATGTTCACCGGGGCGTCCGTCGACCGCCCCGGTGCACGTTTCGCGCCCCGAACCCGCGCCCGCCCGCCGCGCCGTGCGTCAGCCGCGCAGCTCCCGCAGAACCAGGGCGGTGCGGATCGCCGCGTCGGCGGCCTCCTCGCCCTTGTCCTCCTTCGAACCTTCGAGCCCGGCCCGATCCAGACCCTGCTGCTCGTCGTCGAGGGTCAGCACGCCGAATCCCACGGGCTTGCCCGCGTCGAGGGCGACGCGGGTGAGGCCGTCGGTCGCCGCCGACGACACGAACTCGAAGTGCGGCGTGCCGCCCCGGATGATCACGCCGAGGGCGACGACGGCGTCCGCGCCCCCCTCGAAGGCGGCCCGGGCGGCGACCGGCAGCTCGAAGGAGCCCGGAACCCGCACGACGCGGTACGTCGCACCGGTGGCATCCAGAACGCGCTTCGCGCCCGCGATCAGGCCGTTCGTGATGACCTCGTGCCAGGTGCCCGCGATGACGACGACGTTCAGGTCCGACGCGTCGATGCCGCCGGTCTCGGGTGCTCCACTGCCGGCCATCAGGCGCTCTCTTCCTTCATGTGCGCGAGGGCGTCGCGCAGGTCGTCCTCGGCGATGATGTGACCCATGCGATCCCGCTTGGTCTCGAGGTACTGGTGGTTGTTGGGACCGACGCCCACGAGCAGGGGGACCTGCTCGACGACGTCGAGGCCGAGGGCGCGCAACTGCGACACCTTGTCGGTGTTGTTCGTCAGCAGGCGCACCTTGTCGACACCGAGGTCGGTGAGGATGCCGGCGGCGGCGGCGTAATCGCGGGCGTCGGCGGGCAGGCCGAGCGCGAGGTTGGCGTCGACGGTGTCGAGGCCGCGCTCCTGCAGGTTGTACGCGCGCAGCTTGTTGATGAGGCCGATCCCGCGCCCCTCGTGGCCGCGCATGTAGATGACGATGCCGCCGTCGCGGTCGATCGTGTCGAGGGCGGCGTCGAGCTGCGGGCCGCACTCGCACTTCAGCGAACCGAAGGCTTCACCGGTCAGGCACTCGGAGTGCACCCGCACCAGCGGGGCCTGCTCGGTCAGGTCGCCCGAGACGACCGCGAGGTGGTCGGTCCCGGTGACGCGGTCCTTGTAGGCGAGGAAGCGGAACGTGCCGTGCGAGGTGGGCACGTTGGACTCCGCCCGCAAGCTCACCCGGCGCCGCGCGGGAGCCGTGACCGGCAGCGGGTCGGTCTCGTTCAGGTAGCCGATGAGCTGCTCGATGGTGATGACCGGGATGCCGTCGCGCTCGCCGAGCTCGAAGAGTCCGGGCAGGCGCATCATGCTGCCGTCTTCGGCGACGACCTCGGCGATCGCGCCGACCGGCTCGAGGCCCGCGAGGCGCATGAGGTCGACGGCGGCCTCGGTGTGACCGGCGCGCTCGCGCACACCGCCGTCGACGGCCCGCAGTGGCAGCACGTGCCCCGGGCGGATGACGCTGGTCGGCACCGACGCGGGGTCGGCGAGCACGTTGAGCGTGCGCGCGCGGTCCGAGGCGCTGATGCCGGTGGTCACGCCGGAGGCGGCGTCGACGCTCACGGTGTACGCGGTTCCCCGGGCGTCTTCGTTCACCGCCACCATGGGCGGCAGATCGAGGCGGTCGGCCCACTCGCCCGGCATGGGGGCGCAGACGTAGCCGCTCGACCAGCGGACGGTCCAGGCGAGGGCCTCGGGGGTCGCGAGCTGGGCCGACAGGATGACGTCGCCCTCGTTCTCGCGGTCCTCATCGTCGGCGACCAGGATCGGTCGGCCCTGACGCAGGGCCTCCAGGGCCTCGGGGATGGTGGACAGGCTCATGCGGAGCCCCTCTCGGTCGATGCGGCGGCAGCCGCGGGATTCTCGGTCGTACGGAAGGCGAGCATGCGCTGCACGTGGCGCGCGAGGATGTCGGTCTCGAGGTTGACGGGAGTGCCGGCCTCGGCGCGGCCCAGCGTCGTCGCCTCGAGCGTCTCGGGGATGAGCGAGACCTCGAGCCACGGGTCGGACTCCGCGGCGTCGCTGACCGCGCTCACGGTGAGCGAGACGCCGTCGATCGCGATGGAGCCCTTGTCGACGACCAGGGGGGCGAGGTGAGCCGGGATGCCGACCCGCACGACGCTCCACTGCGCACCCGGACGCACCTCGCGCACCACGCCGGTGCCGTCGATGTGGCCCTGCACGATGTGACCGCCCAGGCGCCCGTGTGCGGCGGTGGCGCGCTCGAGGTTGACGGCGAGACCGGGGGCGACGCCGGCCAGCGTCGACATGTCGAGCGTCTGCTTCATGACGTCGGCGGTGAACCAGTCGTCGCCCTGGTCGACGACGGTGAGGCACACGCCGCTGACCGAGATCGAGTCGCCGTGGCCGGCATCCGATACCGACAGCGGCGCGCGCAGCGTCAGCCGCACCCCGTCGCCCGAGGGCTCCACGGCGGTGACGGCGCCGATCTCTTCCACGATTCCGGTGAACATCAGGATTGTCCCTCTCGATCAGAGCTGGGGTGGGCGACGATCAGCAGGTCGTCGCCGAGGTTCTGGATGGATGCCACGCTCAGCCGACGGGCGTCGGCGATGGTCGGCACGCCCACGTCGCCGAGCGCGAGGCGCGATCCGCCGAGCAGCACGGGGGCGACGTAGACGAGCAGCTCGTCGGCGAGGCCCGCGCCGACGACCGCGCTCGCGAGCGTCGGACCGCCCTCGACGAACACCCGCTGAACGCCTCGCGCTCCGAGGTCGGCCATCACGGCGGTCACATCGTGGGTGGCGTAGAACAGGGGCTCCCGCGGGTGGCGGCGCACCGCGGCATCCGGGGCCGTGTCGCGTCGTCCGACGATCACGGGCGTGGGCTGCGCGTCGAGCAGCGAGCCGTCGTCGGCGCGGGCGGTGAGGGCGGGATCGTCGGCGTGCACGGTGCCGGTTCCGGCGACGATCGCGTCGGCGGCCGCGCGTCGCGCGTGCACGTCTCGCCGGGCGGCGGGGCCGGTGATCCACTGGCTCGTGCCGTCGTCGGCGGCGGCACGACCGTCGAGGCTCTGCGCCCACTTCACCGTGACGTGCGGGCGGCCGGTGCGCACGAGGGCGGTCCAGTCGTGCACGACGGACTCGGCGGCATCGCGCTCGATCCCGGACTCGACGTCGACGCCCGCCCGGCGCAGGCGATCGGCTCCGCCCGAGGCCGCGTCGGTGGGGTCGTCGAGGGCGTAGACGACACGGGTCACACCGGCCTCGATGAGGGCGAGCGCGCACGGACCGGTGCGACCGGTGTGATTGCACGGCTCGAGGGTCACCACGGCGGTCGCGCCGCGGGCCGCGCCCGGGGCGAGCTGCGAGAGCGCGTCGACCTCGGCGTGCGCGGTTCCCGCGCCACGGTGGAAGCCCTCCGCCAGCACCTCGCCGGCGGGGGAGAGGATCACGGCACCCACCTGGGGGTTCAGCCCGCGCGGGCCGCGCCGGGCGAGCTGCAGCGCTCGCCTCATGGCGTCGATCTCGACGGCGGATGCCATTCCCTTGTCCTTCCCGCGAAGTCGGGGCAGGGCCAGCGGGAAGGCGTGTCACGCCGTCCGTGCTGCCTCCTATCCGGACTAGCGACGGATACCCGTCGCATCACCGTCGGTCCCGGAATTCCACCGGATCGGCCCCACCACCGAGGTGGAGGGGTTCGCGGACTGTCACCGCCGGTTCGGATTCTCACCGACCCCGGAGCACGTTGTTGCTCTTCGAAGTCTAGTCAACGCATCGTTTCGAGGTTCATTCCCGAAACGCAGTGACACGCGACGGGGGCTCGTCCGCGCGTCTACTTGAGCAGCCGCGACAGGCGCCGGTCGGCGAGGAGCTTGCCGCCGGTCTGGCACGTGGCGCAGTACTCGAGCGAGTTGTCGGCGAAGAACACGCTGCGCACCTCGTCGCCGCAGACCGGGCATTCTTCGCCGCGTCGGCCGTGCACGCGCATGCCGCGTCGCTTCGCATCCTTCAGCTGGGCGGGCGGTTTGCCCCGAGCTTCGTAGATCGCCTCGGCCAGGGTCTCGGTCATCGCGGTGAAGAGGCGGTCGACCTCGTCGTCGGTGAGCGTCGCCGCCAGAGCATAAGGAGACATTCTCGCGGCGTGGAGGATCTCGTCGGAGTACGCGTTGCCGACGCCGGCGATGATCGACTGGTCGCGCAGCACGCCCTTGATCTGCGTGCGTCGCCCGGCGATCAGCGCGCCGAAGGCTGCGCGGTCGAAGCCCGCGCCGAGGGGGTCGGGGCCGAGCCGTGCGATGCCCGGAACCTCGTCGGGCGTGCGCACCGCGTACACGGCCAGTGACTTCTTGGTGCCGGCCTCGGTGAGATCGAACCCCGAGCCGTCGTCCAAGCCCAGGCGCAGCGCGATCGGCGTCTTGCCGGGCTTGATGATCGTCGTCGGCAGCGCGTCGTACCACCGCAGCCATCCGGCTTTGGCGAGATGGAACACGAGATGGAGCCCGGCATCGGTCGTGACGTCGAGGAACTTGCCGTGACGATCGACGGCGGTGACCGTGGACCCCACCAGCGCGGTGAGCGGGGGGTCGTAGGTCTTCAGCGCGTTGATCGCCGACACGGTGGCTTTGTCGACGCGCAGCCCCGTGATGCGTCCGCGCAGGAACTCGACGAGCCCTTCGACCTCTGGCATCTCCGGCATGGGGCCATCGTGTCACGCACCCCCGACATCGCGGGCGGGTCTTGCGCGCGGGCAGGACGCCGTGCGGCCGCTCCCCGCGGTCACCGGCGTCCGGTGACCGCCGCGTCGCTGCCGTCTCGCCGACGCGTGCGGGCGCGCACGACGACGAGTCCCGCGATCAGGCTCAGCACGCCGGTGCCGAGGGCGACGCCGTCGATCGACGTCCCGCTCTCGGCGAGCCGGCCCGGGGGAGACGCCGCGGCCGGCGCGGCGGTCGGGTCGGGTGCGGGCACGGCCGTCGGTGTGGGAACGGACGTCGGCACGGGCGTGGGCGTCGGCGTCGGCGCGGGCGGCAGGACGGCGGCGACCGTCGCGACCGCGTCGGTCAAGCCGGCCCCCGAGAAGCGCGACGCGTCGAGCGTCGACGGCCACGGCGAGGCGAACGCATCGGCGCGGGCACCGTCGACGAGCGCGGCGCGCAAGGCAGCCGGCGTCGTGCCGGGTGCCGCCTGCACAGCGAGAGCGGCGACGGCGGCGACCGTGGGAGCGGCGGCAGACGTGCCGAAGAAGAGGTTCTGCTCACCGTCCATCGGCAGACTCACGGGCAGGCCGTCGACTCCCGCGAGCGCGGGACCGGGCACCGTCGTCGCCGTCGGCACGCCGAACAGGGTGGTGGCCGGGCCGGCCGACGAATAGGTGCCGAGCGTGAGGTCGGAGGCGTTGACCGCGGCCACGGCCAACGTCGCGGGGTCGGCCTCGTGGCCGATCAGGCTCGCCCCGATGTCGTCGGTCTCGGTGGAGTGGAAATACTCCAGAGCGGCGACCGCGAGGAACCTCACGACGTTCGGCATCACGATGCTGACCGCCGGCGTGGCGGCTCGAACGGCCCGGCTCAGCCGCGGCGCAGCAGCCCGATCTTGTCGTACACGTCGGTGAGGGTCTTCTCGGCGACGGATGCCGCCCGCTCGGCGTTCGTGGCCAGCACGCGGTCGAGCTCGGCGGGGTCGGACAGCAGCTCGAGGGCGCGCTCACGCACCGGCTCGAACTCGTTCACCACGACCTCGGCGAGCCCCTTCTTGAAGTCGCCGTAGCCGCGACCGGAGTACTCGTCCTCGATCGAGGTGATCTCGCGACCGGTGAGGGCCGAGTAGATCACGAGGAGGTTCGAGACGCCGGGCTTCTCGTCACGGTCGAAGCGCACGGCTCCCTCGGAGTCGGTGACCGCGCGCATGATCTTCTTGGCGCTCACCTTCGGCTCGTCGAGCATCCACAGCACGCCCGCGTCGGACTCGGCCGACTTCGACATCTTCGAGGTCGGGTTCTGCAGGTCGAAGATGCGGGCGGTTTCGCGCTGGATCATCGGCTTCGGCATGGTGAACGTCTGGCCGAAGCGCTGGTTGAAGCGCTCAGCCAGATCGCGGGTGAGCTCGATGTGCTGCTTCTGGTCGTCGCCGACGGGAACGACGTCGGTCTGGTACAGCAGGATGTCGGCGGCCATGAGCACCGGGTAGGTGAAGAGGCCGACGTTCGTGGCATCCGTGCCGTAGCGGGCCGACTTGTCCTTGAACTGCGTCATGCGCCCGGCCTCGCCGAAACCGGTGAGGGTCGACAGCACCCACTGCAGCTCGGCGTGGGCGGGGACGTGCGACTGCACGTAGAGAGTCGAGCGCGAGGGCTCGATGCCGGCGGCGATGTACTGGGCCGCGGTGCGGCGGGTCTTCTCGCGGCGCTCGGCGGGGTCGCCGGGCTGCGTGAGCGCGTGCAGGTCGACGACCGAGAAGAACGCGTCGTATTCGTCCTGCAGTTCGCGCCACTGCAGCAGCGCACCGATGTAGTTGCCGATCTGGAGGCTGTCGGCGGAGGGCTGCATTCCGGAATAGAGGCGCTGCTGAGTCACCCCTCGATCCTAGGCGTCGGTGCGGGGAGCACCGTTCTCGGGACGGCGTCGGCGGCGGTCGATGCCCCGAGCGCCACGCGGCGACGACGCGACGGCATCCGGATGCCGGTGAGACCGGCGCCGGGCTCAGGCGCCGAGCGTGTAGTCGACGATCACCGGAGCGTGGTCGCTCCAGCGGGTGTCGTACGAGGCGGCGCGCTCCACGTGATAGCTCGTGACGCGCTCCGCGAGGGCCGGAGTGGCGACGTGGTAGTCGATGCGCCAGCCGCTGTCGGTGTCGAACGCCTTTCCGCGCATCGACCAGAACGTGTACGGGCCGTCGACCTCGCCGACGGCGCGTCGACCCACGTCGACCCAGCCGAGGCCCGCGCCGGTGGAACCGTCGACGCCCTCGACCTGCTCGCCGGCCGGTCCGAAGAACCGGTCGAAGTACGCGCGCTCACGCGGGAGGAAGCCGGCGTTCTTGCGGTTGCCGCGCCAGTTCTTGATGTCGAGCTCGCGATGGCCGACGTTGAGGTCACCCGTGACGAGAGCCAGCTCGCGCTCCGAAGCCAGATCGGCCAACCGCTGCTCCATGGCATCGAGGAACACCCACTTCGCGTCTTGCTTGGGGGTGTCGACCTCGCCGCTGTGCACGTACGCGCTGACGATGGTGACGGTTTCGCCGTCGATGTCGAAGTCGGTCTCGATCCAGCGGCCCGAGGCGTCGAGCGGCTCGGGCCCGAGGTGGGTGCGCGTCGCGATACCGGGCAGCCGACTGATGATCGCGACACCGGCGCGGCCCTTCTGCAGGGCCTCGTCGTTGACGATCTGCCAGCCGGGCAGCGCCTCGGCCAGCTGTTCGGCGGTCGCCCGCACCTCTTGAAGGGTGACGATGTCGGCGCCGGAGGCGTCGAGCCATTCGGTCATGCCCTTGCGGACGGCGGCACGGATGCCATTGACGTTGACGGAGACGATACGTACGGAACGAGCCACCCGTCGAGCCTAGCCGCGGGGTCCGACATCGCCGCGGGTCTCGACGCCGCGCCGGAAGGCCGCCACCTCGCCGCTCTGCGTCAGTCGGGGATCAGCGACATGCGGCGGGGCGCGGGAACGTCCGCCTCGGCCCGGGCGAGGGTCTTCTCGGCCGCGGACAGCGCCCGCTTCGCGCGCCAGCGCCACGGCCACCGGGTGAGTGCCAGGGTCTTCTCGGCCTCGCGCACGCCCACCTGCGCCGCGATCACGAGGGCCGCCTGCTCCATGGCGCGACGGTCCTCGGGCGAGCGCAACGGAACGTCGCGGTCGCCCGCCGCCACCGCGATCCACGCCGCCGAGACCAGGATGACGATCCCGATGAGGCGGAACCACAGAAGGAAGCCGATCAGGACCGCGAACGTGCCGAGCAGCGGGTTCGTGGGGGAGTACACGACGAGGAATCCCGCACCGACCTGCAGCAGCACCATGCCGGTCGCCCCGACCAGGGCTCCGGGCCAGGCGCGGCGCCACGTGAGGGTCGTGCCGGTGAGGAACCGGAACAGCGCGGCGAGGGCGACGGTGTTCACGGCGAACGCGACGAGCAGCGAGACGACCCGCGCGCCGACGGACCATCCGAGTGTCTCCCGGTCCCACCCGATGAACCCGAACACCAGGTCGACGGCACCGGTCGTGACTGAGCCGAGCAGGGCGCCCACGAGCAGCGCGAGCCCGAAGAGGATCGAGGCGACGAAGTCGCGGGCCTTGAGCAGCACGTAGTTGCGCATGTCGAAGGGAAGGCCGAACGTGTCGCGCACCGCGCGGCGCGTGAACGTGACGAAGCCGATGGCCGTCCAGACGACGACGACCACGGCGACGATGCCGGTGATCGTGAGAAGCCGTCCGCTCTCCTGGGCGACGGATTCGACCTGCTCGCGATCGACGAGGCCGTTCTTGCTGATGATGCCGGGGATGTAGCTGTTGATGATCCCGATGAGCCCGTCGATGGCGCTCTTGCTGCCGCCGAGCCAGATGCCCACCCCGGCGAAGGCGAGGTACAGCGCCGAGAAGACGGCGAAGATCCCCTGGTAGCTCATACCCGCGGCGAGCAGGAAGCCGTTGTGCTGCAGGAAGTGCCGCCACACCCGGATCGGGAACCAGCGCGCGATTCGGGCGGCGCGGGCGATGGGCTGATCGAGGCGGCTGCGCACGGCGCTCTGCGCGGCCTCGAGCCGATCGCGCAGCGACGTGTCATCCTCACGGACCGCGGGCAGCGGCCGCGGATCGGAGTGGGTCTCGGTCACCCGTCGAGCCTAATGAATGGATGCCGTGGCCTCGCCGCGCGCGGCGACGCACACCCACGACGGCCGCCTCCGACGACGCCCGGCCGCGTAACGGCCCGGGGGACGAACGCCGAACGGCGGGGCGCCGAAGCGCACCCGCCGTTCGAGGGGAGGGGTCAGCGACCGCCGCGGAGGACGGCCTGCTTGACCTCGGCGATGGCCTTGGTGACCTCGATGCCGCGGGGGCACGCCTCGGTGCAGTTGAAGGTGGTGCGGCAACGCCACACGCCCTCTTTGTCGTTCAGGATGTCGAGACGCACGTCGCCGGCGTCGTCGCGCGAGTCGAAGATGAAGCGGTGCGCGTTGACGATCGCGGCGGGGCCGAAGTACTGCCCGTCGGTCCAGAACACGGGGCACGACGAGGTGCACGCGGCGCACAGGATGCACTTGGTGGTGTCGTCGAAGACCTCGCGGTCGACGATCGACTGCACGCGCTCCTTGCCGGCCTCGGGCTTCGAGCTCGAGATCAGGAAGGGCTGCACCTCGCGGTAGGAGGCGAAGAACGGCTCCATGTCGACGATGAGGTCCTTCTCGAGGGGCAGGCCCTTGATCGCCTCGACGTAGATGGGCTGCGAGATGTCGAGATCCTTGATCAGCGTCTTGCAGGCCAGGCGGTTGCGGCCGTTGATGCGCATGGCATCCGATCCGCAGATGCCGTGCGCGCACGAACGGCGGAACGACAGCGAGCCGTCGGTCTCCCACTTGATCTTGTGCAGCGCGTCGAGCACGCGGTCGGTGGAGTAGAGCTCCACGTCGTAGTCGACCCAACGCGGCTCGTCGTCGACCTCGGGGTCGAAGCGACGGATGTTGAAGGTGACGAGGAACGACTGGATCCCGGTGTCCTCCGGGGTCTGCTCGACCTTGTCGGAGGTGTCGACGCTCTCGATGACGGTGGATGCCATCTCAGTACTTCCTCTCAAGCGGCGGGTAACGCAACTCGCCCGCCTCGTTCTTGGTGAACACCACGGGCTTCCAGCCCAGCTCGATGTGATCGGCCGGGTGCGACGAGTGGGGGTCGCCCGACAGGTACGCCATGGTGTGCTGCATGTACTTCTCGTCGTCGCGCGTGGGGAAGTCGTCGCGCATGTGACCGCCACGGCTCTCTTCGCGGTTCTGCGCCGAGTAGACGACGACCTCGGCAAGGTCGAGCAGGAAGCCCAGCTCGACCGCTTCGAGCAGGTCGGTGTTGAAGCGCTTGCCCTTGTCGTCGACGTGGATGTTCTTGTAGCGCTCGCGCAGGTCGGCGATCACGTCGAGCACCTTCGAGAGCGAGTCGTGGGTGCGGAACACCTGCGCGCCCTTGTCCATCTCGTCCTGCAGCGTCTTGCGCAAGACGGCGATGCGCTCGGTCCCGCTGTTGTTGCGAAGGCCCTCGATGAGTCCGCGCACCTCGGCGGCGGGGTCTTCGGGCAGGGGCACGAAGTCGGCCGTTTTGACGTACTCGACCGCGTTGCGTCCGGCGCGCTTGCCGAACACGTTGATGTCGAGCAGCGAGTTGGTGCCGAGGCGGTTCGAGCCGTGCACCGAGACGCAGGCGCACTCGCCGGCGGCGTAGAGGCCGGGCACGACGGTGTCGTTGTCGGCGAGCACCTCGGCCTTGATGTTGGTCGGGATGCCGCCCATCGCGTAGTGCGCGGTCGGCATGACGGGGACCGGCTCGACGACCGGGTCGACGCCCAGGTACGTGCGGGCGAACTCGGTGATGTCGGGGAGCTTGGTCTCGAGCACCTCGGCACCCAGGTGGGTGCAGTCCAGCAGCACGTAGTCGCGGTGGGGACCGGCGCCTCGGCCCTCCGAGACCTCCTGCACCATGCAGCGCGCGACGATGTCGCGGGGCGCGAGGTCCTTGATGGTCGGGGCGTAGCGCTCCATGAAGCGCTCACCGCTGGCGTTGCGCAGGATCGCTCCCTCGCCGCGGGCGCCCTCGGTGAGAAGGATGCCGAGACCGGCGAGGCCGGTCGGGTGGAACTGGAAGAACTCCATGTCCTCGAGCGGCAGGCCCTTGCGCCAGACGATGCCGACGCCGTCACCGGTGAGGGTGTGCGCGTTGGACGTGGTCTTGAAGATCTTGCCGAAACCGCCGGTGGCGAAGACGACGGCCTTGGACTGGAAGACGTGCAGCTCGCCGGTGGCCAGGTCGTAGGCGACGACGCCGGCGACCTGGGTCGCGCCCGCCGCGTCCTTGACCGTGATCAGGTCGAGCACGTAGAACTCGTTGAAGAAGTTGATGCCGAGCTTGACGCAGTTCTGGAACAGCGTCTGAAGGATCATGTGGCCGGTGCGGTCGGCGGCGTAGCAGGCGCGGCGCACGGGCGTCTTGCCGTGGTCGGCGGTGTGACCGCCGAAGCGCCGCTGGTCGATCTTGCCCTCGGGCGTGCGGTTGAACGGCAGGCCCATGTTCTCGAGGTCGATGACGGCGTCGATGGCCTCTTTGGCGAGGATCTCGGCGGCATCCTGGTCGACCAGGTAGTCGCCGCCCTTGATGGTGTCGAAGGTGTGCCACTCCCAGGAGTCCTCTTCGACGTTCGCCAGCGCCGCGGCCATGCCGCCCTGCGCTGCGCCCGTGTGGGAGCGGGTGGGGTAGAGCTTCGAGATGACCGCGGTCTTCGCACCGGGTCCGGCCTCGATCGCCGCGCGCATGCCTGCGCCGCCGGCGCCGACGATGATGACGTCGAACTGGTGGTAGTGGACACCGTCTTTGACTGTGGAGTCCGCGGTGGTCTGAGTGCTCACGTGTGCAATACCTCTGCTGTCGGTCGAAAGAAGGGATGCCGTCGGCTCACGCCGCCTGGCACACGTCCCACAGGGAGCTGCTCTCGGTCACGCCGAGGCAGGGGTCGAAGGTGAAGACCACGAGCGTGCCGAGCACGATCAGGAAGCCCGCTGACAGCCACAGCGACCACACGAGGATCTTGCGGACCGTGGCGTGGGTGACGTAGTCGTTGACGATCGTGCGCATGCCGTTGGCGCCGTGGATGAGGGCCAGCCACAGCATCAGGACGTCCCACCACTGCCAGAACGGCGAGGCGAGCTTGCCCGCGACGAACGCGAAGTCGATCTGGTGGATGCCGTCGCCCGTCATGAGGTTGACGAACAGGTGGCCGAAGATCAGGACGATCAGCAGCACGCCGGAGGCGCGCATGTAGAGCCAGCCCCACTTCTCGAGGTTGGCGCCCTTCTTGCGCACACTGGGGGTGCGCGGAGCGGGGATCGTGGCGGCTTCTTGGGCGACGGACATCAGTGGCTCCCGGTGACGGCGCTGAAGACGTTGATCAGGTGGCGCGGCGTGAAGCCGAGCATCGTGACGACCCAGAGGCCGAGCACGCCCCACCACAGCTGACGCTGGTGGCGCGTGGCCCAGGGCCAGAAGTCGACCAGGATGATGCGCAGGCCGTTGAAGGCGTGGTAGGCGATCGCACCGACGAGGGCGACCTCGCCGAGACCCATGATGGGGTTCTTGTACGTGCCGATCACCGCGTCGTACGCCTCGGGGGACACGCGGATGAGCGCCGTGTCGAGGATGTGCACGAGCAGGAAGAAGAAGATCGCCACACCGGTGATGCGGTGCAGAACCCACGACCACATGCCTTCGCGGCCGCGGTACAGCGTTCCGCGCGGCCTCTTCGAGGTGGTCGCTTTCACTGACGGCGTGGCACGTGCTGGTGCTGACACGGTCGTCCTCCCTGATCGAACACGAGGTGAGGCCGACACAGGCCTCGAGCGTCACACGGGCGCCATTGAATACTACGTCCGGGCTATGAACGGCGGGGATTAGGGGCGCCTAACACTCTCTCGATGTCGAGATATCTCCGGTGCTGCGCCGCGCGCCCGGGCGAGACGTGCGCCCACCTCACCCGGGTGGCGCTGCGCCCCGCTTCTCGGGAGCGCGGGCCCGCGACCGCTAGGGTCGGGGCCATGGCTGACCCCGCTATCGAAGACTTCTACGCCGTGATCCCCGCCGGAGGCATCGGCAGTCGCCTCTGGCCGCTCTCGCGCGCCGACGCACCCAAGTTCCTGCACGACCTCACCGGGTCGGGGCAGACGTTGCTGCGCGACACGTGGGACCGGCTCGCGCCGCTCGCCGGCGAGGACCGCATCGCCGTGGTGACGGGCCGCGCCCACCGCGCCGCCGTCGAGCGGGAGCTCCCGGGCGTGCCCGACCACAACGTGTTCCTCGAGTCGGAGCCCCGCGACTCGTCGGCCGCCATCGGCCTGGCCGCGGCGATCCTCGTGCGCCGCGAACCCGACGTCATCATCGGATCGTTCGCCGCCGACCACGTCATCCGCCAGACCCGGCAGTTCGAGTTCGCCGTGCGCCAGGCCGTCGCCGTCGCGCGCGAGGGGTACATCTGCACCATCGGCATCCAGCCCAGCGAGGCCTCGGTGGGCTTCGGCTACATCAAGCAGGCCGGTGAGCTCATCGTCGACGGCGCCCCCGAGGCCTACATGGTGGAGCGCTTCGTCGAGAAGCCCGACCTCGACACGGCGAAGCAGTACTTCGAAGACCGCGCGTACCTCTGGAACGCCGGCATGTTCATCACCCGCGCCGACGTGCTGCTGGCGGAGCTCGCCGTCAACGAGCCCGAACTGCACGCGTCGTTGATCGAACTCGCCGACGCCTGGGACGACCGCGATCGCCGGGGTCCCGCGGTCGACCGCCTGTGGCCGAGCCTGAAGAAGATCGCCATCGACTACTCGGTCGCCGAGCCGGCCGCCGAGAAGGGCCGCCTCGCCGTGATCCCCGGCCACTTCGACTGGGACGACGTGGGCGACTTCGCCAGCCTGTCCAAGCTCAACTCGCACGGTGGCCGCAACGAGCTCGCCATCCTCGGAGAAGACGCCCGCGTGCTCTCCGACGCCTCGAGCGGCATCGTCGTCTCGCAGACCAAGCGCGTGATCAGCCTCATCGGCGTGCGCGACATCGTCGTCGTCGACACCCCCGACGCCCTCCTGGTCACCACCAGCGAGAACGCGCAGCGGGTCAAGGGCGTCGTCGACGCCCTCAAGCTCACGGGCCGCGGTGACGTGCTCTGAAACCGGATGCCACTGCTCGTGGCATCCGGTTCCGGTCCCCGTTGCTCGTGTGGCGGTCGCGTGACGCGAGATTGCGTCTTTGTAACCATTGGCGCGCACGGCGGCTCCCGGTGCGTGGGCACGACGACACAGTAGGTAACGTGACGGGATCGTCCCCCGAACCCGTTGGGGGCATCCGTCTTGGAGGACCATTCGTGAAGACCACGAAGAAGGCCGTCGTCAGCGGTCTCGCCATGATCGGCGCTGCCGTGCTGCTCGCCGGTTGCGGCGCAGCGCCCGAGAGCAACGGCGCGTCGGGCGGTGCCGGTTCCGGCGCCAGCGACTACCTGCCCTGCATGGTGTCGGACGCCGGCGGCTTCGACGACAAGTCGTTCAACCAGCTCGGTAAAGAGGGCGTCGACGCGGCCGCCACCGAGCTCGGCTCGAAGACCCCCATCGAGGTCGAGTCGCAGGCCGAGACCGACTACGCGTCCAACCTGCAGAACCTGGTCGACCAGGGCTGCAACACGATCGTCACGGTCGGCTTCCTCCTCGCCCCCGCGGCGCTCGAGTCGGCGAAGGCCAACCCCGACCTGCAGTACGTCTCGATCGACGACACCGTCGACAGCGACTTCGACGGCCAGACCGACGCGCCCAACATCAAGCCCATCATCTTCGACACCGCGCAGGCGGCCTACCTCGCCGGTTACCTCGCGGCGGGCACCTCGAAGACCGGCGTCGTCGGCACCTTCGGTGGCCTCAACATCCCGACCGTGAGCATCTTCATGGACGGCTTCGCCCAGGGCGTCGACAAGTACAACACCGACAACGGCACCAGCGTCCGCGTCGTCGGCTGGGACCGCGCCGCCCAGGACGGCTCGTTCACCGGTGGCTTCGAGGCGAACGACACCGCTCGCCAGACCGCGCAGGCGATCATCGACCAGAACGTCGACGTGCTCCTGCCCGTCGGCGGCCCGATCTACCAGTCGGCTGCCGTCGCCATCCGCGACGCCGGTCGCGAGATCGCCCTGGTCGGCGTCGACGCCGACGTGTACGAGACCGACCCCACCGTCGGCGACCTGCTGCTGACCTCGATCCTCAAGGGCATCGACGTCGGTACGAAGGACGCCATCGTCGCCGCCGGCAACGGCTCGTTCGACGCGGCTCCGTTCGTCGGCACGCTCGAGAACGAGGGCGTGGGCATCGCGGACTACCACGACTGGTCCGACCGGGTCCCCGCTGACCTCACGACCAAGATCGACGACCTCAAGGCCCAGATCGTCGACGGTTCGATCACCGTCGAGTCGTACCTCGCCGGCTGAGATCACGTACTGTCTCGGGGAGGCCGGCGCATGCCGGCCTCCCCTCCCTTTATGGCCGCAGTGACGGCCGCCCCCTGCTCGGGTCGCGCGCGACGCGGCCCTCCTGTCGAACGCCTGCGTCGCGCGGCGTCGAGAACTTAGGATCGGGAACATGAAGCTCGAACTCCGCGGGATCACGAAAACCTTCGGGTCCCTCGTGGCGAACGACCACATCGACCTCACTGTCGAGGCCGGAGAGATCCACTGCCTGCTCGGTGAGAACGGTGCCGGCAAGTCCACCCTGATGAACGTCCTCTACGGCCTCTACCAGGCCGACGGCGGAGAGATCCTGCTCGACGACGCCGTCCAGCACTTCTCCGGCCCCGGCGACGCGATGCGCGCCGGCATCGGCATGGTGCACCAGCACTTCATGCTCGTCCCCGTCTTCACCGTGGCCGAGAACGTCATGCTCGGGCACGAGCCGACGAAAGCCGGCGGTCGCCTCGACATCGCGGCCGCGCGCGCCAAGGTGAAGGAGATCTCCGACCGCTTCGGGTTCGACGTCGATCCCGATGCTCTCGTCGACGACCTGCCGGTCGGCGTGCAGCAGCGCGTCGAGATCGTCAAGGCGCTCTCGCGCGACGCGAAGGTGCTCGTGTTCGATGAGCCCACCGCCGTGCTCACGCCGCAAGAGACCGACGAACTCATGTCGATCATGCGGCAGCTCAAGGCCGCGGGCACCTCGATCGTCTTCATCACCCACAAGCTGCGTGAGGTCCGCGAGGTCGCGGATCGCATCACCGTCATCCGCCTGGGCAAGGTGGTCGGCGAGGCCGAACCCACCGCCTCCAACGCCGAACTCGCCTCGCTCATGGTCGGCCGCGCGGTCGAGCTCACCGTGCAGAAGGACGCGCCCACCCTCGGCGAGGTCGGGCTGTCGGTGAAGGGCCTGACCGTGGTCGACGCGATCGGACAGGTCGTCGTGAACGACGTGAGCTTCGAGGTGCGCCGCGGCGAGGTCCTCGCCATCGCGGGCGTGCAGGGCAACGGCCAGACCGAGCTCACCGAGGCCCTCGTCGGGCTGCAGGACCGGGTCGAAGGCTCCATCACGCTCGACGGCAAAGACCTCGCCGGTTCGACCGTCCGCGCGGTGCTCGATGCCGGTGTCGGCTTCGTCCCCGAGGACCGCAAAGAAGACGGCCTCGTGGGCGAGTTCTCGATCGCCGAGAACCTCATGCTCGATCGTGCCGACGGAGCCCCCTTCGTCAAGGGGGGAGCGCTGCAGCTGTCGACGCTGGCGGGCTTCGCCCGCGAGAAGGTGGCGGAGTTCGATGTGCGCACGCCCTCGATCGAGACGCCCGTCGGAAAGCTGTCCGGCGGAAACCAGCAGAAGGTCGTCCTCGCCCGCGAGCTCAGCCGCGAACTGCGGCTGTTCGTGGCGGCACAGCCCACCCGCGGCGTCGACGTGGGCTCGATCGAGTTCATCCACAAGCGCATCATCGAGACGCGCGACACGGGCGTGCCGGTGATCGTCGTCTCCACCGAGCTCGACGAGGTGACCGCGCTCGCTGATCGGATCATGGTCATGTACCGCGGCCGCGTGGTCGGCATCGTGCCCGGCGACACCACCCGCGACGTGCTGGGCCTGATGATGGCCGGCGAAACACCCCAGAACGAAGGAGTCGCGGCGTGAGCGATCCGCATAGCCCGCACGACCCGAGTGCCACGCGCGCGGACCGCGCCGCCGAGGTCGCCGATCAGACCTCCGCCGGTGCTGCCCTCGAGGGCGCTGCCGAGGTCGACCCGGCCGCCGGCGCACGCGTGGTCGCCCCCGAGCCCGCCACCGAAGAGAACCGTTGGCGCCGCGCGTTGCGCGAGGTCGCCACCGGCAACGCCATCATCTCGGTCCTCGCCGTCATCCTCGCCCTCCTCGTCGGAGCGGTGATGATCGCGGCGACCGACGAGAACGTCCAGGCGTCCGCGGTCTACTTCTTCGCGCGCCCGGGCGACACCCTCGTCGCGATCTGGCAGTCCGTGTCGGGTGCCTACGCGTCGTTCTTCCAGGGTGCGATCTACAACTTCCGCCGCCCCGAGTTCGCGACCGGGATCCGTCCTCTGACCGAGACCCTGACCTTCGCGACGCCGCTCATCGCTGCGGGCCTCGGAGTGGCGCTTGCGTTCCGCGTCGGCATGTTCAACATCGGTGGTCGCGGACAGATGCTCGTCGCCGCGGCGGCCGGCGGCTACGTCGCGTTCGCCTTCGACCTCCCCTGGGGCCTGCACGCCCTCGTCGCGCTCGTCGCGGGCGTCGTGGCGGGTGCCCTGTGGGCAGGAATCGCGGGGCTCCTGAAGGCCCGCACCGGAGCGCACGAGGTGATCGTCACGATCATGCTCAATTACGTCGCGTTCTACCTCGTCTACTACCTGCTGCGCACCCCCGGCCTGCTGCAGGCTCCGGGATCGAGCAACCCCACCACGCCGGCGATGAAAGAGACCGCGGTCTTCCCCGACCTGTTCGGCCCCGCGTACAACCTGCACTTCGGGTTCCTCCTCTCCCTCGCCGCCGTCGTCCTGGTGTGGTGGATCCTCGAGCGCTCGTCGCTGGGCTTCCGTTTCCGCGCGGTCGGGCTCAACCCGAACGCCGCGCGCGTGGCCGGCATCAACGTCAAGTCGATGTACGTGGTCGCGATGCTGATCTCCGGCGGCCTCATCGGCCTCGCCGGCGTTGACCAGGTGCTCGGCACCGTGACGACGGGCTTCTCGAGCGGTATCGACGCCGGCATCGGGTTCGACGCCATCACGGTGGCCCTGCTGGGACGATCCACTCCGGTCGGCGTGCTGGTCGCCGGCATCCTGTTCGGCGCGTTCAAGGCCGGCGGCTTCGCCATGCAGGCCGCGAACGGTGTGCCGATCGACATCGTGCTCGTCGTGCAGTCCCTCATCGTGCTGTTCATCGCCGCACCCCCGCTCGTGCGCGCCATCTTCCGTCTGCCCGCGCCCGGTGCGCGCGCGTCGAAGACCCGCGCCGCCAAGAAGAAGGAGGCGGTCAAGTGAGCACCACCGCACAGCACCACGGGGTGTCACCACAGCCGGAGGCGCTCGACACGGCCGTCGTCCTCAGCTGGAAGGCGCCGATCGTCTACGGCGTCATCACCGTGCTCGCCGCGGTGCTCTTCGTCGTGGCCCGCCAGGACGGCGACGCGGTGTTCCGCATCTCGAGCCCGGGGGAGTTCCTGCAACTGCCCGAGGTGGTGCTCGGAGGGGTCGTCACCGGCGCCGTCTGCACCGTCCTGCTCGCGCTCGTCACCGTCGCCAGCGTCCTGCTGGTGCGCGCGCACCGCCGGCCGCCGCTGTGGCTGGCCGTCATCTTCGCGCTGGTCTTCATGGTCGGCTTCCTCACCTGGGCCGCCGCCGGAGCCACCACCTCGGTGATCCCGTTGACCGGCCTGCTCGCCGGTGGCCTCAGCCTGTCGGTCCCGCTGATCTTCGGGGCGATGGCCGGTGTCCTGAGCGAGCGCGTGGGCGTGGTGAACATCGCGATCGAGGGCCAGCTCCTCGCGGGGGCGTTCACCTCGGCGATCGTCGCCACCGCGACCGGAAACCCGTTCATCGGGCTGCTCGCGGCCGGCGTCTCGGGCGTGCTCGTGTCGTTCGTGCTCGCGGCGTTCGCGATCAAGTACTTCGTCGACCAGGTGATCGTCGGTGTCGTCTTGAACGTGCTCGTGGTGGGGCTGACGAGCTTCCTCTTCTCCCAGCTGCTCGCCCCGAACGCCGCGACGCTGAACGCGCCGCCCCGCTTCCCGCGCCTGCCGATCCCGTTCCTCGCCGACATCCCCCTTATCGGGCCCATGCTGTTCAACCAGACGATCATCGTGTACCTGATGTACGTCACGGTGGCGCTGGTGTACGTGGGCCTCTTCCACACGCGCTGGGGTCTGCGTCTGCGCGCGGTCGGCGAGCACCCGCAAGCCGCCGACACGGTGGGCATCAACATCGCCAAGACCCGCTTCTGGAACGTGGCGCTGGGCGGCGCGATCGCGGGCGTCGGTGGCGCGTTCTTCACGCTCGGTTCGGTCGGAGCCTTCAACAAAGAGATGACGGCCGGTGCCGGTTACATCGCTCTGGCGGCGGTCATCTTCGGCCAGTGGGACCCGATCCGCGCGACGCTCGCAGCCCTGCTGTTCGGCTTCGCCTCGAACCTGCAGAACACCCTCGGCGTCATCGGGTCGCCCGTGCCGAGCGAGTTCATGCTGATGCTGCCGTACGTCGTGACGATCTTCGCCGTCGCCGGTCTCGTCGGGAAGGTCCGCGGCCCCGCGGCCGCCGGCAAACCATATATCAAGGGCTGAACCCGCCCACTTCGCCTTCACGAGAGGACCCTGCACTTCACGATGACCGACATCGACTGGGATGAGTTGCGCTCCGCCGCGACCGACGCCATGCACCGCGCCTACGCGCCCTACTCCCGCTTCAAGGTGGGCGCCGCGGCGCTCGTCGCCGACGGCCGCATCGTCTCGGGATGCAACGTCGAGAACGCCTCGTACGGGGTGACGCTGTGCGCCGAGTGCGGGCTCGTCTCCGAACTGCACATGAGCGGTGGCGGCCAGCTCGTCGCGTTCGTGTGCGTCGACGGCGAGGGGCGCACGCTCATGCCGTGCGGTCGCTGCCGCCAGCTGCTGTTCGAGCACGCCATCCCCGGGATGCTGCTCGAGACCGTCAGCGGCATCCGCACGATCGACGAAGTGCTGCCCGACGCCTTCGGGCCCCGCGAGCTCGAGGAGGCGGCACGATGACCACCGTTCACCCGCACGACGCGGTCGAAGTCATCCGCACCAAGCGCGACGGCGGCACGATCTCGGAGTCGGCCCTGCGCTGGCTCATCGAGCACTACACCAAGGGTTACGTCTCCGACGCGCAGATGGCCTCGTTCGCCATGGCCGTGCTGCTGCGGGGGATGGAACGCGACGAGATCCGCGTGATGACCGATGCCATGATCGCCTCGGGCGAGCGCATGGACTTCTCGTCGCTCGGCAAGCCGACGGTCGACAAGCACTCCACCGGCGGGGTCGGCGACAAGATCACGCTCCCGCTGGCGCCCCTCGTGGCCGCGTTCGGCGTCGCCGTGCCGCAGCTCTCGGGTCGCGGCCTCGGGCACACCGGCGGCACGCTCGACAAGCTCGAGTCGATCCCCGGCTGGCGCGCAGCGCTGTCGAACGACGAGATCATGGCGCAGCTCGCCGACGTCGGCGCGGTCATCTGCGCCGCGGGCACCGGGCTCGCCCCGGCCGACAAGAAGCTCTACGCCCTCCGCGACGTCACCGGAACGGTCGAGGCGATCCCGCTGATCGCGTCGAGCATCATGTCGAAGAAGATCGCCGAGGGCACCGACTCGCTCGTGCTCGACGTGAAGTTCGGCTCCGGCGCCTTCATGCAGGACATCGACCGCGCACGCGAGCTGGCCCGCACCATGGTGGCCCTGGGCACCGATTCCGGCGTCAACACCACCGCGCTCCTCACCGACATGAACACCCCGCTCGGCCTCGCCATCGGCAACGCCAACGAGGTGCGCGAATCGGTCGAGGTGCTCGCCGGCGGTGGCCCCGCCGACGTCGTGGAGCTCACGGTCTCGCTCGCCCGCGAGATGCTGACGCTCGCCGGTCAGCCCGACGCCGACGTCGAGGCGGCGTTGAACGACGGCCGCGCGATGGACGTCTGGAAGCGCATGATCCGCGCGCAGGACGGTGATCCGGATGCCGCCCTGCCCACGCCGCGCGAGACCCACACGGTCGTCGCCGACCGCTCGGGCATCGTCACGCGCATCGAGGCGTTGCCGTTCGGAATCGGCGCCTGGCGCCTGGGCGCCGGTCGCGCCCGTGCCGAAGACGCGGTCGTGCACGCCGCGGGCATCGACCTGCACGTCGCCGTCGGCCAGCCGATCACGGCCGGTCAGCCCCTGTTCACGCTGTCGGCCGACGACGGGGCACGCTTCGAGCGGGCACTCGCCTCGGTCGATGGAGCGTGGGAGATCGGCGACACGACGCCTGCGGCATCCCCGCTCGTGCGCGAGCGCATCACCGCGTGATGGCATCCGACCGAAGGAGCAGCACCATGGCCACCGACGACGTCCGCATCGAGGGTGTGAAGGTGCAGAGCCTGCCCAAGGTGTCGCTGCACGATCACCTCGACGGGGGACTGCGCCCGCAGACCGTCCTCGAGCTGGCCGATGAGATCGACCTCGACCTCCCCGCCGACGACGCGAAGGGCCTCGAGGCCTGGTTCTCGGACCACATCGACGGCGGATCGCTCGAGGACTACCTCGAGAAGTTCTCGGCGACGGTCGGGGTGATGCAGACCCGCGAGGGTCTCGTGCGCACCGCGAAGGAGTTCGTCGAGGATCTCGCCGCCGACGGCGTCGTCTACGGCGAGGTGCGGTGGGCGCCGGAACAGCACCTCACCCGCGGTCTCAGCCTCGACGACGTCGTGGATGCGGTGCAGGAGGGCATCGAAGCGGGGGAAGACGCCGCCGACGCCCGCGGACAGGACATCCGCGTGGGTCAGCTGCTCACGGCGCTGCGCCACAACGACAATTCCCGCGACATCGCCGAACTCGCCGTCTCGTGGCGCGGTCGCGGCGTCGTCGGCTTCGACATCGCCGGCCCGGAAGACGGCTTCCTGCCGTCGCGTCACCGCGAGGCGTTCGACTATCTGGCCGAGCAGTTCTTCCCCACCACGGTGCACGCCGGTGAGGGGGCGGGTCTGGCATCCATTCGTTCCGCACTCATCGACGGACGCGCCCTGCGCCTCGGCCACGGTGTGCGCATCGCCAACGACCTCGACGTCGTCTCGCGCGAGGGCGAAGAGGTGCAGGTCACCTTCGGCGACCTGGCGCGCTGGGTGCGCGACCGCGAGATCACGCTCGAACTGTCGCCGACCTCGAACCTGCAGAGCGGCGCCGTGACGGCCTGGGGCGACACGATGGACGCCCACCCGTTCGACCTGCTGTACCAGCTCGACTTCTCGGTGACGGTGAATGTCGACAACCGCCTCATGAGCGCGACGACGCTCACCCGTGAGCTGGGGCTGCTGGCCCAGGCGTTCGACTACGACCTGGGTGACCTCGAGGCGTTCCAGCTCAACGCCGCCGCCGGCGCATTCCTGCCGGTGGAGGAACGCGAGGAGCTCATCGAGATCATCTCGGAGGGCTTCCAGCCCTGACCCGACCTCGGGCGCGCGTCGATGCCGGCGTGCGCCCGTCGTGGTTCCCAGGCTCGTTCCGAGGCGCCCGCGGGGGACGACCGGCCCCCCACACGTACGCGGCGGCGGCGAGCACGGACCCCGCGAGCACGAGGATCCACCACGGGAACGTGGGGATCTCGGGGCGGATTCCTGCGCCGTCGAGGGCGCCCTGCGGGGTCGGGATGACACGTTCACCCGTGACGAGGATGCGGTGGCTGTTCACGCCCAGCGGGGTGCACGTCACGAGGGTGACGAGATCGCGCCCCACCACGGGGACCAGCGACTCGGTGTCTTCGGGTTCGACCACGAGGGTCTGCACGACGCGGTACACCAGGACCTCGCCGAACACCTCGATCGTGACGGTGTCGTCGAGGGCGACCCGATCCAAGTGCGTGAACAGTTCCGCGGTGGCGAGCCCGCGATGCGCGGTGAGCACCGAATGGGTGGTCTCGCCGCCCACCGGCAGAGCGGTGCCCTCGAGGTGCCCCACGCCCTCGTAGAGGACCTGCTCGCTGGTGCCGTGGTACACCGGGAGGTCGACGTCGATCGAGGGGATCTTCACCCGTGCCATGAGCCCCGATTGATCGGAGCGAAGTTGCTCGGCGTAGTCGGTCTGCTGATCGGCGGAGTTCGCCAGCGGGAGCCGCTCGTTCGCGGCGATCTCGGCGCCGCCGTCGACGAGCCGCGTGTTGTACTCCCGTGCCGCGTCGAGTCGGTCGGCGAGCGTGTCGGCGCCGAGGTCGCGGATCTGATCCGAGTAGCCGTCGATGATCTGCGATTGGGCGTACTGGGCGAACCAGCCGGCGACGGTGGGGTACATCAGCAGGCAGACGCCCGCCAGCGCCCCCACCGCCAGAAGCAGCGAGACGATCGAGAGCCGCCAGCGCGGGCGTCGGCGGTCACGTCGCGCGGGTGGAGGGGAGTCCCGTGCATCGGGGCTCCCCTCCGGCGAGGGAGACGAGGCCGCGGCGCCCGGCCGCTGCGTCGTCCCCCCGCTCACCGATCGACCGTCCTCAGGCCGGAGCCTGGGCCGCGCGGGCACGCCGGCGAGCGACGACCAACGCCGAGCCCACCATGACCGTCAGCAGGGCCGCCCCGCCGACGCCGAACCAGAGGCCGCCGTCGCCACCCGTGATGGGCAGGGCGAACGCGGGCACCTGGTTGTGGGCGAACTCGAGGTAGTTGCGCACGGGAGCGGTGGTCGAGGTCGGGCCGGGCACCACGGCGGTCAGGATGCGGTCGGGCGACGGCAGCTGGTAGCCGGTGGGAGCCGTGATCTCGCGCACCCAGTAGTTGCCCGGTGTGATGATCGGGATGAGCACGTTGCCGTTGGCCAGGGTCAGCCAGTTCGTCTCGCCGTTGATCACGATCGGATTGGCGCCGTTGATGGCATCCTGCTCCGTGAGGAACACCTGGTACGTCGCGCCGGCGAGCGGGACGCGCGCGCCGTTCGAGGTCGTGTATGCCGACACCGTGAGCTGGCCGATCGGCGTGCTGCCGGTGACCGACTCGGTGCTGCCGTTGATGTTCGCCGTCGCGGTGTTGACGATGACGCCGCTGGCCGGGATGGAGGTGGCCCTGGTCAGCACGTTGAACGTCACGGTGCCGCCGGGGAGTCCGGCGAGGCGGGTGCGTCCGGCGGGCGTGAAGGTCATCGTGAGAGCACCGGCGGTGTTGGCGACGGTGTAGTCGGTGGTCTCGGTGAAGGTCTGCGCGACACCGGCGGCGTTGGTGACCACGACGTTCGACGGGGTGACCCCGGCCGGGACGGTGGCCGCCGTCAGGTAGGTCAGCTCGGACGGCAGGTTGTCGGTGAGCGTGAACACGTCGATGGCGTCACCGGCGGCGAGCGTCGGGATCGACGAGGCGACGGCCCAGCGGATCAGGTCGGGGTTGCGCTGCTCGACCGACCCGGCGGGTGCCGGAACGCGCGTCTTCGTCAGCTGCGTGACGGCGTTCTTGGGGTAGACGTGGACGTCGTAGATCCACTGGTTGGCCGGGGATCCGGCCGCGCCGGTCGGCGTGGGCAGCGTCACCAGGAACGGGGCGGCCGGGTTGGTGGCGGTGGCCGGCAGTTGCGTCTCGGTGATGAGGTAGACGCCGATGGGCAGTCCGTCCGGGTACAGCGCGGGGTCGGGGGCGAACGTCGCGAGACCGGCGGTGTTCGACAACGACGAGACGAAGCTGACCGTGTTGGGGCGCTGAGCGGCCTGCGCCGGCGTCAGCGTGGCGGCCTGGGACCACCCCGCGGAGGTGGTCAGGTCGACGCCCGACACGAGGGTGGCGGTGAACTGCGCGCCGGAGAGGGGGTCGGCGGGCGGGTTCGCCAGCTCCTGACCCGTCGACGTCGGGTTCAGCGGCGTCGACGGCCCCAGCGCGTGCTTGTGCAGCGTCAGGGTTCGGGTGACGGTGGAGTCGATGTTGCCCGGGAGTGTCACGGCCGATGCCGGTGCGACGGCACCGACGACGGTGAGGGCTCCGAGCGCGAGGACGATCAGAACGGCGCCTGCTCTCTTTCGGATGGACATGTGCGTGCCTTTCGGAAGGTGGTGAAGGGTGGGAATCGAGAAGTCGTGCAGTCGGCGGTGTCGCGCGACGGGAGAGGTCATAGCGGGAGGCTTCCTCCCTTGCGTCTGCGGTGGATCACGGCGCCCCCGACGGCCAGGGCGAGCAGGAGACCTCCGGAGAGGAGGAAGGTGTCGGCGCCGAGACCGCCCGTCATCGGCAGGGCGGGACCGGTCACGGGCGCGTTGACGAACCGGTACACGGCGCTCTGCCCCGCGGCGGGCGCGGTGATGCTCCGGCTCGCCACCGTGGTCCAGGTCGCTCCGTCGAGGCGCTCGAGGCGCAGCGTCTGGTACGCCAGGCGGGTTCCCGCGACCGTCGGCGCCTCCGACAGCGTGTAGCCGTGGCCCGGGCGCACCTCGAAGGTGCTCGCGGCGTTCCCGCCGACGGCGTCGTACGCCGCACCCACGCGACTCTGCGTCGGCAGGGACGCCCCGGCCAGCACCGCGGGGGTCGCTGTCACCGTCCACGTGGCCGGGACGAAGCCGGTGCTGGGGGCGAGCACGTCCTTCAGCACCGTCAGGGTCGCCGTCGCGTTGGTGACCGTGCAGGTGACCGCGGCTCCCGTTCGCAGAGTGACGTCCCCGGCCGTCGACACCGCGACGACGGTTCCCGTCGATTCGATGCAACGCCAGGCCCCCACCTGCAGATAGGTGGCGGTGGTCCCGGCTTCCGAGAGGCGGTACGCGCGGCCGGGGCTGACGGGCACGTTCGTCGTGGCGGCCGTTCCGGTGCGTCCGGTGGGGCCGGGCAGCGAACCGGTCGATGCGGCGGCGGTGAGCGTCCAGTCCGTCGCCGCGGCCGCGCCGAACGACACGGACTTCACCAGGGTGAGAGAGGTGACCGGCTGCGTGATGAGCGTGCACGCGACGATCGCGGACGGAGCGACGTTGGGCAGGGTGCCGCTGACCACGCCGCCCGCGGTGGTGAACGTGACGGCGACCGCCGTGCCGTTGACGGTGCACGCTCCGCTGACGAAAGTGAACCGGGTCTGCAACACCTCGGAGATCGTCAGCGTGGCGCGGGACGCCGCCGAGCCGAAGAGGACGCTCCACACGGCGTTGCCGGAGGGATCCGAGTTCTGGCGCGGTGCTTCGCTGGGGAGCGCGGTGGCGGTTCCTGCGGTGGCCGCGGCCGCGGTGCCCAGGCTCCACCCGGCGACCGGGGTGGTCTGCCCCGTGGCCGGATCGAGCACGCGTGCGGTGAGAGTCACCGTCGCGACGGGGCTGGGGGAGTTGAAGAACGTGCACACGACGCTCGCGCCGAAGCGCTCGGGCATGGTGACGTCGGCGCTCGCGGAGCTCGCGCTCGTGATCCGGATGCCGTCGCTCCAGCACTCCACGCGGATGGTATACGCCCCGATGGTCGAGGTCGAGCCCGCCGCCATGGTCTCGGAGACCGTCAGGGTCGTGCCCACCTGCACGGGGAACGGGCCGACCTGGGCCGATTGACGCCCGGTGGCGGCGCCCGTGGTGACGGCGGTGCCCACCGCGCCGCTGGCGTCGGACAGCGAGAGCTGGAACTGATCGGCGGCCGCGGCGCGTCCCACGACGTTCTTCTGCACGGTGACGCTTCCGGGACCGGTGCAGCTGGCCAGGTCGCTGGCGGCGATGTCGAGGCGCGGCGACCCGGCGATGCGCGTCCACGACGTGGGGTCGAACTCGTAGGCGCTGGTGCTGCTGGCGAGGTAGACGGTGCCGCGCGGCGAGAAGGCGAGTCCCGTGACGCTGCCGAAGGCCGGTGCCGGGGTGGGGTCGATGCCGACGAGCGCGCGGGTGTTGGAGGTGTTCACGGCGAGCGTGCCGCCGCTGGCCGCGGCCAGGGTCTCGGTCGTGACCGTGAAGATGGCGGCGCTGCTGGCGTTGTTGACGGTCGCCGCGCCCAGCACGTAGAGGTTGCCGCGGGAGTCGAAGGCCATGTCGCCGTTGCCGTTGGGGGCGGTGCCCGCCGAGAAGGAGCCGAGGTAGGCGAACCGCGACGCGGTCGGCGCCGACTCGGTGAAGCTCCACAGGTGGAACGCGCCGTTGGTGAACTTGCCGAAGAGGTACCGGCCGGTGGAGAGGTCGACGGCGCCGGTGACGATGCTGCCGGCGACGGCGGTGCCCCCGGGCCCGGCGGTCGTGTACGCGGTGCCCGCGAGGGTTTCGAAGCCTCCGCTCGGCGTCCACTTGAGGATCGACAGCACGTTCGCGCCGTCGGTGGAGCGGTTCAGGGCGTACGCGGTGGTTCCGCCCGCGGAGATGCCGAGCGAGTTCGCGGCCGCGACGTTCGGCCAGGTGCCGACGGTCGTCTGGCCTCCGCCGACGATGTCGCCCTGCACGAGTGCGCCCGTGACGGTCAGGCCGTAGAACAACCCGCTGTCGCAGGCCAGGCGCGTCTGCTGCAGGGTGTTCGTGAAGGTGCAGACGATCTCGGCGCCCGCGTCATCCGGCATCCTGATGGTCCCCGAGCGGGACGTGCCGGTGGCCACGACCGTGCCGTCGCGGGTGCAGTCGTACGAGGCGGCGTAGCCGAGTCCCGTTCCCGAGGTGGGCGATTCACTGATCGTGTAGGTGCCGCCGGGGTTCACGATCAGGCGCGAGATCTGCGCCGACTGCACGCCGGAGCTGTTGCCGGTCGTCGTCGTCGTGGCCAGTGTGGCCGCGGAGGTGCGGATCGAGAGGGTGAACTGATCGGTCGAGGCGCCGCGCGCGGGCAGGTTCTTGCGCAGGGTGAGGCGAGTGGCGGGGGTGACGGCGAGCGTCGTCGCCTCGGTGGCGATGAGCGGGGTGACGACGTTGCCGGGGCCGTTCGTGTACGTGCCCTCGACGGATGCCACGACGTTCACCGTGATCGTGCACGAGGTGTTCGCGCTTCCCGCGGGGAGGTCGCCGCCGACGGCGGCGATGCTCGAGCCCCCTGCGAGGGCGGTGACGACGAAGGCCGTACCGGTGACCTGCGTGCACGTGCCGCCGATCGCCGGTGTCGGGGCGACGGTGAGTCCGGCGGGAAGGGTGTTGGTGAACGACCAGTCGTTCTTCGCCGCGCCCTCGGAGGTGTTGGTGACGGTGTAGGTGAGCGTCGAGGTCGAGCCGACGGCGACGCTGGCGGGCGAGAACGACAGGTCGAGACGGGGGGTGGCATCGAGCACGCGCAGATTGTCGATGCCGAAAGCGCTGCCGGCGCCGGTCGTCGTGTTCGTCAGGCGCACCTGGGCGGCGGAGATCTGTGCGGGCGTGAGCAGCGCCGCCGCCGTGCCCGTGTAGGTCGTGGCGCGGGCGGAGGTGCTGATGGTGGGATCGAGGATGCCGCCGATCGAGCCGCCCGGGGCGAGCACGGGCGTCGAGGTGTAGAACACGGGGCCGGTCGCCGCGCACGGGTTCACGGCGGTGGGGAAGGCGCTGAGCAGCGTCGTCGTTCCCGAGAAGAGTCCCGCCGACAGCGCGGGCGTGTTCGCCGAGCACGCGGCGGCGGCGGCGTCGAACCGCACGGTGTAGTAGCGGGATGCGGTCGCGCTCACGCCGATGCCGGCGGTGCTCTGGGCGAGCGTCGTGCCCCCGGCGACGGTGGTGTAGGGGAGGGCCACCACGGCGTGGTTGCCGCGGGTCGCGTCGGTGGAGCCGCTGGCCGGGGTTCCGGCGGCGGTCGATCCGGCGACGCCCGCGCCGAGCTGGCCGAGGACGTCGGCCAGGCGACGGACTTCGCGGGCGGAGAGCGACGAGTTCGAGACGATGCCCTGGTTGGGGCAGACCTGCGCGTTCGGGTAGGGGGCGGCGTACGCCAGCACCACGCCGGTGCAGGTGGAGCCACTCGCCCAGCCGGTCGAGGCGGTGAAGCGACCGGTGGCGTAGCCGGTGATGGAGGTGAGCGTGGTCGGAGTCAGGCCCTGTTCGAAGCTCTCGGTCCACACCGTGGCGGGTGCCTCGGGGACCCCCGCCGCGAGGGCGTCGATGCGTGCGCTCGGCGGAGCGCGCTCCAGGGGCATGCCGGTGTCGGCGCCGTCGCTCCCCTCGGGGCCGGGGGTCGAGTCGGCGTCGCCGGGCGGGTCGGCCTCGTCGCCGGGTGAGGATTCGGCGGGCGGGTCGGGAGTTTCGCCGCCGTCCGGGGAGGGCGTCGACGGGACGTCGACGGTGTCGTCGTCGTCGTAGGGGACCGGTGAGGGAAGGGGGCGGTCGGCGCCGGGCGTGGGGGCTGCGATCGTCGCCGACGCGCTCGGGCTCGCCGCGGGCGACGGCGTGCGGGGGGCGTCGCTCGGGCTCGGCATCGGTGATGGGGCGACGGTCGACTCACTCGGGTTGCCCGTGGGGGACGGCGGAAGGGGGAGCGCGCTCGCCGGAGCGACACCCGACCCCACCAGCACCGCCATGACCGCCAGCGTCGCCGCCGCGGAAGCGACGAGGGCGCGCGGGCGGCGCGCGCCGGGGGGACGCGAGTGATGCATGGGCCTCTTGCGCGACGCTCAGCGCCGCGGGGTCGCGAATCACCGACCGGGGGTCGCGGCGATCCGGGGGGACGGGACGATCGGGGTCTCGTCCGCCTCATCTGCCTCGCGAGGACCCGTACGACCGATGCTACGAATCCGCTGAGCGGTCGGGAACAGACCGACTACGGGGTTACTACCGAGGCGACTACGGGGGTCGGTGAGGGGACGCGTCACCCGGCTGAGCCCGTGCGCGAGACGTCTTGCGCACGGGCTCAGCTCACGACGGGGTGATCGCGGGCCGGGGCACCGGACCGCCGCCCCGCCGAGGTCGGCCGTCGTCGCCCCGCGGGCCGCGCCCGTCCTGCGCCAAGCGGCGCGAGGTCAGCTCAGGGCCGAGGAAGGAAGCCGGCCAGCTGCTCGGCGATCACCCGATCGACGTCGGCGGGATCAGCCGTGGGCGTGCCATCGCCCGGCTGGGGGCCGTACGCGCCGAACGAGGCGTGCGATGCGCCGGGGATCTCGACGAACGTGGCGTTCGCGGGGAGCTCCTTCTCGGCATCCGCGATCTTCTGCGGGGTGCTCAGACCGTCTTCCGATCCCGAGAGGCTGAGGACCGGGAGTCCGGATGCCGTGAGATCGTTCGCGCAGTACGAGGCGAAGAGCACGAGTGCGTCGGCGTCGGGTGCCAGCTGACAGGCGCGGACACCGCCGAGGGAATGGCCGCCGACCGCCCAGGTCGACACCCCCGGGGCGAGGTCGGTGAAGATCGACAGCGGCCGCGGGTCGAAGAACGCGAGGTTCAGCCACGGCCGGGTGATGACGACGGTGATGCCGTCGTCGACGACGGTGTCGGCGAACGTGGCGATGTATCCCTCGGCCTCGACCTTGGCGCCCGGGATGAAGACCAGCCCCTGGCCCGTGCCGCCGGCGGTGGGCGAGAGCACGATCCCCGCGCCGTCGTCGGTGATCGTCAGCGCGGGGTCCGCCTCGGCCTCGGCGAGGGGGCCGGGCTCGGCGCCCATGACGCCGACCTGGGTGTAGATCAGGATCCCGGCGATCAGCAGCACCACGAGAGCACCGATGCCGCCGAGGATCCAGCGCAGGACACGACGACGCCGGCGGGGCGCTCGGGGCGCTCCGCCGGCGTCGGACGGGGTGGTGTCGGTCACCTCACGAGCGTAACGCTGCGTGTCGTGAGGAGACCGGGGTTGTCACGCGGCCAGGGCTGCCTGCCGTGCGGCGACGATCTCGACGATCCGGGCGTGCAGCGGGTGCTCGGGAGTGAGCCCCGTCACCTCTGCCGTGAAGGCCTCGGCGTCGAGCTCGCGCAGCAGACGCTGCAGGTCGACGGCCTGGGTGTCCTCGGTATCCGAGAAGTCGAGGGCGGCGGCCATGGCCGCGACCAGCGCGTCGACCGGGAGACCCCGCTCGATCGCCTCGGCGGCGGGCCCGACGAAGCGCTCGTGCCGCGAGAGCTTGCGCAGCGGCTGGCGACCCACCCGCCAGACGGTGTCGGGAAGCGCCGCGTTGCGGAAGCGGCGCAGGATCGTCGCGCGGTACTCGCCCTGCACGTCGGGGTCGAGCTCGTGCTTCTGGACCAGCAGGGCGCTGGTCTCTTCCAGCGCGTCCTCGACCCGTGCCGAGATCGCGGGGTCCGCCAGCGCGTCGGAGATGCGGTCGATGCCGGCGCGCGCCCCGAAGTAGGCCGTCGTGGCGTGGCCCGTGTTCACCGTGAAGAGCTTGCGCTCGATGTAGGGCTCGAGGTCGTCGACGAAGTGCGCACCGGGGATGTGCGGAGGGGTGTCGCCGAAGGGCCCGCGCTCGATCGCCCACTCGTAGAACGGCTCGACGGTGACGTCGACACCGCCCTGCGCCTGGGCGGGAACGATGCGGTCGACCGCCGTGTTGGCGAACACCGCGCGGGCGGCCAGGGCGTCCCACGACTCGCCGGCCAGCTCGACGATGTGCTCGCGCAGCTGGTCGGTCGCGCCGATCGCGTTCTCGCACGCCATGATCTGCAGCGGGGCGAGCGAGGGGTCGCGCAGCGCCAGCCCCGCGACGATGTGCGGGGCCACGAACTTCAGGATGGTGGGACCGACGGCGGTGGTGACCACGTCGGCCGTGGCGATCTCGTCGACGAGGGACTCGGCATCCACCGAGCTGTCGATGGCGCGGAAACCGGTGACCGTCTTGTCGACGCCGCCGTCTCCCACCTCGTGGACGGTGTACGACGAGGCGTCGTTGATGGCCGCGACCAGAGCCGCCGAGACGTCGGAGAAGACGAGCTCGTAGCCGCCCTCGTGCAGCAGCAGTCCGACGAAGCCGCGACCGATGTTGCCCGCGCCGAAGTGGACGGCCTTCATGCGTTGACGGACCCGGACAGGGCCTGGAAGAGCTCCTCGGGCGAGGAAGCCGCCTTCAGACGCGCGACGTCATCGTCCTCGGAGAAGAGGATGGCGATCTGCGACAGGATCTCGAGGTGCTCGTCGCCCTTGCCGGCGATGCCGATGACGAAGCTGACGGGCTCTCCGCCCCAGTCGACGCCGCCGTCGTAGCGCACGACCGACAGACCCGACTCGAGGATGGCCTGCTTGGTCTCGTTGGTGCCGTGGGGGATGGCGAGCTCGTTGCCCATGTAGGTCGAGACGGTCTCTTCGCGCTGCTGCATGGCGGCGAAGTACTCGCCCGTGACCGAGCCCGTGGCCTGCAGCAGGTCGGCCGCCTCTTTCATCGCCTCCTCGCGGGTGGCGCTCCCGGGGTGGATGCGGACGGATTCGATGCGGAGGACGTCGTGTGACATGGTTCTCGCCTTTCTCGTCGTGCTGTCCAGCCTCGCAAAGATCGGGCCGGACGGGAAGGCGGAGGGGCCGGCGCATGTGCTCCGGCCCCTCCGTGGTAGTGGATTACTTCGCGTCGTGCTGGGCGCGCACCATCTCCACGACCTCGTCGTACTTCGGCGAGTTCATGAAGTTGTCGACCGAGACGTGGATCGAGTCGGGCGACTGCGACTTGGCGCGGTCGGTGAGCTGGTTCTGCGTGATGACCAGGTCGGCCGAGCCGTCGAGGTTCGCGATCGCCTGGTTGGTGACCGTGATGCCGTCGATGCCCGCCTTCTTGATCTTGTTGCGCAGGACGCTCGCGCCCATCGCCGAGGAGCCCATACCCGCGTCGCAGGCGAACACGATGTTGTTCAGCTGCTTGGTCGCGAGGGCGCCGCCCTCGAGGCCGCCCAGGGCGCCCTCGACGTCGCGGTCCGCCGAGGCGTTGACGTCGTTCGAGGTGCGGGTGCGCAGGGCCCCGAGCGTCGAGGACTCCTTGCCCTTGTTGGCCTGGGTCTGGTCGATGGCGGCGGCGAACTTGTCGTCGCCCCCCTCGGCGGCCAGGTCGCGCTTGCGCGAGGCCCGCAGGATGACGCCCGCGACCAGGAAGGTCACGGCGGCGGCGATGATCACCGAGAGGTAGACCACGAGCACGTTCGCGATGCCGCCACCGGCGGCAGCGGCGGTCACGGCGATGATGCTGCCGGGAGCGGCCGGGAAGAGCAGGCCACCGCCGAAGATCATGTTCGTGGCGACACCGGCAGCGCCACCGGCGATCAGGGCGAGGATCGTCATCGGCTTCGCGAGGGCGTACGGGAAGTAGATCTCGTGGATGCCGCCGAAGAACTGGATGATGATCGCACCGGGAGCCGAAGCCTTCGCCGCGCCGACACCGAAGAAGGTGAACGCGAGCAGCAGGCCGAGGCCGGGGCCGGGGTTCGCCTCGATGAGGAACAGGATCGACTTGCCCGACTCCGCCGCCTGCTCGATGCCGAGCGGGGTGAAGACGCCGTGGTTGATGGCGTTGTTGAGGAACAGCACCTTCGCGGGCTCGACGATGATCGACAGCACCGGCAGCAGGTTGAACTGCACGAGGAAGGCGACGATGCCGCCGAGGAAGGCGCTGATGCCGAGGAACACCGGACCGAAGGCGAAGAAGCCGACGATCGCGAGGATCATGCCGAGGATGCCGGCCGAGAAGTTGTTCACGAGCATCTCGAAGCCGGGGCGGATCTTGCCGTCCCACAGCTTGTCCATCTGCTTGGTGACGTAGGCCGCGAGCGGGCCCATGATCATCGCGCCGAGGAACATCGGGATGTTGGTGCCGGCGATGACACCCATGACCGCGATCGTGGCGACCACGCCACCGCGCGCACCGTAGACGATGCGTCCACCGGTGTTGGCGATGAGCAGGGGCAGCAGGTAGGTGATCATGACGCTGACCAGGCCGACGTAGCCCTGGTAGGTGCCGGCGTCGCCCTCGGTGAGGGCGGTCATGGCGCCGGGCCAGCCGATCGTGGCGGCGTCACCGCCGCCGCCGAGGATCTCGGCGACCGGCTCCCAGTGCCAGCCGAACGGGCTGCGCGCCCCGAAGAAGCCGTCGGGGATGAAGAGCATGGTGATGAAGCCCCATGCGATGAAGGCCGCGATGTTCGGCATGATCATGCCGGAGAGGAACGTGCCGAATCGCTGTACCGCGACCCGTGCCCCTCCCGGCTTCTTGGTGGGTGACGTCGTCGTCATTGCTGTGTCTCCTTGGTGTGGTGCGCAGCGGGGGCCACGCAGTGGGGAAGCGGCTGGTGCCGCCGGTGTTCGAGGAAGCGACCGGGGTCGTTTCACGTGGTCAGGACGAGGCGGGAGCCGCTTCCCGGGCTGCCGAGACGGCCTGGGCCGCCTCTCGGGCGGAGGCCGCGTCATCGGCGGCCAGGGCGGCCTCGGCGATGCGGAGCGCATCGTCGAGAGTGTGGGTGAGCAGGGTGGCGCGCACGTCGGCGAGGGCGGTGGGGGCCATCGACAGCGTGGTGGCGCCGAGACCGACGAGCACGACGGCGAGCAGCGGGTCGGCCGCGGCCTCGCCGCAGATGCCCACGGGCTTGTCGTAGGTGCGTCCGGCGGCGCCGACCTCGCGGATGAGGCGCAGGACGGCCGGATGCCACGGGTCCTGGAACGACGCGACCGAGCCCAGCAGCCGGTCGGCGGCGAGGGTGTACTGCGTCAGGTCGTTGGTGCCGATCGAGGCGAAGTCGGCGATCTGCAGGATGCGGTCGGCCAGCAGCGCCGAGGAGGGGACCTCGACCATGACGCCGGTGGTCTTCAGGCCGTAGTCCTTGGCGAGCGCGGTGAAGTACCGGGTCTCTTCGACCGTGGAGACCATGGGGGCCATGACCCACAGGTCGGCGGGGCCCGCCTCGGTCTTGCGGGTCGCGGCATCCGCTTCGGCCAGGGCCGTGAGCTGCTCGCGCAGGATGTCCTCGCTCGCGCGCAGGGCGCGCAGGCCCCGAAGGCCCAGCGCCGGGTTCTCCTCGTGGGCGTCGTTGAGGAAGGGCAGGGGCTTGTCGGCGCCGGCGTCGAGCACGCGCACGACGACCTTCTTGCCGGGGAACGCCCCGAGCAGCTCGGTGTACGCGGCGCGCTGCTCCTCGACGGTGGGGGCGGAGCTGGAGCTCAGGAAGAGGAACTCGGTGCGGAACAGGCCCACGCCCTCGGCGCCCAGCTCGACGGCTTCGGCGGCTCCGCCGGGCTTTCCGAGGTTGGCCAGCAGGGGCACCTTGGTGCCGTCGGCGAGCGCGCCGTCGGTGATGGGGGCGGATGCCGCGGCGGCACGGGAGGCTGCGCGGGTGAGCGCGCGCGCCTTCTCGTCGTCGGTCGGGTCGAGGGTCACGACACCGGCGGCGGCGTCGACGATCACGGACTGGCCGTCGACGAGGTCTTTGGCGCCGGCCGCGCCGACGACGGCGACGATCGACTTCTCACGGGCGAGGATCGCCGTGTGCGAGGTGGGCCCGCCCTCGGTGGTGACCAGGGCCAGCACCTTGTCGAGGTCGAGCAGCGCGGTGTCGGCGGGGGCGAGGTCCTTGGCGACGAGCACGAACGGGTGGCCGGGGTCGGGGATGCCGGGGGCGGCGACGCCGCGGAGGCGGGCGATGACCCGCTGGGCGACGTCGTCGAGGTCGGCGGCGCGCTCGCCGAGGTAGCCGCCGAGGGCGACGAGCTGCTCGCGGAACGAGGCGAAAGCGTCGTGCACGGCGAACTCGCCGGTCTTGCCGGTCGCGAGACGGCTGTCGACCTCGGCCTCGAGGGTGGGGTCTTCGGCGATCATCGCCTGCGCTTCGAGCACGTCGCGGGCGGCGCCGCCGGCCTGCGCTCCTCGGGCTTCGAGCTCGCGGGCGACGGCCGCGATGGCCTCGCGCACGCGGGTGGTCTCGGCCTCGACCGACTGCGCGCTCTTCTCGTCCTTCGGGGCGGGCAGGGGCTCGGCCATGCGCGCCACGGGTCCCTGGGCGACGCCCAGTCCGATTCCGACTCCACGGAGTTCCGTCATGGTGCTGTTTCCTTTACTCGGTGTCGTGGTCGGTGGTCAGCAGTTCGCTGAGGCGGTCGATGACGGCCTCGGCGCTGTCGCCGTCGGCGGTGAGCGTGACGTAGTCGCCGTATTCGAGGCCCAGCGCGATGATGCCGAGGATGCTGGCGGCGTTGACCGCGGCGCCCGCGTCCTTGGCGATCGTCACGGGGATGCCGGAGTCCTTCGCGGCCTGGGCGAAGAGCTTCGCGGGGCGCGCGTGCAGCCCGTGCGTCGATCCGATGCGGACGGTGCGGGTGAGGTGGGGCATGGGGATCCTTTCCGTCGGTCTCAGATCGTGTCCGCGCCCGGGCGGGCGCGCAGGGCCTCTTCGACGAGCGCGAGCGTGCGGATGCCGCTGCGGTCGGTGAAGACGTCGTCGGGGAGCAGGGCGACCAGGACGTCCCGTGCGGCGGCGTCCTGTCGGATGCGCTCCAGGTCTGCGGCCAGGTGGGGTCCGACGAGCACGATGTCGGCCTGATCGAGGTCGATCGGCAACGAGCGGACGGTTCCCGCCGAGGCGGAGTAGGCGAGGCCCTTGTCTTGCGCAGCATGACGAACGCGTTGCGCGACGAACGTGCTCGACGCACCCGCTCCGCACACCACGAGGATCCTCATCGACCGGCCTTTCTTCCTCTCGATTGTCCGCACCGCGCTCCCAGCAGACAACCAGGTTCGTTTCCCACCCCCCGGAACATGGATGCCGCCCACCCGCGCCGGGGGAGGGGGTGCGTGGTTGGATGGAGGGAGCGCTGCCACACTCGGTGCGGCGCGGAGGACGGATCGTGACGACGAAAGCTCGCCAAGACCGCCTGCTGGCCCTGTTGCTGCGGGACGGGGAATGGTCGACCGCAGCGTCCTTGGCCGATGCGTTGGGTGTCACCCCGCGCAGCGTCCGGTCGTACGTGACGGCCGTCAACGCGCGCGTGGCGGGAGGCGCCGCCATCGAATCGGGCCCGCTCGGGTACCGCGCGGGAGCCGATGCGGCCGCCGCGCTGCGGGCGATCTCGGGATCGGATGCCGGAACCCCCCGCGACCGCCTCCACACCCTCGTGCGGCGCCTGCTCGACTCCGCCGACGGCATCGACGTCTACGCGACCGCCGACGCGCTGCACGTGAGCGCCGCGACCCTCGAAGCCGATCTGTCGCGCGTGCGCGGACTGCTCGGCGGCACCGAACTGACCCTGGAGCGCTCGGCATCCACCGCCCGCCTCCGCGGGACCGAGGTCGCCCAGCGCCGACTGCTCTCGAAGCTCGCGCACGACGAGATGGATGCCGGGCACTTCGACCTCGACGCCCTGCGGCGCACGCTCGGGGAGCGTTCGGTGGGTGCGCGCGCCTTCGGACCGTTCAAGGCCGAGCTGGTGTCGGAACTCGGATCCCTCGGGTACTACGTCAACGAGATCGGCATCGGCGACGTCGTCATGCACATCGCCATCGCCGCCGACCGCACCACCCGCGACCGCGCGCTGGGATCTCCCGGCGGCGATTCGTCGGACGCCGCCGCCGCCGTGGCGGCGCTGCTCGACCGGTTGACGCTCAAGCACATCGGCGTGCAACTGGGCTCCGGCGACCTGCGCCATCTCGCGACCCTCGTGCTCACGCGCATCGTCGCCCCCGGCTCGCCGGCCGTCGACGACGTGCGCTCGCGCCTCGACCCCGCGGTGGAGGTGGCCGTGCGGCGGGTCGTCGAGAACGCGGCATCCGAGTTCCTCGTCGACATCGCGCACGACGACTTCATCCTGCGCCTCGCGCTGCACGTGCAGAACCTGCTGCACCGCTCGCGCGAGCAGGCCTGGTCGCGCAACCCCCTGACCCGTTCGCTGAAGTCGACGTACCCGATGATCTTCGAGGTCGCCGTCTACATCGCCAAGGGACTGCAGGACGGCCTCGGCATTCCGATCCTCGACGACGAGATCGCCTACATCGCGATGCACGTGGGCGGGCGCCTCGAGCGCAGCCGTCGCGCCGACCAACTGCTGACGGCGACGATCGTGTGCCCCGGGTACTACGAGCTGCACGAGCTGCTGCGCTCCAGCGTCGACCGCTCGCTCGGTCAAGCCATCGAGGTCGTCGGTGTCGAGACGCGCATCGACCCGGCCTGGGACGCGATCGACACCGACCTGGTGCTCACCACGATCGACCCGCCGCGCCCCGGTGACCGCTTCGTGCGGATCCAGCCCTTCCTCACCGACGCCGACGTCGAGCGCGTGCAGGCCGCGGCAGGTCGCATCCGCCGCGGGCGTCGCCTGGCGCGGCTGCGCGCCGAGCTCGAGCGGTACTTCGCGCCCGGGGCGTTCGTGCGGGGCCTGGATGCCACCGACGGCGAGGCCGGCGTCATCCGGCGCCTCGGCGGGCTGCTGGTGGAGCAGGGGGTGATCGACGACGCCTACGTCGTGCGGGCCGTGGAGCGCGAGGCGATCTCGTCGACCGCGTTCACCGACGCCCTCGCCGTGCCGCACGCGATGGGCATGACCGCGACGCAGACGCGCATCGCGATCGGCATCGCCGACCCCTCGATCACCTGGGGAGAGGGCCGCGTGCAGGTCGTGGCGTTGGTGGCGTTCAGCGAGACCGACCGTGAGGCGTTCCAGACGGTGTTCGAGCAGTTCGTCGAGGTCTTCAGCGAGCGCGACAGTGTGCAGCGGATCGTGCGCAAGGCGACGAGCTTCCCCGCGTTCCTCGACGAGCTGGTCGCGGTGATCGACGGCTGACACATCGGCCCCTTCGGCCGCGCCGTGCCGCGCCGCCGTGCCGTGCCGCGCGGCGTCGCCTGGTGTGGGGCGGGTTCGGTGCAACGGGGCGGTCATTGCGCGCCCCGGTGCACCGATTGCGCCCCGCCGCGCGGAGGAGTGATGCCGAAGGCCGCGAGGCGGAGGCCGAGCGTGGCCGCGTCGCCGAGATCCTCCCAGCCCCACCGGACGACGTGGCGCCGCGTGGTCCCGCGGATCCAGTCCTCTCGGCGCTTCTCTTCTTCGATGACGCGCTGAGGGGTCTTGCCTTCGGCCGCCGCGATACCCCGGTACTTCACGCGACCGTCGAACTCGCCCCATGCGGCGACATCGTCGAGGCCGAAGTCGACCCAATACGTGTTGCCGTGCGGTCCGGGAACCCCGACTTGGAGGGACGGCGGTGCGAAGCCGAGGTCGTGCAGCCGCAGACGGCTCACGCTTTCACCGGGCAGCTGGGCGCGCCCGTCGGCGAACAGCAGCACCTTCTCGGCGGCGCGACGACCCCGGGGCGACGTGCGCGCCCAGCTCAACGCCTCTTCGCGGAGGCGCTCCGCGTCCTCGACGTCGTACCGGCCGGGTGAAGAGAACGCCCGAGCTCGCAGTGCCGCATCGGCGATGCTGACCGAGACCTCCCGCGTCTCCGCGCGCGCGACATCCGCCATCGTGCGTGCGAGAGGCGTGCAGTGCAGCCCCGCCACCTCCACCAGCTCCGTCCCCTCGGTGAGGGATCGATGGCGCACCACCCCCGCGCCGGAGCTCGGGCGCGATTCGGCCGTGAGGACGTGCAGACCACCGTCGTCTCGCAGGCAGGGCAGCCCCAGCAGAGCCGCGGCGGTGAGTCCGCAGAACACCGGCGGGGACCCGCTCGTGCGGGCCAGCGCACGAGCCTTCACGACGATCTTCTGTTCGCGGCTGAGCCCATCCACGTCGGCCGCCCGGGCGTACATCCCCGGGCGGATGGCGCGCAGGAACCCGACGTCGAGTTCACGCCGGACGCGGCGGGAGTGCCATCCGCGCTCGACAAGATCGGCACGTCGAAGAAGCGGCACGGCGTGGGGGTCCATCGACCCACTGTGTCTTCTTCGTGGGGCGGCTCTCGCACAGATCGGGCCGTCTGGGGACGGCGCCGCGAACCTGCCCGCGGGGGAGGAACCGTGCGGAGCTCGGGATAGGGGCGGGATCGGTGCAACGGGGCGATCATCGACCGCCCCGTTGCCCCGATCGCGCCCCGTTCGCGCCGCGCCGCCGCGCCGCCCGGCCCCGCGCCGCGCCGCTCAGCGCATCGACACCAACAACGCCTCCGCCCCCGCGCGCAGCGCGGCGAGGCGACGGGTCGCCTTCTTGGCCGACGTGCCGCGCACGTCGAGGTACAGCTTGAGCTTGGGCTCGGTGCCGCTGGGACGCACGATCAGGCGCGAGCCGTCGTCGAGCCACAGGCGCAGCACGTCGCCCGGCGGGAAGCCGTCGACGCCGTCGAGCAGGTCGTCGATGCGCGTCACCGCGGTCTCGCCGATCGCGGACGGCGGCTGGGCGCGGAGGGATGCCATGATCCCGCCGATCTCGCTCACGTCGCTGACGCGGATCGAGATCTGATCGCTCGCGAACGCGCCGAACGTGTCGCGGAACTCCTGCAGCAGGTCGGCGACGGTGCGGCCCTGGCCGCGGGCATCGGCCGCCATCTCGAGCAGCGCGACGGCGGCGGAGATGCCGTCCTTGTCGCGCACGGTGACGGGGTTCACGAGGTACCCCAGGGCCTCTTCGAAGCCGAACACGATGCCCGGTGCCCGCGAGATCCACTTGAAGCCGGTGAGCGTGGAGTGGAAGTCGAGTCCGTAGTGCTCGGCGACCGCCTGCAGGCCCGGCGACGACACGAGCGAACAGGCGAGGGATGCCGGGGCCCCCGCGTCCGCGTCCCGGGCGTCGTGCGCAGAGTCGTCGCGCGCGGACGCCGCGGCCCGCGCTGCGCGCCAGCCCAGCAGCAGCCCGATCTCGTTGCCGGTCAGGCGGCGCCAGCCGGCCTCGGCGTCGGAGTCGGGGATCGCGACGGCGAGGCGGTCGGCATCGGGGTCGTTCGCGATGACGAGCTCGGCGTCCGCCTCGCGCGCGGTCTCGAACGCGAGGTCCATCGCGCCCGGCTCCTCGGGGTTGGGGAACGCCACGGTCGGGAACCGCCCGTCGGGGTGGATCTGCGCCTCGACGACCGTGGGCTGCGGGTACCCCGCCTCGGCGAGCACGCGTGAGACGGTCTCCCACCCGACGCCGTGCATCGCGGTGTAGACCCACCGCAGTCCCGCGGCTCCCACGGGGGCGGGGGCGACGGTCGCGGTGGCCGCGACGTAGGCGTCGACGACCGACTCGGGGGCGTTGGCGTAGCCCACCGACCGGGGGAGCACCGTGACGTTGCCCTCGTCGGCGATCCGCTGGATGTGGGCGGCGATCTCGGCGTCGGCGGGCGACACGATCTGCGCCCCCTGGTCGACGCCGCCGAGGTACACCTTGTACCCGTTGTCGTCGGGCGGGTTGTGGCTGGCGGTCACCATGACGCCGGCGTCGGCGCCCAGGTGGCGCACCGCGAACGCGAGCACGGGGGTGGGCAGCATGCGGGGGAGCAGGATGGCGTTCAGCCCCGCTCCCGTGAAGATCTCGACCGAGTCGCGCGCGAAGACGTCGGAGTTGCGACGCCCGTCGTAGCCGACCACGACGGTCGGCGTTCCGGGGCGATGCTCGAGCAGGTACGCGGCGAATCCGGCCGCGGCCTGCGCGACGAGCACCCGGTTCATGCGGTTGGAGCCGGCGCCGAGGGTTCCGCGCAGGCCCGCCGTGCCGAACGCCAGGCGGGTCGAGAAGCGGTCGTCCAGATCGGCCTCGGCCTCGGCATCCCCCGTCTCCACCCGGGCGATGAGCTCCGACAGCTCGTCGCGGGTCACGGCATCCGGATCCTGCGCGAGCCACGCGCGGGCCGCGTCGAGGTACGCGCTCACAGCGCGCCGATCACGCGCGCGAGCAGCGCCGAGATCACGGGCTCGGCCTCGCGGCCGGCCTCGAGCACCTCGGCGTGGCTCAGCGGCGTCTGCTGGATGCCGGCGGCCAGGTTCGTGATGAGCGAGAAGCCCAGGATCTCCATCCCGGCCTGGCGCGCGGCGATCGCTTCGAGGGCCGTCGACATGCCGACGATGTGTCCGCCGATGGTCTTCGCCATCTGCACCTCGGCCGGGGTCTCGTAGTGCGGACCGCGGAACTGCGTGTAGACGCCCTCGTCGAGCGTGGGGTCGATCTCGCGCGCGATGGCGCGCAGCCGCGCCGAGTACAGGTCGGTGAGGTCGATGAAGGTCGCGCCCTCGAGCGGGGAGTCGGCGGTGAGGTTGATGTGGTCGCTGATGAGCACGGGCTGCCCGGGCGTCCACGTCTCGCGGATGCCGCCCGCGCCGTTGGTGAGGATCATCGTGGTCGCCCCCGTGGCGGCGGCCGTGCGCACGCTGTGGACGACCCGGCGTACGCCGTGACCCTCGTAGTAGTGCGTCCGCGCGCCGATGACCAGGACGTTCTTGCCGCCGGGGGTGCGGACGCTGCGGAGCGTGCCGACGTGCCCCTCGAGGGCGGGCTTCGAGAAACCGACGACCTCGGTGGCGGGGAACGACGCCGTCTCCTCGCCGATGAGCTCGGCGGCGCGTCCCCACCCCGACCCGAGGGTCACGGCGATGTCGTGGTGCTCGACCCCGGAGAGGCGGGCGATGTCGGCCGCTGCGGCCGTGGCGACCTCGAACGGGTCGACCGCCGGGTCATCGAGCGGGTGAGAAGTGCTGTTGGACATGCCTCCACTCTAGAAAGCGCGGAGCCCCGGGGGCCAGACGCGGGCACAACGGGTCGTTCGCGTGTCGCCGACGCAGACGACGCTGACACAATGGATGCCATGGTGCAGAGCTTCGAGCGCAAGCAGTCCGTCGCGATCGTCGGGGGCGGCCCCGGCGGCTACGAGGCGGCCCTGTCCGCCGCGCAGTTGGGCGCCGACGTGACCCTGGTGGAGCGCGCGGGCGTGGGCGGTTCGGCCGTCATCACCGACGTCGTCCCCTCGAAGACCCTCATCGCCACCGCCGATGCGGCCGTCGCGATCCGCGGGGCGAGCGACCTCGGCGTGCAGCTGTTCGCCCGCGACGACCGCGGCAAGCCCCTCACCCCCGAGGTGGCCATCAACCTCGCCGCCGTCAACCAGCGCCTGCTCTCGCTGGCCCGTCAGCAGTCCGATGACATGCGCAGCTCGCTCCTCGAGGCGGGCGTGCGCATCATCTCGGGTCACGGCCGGCTCGACGGCGGTTCCGCGGTGGTGGTCTCGACCGAGGCCGGCGGCACCGACTTCGACCGCATCGAGGCCGAGACGCTCGTCGTCTCGGTGGGCGCCTCGCCGCGCGAGCTCCCCTCGGCGCAGCCCGACGGTGAGCGCATCCTGACGTGGACGCAGCTGTACAACATGAAGTCCGTGCCCGCGCACCTCATCGTGGTGGGCTCGGGCGTCACGGGCGCCGAGTTCGCGTCGGCGTACATGAACCTCGGTGCCAAGGTCACGCTCGTCTCGAGCCGCGATCAGGTGCTGCCCGGTGAGGACCAGGATGCCGCGGCCGTGCTGGAGCGCGTGTTCCAGCGCGGCGGCATGACGCTGTTGGCGAAGGCGCGGGCCGAGTCGGTCGTCAACACCGGCGACGGCGTGCTCGTCACCCTCGCCGACGGACGCACGATCGAGGGCAGCCACTGTCTGATGGCGGTCGGCTCGATCCCCAACACCGCCGGCATCGGTCTCGAGCAGGCCGGTGTGCAGATGACTCCCGGGGGCAACATCCGCGTCAACCGCGTCGCGCGCACCTCGGTGCCGAACATCTACGCGGCCGGCGACTGCACGAACTTCGTGCCCCTGGCATCCGTCGCGTCGATGCAGGGGCGTCAGGCGATCTTCCACGCGCTCGGCGACATCGTCATCCCGCTCGAGACCCGCCGCATCACGGCCAACATCTTCACCGCCCCCGAGATCGCCACCGTCGGCTTCAGCGAGCAGGACGTGACCGAGGGACGCTTCAAGGGCGTCGTGAAGAAGCTTCCCCTCTCGGCCAACCCGCGCGCGAAGATGCAGGGCATCACCGACGGCTTCGTCAAGATCATCGCCCGGCAGGGCAGTGGAACGGTCATGGGCGGCGTCATCGTCGGGCCCAAGGCGTCGGAGCTGATCTACCCGCTGGCGATCGCCGTGGAGCGCCGCCTCACCGTCGACCAGGTCGCCCGCGTCTTCGCGGTGTACCCGTCCCTGACCTCGAGCATCACCGACGCCGCGCGCGCGATGCACATCGTCGACCGCGACGACCCCGGCGAGGACTGAGCCTTCCGGATGCCGCGCTCCGCGGCATCCGTCCCCCGCTGCGCGCCGCGCGCCCCGCCCGAGCCCGCGCTCGTGCCGCGCGCAGACACGCATAAACGCCGTTCCTGCGCATAAACGGGGTGCGTGAGCGTTTCTCCGCAGGATCAGCGTTCATGCGGGTGGGGGACCCTCGCGTCACTCGCTCGGCGTACGTCGCGGCGGGGCGCACCCCCGCGCACCAACCGACCCCGCGAGGAACGACGACGCCGCACCCCGAGAGGGATGCGGCGTCGAACGGATGCGGTGCGCGTCAGCTGATCAGCAGCAGCTGATGCCCGGCCGACACCGTGGTGCCGGCGGTGGCGTCGATGCCGGTGACGGTTCCGTCTTTGTGGGCCTGCAGGGGCTGCTCCATCTTCATCGCCTCGAGCACGACGACCAGGTCGCCCTTGACGACCTGCTGTCCCTCTTCGACGGCGACCTTGACGATCGTGGCCTGCATGGGCGACTTCACCGCGTCGCCCGTGGCGCCGGCGGCGGGCGAGGCGGCGTGCGAGCGTCGGGACGGCGGGGCCGCGGCCGGGCGGCCCACCTGCGGGGCGGCGGCCGAGATGCGGTCGGGCAGGCTCACCTCGAGGCGCTTGCCCGCGACCTCGACGACGACGGTGTGCCGGCCGGCGGCGGTGGCGGGGGCCTCGAGCTCGCCGTCCCACGCGGGGATGTCATTGTCGAACTCGGTCTCGATCCACCGCGTGAAGACGCCGAACGTGCCGTCCTCGGCGGTGAAGGCGGGGTCGCGGACCACCTTGCGGTGGAAGGGGAGCACGGTGGGCATGCCGGCGACCTCGAACTCGTCGAGCGCGCGGCGCGAACGCTCGAGCGCCTCGGCGCGGTCGCGGCCGGTCACGATGATCTTCGCCAGCAGCGAGTCGAACGCGCCCGAGACGCTGTCGCCCGCGGTCACGCCCGAGTCGAGGCGGATGCCGGGGCCGCCGAACGTCTTGAAGACGTGGATCGGACCGGGCTGGGGCAGGAACCCGCGGCCCGGGTCTTCTCCGTTGATGCGGAACTCGATCGAGTGGCCGACCGGGGCGGGGTCGTCGTAGCCGAGCTCCTCGCCCTCGGCGAGGCGGAACTGCTCGCGCACGAGGTCGAGGCCGGTGACCTCTTCCGAGACGGGGTGCTCGACCTGCAGGCGCGTGTTGACCTCGAGGAACGAGATGGTGCCGTCGGCGCCGATCAGGAACTCGCAGGTTCCGGCACCGACGTAGCCGACCTCGCGCAGGATCGCCTTGGATGCCGTGTAGAGGATCTCGTTCTGCGCGTCGGTGAGGAACGGCGCCGGCGCCTCTTCGACGAGCTTCTGGTGGCGACGCTGCAGCGAGCAGTCGCGCGTCGACACGACGACGACGTTGCCGCTCGCATCGGCCAGGCACTGGGTCTCGACGTGGCGCGGCTTGTCGAGGTACTTCTCGACGAAGCACTCGCCGCGGCCGAAGGCGGCGACGGCCTCGCGCGTGGCCGACTCGAACATCTCGGCCACTTCGTCGAGTTCGCGCGCCACCTTGAGCCCGCGTCCGCCGCCGCCGTACGCCGCCTTGATGGCGATGGGGAGCCCCACCTGCTCGGCGAAGGCGATGACCTCGTCGGCGCCCGAGACGGGACCGGGCGTGCCGGGGGCGAGCGGGGCGCCCACCTTCTCGGCGACGTGGCGGGCGGTGACCTTGTCGCCCAGGGCCTCGATGGCATCCGGCGACGGACCGATCCACACGAGCCCCGCCGCGATCACGGCGCGGGCGAAGTCGGCGTTCTCGGCGAGGAAGCCGTAGCCGGGGTGCACGGCGTCGGCGCCGGAGCGCCGGGCGATCGAGAGGATCTTGTCGATGGAGAGGTAGGTGTCGGCGCTGGTGGCGCCGTCGAGGGCGTAGGCCTCATCGGCGAGGCGGGTGTGCAGGGCGTCGCGGTCCTGGTCGGCGTAGACGGCGACGGACGCCTTGCCCGAATCCCGGGCGGCACGGATGATTCGGACGGCGATCTCGCCGCGGTTGGCGACAAGGACCTTGGCGATCTTCGGCATCCTCCCAGCCTAGCGAGGGGTCCCCCCTCCCTTTTGACCCTCCTCGACAAGAAACGCCGAAAAACGTGTGCGGGAGTCTACGAACGGTTCCACAGGTCCGTCCACGAGCCGCCGAGTTCGCGTACCAGTCGGCGCACGGTCGACAGTGACATCCCGACGACGGTCGACGGGTCGCCCTGCACCTCCCGGATGAACGCGCCCCCCAGGCTGTCGACGGTGAACGCCCCGGCCACCAACAGGGGTTCGCCGCTGGCGACGTAGGCCGCGATCTCGTCGTCGTCGATGTCGTCGGCGAAGGTGACCGAGGCCTCGGCGACGGCGGACGCCTCGGTGGGCGCGGCACCGGGGGAGAGGCGGAACACGCTGTGCCCCGAGTGCAGCACCCCGGTGCGTCCGCGCATCGCGCGCCAGCGCGCGGTCGCCGCCTCCGGCGTGTAGGGCTTGCCGAGGATCTCGTCGCCGAGCTCGAACATCGAGTCGCCCCCGATGACGAAGCCCTCGAAGTCCGGGTCGTCGGCCCACAGGCGCTGAGCGACGTCGGCGGCCTTGCGCCGCGCGAGCAGCAGCACGTGCTCGGCGGCGGGCAGGCGTCGCCCCTCGGCGGCTTCCACCTCGGCGATCACGGCCTCTTCGTCGACCTGCGGCGCGCGCGCCTCGGGTTCGATCCCCGCTTGGCGCAGCAGCATCAGTCGGGCGGGGGAAGTGGATGCCAGGCACACGCGCATGCGTCCACGCTACCCACGTGCGGGCGCACCGCCGGGCGGCACCCGACCCGTCGGGGCCGTCGCAACCGCCCCGCCGTTCGACAGGCTCCCGGTGCTCCGTCCGCGGCGCCGGCCCCGCGCGGTGTCCCGGCGGCATGTGACAGGCTCGGAGGATGCACGACGGCGACCTCATCGATCTCGACATCACCGGTATCGCGCACGGCGGCGTCTTCGTCGGGCGGCACGAGGGGCGCGTGGTGTTCGTCTCCGACACCCTGCCCGGCGAGCGCGTGCGCGCGCGCGTCACCGACACGCGCAAGAAGGCGTTCTGGCGTGCCGAGGCCGTCGAGGTGCTCGACGCCGCAGCCGACCGGCGACCGCACGTGTGGGCGGCGGCCGACATCGACGTCGATCCGGCAGAGCGTCCCGGCGGTGCGGAGTTCGGGCACATCGCCCTCGAGCACCAGCGCGCGCTGAAGGAGCGGGTCATCCGCGAGTCCCTGGAGCGCGTGGGTCGCCTCGACCTCCCGGTCGAGGTGCGTTCCGCCGGCGATGACGCCGACCCCGAGTCCGCCGACGGCACGGGATGGCGCACCCGCGTGAGCCTGCACGTCGACGAGAGCGGCCGCGTCGGCGCGTACGCCGCCCGTTCGCATCGCGTGATCGAGACGCCCGACCTGCCCCTCGCCACCGCCGAGGTCGCCCGCGCCGCCGCCGCCCTGCGGGGGAGTGAGCCGGGTCGCATCGATCTCGTCCAGCCGGCCGACGGCCGCGTCCGGGTGCTCGTGCGACCCGACGGCGTGAAATCGCGTCCCGCGCCCGAGGTCGTCGAGGAGCGCGTGGGGGATCGCGTGTTCCGCGTCGACGCCGGCGGCTTCTGGCAGGTGCATCGCCTCGCGGCGCGCACCCTCACCTCGCTGGTCTCCGAAGAGATCGCGGCCATCGGCGGCCTCGACCCCGAGGCGCTGCACCTCGACCTGTACGGCGGGGTCGGCCTGTTCGCCGCCACCCTCGGCGATCTCGGTGGCCCCTCGACGCGTGTCGTCAGCGTGGAGTCCGACCCGCGCGCCACCGAGCACGCGGGCGAGAACCTGGCCGAGTGGATCGGTGCGCGCGCCGAGACGGCTCGCGCCGACCGCTTCGTCGCCAAGCTCGCCGCCGACGCCTCGGAGCGCGAACGCGAGCGCCTCGGGCGCGGCGTGGTGCTGCTCGACCCGCCGCGCGCGGGGGCGGGCCGCGAGGTCGTCGAGGGCATCGCCGCCCTGGCCCCCTCGACGGTGGTCTACGTCGCGTGCGACCCGGTGGCCCTGGCCCGCGATCTGTCGACATTCGCCGACCTGGGGTATCGCGCCGATCGCGGAATCCGCGGCGTCGACCTGTTCCCCCACTCGCATCACGTCGAAGCGGTGGCCGTTCTTCGCCGATGACCCGCCGATCGGCGGGTCTGCAAGCCCTCGCACGGCACCTCCGCATGGATACGATGAACCAATGACGCGCGTCGCCCTCATCGATGATCACGAGTCGGTCCGGCTCGGACTCGAAGCCGCACTGACGCGCACCGAAGCCACCGATGTGGTCTTCTCCGGCGCGAACGTCTCGTCCTACCTCGCCTGGCGTCGCGCGTCGGCCACGTCGCCGGCCGATGTCGTCGTCCTCGACCTCACCCTCGGCGATGGCACGACGGTGTCCGAGAACGTCGACCGCGTCGTGCGCGACGGATCCAGCGTCATCATCCACAGCGTCGCCGATCGCGCCGCCGCGGTGCGCGAGGCGCTCGCCGCGGGAGCGGCCGGCATCGTGAGCAAGTCGTCTCCGACGCACGAGGTCCTGGGCGCCATCGCGGTGGTCGCCCGCGGCGAACTGCTCGACAACGTCGAGTGGGCCAGCGCGGTCGAGGGCGACCGCGAGTTCGCCGACGCTCAGCTGTCGGCGCGTGAGCGCGAGGTCCTGCGGCTGTACGCGGCCGGATTGCCGCTCAAAGCCGTCGCAGAGCGGCTCGGAGTGGCGTACTCGACCGCGAAAGAGAACATCACGCGCGTGCGGGTGAAGTACGTCGAGGTCGGACGCCCGGCGCCGACCAAGGTCGACCTGCTGCGGCGGGCCATGGAAGACGGCATCCTGCACGACGCGCCCGACGCCCCCGCGGGCCATGGGTGAGAACGACCGGTCGGTCCTGGACGAAGCGTGGGGACGCATCCCCCACACTCGTGAGGTCCAAGCCGACACGGGTTCCTTCACGCAGACCCGCATCGAGCGGGTCCTCACGATCATCGTGGGGCCGGCGTCCCTCGTCCTGGGGGCTCAGGCGTTCGTCGCCGCGTTCGTCCCGGGCGACGAGGCCGCGGGATGGCATCTGCCCCTCGTCATCGGCGTGTTCGTCCCGCTCGTCGCCATGATCGTGGCGTGCGCGGTGGGGCGTTTCGCCCGCACGTTCTCGGGGATCTTCGCCGTTCTCTTCCTGGTCGCGCTCGCGCTCTGGCCGGTGGCCACGGCCGGCGGCCCGACCCCCGTGCCCACCGAGAACCCGTGGATCTTCTACCTCGTCAACGTCGCCACGGTCGCCGCGGTCGTGGCCTTCCCGCTGCCGTTCCAGATCGCGTGGACGCTCGCCGCACCCCTGCTGTTCGGCGTCGTGCGGCTGGTGCAGGCCGGCGGGCGGCCCGAGTTCATCGTGCCGATCCTGCTCGACGTGTCGTTCGCGCTGATCCTCGGCAGCGTGCTGCTCACCCTGGCGTGGATGTACCGCTCGATCGCGGCCAACGTCGACCAGGCGCGCACGCTCGCGGTGTCGAGCTACGCGACCGCGGCGGCCACCGCCGCCAGCGAGCACGAGCGCATCGCGGTGGCGGCCCTGATGCACGACAGCGTGCTGGGGGCTCTGCTGGCCGCGGAGCGCGCCGGCACCCCGCGGGAGCGGACCCTCGCGGTCAGCATGGCGCGTGAGGCTCTCACGCGTCTGGCCAACGCCGAGAAGGACGCCCTCGAGGGCAGCGACGAGCCGGTCCCCGCCTCGAGGCTCGCCGACGACATCGAGATCGCCGCGCGCGACCTGGGTGTGGAGATCGAGGTGGCGCGCCGCGTCGAGGAGGGCACTCCCCGCGTGCCCGGACGCGTGGCCCGTGCGCTCGTGCTCGCGGCGATGCAGGCCGTCGCGAACGCCGTGCAGCACGCCGACGCGCAGGGGCTGACCGTCCAGCTCACCGGTGATGCCGCGCCCGGAGGCGTCGCCGTGCGCGTGCGCGACTCCGGAGGCGGATTCGTGCTCGACTCGATCCAGCCCGATCGTCTCGGCATCCGGGGCTCGATCATCGCCCGCCTGACGGCGGTCGGGGGACGCAGTGACATTGAGTCGGGTCCGACGGGCACCACCGTCACGCTCGAGTGGGAGAGCGGTGACCGCTGGTGACCGTCCGTTCCATCCTCTCGGGGATCGCCCTCGCATTCACCGCCTATCTCGCGGCGCGCGGTCTGCTGTGGACCGAGCCCGACACCGTCGAACGCGGGTGGCTGATCGTGGCCGCGCTCGTGTTGTACCTGCCGGTGACGTGGCTGTGGGTCTTCGCGATCGGCACGGGCACCCCCGAGCAGTCCGCCGAACCCCGGGTGGCGCGGCGCGTGCCCAACTGGGGCGTGGCGCTGGCGATGCTGGCGGCCGTCGTCGTCCCCAACGCGACCTTCTTCGCGGTGACCGAGGCGGGCCGGACGCAACCGTTCGTGACCTGGGTGATCGGCGCCATCGGCGCGTTGATGACCATCATCATGATCCGTCGGCGTCCGATCGTCGCGTGGGTCGGCATGGCGGTGCTCACCCTGTCGGCGTCGTTCTGGCTCGGACCCCTCGCCGCCTTCAGCCTGGGTCTCGTCGGCTCGCTGGTCTGGGTCGCCGCCGCCCAGCTCGTGATGATCGCTCTGGATCGCACGGCCCGCGACGCCGACCATCTCGCGGAGCTGCAGCAGGCCGCGTCGGCCTGGCAGGCTTCGCAGAGCGGCCGGCAGCGGGAACGTCGTATCCACGTGCAGCGGGCGTTGCAGGCGGCCGGCCCCGTGCTGGCCCGCACCATCGAGTCGGGGGGCAACCTCCGGCCGTCCGACAAGGCCGCCGCGCGCCGCGCCGAGGCCAGCCTCCGCGACGAGCTGCGCGGCACACGCCTGCTCGACGACGGCGTCCGCGCCGAGATCGACGCTGCGCGCCGGCGCGGGGCCGTGGTGAACCTCTTCGACGAGGGTGGGCTCGCGGGGCTCGGCGCGGCCGACCTCGACGACATCCGCACGGAACTGGCATCCGTCCTCAGCGATGCCGTCTCGGAGCGCCTGATCATCCGCACGTCGCCGCACCACGAGGTGGCGGTGACGGTCGTCGGGCGCTCCCGCGGCGAGGGCGGCTCCGGCGACGACGATGAGGTCGACCTCTGGCGGGAGATCCGCCGACCCCGCTGACAGCCGGGGCCGGGGGCTGAGGGGGGAACCGCCGACGCACGTGCACCGAGAAGACCGAGGGGTGAGGGGCGGCGTGATCGCCGACCCCTCACCCGGGCGGACAGTTACCCGAAAACTGCCCGCAAAGCCGGAACCGGCTCTCAGAGCGGTCCGACCGAACGCATGATGCGTTCCAGCTCCTCCAGTATTCGACAGTTGTCCCACCGTCGTCTGTAGGCATTTCGGGGGACACTTCCGAGGTTCAGGCGGTGAATCCGTTCCAGCCGGCGATGCGGTCGAGCGGCCGGCGCAGCCCGCGCGCCGAGAGCTCCCACCGCGAGCGCGTCGCGGTCTCGGGCACCGTGGCGTCGGCCACCTCGCGCAGGTAGGCCTCGCTGACCACGACGACCGCCGCAGCCAGCTCCTCTTCGGTGGGGGTGCCGCGGACGACCTCGGCAACGGCGCGCGGTGCGCCGGGGTCGATCCCGGCGTCGGTGCTCGGCCGGCTCACAGCGGGATGTTCCCGTGCTTCTTGGCGGGCAGGCTCGCGCGCTTGTTGCGCAGGGCCCGCAGGGCCTTGGCGATCGACACGCGCGTCTGCGCCGGTTCGATGATCCCGTCGAGCTCGCCGCGTTCGGCGGCGAGGAACGGCGATGCCACGTTGTACGTGTATTCGTTGGCCAGGCGCGTGCGCACGGCGGCGACGTCTTCGCCGGCCTCTTCGGCGCGCTTGATCTCGCCGCGGTACAGGATGTTGACCGCGCCCTGACCGCCCATGACGGCGATCTCGGCGGTGGGCCAGGCGAGGTTGATGTCGGCGCCGAGCTGCTTCGAGCCCATGACGATGTAGGCCCCGCCGTAGGCCTTGCGCAGGATCACCGTCACCAGCGGCACGGTGGCCTCGGCGTAGGCGTACAGCAGCTTCGCACCGCGGCGGATGACGCCGGTCCACTCCTGGTCGGTGCCGGGGAGGTAGCCGGGGACGTCGACGAGGGTGACGATGGGGATCGAGAACGCGTCGCAGAAGCGCACGAACCGGCTGGCCTTCTCGCCGGCGTCGATGTTGAGGGTGCCCGCCATCTGCGACGGCTGGTTGGCGATGATGCCGACCGTGCGTCCCTCGATGCGGCCGAAGCCGATCACGATGTTCGGGGCGAACAGCGGCTGCACCTCGAGGAAGTCGGCGCCGTCGACGAGCCCGGAGATGACCGTGTGGATGTCGTACGGCTGGTTGGGGGAGTCGGGGATGACCGTGTTGAGCGAGCGATCGGCATCGGTCGTCTCGAACTCGAACGGGGTGTCGTACACCGGGATCTCGGCGAGGTTGTTGTCGGGGAGGTAGCCGATGAGGCTCCGCGCGTAGTCGATCGCGTCGTCCTCGTCGTCGGCGAGGTAGTGCGCGACGCCCGAGCGGGTGTTGTGCGTGTGCGCGCCGCCGAGCTCTTCCATCCCGACGTCCTCGCCGGTGACGGTCTTGATCACGTCGGGACCGGTGACGAACATCTGGCTGGTCTTGTCGACCATGATGACGAAGTCGGTGAGGGCGGGGGAGTACACGGCCCCTCCGGCGGCGGGGCCCATGATGAGCGAGATCTGCGGGATGACGCCCGAGGCCGCGGTGTTCAGGCGGAAGATCTCGCCGTACTTGCCGAGGGCCACGACGCCCTCCTGGATGCGCGCTCCGCCGGAGTCCAGGATGCCGATGATCGGGATGCCGCTGCGCAGGGCCAGCTCCATCACCTTGATGATCTTGTCGCCGGCGACCTCGCCGAGCGACCCGCCGAAGGTCGAGAAGTCCTGCGCGTACACCGCGACGGTGCGGCCGTGGATGGTGCCGGTGCCGGTGACGACCGAGTCGCCGTAGGGGCGGGACTTGTCCATGCCGAAGGCGGTGGTGCGGTGGCGGACGTACTCGTCGAGTTCGACGAACGAGCCGGGGTCGACCAGCATCTCGAGGCGCTCGCGCGCGGTGAGCTTGCCCTTCGCGTGCTGCTTGTCGCGGGCGGCGGCTTCGGCGTCGACGACCGCCTCCTGGAACCTGGTGCGCAGGTCCGCGATCTTGCCGGCGGTGGTGAAGAGATCGGGCTGGTCGGTCACGCTTTCCACCCTAGCGACCGCGACGGCACCGGCGTTGGAGGGTACGCACAAGCGAAACCGCGGGGTGCTGTGGCATCCGTCCACCGCCGTCCCTGCCCGGTGACGCGCCGAGGCGCAAGACGGGTGCCCCGATCCGGCGGGATCCCTAGGGTGTGGTGCATGGCGATTCCCTCAGACGGTTACCCGCGCACCGCGGCCCGGAGCCCCCGTGTCCAGGTGGTCGAGACCACCGACTCCACGAACGCCGACGTCGTCGCCGCGGTCACGCACGATCCGGCCGGATGGCCCCATCTGTCGCTGCTGGTGACGGACGACCAGCGCGCGGGGCGCGGGCGGCTGGACCGGTCGTGGACGGCGCCGGCGGGGACCGCGCTCGCGGTGTCGCTGGTGGTCGACGCCTCGACGATCCCCCTCGCGCTGCGCGGCTGGGTGCCGCTCGCGGCGGGCGCCGCGATGACGCGGGCGATCCGTACCCAGCTGACCGGTCACGGGGGCACCGCCGAGCTCAAGTGGCCGAACGACGTCCTCGTCGACGGCGGCAAGATCTGCGGCATCCTGGCCGAGGCCGTGCCGGGGACCTTCGACACGGTCGTGGTCGGCGCGGGGATCAACACGCGCATGAGCCGTGCCGATCTGCCGGTGACCACGGCCACCTCGTTCGCCGCGATCGGTGCCGAGTGCGACGACGACCGGCTGCTCTCCGATTATGTCGAGCACTTCGACGAGCTGCTGTCGCACCTGTCGTCGGGAGGAGCCGAGCGCGTGCACCGCGACATCGAGAAGCTGTGCACGACGATCGGGCGCGAGGTCACGGTCTCGCTTCCCGACGGAACGAGCGTGCGGGGGCGCGCGTCGCGCCTCGACGGGGATGGTCGCCTGGTCGTCGAATCCGGAACGATCGAGACGATCGTCTCGGCCGGCGACGTCGTCCACGTGCGCTGACGGGCACGTGCGCCGACGGGCACGCGCGCCGACGGACGTGAGGGCGCACGGGCGATGACCCCGCCGCCGTTCCGCGTGTGCGACGGGTCTGACGCGGCTCACGCCGCACAATGAGAACGTGACCCAGCCGACCAGCTCGATCGGGCGCCCGCGCACGCCGGCGCCGGGCACCGCCGCGCCGGAACTGCGCATCGCGCGACTGCGGGCCCACGCGCGGCGTCTGACGTGGTCGGGCCTCGTCCTGATCGCGGTCGCGGGGGCGACGGCCTACTTCTACGACAACCTCCCGGCGCCGTACGAGAACTGGATGCTGCTGACGACGGCCGGGGCGCTCGTTCTGCTGCTCGTGGTCATCCCGTTCCTCGTCTGGCTCTCGCACACCTGGACCATCACGACGCGCCGGGTGATCGAACGCTCGGGACCGTTCGGGGCGAACCACCGCGAGATCTCGCACGTGCGGGGCTACGCGATCCAGATGCGGCGCGGCATCCTGCAGCGCCTGTGGGGCGCGGGCACCCTGTCGCTGTCGAACGGCGTGGAGCCGGCGCTGCGCATGAAGAACATCCCGAACGCGGTGCTCGTGCACGAGACCCTCGTCGACCAGGTCGAGGTCAACCAGATCCTGGCGCACCGCGATTCGCAGACGTTCGGCTCGGGCTCGGTCGACGTCTGACCCGAGCGGCGCCTCCCGGAGTGGGCGGCATCCGGCTCGCGCCCCCGTGACGGGCCCGACAGAATGGATGCCGACGGAAGGAGCGGCATGGTGCTGCGAGTCGGAGTGGTCGGTGGCGGACAGCTGGCGCGGATGATGATCGCGCCCGCCGTGGAGCTGGGGCTCGAGATCCGCGTTCTCGCCGAAGACGAGGGGATGTCCGCGGCGCTGGCGGCGACCGCCGTGGGCGACTACCGCGACGTCGACACCGTGCTGGCGTTCGCGCGCGACGTCGACGTGATCACCTTCGACCACGAGCACGTGCCGCAGGACGTCCTGGCCGCCCTCGTCGATGCCGGTGTCGCCGTGCACCCGGGTCCCGCCCCCCTGGGGGTGGCGCAGGACAAGCTCGTCATGCGTCGACGCATGGCCGAGCTCGGCCTCCCGCAGCCCGAGTGGGCGGCCGTCTCCGACGCCGCCGACCTGCAGTCCTTCCTCGACGACCACGGCGGTCGCGCGGTGGTGAAGACCCCGCGCGGCGGGTACGACGGCAAGGGCGTACGCGTCGTGTCGGCCGCGACCGAGGCCGACGACTGGTTCGCCGCCCTGGCCGAGGACGGCAACGGGGGCTCGCTCCTGGTCGAGGAACTCGTCGACTTCACCCGCGAGCTCGCGCAGCAGGTGGCGCGGCGTCCGTCGGGCGAGGTGCGCGCCTACCCGATCGTCGAGACCGTGCAGCGCGGCGGCGTCTGCGCCGAGGTGCTCGCCCCGGCCCCCCGCGCGGCCGACCGGGTGCAGCGCGTCGCCGCCGAGATCGGCGTCGCCGTGGCCGAAGGGCTGGGGGTCACGGGCATGCTCGCGGTCGAGCTGTTCGAGACCACCGACGAGCGCATCCTCATCAACGAGCTCGCGATGCGCCCGCACAACAGCGGGCACTGGACGCAGGACGGGGCGGTCACCAGCCAGTTCGAGCAGCACCTGCGCGCGGTTCTCGACCTGCCGCTGGGGTCCACGGATGCCATCGCCCCGTGGTCCGTCATGATCAACGTGCTCGGCGGTCCCGTGGACGGCACCCTCGAGGAGCGCTTCGCGCCGGCCATGGCCGCCCACCCGTCGGCGAAGATCCACACCTACGGCAAGGCTCCCCGGCCGGGTCGCAAGGTGGGGCACGTCACCGTCATCGGCGACGACCTCGACGATGTGGTCTACGAGGCGCGCGGCGCCGCGGCGTTCTTCGACTGAGCCCGCGCTCGCGCGCCGTTCCGGCTTCTTCCAGCGAGCCGCCCTACCCTGGACCGGTGACCCGGCCGCTGCATTCCTCCGAGACGCCCGTGGTCGGCGTCGTCATGGGCTCCGACTCCGACTGGCGCGTGATGAGCGACGCCTCTCAGATGCTCACCGAGTTCGGCATCCCCCACGAGGTGGAGGTCGTCTCGGCGCACCGCACCCCCGACAAGCTCATGCGCTACGGCCGCGAGGCCCGCGGCCGGGGGCTGCGCGCGATCATCGCGGGCGCCGGAGGCGCCGCGCACCTGCCGGGGATGCTCGCCTCGGTCACCGCCCTGCCGGTCATCGGCGTCCCGGTGCAGCTGGCGACCCTCGACGGCCTCGACTCCCTGCTGAGCATCGTGCAGATGCCCGCCGGCATCCCGGTGGCGACGGTCTCGATCAACGGGGCGAAGAACGCGGGGCTGCTCGCCGCGCGCATCCTGGGCACCTCCGACGACGCGGTGGCCGATCGGATCGAGTCGTACGCCCGCGACCTCGAGGCCCAGGTCGAAGAGAAGAACCGCCGCTTGAAGGACTCCCTGTGAGCGTGGCGGCCCCGCCGCGCCCCCGCCGGCAGGCGCCGCTCATCGAGTCGCGCCCGCTGCGCAACCCCGATGCCTCCGATCTCTCCGTGATGACCCGCCGCGGCTGGTGGCTCGTCGTGATGAACTTCCTCGTGCCGGGGTCGGCCCAAGTGCTCGCCGGTAACCGCCGCCTGGGGCGCATCGGCCTCGGCGCGACCCTCGCGATGTGGGCGATCCTCGTGCTCACCGCCGTCGGTGCGGCGCTCTGGCCGAGCGGATTCTTCGCCCTGGCGACGGGCTCGTTCATCCCCGAGTTCCTGTCGTGGTTTCGCCCGCTGCCGCTCACCCTCGTGCAGATCGCCCTGATGGCCTACGTCGTGCTGTGGGTCGTGCTCACGATCGACACCCTGCGTCTGGTGCGCCTGGTCAAGGTCGGGCCCGTGGCGAGGATCGGCATGACGATCGTCTCGGTCGGCCTGCTCGTGCTCTCGGGCTCGGGGGCGGCGTGGGCCGCGCAGACTGCGGGCGCCACGCGCGACGCGTTCGCCGACATCTTCTCGCAGTCGGCGCCCGTCGTGCCGCCGTCCGACGGGTACTACAACATCCTCCTCCTCGGCGCCGACTCCGGCGAGGGGCGCGACTCCATGCGCTTCGACAGCATCTCGGTGGTCTCGGTCAACGCCACCACCGGCGCGACGACCATCACCGGCATCCCGCGCGACATGCCGGGCTTCCCCTTCGCTCCGGGCCCGATGCAGGACGAGTACCCCAACGGCCACGAGGGCAAGTTCGACCCGACCTGCGGGTGGGGGAGCGGCATCAATCAGCTGCGCACCGAGGTCGAGGTGTGCCAGGACGGCAACGCGCTGTACCCGAACGCCGTGTCGCAGGGCTCCGAGCCCGGCATCGAGGCCACGAAAGACGCGGCGGAGGGCATCCTCGGCATCCAGATCCCGTACTACGTGCTCATCGACATGAAGGGCTTCGCCGACGTCATCGACGCGCTCGGCGGAATCGACATCACCGTCAACGAGCGCCTGCCCAAGGGCGGCCCCGCCTACGACGGGCAGCCCGTCGACGACTGGGCGTTCGGCTGGGTCGAAGCGGGCGCGCAGCACATGGACGGCGACACCGCCCAGTGGTTCGCCCGTTCGCGCTACACGACCAGCGACTTCGACCGCATGGGTCGCCAGCGGCAGCTGCAAGAGGCGATCCTCGCCCAGTTCACGCCGCAGAACGTGCTCTCGCACTTCCAGGAGGTCGCGAAGGCGGGAACGAACGTCGTCGAGACCGACCTTCCGCAGGGCCTCATCGCCCCCACGCTCGTCGACCTCGCGCTGAAGGCCAAGGGACAGCCCGTCGGCACGCTGGAGCTGACCCCCGAGGGCGGCGTCGACGAGTTCGACCCCGACTACGCCCAGGTGCAGCAGATGGTGCGCGACAGACTGCACCCGCCGACCGAGACGGAAAGCCCCACCCCATGACCGTCACCCTGCGCGTCGTCCTCGACCAACTCGTCTCGCCGACCTCGCGCGACCTCGCGGAGGCCTCGGCGTCTCTCACCCAGGCGCTCGTCGACACCGCCCCGCGCGGCTGCGACGTGGCGTCGATCGTCCCCGCGCCCGGGCTGCCCGACGACGTCGGCGTGACCGGGCTCACCTCCGAGACGCGCCTGGCCGTGCGCCGTCGCGAGCTCGCGACCTCGTGGCAGCTCGGGGTCGCCCCCGGGATCGGCAAGGGTCTCATCCACTCGCCGACCGCCCTCGCCCCCCTCGTGCGCCACGACCGCGTCAACGAGACGCACCAGATCGTGGTGACCCTGTGGGATCTGCGCGCCTGGGAGACGCCCGACGAGCTGCCCAAGGCCGAGATCCTCGCGAGCCGCGCCCTGCTCTCGCGCGTCGCCAAGCACGCCGACGCCGTCGTGGTTCCCACCCACGCGATGGCCGAGCGTCTCGCCGAGGTCGCCAAATCCAAGCTCGTGCAGAAGGTGCGCGTCATCGGCGGCGCCCCCGCCGCGGGCCTGCGCGTTCCCTCGGATGCCGTGGGACGCCTGCGCGCGCTCGATCTGCCCCTGTCGTTCCTCGCCGCCGCCGGAGGTGCCGCCGCCTCGGACGGACTCGCCGAGGTGTTCTCGGCCGTCGTCGCCTCGGGCTGGGAGGGCGACGTCGTGGTGTTGGACGTCCCCGAGGGGGAGGAACCGGCGATCGCCGACATCGCGGCGGCGGCGGGTCTCGCCGAGGCCCGCGTGCACGCGCGCGGCTCCCTCGACCGCTGGGACCGCGCGGCGGTGCTCTCGCACGCCGCGGCCTTCGTCACCGCGTGCGGACGCACCGATTGGCCGTGGCGCACGGTCGACGCGCTCGCCGTGGGCGTGCCGATCGTCGCCCTCGACACCCCGGTGCACCGCGAGGTGCTCGCCGACGCCGCGGTCTTCGCGGCCGCCGACGAGCTGGGCGCGGCCGTGGCACGGGCCATCGCAGAAGACGCCGACCGACTGCGGGTCCTCGCCGGCGACCGGGCGAAGGGCTTCGCCTGGGAGGCCTGCGCCGACCGGGTCTGGGCCCTGCACGCCGAGTTGTGACCGCAGCGGACGACAGCGCGACGGCCCCCTAAGCTCGGACGCATGCCTGCACCCGTCGGGATCGTCGTCCGCACCCGTCAGCGTCCCGGATTCCTCCGGCGGGCGTTGACCGACATCGCCGCCCAGACCGAGACCGAGTGGCGTCTCGTCGTCGTCAACGACGGGGGAGACCCCGCCGAGGTCGACGCGATCGTCGCCGCCGCGGAGCTCGGCGATCGCGTCGACGTCATCCACATCGCCCCGGGAGACGGAGGGCGGTGCGCGGCGGCGAACGCCGGCATCCGCTCCCTGCGCACCGACTACGTCGTGCTGCACGACGACGACGACCGGTGGCATCCGGAGTTCCTCGCCCGCACCGGTGCCTGGCTCGACGCGCACCCCGACCAGGCGGCCGTCTCGGCGGCGACCGAGATCGTCTACGAAGAGAACCGCGGCGGCGCGTGGGTCGAGGTCGGCCGGGCCCCCTTCTGGGCGGGCATGACGCGGATCTCACTCGGCGAGATGATGTCGGTCAACCGCGCGGTGCCCATCTCGTTCGTCTACCGCCGTGCGCTGCACGACGAGGTGGGTGGGTACGACGAGACCCTCGACGCCGTCGAGGACTGGGACTTCTACCTGCGCATCCTGCGCGGGCACGACATCGGCTTCCTCGGCGGGGAGCCCCTGGCCTTCTGGACGCAGCGCCCCGACTCCGTCGGGCTCGACGCCAACAGCATGTTCGGCCTGGCCGCCGAGCACGCCCGCGACGACGCCGTCGTGCGCGACCGCGCCCTCGCCGAGTGGGTGCAGCGGGAGGGGGCCGGTCTGCCGCTGTACATGTCGGCCCTGCAGGCCCAGTTGAGCGCTCAGCTCGACGGCGTCGCGGAGCGTCTGCGGGCCGAGATCCGCGACGATCTGCGGCGCGAGATCGACGCGCACCAGCCGGTTCTCTCGCGCCTGCGGGGGTGGCGCCGCCGCCTCGGGCGTCGGTAACGGCCGCTTACCGATTCCACGCAATATTCCCATCCGTCACTCAAGCCACGCATAATGAACGCGTGAAGCACGCTTTCGACGCCGCCCGCCCGTCTCGCTCGAGGCGCGCGCGTGTCGCGCTGCCCGGCCTCCTGCTCGTGGCGGGTGTGCTGACGCTTTCGGCCTGCGCCACCCCGGTGGCGGGGGCCAGCCCGTCGCCGACCGCGTCGGCCACGGCGTCTGCCTCGCCGACGCCGACGGCGTCGCCGTCCGAGACCGCGGCTCCCGAGCCGACCCCCACCGAGAGCGCCACCGCCGACGCCCCGTACAACGGTGAGGTGCTCGTCATCACGTCCGAGGTGCGCGACGGCAACCTCGAGGTCACCGCGATGGTCCCCGGGGTGTCGGAATCGGGGGGAACCTGCACGCTGACGCTCGACGACACGCAGGCGTCCGTATCGGTCTCCGCCAACGAGGGCAAAGACGTCACCTACTGCGGCGTGATGTCGATCGCCGTCGACACGACCTCCGCCGACGTCGCGTTCCACGTCGGCTACTCCTCGTCGAACCTGCGCGCGCAGTCCGAGACGGCCACGATCGAGCTCGCGCCGTGAGGCAGCGGTCGCGCCGCCGCAGCGTTGCGGCGGTCATCGCCACGTGGGCCTGCGCCATCGCGCTGCTGGCCGCGGTGCCCGTCACCCTCCCCGCGACGATCGCCCCGGTCGCGTCGGCCGCCGCGGCCGACGCCCGCGACTTCAACCCGGGCAACATCATCGACGACGCGGTCTTCTACGACGGCTCGGCGATGGGTGCCGGCGAGATCCAGAGCTTCCTCAACGGCAAGGTCACCACCTGCCGGTCGGGCTACACCTGCCTCAAGGACTACCGGCAGAACACCGACGACCGCCCCGCCGACAAGTACTGCAACGGGTACGCCGGCGCGGCCAACGAGAGCGCCGCGACCATCATCGACAAGGTCGCGCGCTCGTGCGGGATCAGCCAGAAGGCGCTGCTCGTCCTGCTGCAGAAGGAGCAGGGCCTGGTCACCTCGACCGCCCCATCGGCCTGGAACTACTCCGCGGCCACCGGCCAGGGCTGCCCCGACACCGCGCCGTGCGACGCGTCGACCCAGGGCTTCTTCTACCAGGTCTACTACGGCGCCCGGCAGTTCGAGGTGTACCGCATGAACCCCAGCTGGTGGGGCTACCAGGCGGGCCGCTGGAACAACATCCTCTACAACCCCAGCGCGAGCTGCGGCACGCAGCGGGTCTTCATCGAGAACCAGGCCACCGCGGGGCTCTACATCTACACCCCGTACGTGCCCAACCAGGCGGCGTTGAACAATCTCTACGGCGAGGGCGACGGCTGCTCGGCCTACGGAAACCGCAACTTCTGGCGTACCTACTCCGACTGGTTCGGCTCGACGCAGGCCGGCGGCCGCCCCTTCGGCAACCTCGACGCCATCGAGGCGTACCCCGGCGGCATCCGTGTGCGGGGGTGGGCGATCGATCCCGACACCTCCGACCCGATCCAGGTGCACGCGTACCTCGCGGGCGACGCCACCGCGCTCACCGCCGACGGCGACCGACCCGATGTGGGCTCGGCCTATCCCGGCAGCGGCAGTAGGCACGGCTTCGATTCGCGCATCCCCGTGACCCAGGGGGGCAGTGGGCAGGTGTGCGTCTACGCCATCAACACCGCCCGCGGGTCGAACGTGACCCTCGGATGCCGCGACATGCCGTTCTACACCGGGTCACCGGTGGGCGCGGTCGACGCGGTCAAGGTCTCGTCGGGCTCGGTCACGGTCTCGGGATGGGCCATCGACCCCGACACGGCCTCGTCGATCGACGTGCACGCGTACGTCGACGGAGTCGGGACGGCGCTCCGCGCCTCCGGCTCGCGCACCGACCTCGCCACGCACTACCCCGTGCACGGCACGAAGCACGGCTACAGCGCGACGCTGAAGGTCCCGCTCGACGCGAAGCAGATCTGTCTGTACGGGATCAACACGGGTCGCGGCGACAACACGACCCTCGGCTGTCGCAGCATCATGACGCCCGCCTCGCGCGACATCGGTCGCGCGCCGATCGGCAGCCTCGACGCCGTCGACGTGGCGGGCACGTCGGCCCGCGTGTCGGGCTGGGCGATCGACCCCGACACCAAGAAGTCCATCCCGGTGCACATCTACGTCGCCGGAGCCGGTCGGGCCATCACCGCCGACGACTCCCGTCGCGACGTCGGTGGGGCCTACCCCGCGTACGGCAACGCCCACGGCTTCTCCGAGGTCGTCGACCTGGTGCCCGGCAAGAGCACTGTCTGCGTCTACGCCATCAACACCTCGGGCGCCAACACCACCCTCGGATGCCGCGACGTCACCGCGGCCGATCAGGGGCGCGCGCCCATCGGGAACTTCGAGTCGGTCTCGGTCTCGGGGCGCAGCGCCACCGTGACCGGCTGGGCACTCGACCCCGACACCGTGCGTCCCATCGCGGTGCGCATCTCGGTCGACGGCAAGGTGACCCGCCTCACCGCCCAGGCCAACCGCCCCGACGTGGCCGGCGCCTATCCCGTGTACGGAGCGGCCCACGGGTTCTCGCGCGCGGTGGACATCCCCATCGGCCCCTCGAAGATCTGCGTCACCGCCGTCAACACGAGTGGGCCCGACACCGACCTCGGATGCCGTTCGATCACCACGCGCGACGAGGGGCGCACCCCGATCGGCAGCGTCGACGAGGTGAGCGTCTCGGGCACGACCGCCACGGTACGCGGGTGGGCGATCGATCCCGACACCGCGCGTCCCATCGCCGTCCACGTGTACGTCGGGGGTTCCGCCACGGCGCTCACCGCCGACCGGAGCCGGCCCGACGTGGGCGCGGCGTATCCGCCCTACGGTTCGGCGCACGGGTATCAGACGAACGTGCCGATCCCGGTCGGCACCTCGCGCGTGTGCATCTACGCGATCAACACCGCCGGTGCCAACCCCCTGCTGGGCTGCCGCACCGTGACCGGCATGGCCGGTGCCCCGGTGGGCCGTCTCGATGCGGCCAGCGGAGGGACCGGCACGGTGTCGGTGCGGGGCTGGGCGTTCGACCCCGACGTGAAGGGTCCCGTGACCGTGCGGGTCGCCATCGACGGCACGACGCGCGAGGTCCGGGCAGACAAGAACCGGCCCGACGTGGGGGCGGCCTTCCCGGCCGCCGGCTCGGCGCACGGTTTCGAACAGCGGCTGACGGCCTCGAAGGGCAATCGGCGGGTGTGCGCGAGCGTCGTCGACGACAAGGGCGGCACCCCCGTGTCGCTGGGATGCACCTCGGTCACGGTCCGCTGAGGCAGGGCGAGCCGAACCGCTGAACGGGCCCGTCGATCGTCGCTGCGATCGACGAGCCCGTTCAGCGTTTCGCCGGCTCGGTCGGCGTGTGTCCGGCATCGCCTCGTCGGCGTATCGCCGACCCCGCGGGGTCGAGCGTCAGCCTCGAGTGCCGCTCACCGCGTCGGGGAGTGCGGACACGTGCTCGCTCTCGTCGGCGCCGCGGACGATGAGCGCGCGGGTGAGCACGGCCAGCCCGCCGAAGAAGGCGATGCCGAGCAGGGGTACGGCCAGCGGGGGCGACCACTGCCACGCGGCGAGGAAGTCCGCGGTCTCACCGGCGAGGTAGCGGTGGGCCGTGCGGACGGTCGTGACGGTCACCCCGAGCACGAGGAACGCGGGGAGCAGCCACCGCAGCATCGCCACGAGCCGGTTCACGCCCGCGTCGAACGGAACGCGGTCGGGCCCGGAATCGACGGCGAGGGCCGCGATGACCAGCAGGGCGGCGACCAGCGGCATCGTGTAACGCCCCTGCCAGCCGTATCCCGACCACTGCAGGCCCGACAGGACGCCCGGGATGAGGGTCGCCGAGGCGAAGGCGAGCAGGATCGCCCACCGCGCCCGCCGGGAGGCGAGACCGAAGCAGAGCACGACGACACCGCCGAGCAGCAGGATCCACGACGTGGACAGGATGTTCGGGCTGCGCAGATCGAGCCAGCCGAGGTTGCCGTACATCTGGGTGACCTGCTCGTGGTAGTTCGAGTAGAACACCGAGATCCCCGCGAGCCCGTCGCCGAGGGTCGCCGGTTTCTGCACGCCCACGTAGTTCGTTCCGTGCAGGACGACCCACGCGACGCTGAACCCGGTGACCACGGCGATGCCGCCCGCCACGATCCAGGCCCGTCGATCGGTCAGCAGTCGGCGTGTGCGAGCCACCCCGGCCAACAGCAGCAGAGCCACGGCGGTGACGGCGAGGAACAGCGGCGAGAGTCCGCGCGAGACCACGAGCACGCACGAAGCGGCGAGCAGAAGGGTGTGCTCCTCGCGCCAGCGGGTGGTTCTCGGACCGCAGGCCACGGCGAAGCCGGCGACCGTGGCGGCGAAGAGCGTGGCGATCTCCCAGGCGCTGGGGTTCAGCACCATGCCGACGTAGAGCGTCATCGGGGTGAGCAGCAGCGAGGCCGCGAGCAACGGCAGAGGGGTGCGCGCGGTGCGTCCGAGCAGCGACAGCCCCCACGCGAGGAAGAGGGCCGTGACGAGCGCCGCGAGACCGCGGGCCAGGTACAGGCCGTATTCGGTGGGGACGAGCAGGGTGCCCAGGCCCGTCCAGAGGTAGAAGACCGGGTTGTAGAGCCCGGCGTTGGTCTGTGCCAGCACCTCGGCGGTCGAGGTGATGCGCAGCGGGCCCTGGCAGGCCGCGGTCACGTCGGGCTGGAAGGCGATGCAGCCGGCGAGCAGATCCATGTTCGCGAACCGCGCCGGCAGGGTGGGCTCGAGCATTCCCGCCTGTCCCCGCACGACGGCTGCGGCGTACACGTAGTGCGCCGCCTCATCGGCCCCCGAGGCGATCGGCAGGAAGACCGCGCCGGACAGCAGCATCGCCAGCAGGGCGACGAAGATGACCGCGATGTGGGGCACACGGTGCCGGGGGAGTGACAGACGGAGGGGGAACGAAGGCATCGGGTGGATCTCTCTGGGGCCGACGTTCACCGGCATGGTGAAGGCGGCGACGGCCGGTGCGATCTTACAAGCCGTCTCCTCCACACCCCCTCGGCGTCCGTCAGGCGACGGCGGACCCGCTGGTACGATGATGCCGATGTCTGCGGCACGATCGAGCACTCTGGTCATCGTTCCCGCCTGGAACGAGGGCGAGAGCGTCGGTCCCACCGTGCGGGAGATCCGCGCTCAGCCCGAGGGGTGGGACATCCTCGTCGTCGACGACGGGTCCCACGACGACACGGCGCAGCGAGCCCGCGAGGCGGGGGCGACGATCCTCTCGCTGCCCTTCAACCTCGGTGTGGGCGGAGCCATGCGTGCCGGCTTCCGCTACGCGCAGCGCCACGGGTACACGCGGGCCATCCAGGTCGACGCCGACGGCCAGCACAACCCGCGCGACATCGCCGCGGTGCTCGACGGTCTCGAGTCCGCCGACATCTCGATCGGGGCGCGGTTCGCCGACGTCGGCGACTACGCCGCCCGAGGACCGCGCTGGTGGGCCATGCGCATGCTCGCAACGGTGCTCTCGCGCATCGCCGGCACGCGCCTCACCGACGTCACGAGCGGCTTCCGCGCCGCCAACGTCCGCGCGATCGACCAGTACGTCGTCTACTACCCGGCCGAGTACCTCGGCGACACGGTGGACTCCCTCGTCAACGCGCTGCACGCCGGTCTCACCGTCGTGCAGGTGCCCGTGGCGATGCGTCCGCGTGCCGCGGGGCGACCGAGCCAGAACCCGTTCGGCGCCGCCGTGTACCTGCTGCGATCGGTGTTCGCCCTGTCGCTCGCGATGATGCGGGGTTCCGCCACCAAGACCGGAGTGAGCGCATGATCGTCATCGCGGGAATCGCGTTCGCCGTCGTGGTGCTGACGATCATCGTCGTCCTGCTGCTGCGTAGACAGCTCCGCGAGAAGTACGCCACGCTGTGGCTGCTGATCGGTTTGGCCCTGCTGGTGATCTCGATCTTCCCGGGGCTCCTGGTTCAGCTCACCCACCTTCTGGGCGTGGAGGTTCCCGCCAATCTGATCTTCGCGATCTCGATCGTTCTGTTGGTGGGCGTGGCGCTGCACCTGTCGTGGGAGCTGTCGCAGGCCGAAGAAGAGATCCGTGTGCTCGCCGAAGATGCCGCGATCAACCGGGCCGACATCGAGGCCCTGACACGGCGCCTCGACGCGCTCGAGGGCGCCGGGTCCGTTCCGGGCCCCGCTCAGCCGTCCACCGAGGGTCCCGACCGCCCCTGACGCGGTGCGCGGGCCAGCCGCGACTCACGGCGTGGGCGACTCCGACGGGCGCGCCGGAAAGATCCAGTACCGGTAGGCGAAGTAGTTCCAGACGGTGGTCGAGCCCACCGCCACGATCTTGCCGACCACCCAGGGCAAGCCCAGGGCCGCGATGCCCGCGACGATGCCGGTCGTGGCGACGGTGTTGAAGGCGACGAGCGAGGTGTATTTCAGGGCGCTGGATGCCATGCCGGCGTCGGACGAGAAGGTGAAGGTCCGCTGCAGTACGAAGGTGACGGCGAAGCTGAGCAGGAAGGCCGTGGGGGTCGCGATGACCAGGGCCACCCCGAACACGTCGTGCAGCAGCGCCAGCAGGCCCACGTCGATGAGGAACGCCCCTCCTCCCACGACGAGGTAACGCACCGCGCTGTGCGACCAGACGCGGCGCACGGCGCGGGCGAGGGGACCGGAGTGGACCGGTCCCCGGCGCCCGCGGTCGCTCACGGGCGTTCGAGGTACTCGCGCAGTCGCACGCCGGCGTCGCCGAGCGGGACACCGGCGGCCTCGGTCGCTCGCGCGTCGAGCACGCTGTTCAGCGGACGGGGCGCCACCGGCCCCTGAGCGCCGGCGAAGTACTCGTCGGTGCTCACACCGCTGACGCGCGCGGGGTCGTGACCGGTCAGCTCGAACACCCGGCGGGCGATGTCGAACCAGGTGGTCGGTTCGCCCTGGCCCGTGACGTTGTAGACGCCGGCGGGGGCGCGCGTGTCGAGCAGGGCGCGGATCGCGGCGGCGATGTCGACGGTGAACGTCAGGCGTCCCACCTGGTCGTCGACCACGCGCGGATCGATACCGCGTTCGGCGAGGGAGGCCATGGTGCGCACGAAGTTGTTGCCCTCGCCGATCACCCAGCTGGTGCGCAGGATGTAGTGGCGGGGGACCGCCGACACGAGGGCGTCGCCCGCGGCCTTCGTCTGGCCGTAGACGCCGAGCGGTGAGACGACGTCGTCGGTCGCGTAGGCGCCTTCCTTCGTCCCGTCGAAGACGTAGTCGCTCGAGACGTGCACGAGGGTGATGTCGTTGGCGGTGGCGATCCGGGCGAGCGCGGCCACCGCGGTGACGTTCGCGGCCCACGCCTCGGTGCGCCCCTCCGGCGTCTCGGCCACGTCGACCTTGGTGTACGCGGCCGCGTTGATGATCGTGCCGTAGTCGCGCCAGCGGCGCGCGGTGTCGAGCTCGGGCGAGGTGAGGTCGAGCTCGGCGCGCGAGGCGTACTCGATCCACGGGTGGTCGCCGAACTCCGCGCGCAGAGCGAGTCCGAGCTGACCGTTCGCCCCGGTCACGAGGATCTTCTGCGGGGGCATGGGCACCACGTCGGCGAGGCGCGGGTGCCGGATGTCCTTGGCGCTGATCTCGACCTCGTCGAGGGGGATGGGCCACGCGATCGCCGCGGTCTCGTCGGCGAGGTTGAGGAAGGTGTACGTGGCGTCGGGCGACCAGTGGTCGTTGACGAGGTACGTGTACGCGGTGTCGGGTTCGAGCGTCTGGTACGAGTTGCCGACGCCGCGCGGCACGAAGATCGCCGTCGACGGGTCGAGCTCGGTGGTGAACACGGCGCCGAAGCTGTCGCCCTCGCGCAGATCGACCCAGGCGCCGAAGATCCGGCCGGTGGCGACCGAGACATACTTGTCCCACGGCTCGGCGTGGATGCCACGGGTCGTGCCGACGGCATCGTTGAACGAGATGTTGTTCTGCACCGGGCCGAAGTCCGGCAGCTCGATCCCGGCGGCCGTCATCTTCTCGCGCTGCCAGTTCTCTTTGAACCAGCCGCGGGCGTCGCCGTGGACCGGCAGATCGAGCACGACGAGCCCCGGGATGGGGGTCTCGCGCACCGACAGGGACTTGCCGAACTCGATGGACACCGTGGTCACTGTCCCTTGCTGGCGTAGAAGGCTTCGACGCCGTCCTTGGTGGGCGCCCACCAGGCTTCGTTGTCGCGGTACCAGTCGACCGTGGCGGCGAGCCCCGACTCGAAGTCGCCGTAGGTGGGCTTCCAGCCGAGCTCGGTGCGAAGCTTGGTCGAGTCGATCGCGTAGCGCAGGTCGTGTCCGGGCCGGTCGGTGACGAGGTCGTAGGCGTCGGTGGGCTGGCCCGCGAGCTGCAGGATCAGTTCGACGACGCTCTTGTTGTCCTTCTCGCCGTCGGCGCCGATGAGGTACGTCTCGCCGAGCTCGCCCTTGTCGAGGATCGTCAGCACGGCGGACGAGTGGTCGTCGGCGTGGATCCAGTCGCGCACGTTCTCGCCCGTGCCGTACAGCTTCGGGCGAATTCCGCGGAGCACGTTGGTGATCTGACGGGGGATGAACTTCTCGACGTGCTGGTACGGGCCGTAGTTGTTCGAGCAGTTGCTGATGGTCGCGCGCACGCCGAACGAGCGCACCCAGGCGCGCACGAGCAGGTCGGAACCGGCCTTCGTCGAGGAGTACGGCGACGACGGGTTGTACGGCGTGTTCTCGGTGAAGCGCGCGGGGTCGTCGAGCTCGAGGTCGCCGTACACCTCGTCGGTCGAGATGTGGTGGAAGCGCACGTCGTGACGACGCGCCGCCTCGAGCAGCGTGTAGGTGCCGATGATGTTGGTGTCGAGGAAGGGGCGCGGGTCGTGCAGCGAGTTGTCGTTGTGCGACTCCGCGGCGTAGTGCACCACGGCGTCGGCCTCGGCGACGAGCGGGTCGACCACGGCGGCGTCGGCGATGTCGCCCACGACCAGGCGCACGCGGTCGGCGGGCAGCCCCTCGAGAGAGGCGCGGTTGCCCGCGTAGGTGAGCTTGTCGAGCACGGTCACCGTGTGGTCGGTGTGCGCGATGACGTGGTGCACGAAGTTGGAACCGATGAAACCGGCGCCACCGGTCACGAGAAGACGACTCATACCGACAGGTTACCGGGGCGCCCGGGCCGATCGCGGGGCACCCGGATTGGCAGGCGCCTCCGGATGGGGGAAACTGGACCTCATGCGCGGAATCATTCTGGCGGGCGGCACGGGCTCCCGACTGCACCCCATCACTCAGGGCATCTCGAAGCAGCTCGTACCGGTCTACGACAAGCCGATGATCTACTACCCCCTGTCGACCCTCATCCTGGCCGGGATCCGCGACATCCTCATCATCACGACGCCGCAGGACTCCGAGCAGTTCCAGCGGCTGCTGGGCGACGGTTCGCGCTTCGGGATCTCGCTCACCTATCGGGTGCAGCCCTCGCCGGACGGTCTCGCGCAGGCCTTCATCCTGGGCGAGGAGCACATCGGCTCCGACTCGGTCGCCCTCGTGCTCGGCGACAACATCTTCTACGGCCAGGGCATGGGAACGCGCCTGCGCCAGTACAGCGACCTCGACGGCGGTGTCGTCTTCGGGTATCGCGTGGCCGACCCCACGGCCTACGGCGTCGTCGAGTTCGACGCCGAGGGGCGCGTCGTCTCGCTCGAAGAGAAGCCCGAGCACCCCAAGAGCAACTACGCGGTCCCGGGTCTGTACTTCTACGACAACGACGTGATCGAGATCGCCCGTGCCCTCACGCCGTCGCCGCGCGGCGAGCTCGAGATCACCGACGTCAACCGCACCTACCTCGAGCAGGGGCGCCTGAGCGTCGAGCTGCTCCCGCGCGGCACCGCGTGGCTCGACACCGGCACCTTCGACTCGCTCAGCGAGGCGACGGAATTCATCCGCACGGTCGAGAAGCGTCAGGGGCTGTCGATCGGCTGCCCCGAAGAGGTGGCGTGGCGCATGGGCTTCCTGTCCGACGACGAGCTGCGCGAGCGCGCCGAGCCGCTGGTGAAGAGCGGCTACGGCCGCTATCTGCTCAGCGCTCTCGAACATGGCGCCGAGCGCTGAGCCGGAGCGGACGACACCTCTGACCGAGGAGACGTCCGCTTCCGCGCGTCCGGGTTCCGCGGGGCGCGCCGTGATCTACGCCGTGCGCGCGGCAGGCCGGATCGAAGAGACCAGCGTGCTCGCCCTCGAGGCGTTGCGCCGCGTGTCGACCGCGGTCGTCCTCGTGCACCCCGGGCCCCTGGCATCCGAGGTCCGCGCCCGCCTCGACGATCTGATCGACGACGTCATCGAGACCGACGGCGAGGAGTTCGACTCGGAGGCGTACGCCCCCGCGATGGAGCGTCTGCGCCGCCGGTGGCCTGCGATCGACGAGATCGTGCTCACCGGGGACTCGTGGTTCGGTCCCGTGGCCGACCTGGCTCCGTTGTTCGCGCGCATGGCCGACAGCGCCGCCGACGTCTGGGACGTTCTGCCGGCGGCTCCGCCGCGCGAGGCCTTCCCGGGCGAGGGGTTCCCCGCCGTCGTCGATCGGCCCTGGTTCTTCACCGTGGTCCGCCGCGCGCTGTTCGAGAGCGCCGCGTGGCACCGGTGGTGGGGGCCGACGTCGGCCGCCGGTGAGCGGGAGCGCTCGCTCGTCGCGGAGATGACCGCGGCGGGCTTCGCCCACGAGCGGGCCTTCGACACCACCCGCTTCCACGCGCACGACCCCGGGCTGTTCGCCCCCGAGGACCTGCTCGACGTCGACGTGCCCTTCGTCGACCGCGCGGTGTTCACCAGCTACCCGCCGTTCCTCGATCGCTTCGCGATCATCGGCAGCGAGATCGCCGCGATGATGGGCGAGCGCGGGTACCCGCTCGACGTGCTGCGCTCGAGCCTCGCGACGTGCGTGGCTCCGAAGGCGCTGAACACCACGCTGGGGCTGCTCTCGGTGCTGTCCGACGAAGCGGTCGAGCCCGAGGCGGGATCGTCGTTGTCGATCGCCGCGGTCGTGCACGTGAGCGACGTCGACGAGATCGACGAGGTCCTGCGCCGCCTGCAGTTCCTCCCGTCGGGCGCCTCCGTGTTCATCACGACGACCGAGGGCGTCACGGCGGCCCGCCTGGAGCGCCTGCTCGAAGCGTGGGCGACGACCAACGCGCACACCTACGAGCTGCGCGTGACCCCCCAGAGCCCCGGCCGCGACATGGCGGACTACTTCGTCGGATGCCGCGACGTCATCCAGTCCGACCAGTACGACCTGGTCGTGAAGCTGCACATGCGCCGCGCGCCCTGGAAGACGATGAATCGGCTGCGGTACTTCCGCCGGTACCAGTTCGACAACCTGCTCAGCAGCCCCGGCTACGTGCGCAACCTGTTGTCGCTGTTCGAGAAGGAAGAGCGTCTCGGCGTCGTCTTCCCCCCGATGATCCACGTCGGCTACGCGACGATGGGGCGCGGGTGGGCTCTGCTCGAACCCCACGCCGAACGGCTGAGCAAGCGCCTCGGCATCCGCGTGCCGCTCGACGCCGTCTCGCCGCTGGCGCCGTACGGGGGCATGTGGGTCGGGCGTCCCGCGGCCTTCCGCGTGCTGACGCAGCGCCGGTGGACCTTCGCCGACTACGGCTGGAAGGGCGAGCGGCGCTTCGGTCACCTCGCCCACCTTCAGGAGCGCCTGGTGAGCGCCGCGGCCGGGCAGGCCGGGTACTACTGCCGCACCGTGCTGAACTACGCGCACGCCGAGATCGGCTACACCGCGCTCGAGTACAAGGTCGACCAGATGTTCTCGACCACCCGCGGGTGGCCGGTCGAGCAGATCGGGTTCCTGCATCGGGCCGGCTACACCGGATACGGCGGGACCGTCGCCCTGGTGCGCATGTACGTGCGCACGAATCATCCGCGGGTGGCGGACGCCTTCCGTCCCGCGTACCGCGTGGCGCTGCGGGCCCACCGTGTGCTGTCGGCGGGTCGCCGTGTCGCCTCGCGTCTGCGCAGCGAACGGGGCGAGAAGGAGCGAGAGGTGTCGTCGTGAAGACCGCAGAGCTGATCGGAGACTGGACGCGTCCGGCCGACACGTTCCCGCCCGATGGCAAGCGGCTGCTCATCTACGTCGTCTTCGACCGTCGCGGCGAGGTGGGCGACTTCGTGCTGTACGCCCTCGAGCACATGCGCGCGTTCTGCGACGAGATCGTGGTGGTCTCGAACGGTCCGCTGACCGACCAGGGCCGCGCGCGACTCGAGACGGTCGGCGATCTGGTGCTCGAGCGTCCCAACGAGGGCTACGACATCTGGGGCTACAAGCACGGTCTGGACGCCGTCGGGGAGCGGGTGGCGTCGTTCGACGAGCTGCTGCTCGTCAACGACACCTGGTTCGGTCCCATCCGGCCGTTCGGCCCGATCTTCGAGCGCATGAACGCGCACCCCCTGCACTTCTGGGGCATGACGGACCACCTGCGGGTGGAACCGCACCCGTTCACGCAGGACGAGGACTACCTGCCGTACCACCTGCAGTCGTACTGGGTGGCCGTGCGTCGGAACATGTTCACCTCTCCCGAGTGGGACGCTTACTGGCGCGACCTCCCGGCGATGACGACGTACTCCGACGCGGTCACCAAGCACGAGGGCATCTTCACCCAGCACTTCACCCAGCAGGGTTTCTCGGGCGAGGTCGCGTTCCCGACGCTGACCGACAAGATCGAGAACCACGCGGTGCTCTACGCCGAGCAGCTCATCGACGCCGGGTGCCCGACGCTGAAGCGACGGCCGTTCTTCCAGTGGCCGGTCTTCCTCGACCGCGTCGCGGTGGTCGGCAAGTGGACCCTCGAGGCCGTGGAGCGCAACGGCTACCCGGTCGAGCTCATCTTCGACGACCTCGCGCGCAACGTCGAGCCGCGCGTGCTGAACGCCGACGCCGCGCTCCTGCGCGTGCTCTCGCCCACCGACGACGGCTACGACCCGTCGAAGCCGATGCGCACGGCCGTGTTCGCGCACATCTTCTACGTCGAGATGACCGACGAGATCCTCGATCGCGCGGGTTACCTGCCCGGCGACGTCGACCTCATCGTGACGACGCCCGAGCGCGAGCGCGCCGACGAGATCGAGCGCATCATCGCCGCGCGGGGGTTCCCCGGGCGCGTCGAGGTGCGGGTGGTCGCGTCGAACAACGGCCGCGACCAGGCGGCGTTCCTCATCGGATGCCGCGACGTGCTGCTGTCGGACCGGTACGACCTGGTGGTCAAGATCCACTCGAAGAAGACGCCGCAGGACGGCGCGAACATGGGGCGTCACTTCCGTCGCCACCAGTTCGAGAACCTGCTCGGCGGCCCCCACGAGGCAGCGACCATCGTGTCGCTCTTCCAGCAGCAGCCGGGGCTCGGACTCGCGTTCCCGCCCACCGTGCACCTCGGACACCCGACCATGGGGCACGGATGGTGGGCGAACCGGCCCGGAGTGGCCGAGTTGTGCGCTGAACTCGGCATCCGGGTTCCGCTCGACGAGGTCTCGCCCCTCGCGCCCTTCGGGTCGATGTTCTTCGCACGCCCGCAGGCGTTGCGCCTGCTTCTGGAGCGGGAGTGGACCTACGACGAGTTCGGCGGCGCCGAGGCCTACGTCGACGGGGGACTCGCGCACATCCTCGAGCGGATGCCGGTCTACGCGGCCGGCGAGCTCGGGTACCACTCGATGACCATCGCCACCCCCGAGTACCTCTCGAAGAGCTATACCGCCTTCGACTACAACCTCGACCACATGTCGGCCACGATGCCCGAGGACACGCAGCACCAGGTGCAGTTCCTCCGACGCGCGGGCTACATCGGGTGGGGACGATTCCGTGACTTCGTCGACATGTGGGTCCGGCTGCACCGTCCCTCGGCCGCCGACCGCATCGATCGGGCATTCACCTCCACCGAGCGTGTCCGCGGTGGCCTCTGGCGCGCCCGGCAGCGACTGCGTCGTCGGTGAGTTCAGACCCCGTGCAGAAACCCACCAGTAGAATCGGTCCCCATGTCCAGTTCCTCATCCTCCGCGGATAACGCGCGCTTCGCACGCCTCGCGGAGATGCCGATGCGCTCCGTCGGCGTCACCCCCGGCTTGGGGTTCGCATCGCTCTGGACGACGCTGCGCGACATCTTCGCGCGCCGCGAGATGCTCGACCTCCTCGTCAAGCGCGACATCAAGGCGCGCTACAAGGATTCCGCGCTCGGATTCGTGTGGGCGCTCATCCGCCCCCTCATCCTGCTGGGCATCTACTTCGTCGTGCTGGGCCAGTTCTTGGGCGCGGCGCGCGGCATCCCGGACTTCGCCATCTTCATCTTCACCGGCCTGACGGCGATGAGCCTGTTCCAGGAGATCGCCGTGGGCGGCACCGGATCGATCATCGCCAACGGCGGTGTCGTGAAGAAGGTGTACATGCCGCGCGAGATCTTCCCGCTCGCGGCGACCGGGTCGGCCCTGTTCAACTTCCTCATCCAGCTCGGCGTGCTGCTGGTCGCGACGCTGATCGCCGGCAAGCCGCCTCTGCACTGGCAGATCGTCTACGCGGTCCCCTCGCTGCTGCTCATACTCGTCTACGGTCTGGCCTTCTCGCTCTTCTTCTCGGCGGTGAACGTCTACCTCCGCGACGTGCAGTACCTGGTCGAGGTCGTGACGATGCTCCTCATGTGGCTCTCGCCGGTGCTGTACGCCTGGCATCTCGCGAGTCAGATCATCACGAGCCCGACGCTGCTGGAGATCTACACGAACAACCCGCTGACCCTCGCCGTGCTCGGATTCCAACGGGCGTTCTGGCTCGGCGGAGACGGTCTGGACCAGCCCGCCCACCTCGTGCTGCGCATGGCCATCGCACTTCTCATCGGTCTCGTTCTGCTCGTGCTCAGCCACCGTGTCTTCGTGCGCCTTCAGGGCAACTTCGCCCAGGAACTGTGATCGATATGTCGTTTGACGTGACCCCCGCCCTGGCGCGCCCCGAGGTCGTCGTGCTCACCGACGTGTCGAAGCGGTTCGTCGTGCGCAAGGACACCTCCATCAAGGAGCGCCTCGTCACGCTCGGCCGCGCCGGCCGTCGCCACCGCCAGGACTTCTGGGCGCTCAGCGACGTGAGCCTCGACATCCGCGCGGGTAACACCATCGGTCTGATCGGGCACAACGGCTCGGGCAAGAGCACGCTGCTGAAGGTCATCGGCGGGATCATCCAGCCGACCTCCGGCGACGTGAAGCAGCGCGGACGCGTGGCGGCTCTGATCGAGCTGGGCGCCGGGTTCCACCCCGACCTCACCGGTCGCGAGAACGTCTACCTGAACGCCTCGGTGCTCGGGCTCAGCCGGGAAGAGACCCGGGCGAGCTTCGACGACATCCTCGACTTCTCGGGCGTCGGCGACTTCATCGACACCCAGGTCAAGTTCTACTCGTCGGGGATGTTCGTGCGCCTCGCGTTCGCGATCGCCGTGCACACCGACCCCGACATCCTGCTCGTCGACGAGGTGCTCGCCGTGGGTGACGAGCAGTTCCAGCGCAAGTGCCTGGACAAGATCAAGGAGTTCCAGCGCCAGGGACGCACGATCATCATCGTGTCGCACGCCCTCGACCAGATCGAGGAGCTGTGCGATCGGGTGATCCTCATGGACAAGGGCCGGGTCGCGTTCGACGGTCTCGCCGAAGCCGCCGTGGAGCGCTTCCGCGAGCTGCTCGAAGAGGGGTCCGGCAAGGTGTCCGCGCGCCCCGAGCAGGTGCTGCGGGCGGCGGAGATCGTCGCGGTCGACGTGCGCGCGGCCGACGGCACCCGGTCCAACGACTTCCAGACGGGCGATTCCTTCCGTGTCGGTGTGACCGTGCGCGGCCTGCGCACGCTCGACGAGTGGGCGCTCGGCTTCAGCATCGACACCTCGTCGGGTCTGCTGGCCCTGGCGTCGAACACCAGCATGCTGGGCACCTCGCTGCCGCCGCTGCACGAGGGCGAGACGACGACCGTCGAGATCGACGTCGACAGCGCCCGCTTCAACCCGGGCAGCTACTGGGTCAACGCGAACCTGCACGGCATCAGCGAGTCGACCTCGCACGCCCTCATGCAGGGCGCGGAGTTCACGGTGCACGGCCGGTCGGACTCGCTGGGGTCGGTCCCCGCCGAGGTGCGCTTCCGCTGAGCTCCCGCCGACCCGCACCCGCGGGTCAGCGTCGCGGCTGCGCCTCCGAGGCGCGCACGGCGGCGTCGAGCAGGGTGCGCGCCCGGGCGTCGAACGAGTGCTCGGCGCGCACGCGCGCGCCGGCCGCGGCCAGCGCCTCGGCGTCGGGGAAGACGGCATCCAGGTTTCCCGAGAGCATGCGGATGAGCTCGGGCACCTCGTCGTAGGTGGCGACGGCGCCGCCGAACAGCTCCTCGATCCCCTCGACCCGGTCGCTGATGGCCCGGCCGCCCGCGGCGACCACGTCGAAGAGGCGGTTGCCGATGAACCCCCGCTGCTGCATGGCGGGCCAGTGGTCGTTCAGCACCACGCCGGCGCTCTCGTACAGTCCCGGCAGGTCGTCGTTCGAGACGCCGGTGGCGCGGATGTGCGAGGCCGGGATCCAGCCGCGCCAATCGGGACCGATGACGGTGACGGGGATGCCGGCGCGGATGGGCTCGACGATCGAGGGGCGCAGGATGCCACGCGCCGTGCCCACGAAGAGGATGTCGCCGCCGCGCTCGCGCCCCTCGGGGCGGAAGCGCGTCGCATCGGTGCACTGCAGCAGGGGCGTGATGGCGACGCCGAGCTCGGCGCCGGTGGCGGCGGCCCAGGGGGCGGAGGCCGCGAAGACCCGGTCGAAGCCCGCGACGTCCGTCGCGGTGATCTCGTCGGGGTGGCTGATGACCCACAGCAGGGAGACGCCGAAGGGGGAGGCCTCGAGGGGCTCGGGGCCCCGCAGGGCGACCGTGACGTCGTCGAGGTGCCGCGTGGAGCGCGTGCGAGCGGCGTAGGAGTCGATCACGACCTCCTGCCCCAGCCGGCGGAGCGCCCCGGCCAGGGCGCGGGCGAAGTGCGTGTCGCCCCATCCCTCGGCCCGGACGCCGACCGGCGTCGCGGTCCGCAGCGCCCAGCGCAGCACGGGGACCTCAGTGCCGTCGGCGAGCTCGATCGTGCGCCCGGGGCGCCGCACCCGGGGGAGCGGACCGGAGAGCGTGCGCTCCCACCCCGCGCGGCGGAGGAGGTCGTCGGCACCGGCGAGGGGCCGCGGCGCCTCGGCAGACGCCGCGTCGCGGCCGGCGGATCCGGGAGTGCGGGAACCGGCATCCGGGGTCTGCGCGGTGGGGTCGGCGACGCGCGAGCGCGTGCGCGTCTCGATGTCGAGGGCGACGAGCGCGCGCGTGCCGAGGCGTCCCGCGGCATCCGAGCCCCGCAGCGCGGTGTCGATGTCGGCGCGACGGACGGCGACGGTGAGGCCCGCCAGGGCCGGGACCTCGAGCATCGTCGCGGGGGAGAGGGCGGTGAGATCCTCGACGGGGTGCCCGGCCAGGAACCGCCCCTCGGAGGTCGCTCCGACCGCGGCGATCGTGCCGTCGCCGTCGCGCCAGACCGGGGCGACGGCCGTTCCCGACGGCTCCGCGGCGACGCGCGCTGTCAGGACGACCGCGTCGGCGGCGGTCAGCGTCTCGTTGGGGCCGCGCAGCACCAGCACCTCGGCGGTCGAGGTCTGCACGAGTTCGTCGAGGGCGCGCGCGGCGTCGTCATGCCTCCGCCGACTGATACGGACGCGCGGGTGCGACGCGGCCATGATCGAGGCGAGCGTCCAGTCCTCGGGGCGGTCGTCGAGCACGGCGATCGCCACTCCCTGACCGTCGACGTCGGCGAAGCGCACGGCCTCGGCGATCGACTCGTCGAAATCCCACTCCTCGGGGCCGAGGGCGAGCAGCAGCTCGCGGGACAGGGGAGTGCGACCCGCCGTCGCGGCGACCTCTCCGCCGACGCGCGCGCGCGACGCCGCCGCGATGATCGTGCGCGACAGCTCGGACCACGTCGCGACGGCGGGTTCCGCCGCGGGGCCGTAGGGCAGGGAGTGAGCCTCGCGCCGGCGCCAGGCGTGTCCGACCGGTCCTCCCGGGGCGTCCCACGCGTCGGGATGACGGGTGCCGTACGCGACGGCATCCCACAGGGGGCTCACCTGCAGACCTCGCGGGTCGGCGACGAGATAGGCGTACAGCGCGGGAACGCGCCACGCCTCGGGGAGGTGGTCGCCGACCGCGGTGTCGACGAACAGCGGAGACAGGCGCAGGCCGTCGCGGTATCCGCCGTTCACGTAGCGGCGCACGGCGGCGGCCTCGGAGAGCGGCGAACCCGTCTGCGCGCGGACGTAGTCGAGGTCGACGATGCCCGCCCGCCGGATGACGCGCGCCCACCAGACGCGGTCGAGGCGCGCGACCAGGGGGCGCAGGGGAGCGAGGTCGCGCGCGGCGCGCACGCGCGAGCGGAGAGCGGACAGCATGCGTCCGATTTTACGGAGCGACCGGCGATGCGGCCGACGGGGTCAGGCGCGCCCGGCCCAGTAGCCGTCGCCGCGCATGCGCAGCGAGGTGCGCAGATCGATCGTCGCGTCGACGGCGTCGAGCGGCAGGGGGAGTCGGGGCGCCCGCGCACCGCGGCGCCATCCCTCGATGCGGCCGCGCAGCGACACCAGGTCGCGCCGCAGCACGAGGCGCGCGACCGACACCACCGCTTCGACGGCGACGGCACGCAGTCCCCACCGCGAACGCAGCACGCCGTACTTGCGCAGCAGGTAGCCGCGGGCGAACCCCGACAACCGGCGCTGGCGCTCCGACTCGGTGCCCGCGCTCGCCCCGCCGAGGTGCGTGCCCACCGGCTCGGTGATCGCGACGCAGCCCCAGCGCGCCGCGCGCAGGCGGAAGGCCAGGTCGAGCTCCTCGCCGTACATGAAGATGTTCGTGTCGAACGTGCCCACCTCGTCGAGCGCGGCGCGGCGGTAGACCGCGACCGCGCCGTACGGACCGAGCACGGGCGGGACGCTCGCGTGCACCGCCGCGAGGGGCGCGCCGTGGAAGCGCACGAAGCCGGCGCCGGTGACGTCGGCGACGATGCCGTACGAGTCGACGGAGCCGTCGGGGGCGAGCAGCAGGGTCGCGGCGCTGCCGATGCGGGATGCCGAGTCGTCGGGCAGCGCGGTGATCGCCGCAGCGACCGCACCGGGCTCGAGCACGACGTCGCTGTTGACGAGCATGACCAGCCGCGCGTCTCCCGCCTCCATGCCCACGTTGCACGTGCGGGCGAAGCCGAGGTTGACCTCGTTGCGCAGCAGCGTGACCTCGGGGAAGGCCTTCTCGATGCGGTCGGCGGTGTCGTCGGGCGAGCGGTCGTCGACGACGATGACGCGTGCCGCGACGCTCTGGTCCAGCGCCGCGCGCACGCACGTGCGCACGAAGTCCCAGCCCCCGTACACGGGGATCACGATGTCGATCTCGGGATCGGCACTCATGCGCGACCGGCCTTTCGTTCGGACACCGGCACCCGGAGGGCAGCACGGGGGATGAGCCCCCAGTGTACGACCGCACCCGTGGTCGACCCGGGTCGGTACGATGGGACCGCCTCCCCGGCGCACCCGCCCATGACCCCCACCGACCCCGCCGCCGCCCCGACCGAGGGGTACATCGTGCTGGCGGCGTACCGGCCCCCGGCGGAGTTGTTCGCCCGACAGCTGCGCTCGCTCCAGGCGCAGACGCTCGGCGCGTTCCGCTGCCTCGTGGTCGCCGACGGCGGCTCCGACGCGGTGCGCGCGCAGCTGGTCGACGCCGTCGGCGACGACGACAGGTTCGAGGTCATCGGGTTCGAGGAGCGCGTCGGCTTCTACCGCAACTTCGAACGCGGACTGGCCGCCGTGCCCGCCGACGCCGCGTGGGTCGCCCTGAGCGACCAGGACGACGTCTGGATGCCGGACAAGCTCGCCACCCTCGTGCCGGCGCTGCAGGGCGCGGCGCTCGTCAGCGGGCAGGCGCGGGTGGTGACGTATCCGGAGGGCGTGGTGGTCACGGCATCCACGGCGCGGCGCGAGGTGGACGCGGCCTCGCTGGTGCTGGAGAACCAGTTCTCGGGCGCTTTGTGCGTTCTGCGCCGCTCGCTGCTCGACGTGGCCCTGCCCTTCCCCGCCCTCCCCGGACCCGCGCAGGTGCACGATCACTGGCTGGCCGTGTGCGCCGCCGCGACCGACGGCACCCGCGTGGTCGACCGGGTCGTGCAGGACTACGTGCAGCACACCGCCAACGTGCTCGGCGAGGCCGATGCCGCGCGCCTCGGCTGGCGCGAGACGCTGAGACGGCGCCGCGCGGCGCTCGCTGCCGAGGGCGGAGGCCCGCGCGCCCTCGCCCGCTCGCTCTACGTCGTCAACGCCGGCTGGGCCGAAGCCATGACCGACGCTCTGCGCGCTCGGGTCGACACCCCCGTCGCGCGCGCGCTCGCCGCCGCCTTCGGCCGCCGCCGGCGGGCCGGGGCGACGGTGCGCGCCGTTCTCGGGGCCGTCCGTCGCTCGGAGGCGACCCCGCGCACCGCCGTCGTTCATCTGCTCGGGGCGGCGCTCTGGAGCGTCACGGGCGGTCGGCGCGGGAACGCAGCGCGCTGAGCCGCCGCGGTCGGTGCGTCTGCCCGGGCCGTGCCCTCAGCCGCGGGTGAGGAGCCTGCGCTGCGCGCGGATCTCGCGGGTCGCGGCGATGCCGACGACCGTGAGCACCACGACCTCCGACACGGCCAGACCCCAGACGATCGCGGTCGCGCCGAGGGTCGCGCCGAGCACGAACATGGCCGGAAGGCCGACGCTCGCCGAAGCGACGATCGCCAGCAGCACGACGCGGTTGCGGCCCGCGGGCACCAGGACGTTGCGGATGAGCGGCGTCGTCAGCGAGATGATCAGGTACGTCACGCCGTAGGCGGGGAACATGGATGCCGGAGGGGCCACCGCCTCACCGAGGAACGCCGCCGTGAGCCAGGGTCCGAGCAGCACGAGCACCAGCAGGCCGATCACGCCGACCACGAGGTGCAGCGCGAGCGCGACGAGGTGGCGGCGGGTGCGGCCGGCCTCCCACGAGGCTTCGAGCACCCATTTCTGCAGGGTGTTGCCCACGATGAGGATGGCCGTGAGGCCGACCCGGTACAGCTTGTCGGCCGAGGTGAGCTCGGCCGCGGCCTGCGTGCCCACGACCCCCTGCGCGATCGGCACCGGCGCGGTGGTGTAGCTGCCGCCGAGGCCGTCGGCGCTGGCGAGGGGCAGGTTCTCGCGGAAGCTGCGCCCGATGCCGCCGACGTGGAACGGGGGGACGACGCGGCCGTACATGTGCACGTGCAGCGCGGCGAGACCGACGAGTACGCCCGCGATCATCATGAGCGGATACGCCACCAGCTGACCGGTGAGCTGCATGATCGCGGCGCTCGCGGCCGTGAACACGGCCATGGGGATCGCCTCGAACCACAACACCATCCGCGCCCGGCCGGTGCCGACGGCGTACCACGACATCGTCAGGCCGGTGAGCCCCGTCGCGAGCACCACGAGAGCGGCCACCCCGCCGAACGCCCCGCCGACGAGGGCCGCGGCGATCGCGGCCGTCACGCCGCCGACGACGGCGAAGACGGCCAGACGCGACCAGAAGCTGTGCGCGTAGACGTCGCGACGCGCCTCGTCGTGCTCGGCCATCGCGATCCGGGCGCCACCGGCGACGTTCCAGCCGTAGCTCGAGATCATCGCCAACAGGCTGCCGAGCGCCTGACCCGTTCCGATCGCCGCCCATCCCTCGGCGCCCTGGATGCGCGCCGCGATCGGCAGCACCAGCAGCGGCACGACCGCGACGATCATCGGGGCGGTGCCGAAGCCGATCAGGCGCGCGAGCAGGACCTTCACCGTCGTCGCTCCCCGCGCGTGCGATCCAGCACCTCGGCCGTGGCGTCGGCCGCGTCGTCCCACGTGAAGCGCGACGCCCAGCGCTGTGCGTCGGCCCGCGTGGCGGCATCCGGCGGCGCCGCCAGCGCGGAGGTGATCGCGGCGCCGAAGGCGGCGGCATCCGTCGCATCGGCGTACCGGGCGGCGTCGCCGCCGACCTCGCGCAGCACGGGCACGTCGTGGGCGAGCACGGCGACGCCGCGCCGCAGCGCATCGACCACCGGCAGCCCGAAGCCCTCGACCAGCGAGGGGCACGCGTACAGGTCGGCGACCTGGAACAGCGCCTCGAGCTGGTCGTCGCTCACCCACCCGGGCAGCACCACGTCGCTCTCGAGGCCGAGTCGCCGCACGTCTTCGGCGAGCGGGTCGGGCAGGCGGCTGCCCGCGACGACCACGACGGGGCGCACGGCCGGGTCGATGGTGGCGCAGGCGGCGAGCAGACCGGGGAAGTTCTTGTGGGGCATGCGGTTGCCCACGCTCAGCACGATCGGCCGGTCAGCGGGCAGGCCGAGCGGAGCCAGGATGCCGGCGGGATCGGCGACCGGACGCGGTGCGGTGCTGCCGTTGTGCACGACGCGGATGCGCGTGGCGTCGACGTCGAGATGCGCCGAGATGCTGGCCGCCGCCGCGTGCGAGACCGTGAGGACGCGGTCGGCGGTGCGGGCCGACCGGCGCATGAGCGTGGAGGTCACCGCGCGCTGCGCCCGCTGGGCCAGGCCGCCCGGCACTTCGTCGTAGATGGCGTCGTGCACGGTCACCACGCGCGGGACGCCGCGGAACACCGGCCCGAAATTCGCCGGCGCCCACACGAGGTCGGCGCGACCGCGACGGGCGACGGGGCCGGTGACGGCGACGGCGCCCAGCGCCCACGTGGCGGGGTCGGCGCCCACCCACGGCACCGTCTGCACGTGCCCCGGGAAGAACGACGACACGCGCTCGGCGCCGGCGCGGCCCGTCAGGGCGGCGAAGCGCACGTGCGGCAGGCGCTCCGCCAGGCGCGGCAGAAGCTCGCGCACGTACGTCTCGGTGCCTCCGCGCGACCCGGTGAAGCCGAGCAGATCGACGAGGATGCGTCGGTCGGCCATCAGCTCTCGATGACGGCTTCGGGGCGCTGCTCGCGCCGGGGCGTGGTGAGCACGCCCGAGAAGAAGCTCATCATCACCGTCTGGAAGCCCAGGACGATCGTCAGGGCGCTGGGCACGGCGATGCGCACCGCCTGGGCGGCGTTCTGCGTGCCGAAGTCGAGGCTGCCCCACAGCGAGACCTGCACGATGGCGATCACGATGCCGAGCAGGAACAGGCCGACGCCGATGAGGAGGCCGCGCTCGGCGGACCACCTCGCCACGATCCGCCGATACCGCTCACTGGTGGGGAGGAAGCCCTCTTGCGTGGCGTAGAGCTTGGTCAGCCAGAAGAACAGCAGGGATTGGAACCCCGTCACGCACAGCGCGCTCGCGTAGACCATGGTCGTCACGTCGAACCCGACCCCGGCGATCTCGATGCCGCCGAACGACAGCACGCCGACGGTGATGGCCCCCAGGAAGAACGCCACCAGGCCCGGGTAGACGAAGAGCCAGCGCGGGGCGAACAGCAGCAGGAAGCGCAGGTGGCGCCAGCCGTCGTGCCAGCTGCGCAGGTGGGGAGGACGCGAACGCCCGTCCTTCTTCAGCGTGGTGGGCACCTCTTCGATGCGGTATCGCGCGAGCGACGCGCGCACCACCATCTCGGAGGCGAACTCCATCCCCGTGGTCTGCAAATCGAGCTCGCGGATGCGCGCGCGGTTGAAGCCGCGCAGGCCGCAGTGGAAGTCGCGGATGCCCGGTCGGAAGAACAGCTGCCCGATGAACGACAGGACCGGGTTGCCGAGGTACTTGTGCAGCGGCGGCATGGCGCCCGGGGCGATGCCGCCGAGGAACCGGTTGCCCATCACCAGGTCGGCTCCGGCGCGCAGGCGCTCGACGAACGGCTCGAGGTTCTCGAAGTCGTAGCTGTCGTCGGCGTCGGCCATGATGACGTACTGCCCGCGCGCGGTCTCGATGCCGTTGATGAGGGCCGCACCGTAGCCGCGCCGCGGCGCGTGCGAGACGCGGGCGCCCAGGCGCTCGGCGAGGGCCTGCGAGCCGTCGGTGCTGCCGTTGTCGGAGATCAGCACCTCGCCCCGGATGCCGCTGCGGGCGAGGAAGCCCTGCGCCTTGCGAATGCAGACCTCCAGCGTCTCGGCCTCGTTGAGGCACGGCATGAGGATCGTCAGCTCGACGTCCGTCGAGTCGGGAGTGGTCACGGGGTGTCTTCTTTCGTCTTCACCGCGGCGGGGGTCGGCAGCGGCAGTGCCGAGAGGATCCCTTCCACGGTGCGGCGGATGGTGCGGGTGCCCACGGCGGTGTCGTACCAGGCGCGCGAGGTGCGGCGCAGGTCGTCACCCCCGTCGGCGACGGCCCGGATCGCCCGGGCGAGGTCGTCGGGTCGGGTGGAGGGGGCGACGACGCCGTTGACGCCGTCGTCGATGAGTTCGGTGGCGGCGTTTCCCTCGTCGGCCACGAGCACGACGGGCGTGCCGTGGGCGTTGGCCTCGACGACGACGAGCCCGTACCCCTCGCGACGCGACGGGTTCGCCAGGCACAGGGCGCCGTGCAGGAGCGTGTCGAGCTCGGCATCCGAGACGAAGCCGGGGAAGTCGGTCCACTCGTCGCCCCCGACGCGGCGCACCTCGGCGCGGACGGCGTCGGAGCTGGGTCCGGTGCCCAGCACGACCAGGCGCAGGTCGGGGATTCCCGCGCGGGCGGCGGCGACGGCGGCGGGCAGGGCCTCGACGCGCTTGTCGGGGATGTGACGACCGACGTACAGCACGTAGGGCGGCGTGGTCGCGGGGGAGGGGGCCGCCACGTCGACGGCGCCGTCGATGAGGCCCGGGCTCACCACGGGCGGGCGGCGGAGCCCTTCGCGCCGGAGGCGCGTGGCGCTGAGCTGCGAGTGACAGGTCGCGAGGGGCGTGATCGCGATCGCCGCGCGCTGCAGCACCCACGCGATCGTGCCGGTGACGGCGCCGGAGTACTCGACCCACTGGCGGCGGTGCCACACCTCGAGGTAGTCGACCACCAGGCGCGTGCCGGAGCCGAGCAGCGCCAGGCGCGCGGCGAAGACGTTGAAGATCGGCAGCCCGCTCACGATGACGGCGGCGTAGCGCCGGCGTCGACGCACGAGGGCGCGGAAGAGTGCGGCGGCGTAGCGCAGGGCCGCCGGGATGCGGCGCACGCCGTCGGCGGAGTACAGCGACAGGCGGCCGGTGACGGGACGGATGCGGAAGCGCTCCTCGACGGGGGTCGCGCCCTCCCACTGCACGGCGGTGAGGTAGTCGACCTCGAGGCCCCGCCGCCCCAGCTCGTCGGCGAAGGCGCGGTACTGCCGCTCGCCCCCGCCCGTGGAGTACGGGAAGAGGCAGTCGTAGGCGACGGCGACCGTCGAGGAACGGGACACCTCAGCAGCCCTCGATGCGGAACAGGCGTGCGGCGGGTCCCTGCTGGTCGACGAGCACGAGGTGCTCCGACGGGGTGAGTCCGTACAGGCCCTGGCGGTCGAGTCCGACGCCGGGGTTGTTCCACACGTTCTGCGCACCGAAGTCGAGGACGTAGTCGACGCCGAGGCGATCGACCGCCTCGCACACCCGGGGGTCGCTGTCGATGTCGCGCAGGGCGTTGTTGATCAGCTCCTCGTCGGGCCCGAACGCGCCGAAGACGTGCTTGCGCAGCACCTCGCGCTCGCCGATCGCGTAGGCGAGCGACGTGCCGGTCCAGGGGCTGCCCGCGATGACCGCGTCGGCGGGGGTGGTCTCGGGAAGGCGCTCGAGCAGGGCCTCTTCGTCGGCCGTGAGCAGGGGCGAACCCGCGTCGAGCGCGTAGGCGCCGCGGGCGTCCTGCACCGCGCGGACGATGTTGGGGCTCACCCCGACCGAGAAGACGACGACGGCAGCGACCGCGGCGATGGCCACGCGCAGGCCGCGTGCCGCGCGGGCGCGCTGGAGCGATCGCGCCGCGAGGTCGACCAGCGTGATCGCGCCGAGCACCGCGACGGGGATCCCCGCGGCGGGGAGCAGTGCGGCCAAGCGGAAGGAGTCGTTGTACCAGGGGTTGGTGAGCAGCTCGCGCACCGGATTGCCCGCGGCGGTGCCCGACACCAGCACGAACAGCACGGTGGCGACCACCATGGGGCCGGCGATCACCAGGCGGCGCGGGCGCCGGACGATCGCGACGACGCCGACGAGCAGCAGGAGCGAGATCGTCACGGTGACGGTGTAGCCGTGGGGCGACAGCAGCAGCGCCTCGCCGAGGGCCTGCGCGGTGGTCTGCCACGGCAGCCAGCGCGACATCTCGGTGTTGGTGCGCATGACCCGCCACAGCACCGCGAGCACGAGCAGCAGTCCGAGCAGCATCGCCGCCGTCGCCATCCACCGGCGGCGGGTGGGGAACGAGATCGCCGTGGTCAGCAGCTCGACGACGACGATCGCCGCGCCGAGGGCGACCATGCCGAGGAACGCGTTCGGATGCGACAACCCGACCCCCGCCGAGGCGACGAGCAGCAGCACGGTGGCGCGGGCGCGGGCGGGCAGGCCGCGGCTGCGCAGCAGGTGCACCACGACGGCGACGCCGCCGGGCAGCACCGCGTAGCCCATGGCGTTCGGGTAGAGCACGCCGAAGAACATCAGAAGGATCGGGAAGGCGCCGAATCCGGTCGACAGTGCCGCGGAGCTCACCACGACCGCGGTGCGCTCCGACAGCAGGGCCGTGCTGAGCGCGACGACCGACAGCGGCCAGGCCACGGCCGACAGCGCGATGTTGGCCGCGTTGACGGCGAGGGGGACCGAGACTCCCGTGACGTCGGCCGCGAGGGCGGCGACGGTGTGCCAGCCGTTCGGGTAGAACCCGATGTCGGATGTCGCGCCGATGTGGAAGGCCGAGGCGTTGTCGGTGTCGACGGCGAAGGCGACGGTGTTGAGGTGGACGATCGCGTCGAAGGTCTGCGAGATGTGCGCCGGCCCGCCGAAGACGACCGCGAGCTGCAGTGCGATCACGACGGCCGCGATGCCCAGCGACACCACGCCCCACACCGCGGTGGACGGAGGGGTGCGGTCGTCGCGTTCGGGGCCGACCCAGCGGCCCAGCCCGAACGCGGCGGCGGCGGCGACGACCGTGAGGATCACCACCGGCAGCGGCGACCACCCCAGACCCACGAAGGGCGCCACGGTGGCGGAGACCGCGAGGATCGCGATCGACACGACCGGGGCCAGAGCCAGGATGCGCAGGCGACGCACGCCCCACCCGGCCGCGAGGACGACGATTCCGGGGACGGTGAGAGCGAGGATCGAGACGATGACGGGCATCACGATCACCGACCAGGAATCGCTCATGCACTCCCATTTCTCGCTGGACGACAGTCAGTCATGCTAACGGACGGTCCCTGACCCGCCCCTGAAGGCGTCGGCGAGGCCGCCGTTTAGACTGGACGGGTCGCGGCACCGTCTCCGCGCATCCGTCGACACGAAAGACGCTTCTCCGCATGGATCTTCTCATCGTCGGCTCGGGTTTCTACGGCCTGACCATCGCCGAGCGCGCGGCCGCCGCAGGTCGTAAGGTGACGGTCATCGACCGCCGCCACCACATCGGCGGCAACGCCTACTCCGAGAACGAGCCCGAGACGGGCATCGAGGTGCACCGCTACGGTGCCCACCTCTTCCACACGTCGAACCCGACGGTGTGGGAGTACGTCAACCGCTTCACGCGGTTCACCGACTACGTGCACCGCGTGTACACGACCCATAAGGGCGTCGTGTTCCCGCTGCCGATCAACCTCGGCACGATCAACCAGTTCTTCCAGGCCGCGTACACGCCCGATCAGGCGCGGGCGCTCGTGCACGAGCTCGCCGGTGAGTTCGAGGCCAAGGACGCCACGAACCTCGAGGAGCGCGGGATCGCCCTGATCGGCCGCCCCCTGTACGAGGCGTTCATCCGCGACTACACCGCGAAGCAGTGGCAGACCGACCCCAAAGACCTGCCGGCCGAGGTCATCTCGCGCCTCCCGGTGCGCTACACGTACGACAACCGCTACTTCAACGACACGTGGGAGGGTCTGCCGGTCGACGGCTACACCGCGTGGTTGGAGCGCATGGCCGATCACCCGAACATCGACGTGAAGCTGTCGACCGACTACTTCGACGAGTCGCAGCCCCTGAACAAGAAGGCCACCGTCGGCCAGGTGCCCGTGGTCTACACCGGCCCGGTCGACCGGTACTTCGACTACGCCGAGGGAGAGCTGTCGTGGCGCACGCTCGACTTCGAGCAGGAGGTGCTGCCGATCGGCGACTTCCAGGGCACCAGCGTCATGAACTACGCCGACGCCGACACCCCGTACACGCGCATCCACGAGTTCAAGCACTTCCACCCCGAGCGCGCCGACACCTACCCGACCGACAAGACCGTCATCGTGCGGGAGTACTCCCGCTTCGCCACGCGCGCCGACGAGCCGTACTACCCGGTCAACACGGCCGACGACCGCACCGGTCTGCTCGCGTACCGCGAGCTGACCAAGGGCGAGCGCGACGTGCACTTCGGCGGACGACTGGGCACCTACCAGTACCTCGACATGCACATGGCGATCGGCTCGGCGCTGACGATGTGGAACAACCAGCTCGCGTGACGTCGCCGTGCCTCTGACCCTCGGGTCGCGCACCCGCCCGGCACGCGCCGGACGGGCGGACGAGGGGCGCTGGGCGTATCGGCCCGACATCGACGGGCTGCGTGCCGTGGCCATCCTGCTGGTCGTCTCGTACCACGTGTGGTTCGGACGGGTCTCGGGCGGCGTCGACGTCTTCCTGATGCTCTCGGCGTTCTTCCTCACCCGCGGTTTCGTCCGGCGAATGGCCGGACATCACCCCGTGCGCCCGATCCGCCACCTGCTGGGAACCTTCCGCCGGCTCCTGCCGGCCGCCGCGGTGACCCTCGTCGGCGTGCTCGCGCTGGTGTGGACGCTGTACCCGCCCACCGCGTGGCGCATGGTGTGGGAGCAGACGTGGGCCTCGCTCGCCTACGTGCAGAACCGGGTGCTCGCGGCGGATGCCGTGGACTACTACGCGCGCACCGAGGTCCCGAGCCCGCTGCAGCACTTCTGGTCGCTGTCGGTGCAGGGGCAGGCGTTCCTGCTGTGGGTCGCGCTGCTGGCGCTGTGCCAGGTGCTCGTCCGTCGCCGGGGGCTGTCACCCGATCGCGTCGTCGGGGCGGTCTTCGGCGCGGTGTTCCTCGTCTCGTTCGTCTACTCGGTCATCCGCACCGCGGCCGCGCAGGAGGCGGCCTACTTCGACACCGGCGCTCGGCTCTGGGAGTTCGCGGCGGGCTCCCTGCTCGTGCTCGTGCTGCCGCACGTGCGCCTGGGCCGGGTGGCGCGCGCCGTCGTGGGGTGGACGGGGCTGGCGGGCCTGCTCGTGCTCGGCATGGTCCTCGATGTCCGCGGCGGTTTCCCGGGCTTCCTCGCGCTCTGGCCGGTGCTCTGCGCCGCCGCGATCGTGGTCTCGGGCTCGACCTCCGACGGGGAACGCGATCTCGGTCCCGGGCGGCTGCTGGCATCCCGACCGCTGCGGGCGGTGGGACGCGACGCGTACGCCCTCTACCTCGTGCACTGGCCGATCCTGGTGACCTTCCTCGTCGTGAACGACCGCGTCGAGGTCGGGCTGGTCGGGGGCGCGGGCATCATCGTGCTGTCGCTGCTGCTGGCGCGCGCGCTCACCTGGGCCGTCGACCGCCCGGTCCGGGCGTGGCGGCGTTCCGATCCCTCCGCGCTCGTTCCGATCGCCGTGCTGGCGGTGGCCACCACCGTGGTCGCGGTGCCGGTGGCGAGCTGGCAGATCGCGTCGTGGAGCGAGCAACGCGTGATCGCTGCGCGCGCGGAGGTCGCCAACCCCGGCGCGGCCGTGCTCCGCGACCCGACCCTGCCCCGGACGCCCGCCGACGCGATGCTGCTGCCGCTTCCCACCCTGCTCGACGACGAGTGGACCCAGCTCGAGCAGGTGTGTTCGTCGGACCGGCTCGTCACCGAGCAGATCCTCGAGGGGACGTGCTTCGAGACCGCGGGCACCTCCCGCGCGTCGCGGACCGTCGCCGTCATCGGCGACTCGCACGCTCAGCAGATCACGGCCGCGCTGCTGCCGGTCGCCGACGCGCAGCGCTGGGGAGTGGTGTCGTTGGTGAAGGGCGGATGTTCGATGGGCCTCGACGAGCCGGGGCTCGATCCGACCTGCGACGACTGGCGCGAGGCCGCCATCGCGCACGTCGAGCGGATCGCGCCGGACGCCGTGATGACGGTGGTCACGCGCTCCGACGCCGGCGACGACGACGAGATGGTGCGGGCCGGCATCGAGGGGTTCCTCGACCGCATGGGCGATGCCGGGATCGAGGTCCTCGGCATCCGCGACAACCCGCGGTTCGCCTTCGACATGTTCGGCTGCGTGAACGAGTCCGCCGACCCGCTCGAGTGCGCGGTTCCCCGCTCGGCGTCCCTCGCCGACCGCAACCCGGCCGACGACCTCGATCGACCGGGGCTGAGCCTGGTCGATCTCACCCCGTGGATCTGCCCCGATGACCTCTGCGTCGGTGTCATCGGCAACGTCGCGGTGTACCGCGACGACAACCACCTGACCCGCATGTACGCCCGATCGCTCGGTCCGTCGCTGGCCGAGCAGCTCCCGGCCAGGCTCGGATGAGCGCTCCGCGTAGGATTTCCCCGTGACCCCCGCCGCCGTCGGCGCCCCCGGATCGGCGCGGCGCTCCCTCCACTCGCTGTGGCTGCTGTCGGCGCGCGATCTGCGCGTGCGCTACTCGACCAGCGCGTTGGGATACCTGTGGTCGGTGCTGGATCCCCTCGTGATGAGTGGCATCTACTGGTTCGTCTTCACCCAGGTCTTCCACCGCTCGGTGGGGGAGGAGCCCTACATCGTCTTCCTCATCACGGCCCTGTTGCCGTGGGTGTGGTTCAACTCCGCCGTGACGGATTTCACGAAAGCGTTCAAGAAGGACTCCCGCCTGGTGCGCTCGACGTCGATCCCGCGGTGGATCTGGGTGAACCGCATCGTGGTGAGCAAGGGCGTGGAGTTCCTCTTCTCGCTCCCGGTGCTCGTGCTGTTCGCGGTCTTCGGCGGGGCGCAGGTGTCGTGGGCGCTGCTGGCCTTCCCGCTCGCCGTGCTGCTGCAGACGACGCTCCTGGTGGGGCTCGGTCTGATCGTCGCCCCGCTGTGCGTGATGTTCGGCGACCTCGAACGCACCACTCGTCTGGTGCTGCGGGCCCTGTTCTACGCGTCGCCCATCATCTACGGCGTCGGCAACCTCCCCGGCGTCTTCGCGGACATCGCGGCGTTCAACCCGCTCGCGGGGATCTTCACGCTTTACCGCGTCGGGTTCTTCCCCGACCAGTGGGACACCCTCACGGTCGTGGTGGGCGCGGCGGTGAGCCTCGGCATCCTGGGTCTGGGCCTGGTGGTCTTCCCGCGGCTCGAGCGTCCGGTGTTGAAGGAGCTGTGATGGCCGGTCCCGCGATCGACGTCCACGGGTTGGGGGTGCGCTTCCGCCGCAACCGCCGGGGTGGCCGCAGCCTCAAGGACATCTTCGGCGGCACCGCGCGCCGTTCGCGCCCCGACGAGTTCTGGGCGCTGCGCGACGTGTCGTTCCGGGTGCAGCCGGGGGAGTCGATCGGCGTGGTCGGCCGCAACGGCCAGGGCAAGTCGACGCTGCTCAAACTCGTCGCGGGCGTCCTTCTCCCCGACGAGGGGGGAGTGTCCGTCGACGGCGGGGTCGCGCCGCTCATCGAGATCACCGGGGGCTTCGTCGGCGACCTCACCGTGCGCGAGAACGTGCGGTTGACCGCCGGGTTGCACGGGATGCCACGGGCCGAGGTCTCCCGACGCTTCGACGACATGATCGCCTTCGCCGAGATCGGCGACTTCGTCGACACCCCGTACAAGCACCTGTCGAACGGGATGAAGGTGCGCCTGGCGTTCTCGGTGGTCTCGCAGCTCGACGAGCCGATCCTGCTGGTCGACGAGGTGCTCGCCGTCGGCGACCGGTCGTTCCGCGAGAAGTGCTATCGCCGCATCGACGAGTTGCTCGCCGAGGGGCGCACCCTGTTCTTCGTCAGCCACAACGAGAAGGACCTGCGCCGGTTCTGCACGCGGGGGCTCTACCTCGACGGCGGCGAGCTGAAGCTCGACGCCCCGATCGCCGAGGTGCTCGACCGGTACAACGCCGACTACGCGACGGGCTGAGCGGGCTCCAGGGGAGGCATCGGCTTCCACGACGCGTCGCGGGTGATGCGACGGCCGTCGCGGAGGCCGCGGAACAGGTGGCTCGTGCCGCGGAGCTTGCGCTCCACCACCAAGAGGCGGATCAGTTCCTTCACGAAGGTCAGGGTGGTCCCCGCGCTGAACGGCAGGGCCCGGTAGACGCCGAGCTGGCGGTAGTACTTCTGCAGATACGCGCGGTTGCGCATGATGTAGTACCGGTACGCGTCGCTGGAGGCGTTCATGTGGCGGATGCCCATGTCCCACTGCTTGATCTCGCGGGTGCGGCGCAGCACGAACTCGTTCACGATCACCGAGGGCGTCTGGCGGGAGGCGAGCCACCCGTAGAGCTGGTCGTCCCAGTAGATGAAGAAGCGGGGATCGGGCAGACCGATCTTCGCGACGATGTCGCGGTGGATGAACATCCCCTCGAAGCAGCCCGAGTTCATCGGCTTGAAGCCGGACTCGTCGAAGCCGGCGGGGGCGAAGGGGATGGGGATCGCCATCGACTCGGCGACGCGGTACTGCCAGTAGAACTCGCTGCCGTCGTAGTCGTAGCGCCGCCCCTGGATGCTGCGGAATCGCGGCGCCCATCGGCCCATGCGGGCGAGACCGTCGGAGACGACCTCGACGTCGTCGTCCATGAGCCAGATCCACTCGGATCCGAGCTCGTACGCGACGCGCATGCCCTCGCTGAAGCCGCCGGAGCCACCGGTGTTCGTGTCGAGTCGCCGGTACACCAGCTCGGTGGGGAGACGGTCCCGGAACGATTCGACGACGGCGGTCGTGTCATCGGTGGAGGCGTTGTCGATGACGACGAGGTGGCCGGGCGCCGGCTCCATCTGCGTGATGCTCTCGAGCAGGCGCGTCAGCAGGTGCGTGCGGTTGTAGGTGACGACGACGATCGTCGCCGTGGCCGGGTCGAACGCGTTCACGAGCGCTCCTCGAAGGTCGCGCGCCACTGGGCCTCGGAGACGAGGTCGGGAAGAGCCCGGCGGTACTGGGCGGACAGGCGGGGCCACTCGCGCTGCAGGCGTCGGTGCAGGCGCACGCTGTCGACGAGCATGCGGCGGAACTGAGCGCGATCGCGGGTGTAGATGTTCTTGCCCGAGCCGTCGGCGGCGCTCACGAGCGCGCTGTCGTACGTCGGGATGCGCCACCAGTGCGCGTCGTTCTTGCCGAACTCGACCTCGGGCTGGTCGACGTTGGCCGGATCGGGGGTGTGGAACCAGTGCGAGAGCAGGGTGCGCACGGTGAAGGTGCGCAGGGCGAGGCCGCGCGGGCTGTCGAACTCGTGCTTCTTCAGACGCTTGAACACCTGCCGGCCGCGACGGGCCCGCAGCGGAACGCCCGAGTCCTTGTGGACGACGGTCTCGGGGTGCTTCCGGGCGACGGCGCGGGCATCGGGCATGGCGGTGGCCAGGCCCGCGCGCATGTGCTCGGGGCCCGACAGGATGTCGCGCAGTGCCCGGTGCCGGAGTTCCACCGGGTAGTACTGCATCATCATGAGGTGCTTCAGATCGACACGTCGACTGTGGCGGATGAGGGTTCCGCCCAGCGGTGAGCGGGAGTGCAGCAGGGCCGCGACGATGCGGTTGCGGGCGTGGAAGTACGCCTGCCAGTCGATGGAATCGTCCTTGCCGATCCACGACACGTGCCACAACGCCACACCCGGCATCGACACGGTCGGGTACCCGGCATCCCGAGCCCGCACGCAGAACTCGGCGTCGTCCCACTTGATGAACGCCGGCAGCGACAGGCCGATGTCGCGCAGGATGCTCGTGGGGATGAGGCACATCCACCAGCCGTTGTAGTCGGCGTCGAGGCGCATGTGCAGCATGGGGCTCTGGCGCAGGTTGGCGACGCTGAAGTCGTGAGGGAGGCGCTCCTGGTAGAGCGCCCGCCACATGAAGGGGGCGTCGTCGACGACCTCGGCCCACGCGTGCAGCTTCGGGCGGTCGAGCAGATCGAACATGTGGGCGCCGACGATCGTGGGAACCGAGGCGTAGCGGCCGAACACCACCGAGCGGCGGATGGATTCCGGCTCGATGCGCACGTCGTCGTCGAGCAGCTGCACGAAGTCGCTGCCCGAGCGGGCGAGGGTCTCGACCATGGCCCGGGCGAACCCGCCCGACCCGCCGAGGTTGGGCTGACGCAGCACCTGCAGGGTCTCACCCAGGCGTTCCGCCACCGCCGGGTAGGCGTCCTGATCCTCGACGAGGTCGGTGCCCTGGTCGATGATGAACACGCGGTCGACGACGTCGAGCACGTCGGGGGCGTCGGCGAGGGCCTGGAGCGTCTCGACGCAGTAGTCGGGCTTGTTGTAGGTCGTGACGCCGATGCTGGCCTTGCCGCCGCGCGCCGGCTCCTGCTCGGTGGTCCACTCGGCGCCCTCGAACATCGCGTCCGCGCGATCGGCGGCGACGTCGAACCAGATCCACCCGCCGTCGCTGTACTGGTCGAGCACGAGGTCGAACGAGGTCGCGACCTCGTCGCCCTTCACCTCGCGGGTCTCGATGCGCTGCTTCGTGCCGCTGCCGTTGGAGCGGTACACCAGGATCGTGGCGTTGCCCGAGGTGTGCACGGTCAGGCGCACCTGGCGGACGGCCGTCCAGTGCTGCCAGTACGAGGCGGGGAAGGCGTTGAAGTACGTGCCGAACGACACGCGGCGCCCCGCGACGATGCGGGCGCGGTGGCGGTCGAGGATGTTGCTGAGCTGGGCGACGTTCGTGACGCGCACGGGCTCTTCGTCGATCGTCGACCAGGTCTCGGGGTCGACGTACAGCGGGAGAAGGTCGGGGTCGCGATCGAGCGGAAGCACGGCGTTCTGCAGGGTGTACGTCACGAAGAGGTCTTTCGTTCAGGGGCCGCGGCCGCGGGCGGCCAGCCAGCCAGCGGGAAGTCTACCCGGCGCGTCGCGGGCCGTCCTGAGCGTCGGCATCGCCGTCGGTCCCGTCGCCGGGGTCGTCGGTGCGGGGGGTGCGCGGGCCCGCCGCGGGGTTCTCGCCGGCCGCAGCGCCCGGCGGTGCGGCGGCGGCCATGCGCTGGTCGAGCTGCTCGCGCCACGAGCGGGACTGCCCCGCCCGCACCGCGCACAGCGCGAGCAGCAGCCACCCGGCCCCCGTCAGCGTGAAGCTCTCGAACACCGAGACGGTGAGCAGGGCGACCAGCGTCAACGGGGCCCACGCGTGCACGACCGCGCGGCGGGAGCCCGCGACGAGCCACCCGCGGGCCAGGCCGAGGCCGCCGAGGGCGCCGAAGAGCAGCAGCCCCACCCACCCGAGCTGCAGCAGCACGTCGAGGAAGGCGCTGAGCGCGGAGGCATGCCACGCGCCGAGCGCCAGGGTGATCAGGTCGAACGGCACGATGCCGGGTACCCACGCCCCGAACCAGCCGAACCCCTGCACCGGACGCAGCTCGGCCACGTCGAGCACGCGCACCCACAGATCGGTGCGCAGCGACAGGTCGGCGCTCGCGCCGAGCGCGGCGACGAGGGGAGCGCGCAGCGCGAAGACCGCCCCCGTCGCGACGACGACGCCCGCGCCCAGCAGCGTCTGCGCCGTGCGACGGCGAGCGGCAGGAACGCGCCGCACGGCCCACAGGGCCCCCGCGGCCAGCCCCGTCACGGCGGCGACGACGATGACGGTGGGCGAGCCGCTGAGCGCCGCGAGCACGCCGCCGAGCAGCACCGAGCCGATCGCGACCCCGGTCCCGACCGACCGGGTGCGCCACTCCACGAGGAAGGTGATCAGGGCCACGACCGTGACGAAACCGAGGGCGTTGCGCGTTCCGAACACGCCCTGCACGGGACCCAGGTCGGCGATCGCCCCCTGGATCTGCAGGAAGGGGATCGGAAGATCCAGCAGGATGCCGCTGAGCACCTCGAGCGCGAGCGACAGGCCCAGCAGCCACCGCAGCACGTCGCCGAGCGCCCGCACCGTCTGCACCGCGTCGCGCACGAGCCCGATGACCACCGCGAGGAACGCCAGCGCGGCGAAGGAGAGCCATCCGCCGAGCGCCTCGGCGGGGGCCGTGCTCCAGAACACGCTCGCCCCCGCCCAGGCGACGAGCAGCACGAGTGTCGTGGGAGCCAGGCGCACGAGGTCGATCTCGTCGCGCCGGGCCCAGAGGATCGCGCCGCCGAGGGCGCAGAGCCCCGCGAACACCGTCGCGAGCGTCACCGACCCGGCGGCCGCCGCGATCGCGAAGCCGCCGAAGGCGGCGGCGAACACCGCGAGGGTGAAGGCGCGGGCCAGGGCCGGGGAGGCGAGCAGGGGGAGCGGCGCGGCCGGCGCCGAGGTCACGGCGCGGGTCTCTGCAGCTCGCCGCGTTCGATCGACAGGCTCTGCTCGCTGGGGCCGACCCCCACGAGCGGCGTCTGCTTGATCTTCGCGCCGAAGAGCACGACGAACATCCATCCCCACAGCAGCAGCGGCCCGGATTCGGTCAGGCCGAGCACGACCAGCAGTGCTCCGATCAGGGTCGGGAGCAGTGTGAGGGGCGAGTGCGGGCGATCGGCGCGCAGGTCCCACCGCGGTCGATCGACGGCGAAGAACCACGAGCGCCAGACGTACGCGAGGTACACCAGCGCGAGCAGCAGGACGCCGATGCCCCCCAGCTGCAGATACGCGTCGAACCACATGCTGTGCGCCTGCACGACGGTCTGCCCGTGGTCGACGATCCAGCCGTCGATGAGCGGTTCCGAGGCGATCCAGGGCGTCGAGAAGCCCCACCCGACGATCGGGTGCTGGTCGGCGCGCGCCACGACGTCGGCCCAGATGCCCTCGCGGCCCGTGAGGTCTGCGCCGCGGCCGAGAAGCCCGAACAGGGCGTCGCGGCCGAACCACAGCGCGGCGCCCGCGCCGAGCCCGACGGCGGCGTACAGCAGGTACCACCGCGTGCGTTCGCCGGGGCGACGGGCCGTGCGCATCACCAGCACCGTGCCGAGCACGAGGGCGACGAAGGCCGCCGCGATGAAGGCCGTCGCCGACCCGGCACGGACGAAGAGGAAGGCGGCGACCGCCATCCAGCCGATGAGAAGAGTGCGGCGGGGGGCTCCGGCGGCGAGGCGCACCGCGAAGACGATGAGGGCGACGAGCATGACCGCGGCCAGCAGGTTGGCGTTGCCGAACACGCCCTGGATGCGACCGCCGTCGAAGAGGTTGTCGCGCGACCAGTAGACGATCGGATCGACCCGTTCCGAGGGCACGACGAAGCCGGGCAGCAGCGGGCCGCGCACGAACACCGAGACCACGACCTCGAACAGCAGCGACAGGCCCACGATCCATTTGGCGGCCGACGCGACCGCCCGCACGACGTCGCGCCAGGTGAGCACGGCGCCGATGAACAGCGCCTGGAAGGTCGTGATGGCCAGCAGTAGCCACGTGAGCACGGATGCCGCGGGCCACGCGCTCCACGAGATCGAGGCCGCCGCCCAGGCGACGTATCCGAAGGCGAGCCAGGGCAGGCGGCGCACCGCCACCGGGGGACGCACCACGATCCACACGATCGCCGAGACCACGGCGGAGCAGGCGACGACGATCGCGGCGACGAGGGGGCCGACCGCGTTGACGAGCCCGACGCCACCCAGGGCGAGCACGAGCACGAGCACGCACCAGGCGCGCAGCAGCAGGTGCCCGGTCGTCTCGCGCGGCGGTGCCGTCGGCAGCGCCGACACGGGGTGATTCGTGTACATCGCCATGGTGTGTTCAGGGTACCGGTCGGCATCCGGGGGCGCGGGGTGCTGCCACTAGGCTGACGCCCGTGCTTGTTGCGATCTCGAACACGCCCCGCGACTACGCCTGGGGCAGCCCGACGCTCATCGCCGACCTCGAGGGCCGCGAGCCCACCGGCGCCCCCGAGGCCGAGGTGTGGTTCGGCGACCACCCCGGCTCGCCCGCCGAGGTGCACGACGGCTCCGACCGCACGCTCGACGCCTGGCTCCCGGCCGAGGCCGCGGCGCACGGTGTCCCGGCGAAACTCCCGTACCTGCTCAAGCTGCTCGCCGCCGGCGCGCCCCTGTCGATCCAGGTGCACCCCTCGAAGGATCAGGCCGTCGAGGGCTTCGCCCGCGAAGAGGCCGCCGGTGTTCCCCGCGACGCGGGGTCGCGCAACTACAAGGACGACAACCACAAGCCCGAGGTCATCGTCGCCCTCAGCGACACGTTCACCGCCCTGGCGGGCCTGCGCGACATCGCGCGCACCCGGGCCCTGGTCGCCGCCCTCGGCGACGCGCCCGCGGTCACGGCGCTGCGCGAGCGCCTGGCCGCCGACGACGCGAGCGCGGCCCTGCGCTCGACGATCGGCTGGCTGCTGGGAGACGCCGATGCGGCGGAGATCGCCGAGATCGTCGACGCCGCGGCCTCGGCGCACTCCGACGAGTTCGCCGCGGAGCTGGCGTTGGCGGGCTCGCTCCACTCGGCGTACCCGGCCGACCCGGGCATCGTGGTGGCGCTGCTGATGAACCTCGTCGAACTGCGCCGCGGCGAGGCGATCTTCGTGCCCGCCGGCGTGCTGCACGCGTACGTCGCGGGTCTCGGCGTGGAGATCATGGCCGCCAGCGACAACGTGCTGCGCGGAGGGCTGACCCCCAAGCACATCGACGTCGCGGAGCTGCTCTCGCTCGTCGACTTCCGTCCCGCCGAGCCGCCGTTCCTGTCCCCGACCGTCGCGGACGGTGTCGAGGTGTTCGCCCCGGGGATCGCGGACTTCGCCCTCGGACACCTCGTGCCCGGCGCCGCGGCGGCGCTGGAGCTGCGCGGGGTGGCGATCGCCCTGGGTGTCTCGGGTGAGACGGTGCTCACCGGCGCCGCCGGCGGCACGGTGACCCTGAAGGCGGGTCAGGCGGCGCTCATCACGCCCGACGAGTCGCCGGTCTCGACCGACGGCGGCGGCGAGGTCTTCGTCGCGATGCCCGGAGCCTGACGACCCGACACGCCGTGGCGCGTCGTGAAGGTTCATCTCGGCCTTGAGGGTTTACGATCCGCGACTTGACCAAATCGAATGACACGGGTGTAATTACTTATGCGCGGCACCGCGCGTCACGGGGTTCGAACCAGGCGGAGGACGATATGGCGACATCGCAGTACCGGTCCGGTGTGCCGGACAACTGGTTCGTCGATCCGGTCGATCTCGGTGTTCCCGGAGTCCGTCGCGACGTCGACTCCACCGAAGAGAACACCCTCTCGTGGCAGACCGACGCGCTGTGCTCGCAGACCGACCCCGAGGCGTTCTTCCCCGAGAAGGGCGGCTCGACGCGAGACGCCAAGCGCATCTGCACCTCGTGCGACGTGAAGTCCGAGTGCCTCGAATACGCGCTGCAGAACGACGAGCGCTTCGGCATCTGGGGCGGTCTCAGCGAGCGCGAGCGCCGCAAACTCAAGCGCCGCGCCTGATCTCCGGCCCGCTTCACCCGCAACCGAGCGATCCCGTCGCCGACGGCGCGGCGTGCGTCATCGCGCAGGACCGCGCTTAGGCTGATCCGCGTCATGCCCGCTCGTGTACACGCCATCCTCGTCGTCCGCCCCGAAGGACGCACTCCCGCCGCGAACCATCTGCAGCGGACGCTCGCCGCGCTCGCCGCGCAAACGCGTCCCGTCGACGCCCTCACCATCGTGCTGTGCGGCGCCGATCCGGCACTGACCCAGCTCGCCGCCACCTCGGGCGCCGAGGGCGTGATCACCGCCCCCGCGGGAACCTCCTTCGCCGCCGCGACCGCACTCGCGACCCCACGCCTCACCGGTGACGCGGTGTGGCTGCTCGCGCAGGACACCGCGCCCGACCCCGACGCCCTCGTGCGACTAGCCGGTGCCCTCGAGCTGTCGCCCTCGCTCGTGGTCGCCGCCCCCAAGCTCGTGGCGTGGGACGAGCGCGACATGATCCTCTCGCTCGGCGTCAGCATGAACCACTACGGCAGCACCGTCGAGCTCGCCGCGGGCGAACTCGACCAGGGCCAGCACGACGGCGACGCCGACGTGCTCGGCACCGACGTGCGCGGCGTGCTCGTCCGACGCGACGCGTGGACCTCGCTCGGGGGCCTGGATCCCGCCCTGGGCGGCGCCGACGAGGGGCTCGACCTGGGCGTGCGCGCCCGCCTCGCCGGCACCCTCGTCTCGGTCGTGCCCGCGGCCCGCGTCGCGGTCGCCGGTGACGGTGTCGCGGCGATGGCCCGCGGCCGTCGACGGGCCCGACGACGCGCCTTCGCCACGCGCACCGCGCAGTTGCACCGTCGTCTCGCCTACGCGCCGGCGCCCGCCGTGCCCCTGCACTGGTTGTCGTTCCTTCCGTTGGCGCTCTGGCGCACCGTGCTGCACCTCGTGACGAAGATGCCCTACCGGGTCCTTCCCGAGTGGGGCGCGACCCTGCTGGTCATGGCCCGGGTGGCCGCGGTCGCCCGCGCTCGCCGCCGAATCCGCGCCGTCCGCACGGTGGGGTGGTCGCGCATCGCCCCCCTGCGGGTCTCCCGGGCAGAGATGCGCCTGCGGTGGGAGGGCGACGGGGCCGACCCCGACGCCCCCGTGCGCTCGGAGCTGCGCTTCTTCGTCGGCGGGGGCGCGTGGACGGTCCTCGGCGCCCTCGCGGTGTCAGCGGCGCTGTTCGCCCCCCTCCTCGCCTGGCCCGTGCTCGGTGGGGGTGCCCTGGTGCCGCTGCGGGCCAACATCGCCCAGCTCTGGCAGGACGCCGCGTGGGGAGCGCGCCCCCTGGGCCTGGATGCCGTGGGCCCCGCCGATCCGTTCTCGGCCCTCGTCGCGCTGATCGGCACCCTGTCGCCCGGCGACCCCTCGCGGGCCTTCGTGGTGCTGTGGGTGCTGGCCCTGCCGCTCGCCGTACTCGGCGCGTGGTTCGCCGCGACGCGCGTGACCGAGTCGTCGCTGCTGCGCATCACGGCCGCCCTCGCCTGGGCGCTCGCCCCGACGTTCCTCGCCTCGCTCGTCGAGGGTCGCCCGGCCGGGGTGCTGCTGCACCTGCTGCTGCCGTGGCTGTTCTACGCCGCGAGCGTCGCCCACCGTTCGTGGGCGCCCGCCGGGGCGGCATCCGTTCTGCTGGTGGGCGTGCTCGCGTGCGCCCCCTCGCTCGCTCCGGCCGTGGTCGTGCTCTGGTCGGCGGCCCTGGTCGTCGTGGCCCTCGTCGCCGGTCGCGGCGTGGCGCGCGTGGTCTGGCTGCTTGTGCCCTCGATCGTCGTGTTCGCGCCGCTGGTGTGGACGCAGGTGCGCACGGGCAATGTCTGGGGCCTGCTCGCCGACCCCGGCGTGCCCTACGCCGGCGCCGAGGTCCCGTCCGATCCCCTCGGGCGGGCGCTCCTGGCCGTCGGCTTCCCCACCTCCGACCCCGGCGGGTGGGCGTCGCTCACCGGCGGTCCCGTCTGGTGGGTGGGTCTTCTCGTGGCCCCCTTGGCGGTCCTCGCCGTGCTGTCGGTGCTCACCCCGCGGTGGGTCACCGGCTCCGCTCTCATCGTCGTCACCGCCGCCGGGCTGGCCACCGCCTTCGCCGCCGTCGGCGTGGCCGTCTCGTTCGATCACGCCGTCGCAGTGCCGCTCTGGCCCGGTGCCGGCCTGAGCCTGGCGTGGGTGGGGGTGGTCGGTGCGGCGGTCGTCGCGCTCGACGCCGGCATCGTGCCGCGCGTCTCGGCGCTGCGCCCGATCGGCGCCCTCGTGGTGCTCGCCGCCCTGCTCGTCGCCGTCGCGCCCGCCCTGACGGCGCAGACGGGTAACGGCGACTCCGGGCGCTCGGTCGTCACCAACGGTCCCGTCTCGACCCTGCCGGCCTTCGTCGCCGCCGAGGGGCGCGGATCCACCGACGTCGGGACCATCGTGCTCGACCCGCGCGCCGACGGGCTGCGGGTCGACGTCGTCTGGGGCGGAAGCGCCACGCTGTCGGGACAGAGCACCGTGCAGTCCACGCGCACGACCCCCGGTCCGGGCGACGTCGAGCTCGCCGCCCTCGCGGCGGATCTCGTATCGCCCTCGGCCGACGACGTCGTCTCGCGCCTGGCCGCACGCGGCATCGGTTTCGTGCTGCTGGAATCCGCCCCCGCGGGGGAGGACGACGTCATCCGCGGGGCGCGCCTGGGGGCGGCCACCTCGCTCGATCAGCGCGACCTGCTCGACCCGGTCGGGGCGACCTCCCGGGGCGACCTGTGGCGCGTCAACGCCCCGCTGCAGCCGCGCGCCGAGATGGACGCCCACCAGGTCGCCCTGCAACGGCTGGTGACGTTCGGATCGATCGGCGTGCTGCTGGTCGCCCTGCTGCTCGCCGTTCCCACCGCCGCGTCGCGCCGCGTCGCGCGCCGCACGCCGCGCATCGTCGGCCCGACACCGGGAGGATCCCGATGAGCAACCGTCGCTTGGCCCGCGTGGCGGCCACCAGCGCCCGCGTCGTGGCCGGCGCCGCCGTCGCCACGGCGGCGGTGGTGGGAACCGTGGTCGGCATCGCCGCCCCCTGGCCCGAGTACACGGCCACTCCCGTGCGTGTGGAGGCGACGCCCGCTCCCTCCGACACCGTGCTCGCGTGCGACGGCCCCCTGCTCGCCCTGGGGCGCAGCGCCGACGCCGCCGGAAACCTCAGCGCCGCCGCCGCCCAGCAGGTCGTCAGCGGACCCGCCGACAGTGCCGCGGCGGTCACCACGCTCACCGGTGCCACGGCCGACGCCTCCGGCGACGCCGAGGCCCTCCGCGCGGCACCGCTCGACGAGACGCAGACCCCTCTGGCCGCCGCGGGGTCGGCGACCGCCGTCTCGGACGATCTGACCGGGTTCGCGGCATCCGCGTGCCGCGCCCCCCTCGCGGAGTCGTGGTTGGTCGGAGGCGCGACGACCACCGGCGCGAACGACCTGGTCGTGCTCGCCAACCCCGGCGAGGTTCCCGCGACGGTGCAGCTGTCGGTCTACGGAGCGCAGGGCGTGTCGACGCCTCCCGGCGGGCGTAACCTCGTCGTGCCCCCCGCCGGTCGCCGCGTGGTGCCCCTGGCGGGGCTCCTGCTGGGCGAGGAGAGCCCGGTCGTGCGCGTGGTCGCCTCGGGCGCTCCGGTGCACGCGTCGCTGCAGTCCGCCCTCACCCGCGTGCTGCTGCCCGGCGGGAGCGACCAGGTCGCGCCGATCGCGCAGGCCGACACGCGGCTGGTGATCCCTGGCGTCGAGGTGCTCACCACCGGTCAGGGGCAGGCCGGCACGGTGCTGCGTCTGCTGTCGCCCGGCGCCGACGCCACCGCCACGGTGACCCTGTCGCCGCTGGACGCCGCGGTCGCCGCCCCCGCTCCGAGTCAGGTTCCGCTGAGCGTCGGCAAACCCACCTCGCTCGACCTGTCGGGTCTGGCCGCCGGCGCGTACACCGTCGAGGTCGACGCCTCGGCTCCGGTCGTGGGCGCGACGTGGTCGACCACGGGATTCGGCGAGGGCGCCGACTTCGCCTGGTACTCCCCGGCACCGCGCTTCATCTCGGCGAGCACCATCGCCGTGGCTCCCGGCGTGGGCGCCGTGGTCGTGCTGACCGCCGAAGCCCAAGACGTCACGGTGACCCTCGCCCCGACCGACGGGGGAGCGCCGATCGTGGCGACGGTCGCCGCGGGAACGAGCGTCGCGGTCCCCGCGGCGGCGGGTGCCTATCGTCTCGAGACGAGCGCCGCGGTGCATGCCGCGGTGACCTACTCGGGAGCGGGCGCGCTCGCGTCGTACCCGCTGTGGCCGGCGGATGCCGCCGCTTCGGCGCTGACGATCCTGCCCTGACGCGTCGCCGCGACGTCGCGCCCGTGCGGCGTGCGCGCGTCGATCAGAAGAAGCGGAAGCGCTCGGGGCCGAGGTCCCACGGGTCGCGGTCGAGGAACTCGGCCGCGGCGCGGAAGACGGCGCCCTCGATCACCATGCGGCGGTGCAGGTCGTCGTCGTGATGCGGATGCCCGAGGCGCTCGATGGGCACGCGGTAGAGGATGATGCGTTTCTCTTCGCGCAGCACCGTCCACCGGGGGATGCCATCGGTCGCGGCCGGCGGCATGATGCCGATCTCGAACGACACGTCGCGCAGCTCGGTCCAGGCCGAGCGCAGGAACTCCGCGGCGGCCCCCACGGCGACGTCGAAGCGCTCGACGCGCGTGTCGACCGGCGGCAGCGGCGGACGCACGACGGGACTGCGGTTCTCGCGCCCGTGGCGGCCGTGCCGCGACGGACGGACGACCGGCCGGGCTTCGCGGGATCGTCGACGCACCATGCGTTCATCCTATGGTTGCGGTGCGCGACGTCGGCAGCTCGGTCGGTACCGTCTGCATGATCCGCGGGCACCGCCACCGTTCGTTTCGACGCATGAAGTCGACGCATAAACGCGGATCCTGCGCATGAACACGCTGCCGTCGCGTTTATACGCGGGATGAGCGTTTATGCGTGTGGGGGCGATGCGGGCCCGGCGCAGAGGGCGCGATAGTGCGGCTGTGCCGCCGCTGTCGGGCGCGGCATCCGGGGGCGACGGCGCGGCGCGGCGGTCGCCAGGCGCCGGCTGAGTAGGCTGACCCGCGATGCGCGACAGACTCTGTTCGAAGGTGGCGTGCGCCCGCGAGGCGATGAGCACCCTCACCTACGACTACGGCGACCAGATGGCGGCCCTCGGCCCCCTCGGTCCCGTCGGAGACCCCCACGCGCACGACCTGTGCGCGATCCACGCCGATCGCCTGTCGGTTCCGCAGGGGTGGGTCGTCGTGCGGCACGAGACGCTGCGCGCCTGAGCCCGCCGCGTCAGACCCGCTCGGTGAGGGCGGCGGCGCGCTGATTCTCGAGCAGCAGCGCCCGGTACTCCCGGTCGCGCCGCACCGTCGACACGGCCCGCACGAGCGTCTCGGGGTCGGTCGGGGGCAGGGGCGACACGAACGGGCGGACCGCCTCGGCCAGCGCGGCGGCGACCCGCGCGCGCGAGGCCGGGTCGAGCGCGTCGGCCCCGCGCACGAAGGTCGACATGCGCGCCGCCAGTCGGTCGGGCAGGCGCGAGACGTCGGCGATCGCGGCCCACGATTCGAGTCCCGGAGGGATGCCGGGGGCCGGCGGCGGCAGGGGACGCGTGCGGGTGCGCTCGCTCGAGGTGCCCGCGAGCAGATCGCCCAGGCGCTGGGAGCGGGGCGTGAACATCCCCACCACCGCCGCGATCGCCCCGAGGGTGAACCACAGTTCGAGCACGCCGACGAGGGAGCGGATGAACGCCTGACGGAACCCCGCCGCGCCGCCGTCGGTGCGGACGATGCGCCCACCGACCACGAGGCGGCCGAGGCTGCGTCCGCGCGACAGGGTCTCCACCGTCGTGGGCAGCGCGACCATGACGACGACGAGCAGGGTGACCACGGCGATCCCGACCGCGCTCTCGGGCAGCGTCGCTCCCACGACCATGGTCGCGATCAGCAGGCCGCCACCGAGCAGGAGCGCGAATCCCACCACCATGTCGATGAGGCAGCCGACCGCCCGCAGGAAGAACCCGAGGGGTTGGACGTCGAGGGCGACGGCCTCGCCGGTGAGGGTCTCGTCCGCACCCGTGTGCACGAGTGCGACCGAAGGTCCGGGGGTCGACGACGATGCCATGCGTACAGTTGACCACATGGACCTCGACGCCCTCACGGCCGCCCGACGAGACGAGTGGTCCCGCCTCGACGATCTCGGCCGTCGGCGCCGGTTGAGCGGCCCCGAGGTCGACGAACTCGTCACGCGCTACCGCGCGGCATCGGCCGACCTGGCCGACATCAAGACCTCGGCCGGACGCACGCCGCAGGGCGACTACGTCTCGCTGCTGCTCGCCCGCACGCGTCTGCGGCTGACGGGCGTGCGGGAGAACGTGCTGAAGCAGTTCCCGCGCTTCTTCCTGCAGCAGCTGCCCGCGGCGCTGTACCGGGTGCGGTGGATGACGCTGGCGGTGACGGTGTTCTTCGTCGCCGTCGCCACCCTCGTCGCCCTCTGGATCTCGAACGACCCCGCCGCGGTGGCCGCGCTCGGCTCGCAGAGCGAGCTGCAGAACTACGCCGACGAGCGCTTCGTCGACTACTACCGCGAGAATCCCAACGCGATCTTCGCCGGGACGGTCTGGACCAACAACGCGTGGATCGCGGCGCAGTGCGTGCTGTTCGGGGTGACCGGGTTCTGGCCGGCGATGGTGATCATGCAGAACGCCGTGGGCGTGGGGCAGTCGGCCGCGATCATGATCGCCTTCGACCGCGCCGACGTGTTCTTCCAGTTCATCCTCCCGCACGGCCTGTTGGAGCTCACCGCGATCTTCGTCGCGGGAGCGGCGGGTCTGCAGATCTTCTGGGCCTGGGTCGCCCCCGGCCGACGCACGCGCGCCGCGGCTCTGGCGGCGGCCGGACGATCGCTGGCCACGGTGGCGGTGGGGCTCGTGTTCGCCCTGGCGCTGTCGGGTCTCGTCGAGGGCTTCGTCACGCCCCGCGACTGGCCGTGGCCCATCAAGATCGCCATAGGCGCGCTCGCGCTGGGCGTGTTCCTGTTCTACATGCTGTGGGTGGGCCGGAGGGCTGCGGCCGCGGGCGAGACGGGCGATCTCACCGAGTACGAGGCGGGGACCCCGACCCTCACCGCCGGCTGACGGCATCCGGTCGTTCCCGACCGTTCCCCGGCGTGTCATTTTTGATTCACTCAAAAATAGCTAGGGTGGAGGCATGCTCGACAGTCAGCCGGACGCCACCGCGGATGCCCTCATCCGCGGCGCGGGTCTGCGGGTGACGGCGACACGCGTCGCCGTGCTCGAGGCGCTCCGCGCCCGGCCGCACGCCACCGCCGACGCGGTGTTCGACGGGATCCGGGGCACCCTCCCCGGAACCAGCAAACAGTCCGTGTACAACGCGCTCGGTGACTTCGCCGACGCGGGACTCGCCCGCCGCATCGAACCCGCCGGCCACGCCGGCACCTTCGAACTGCGCGTGGGCGACAACCACCACCACGTGGTGTGCACCGGGTGCGGACGCATCGACGACGTGGACTGCGTCGTCGGCGCGGCCCCCTGTCTGCACATGCCGGAGCAGAGCGGCTTTCTCATCGAAACCGCCGAGGTGACGTTCTGGGGCGTGTGCTCCGATTGTCGAGCGAAGTCCGAAGCCGAAAAACCGAGAGGATCCCGATGAGCGACGCTCTGAACGGGTGCCCCGTCTTCCACGATGGAGCCGCCCCCGACGACAACCGACTGCCCGTGGGCGAAGCCCCCGCCGACAGCGAGCCCGCCGGCGCCCTGCCCCACCCGACCCAGGGTTCCGCCAACCGCGTGTGGTGGCCCGAGTCGCTGAACGTGAAGATCCTCGCGAAGAACAACGCGCTGCGCGACCCGCTCGGCACGGACTTCGACTATCGCGCCGCGTTCGAGGCGCTCGACCTCGCCGCCGTCAAGAGCGACATCCAGCAGGTCATGACGACCTCGCAGGACTGGTGGCCGGCCGACTTCGGGCACTACGGCCCCCTCATGATCCGCATGGCGTGGCACAGCGCCGGCACCTACCGCGTGACCGACGGTCGCGGCGGTTCGGGCGCGGGCATGCAGCGCTTCGCGCCGCTCAACAGCTGGCCCGACAACGTCAACCTCGACAAGGCTCGCCGCCTGCTCTGGCCCATCAAGAAGAAGTACGGCCAGTCGATCTCGTGGGCCGACCTCATGATCCTCGCCGGCAACGTCGCGCTCGAGGACATGGGGTTCCCGACCTTCGGCTTCGCCGGCGGCCGCACCGACGTGTGGGAGCCCGACGACGACGTGTACTGGGGCCCCGAGACCACGTGGCTCGGCGACGAGCGCTACACGGGCAACCGCGAGCTGGAGCGCCCGCTCGCGGCCGTCCAGATGGGCCTCATCTACGTCAACCCCGAGGGCCCCAACGGCAACCCCGACCCGCAGCTGTCGGCCCACGACATCCGCGAGACGTTCGGCCGCATGGCCATGAACGACGAAGAGACCGTCGCCCTCATCGCCGGTGGTCACACCTTCGGCAAGACGCACGGTGCCGCGAGCGACTCGCACGTCGGCGTGAACCCCGAGGCCGCCGACATCAACGACCAGGGTCTCGGCTGGAAGAACAGCCACGGCACGGGCAAGGGCGACGACACCATCACCAGTGGTCTCGAAGTCACCTGGACCTACCACCCGACCCGGTGGGACAACGAGTTCTTCCACATCCTCTTCGCCTACGAGTGGGAGCTCTTCCAGAGCCCGGCGGGCGCCCACCAGTGGCGTCCGAAGAACGGTGGCGGCGCCGACATGGTGCCCGAGGCGCACTCCGACGGACGCCGCGAGCCGCGCATGCTCACGAGCGACCTGGCGCTGCGCGTCGACCCGGCGTACGAGAAGATCTCGCGCCGCTTCGCCGAGGACCCGGCCGCCTTCCAGGACGCCTTCGCCCGCGCCTGGTTCAAACTGACCCACCGCGACATGGGCCCGCGCGAGCGTTACCTCGGCTCCGAGGTCCCCGCCGAGGTGCTCGTCTGGCAGGACCCCGTGCCCGCCGTCGACCACGCGCTCATCGACGCCGCCGACGCGGCGGCGCTGAAGCAGCGGATCCTCGACAGCGGACTCTCGGTACAGCAGCTCGTCACCACGACCTGGGCCGCCGCCTCCACCTTCCGCGGCAGTGACAAGCGCGGTGGCGTGAACGGCGCGCGCATCCGCCTCGAGCCGCAGAAGAGCTGGACGGTCAACAACCCCGAGCAGCTGGCAGCCGTGCTCTCGGTGCTCGAGAACCTCAAGGCCGACTTCGACGCGCAGGCGGCGGACGGCAAGAAGGTCTCGATCGCCGACCTGCTCGTGCTCGCCGGTAACGCCGGTGTCGAGCAGGCCGCTCGCGCGGGCGGTGTCGAGGTCGAGGTGCCCTTCACCCCGGGCCGCACCGACGCGACGCAGGAGCAGACCGAGATCGAGTCGTTCCGCTGGCTCGAGCCGGTCGCCGACGGCTTCCGCAACTACGCCTCGCGCGACGCGCGGCTGCCCGCGGAGTTCCTGCTGCTCGACAAGGCCAACCTGCTGACGCTCACCGCGCCCGAGATGACCGTGCTGGTCGGAGGCCTCCGGGCCATCGGCGCGAACTGGGACGGCTCCGACTGGGGCGTCTTCACCGACACCCCCGGTGCGCTGACGAACGACGTGTTCGCGAACCTGCTCGACCTCGGCACGACGTGGAAGCCGCTCGACAGCGGCAAGCACGCGTTCCAGGGCACGAAGGACGGCTCGGGCGAGACGGTCGGGATCGGCACCCGCGTCGACCTGGTGTTCTCGTCGAACTCCGAGCTGCGCGCGCTCGCCGAGGTCTACGCCTCGGACGACGCGAAGCAGAAGTTCGTGCGCGACTTCGTCGCCGCCTGGCAGAAGGTCACCGAGCTCGACCGCTTCGACCTGGTCTGACCACCCGTCCCCGCTGCGGCGGGGCGCGCTGCGGCTCGGTACCCGCGGCATCCGGAAGGCCCGTCCCCTCGCGGGGGCGGGCCTTCCGTCGTGCGCGCGGCGCTGCGGCGGCTCAGCGGCAAGCTGTTGCTGCCTTCGTCCCCCCGCCGGGGGGATGTCCCACTTCGTGCGGGTTTGCGGCCCGGTTGCTGCACGAAGTGGGACATGCAGGGTGCGGGCGACTGCCGTGCAGAGGCGGCGCGTGAGGCGGTGTCTGCCGGGGGATGTCCCACTTCGTGCAGGTTTGCGGCTCTGTTGCTGCACGAAGTGGGACATGCGCGAGGTGGCGGCGGTGTCTGCCTGGGGGATGTCCCACTTTGTGCAGGTTTGGGGCACGGGCACTGCACGAAGTGGGACATGCAGGGTGCGGGCGACCGCCTCGCGGGGGCGGCGCGTGCGCAGGGGAGGATGCGGCCGGGCTCAGGCGAGCGACAGGCGGCGCAGACCCTCGTCGAGAGAGACCGCGGGCGTCCAGCGCAGGTCGCGGCGGATCTCGGTCTGGTCGAACCAGTGCGCGGTCGACAGTTGCTCGGCGAGGAAGCGCGTCATGGGCGGTTCGTCCTCGCCCGGGCGCACGGCCCAGACGCGCTCGACGAGGGCGCCGGCCGCGCGAGCCAGCCCCGCCGGCACGCTGAACCTCGGCGGTTCGACGCCCGAGGCGCGGCAGATCCCGGCGAGCAGGTCGCCGACCGGACGCGGCTCGCCGTTGGTCAGCACGTACGCGCGACCGCTCACCTCGTTGACGCGGTCCAACGCCGCGACGATCCCGGATGCCGCATTGTCGACGTACGTGGAATCGATGAGCGCGGTTCCCCCGTTGAGCAGCGGGAGTCGACCCCGGCGGGCGCGGTCGACCACGCGGGCGATCAGCTGGGTGTCGCCCGGCCCCCACACGAGGTGCGGGCGGATCGCGACCAGGGCGGTATCGCCGCCCGCGCGCGAGAGGGCGATCAGCTCGGCCTCGGCCTTCGTGCGGGCGTACTCGCCGTGCGCGGCGTCGGGGTCGGCGGGCTCGGCCCCGACCCCGGCCAGGGCGTGACCGGCGTGCGCGACCGACGGCGACGACACGTGCACGATGCGCCGGACGCCGGCGGCCGACGCGGCGTCGAGGAGCGTCCGCGTGCCCTCGACGTTGACGGCCCGGAACTGCGCGGGGTCTCCCGCCAGCGACACCTTCGCGGCCAGATGCACCACGCCGTCGACACCCTCGAGGGCGGATGCCACGGCATCCGGATCCGTCACGGAACCGAGGCGATCCTCGGCGCCGTCGACGCGCGAGGGGCGGCGCTGGAGCGTGCGCACCTGATGACCGGCGTCGTGCAGGGCACGCACGACCGCGCCGCCGAGGAAGCCGGACGCGCCGGTGGCGAGGACCCTCACGGCGCCGTCGACTTCGCGCCGGCGAGCAGACGCTCGGCCCACGCGGCGAGGCGCGAGCGGTCGATCTTGGAGTTGTGGCGGATGTCGGTGGGCAGCGCCGGCACCACCAGCACGGCGGCCAGCGATTGCGCCGTCGAGGCGCGGACGGCCTCGGTCAGTTCGGGCGTCGCCAGCCCCGGGCGCCGCGCGCCGGCCTCGACCACCGCGACGACGACCTGCCGACCGACGGGGCCGACCCCGACCGCGGCCGCGCGTTCGACGGCGGGCACGGTCTCGGCATCCTGCTCGATGCCGACCGGGGTGACGGGACCCTCGGCGGTCGTGATGACGTGGGGGAGTCGCCCCTCGATCCACAGGCGTCCGTCGGCGTCGAGGTGACCCACGTCGCCCGTGCGGTGCCAGCGGTCGGCGACCCCGCGGCGGGCCTCGCGGTCGGTGAGGTAGAGGCGGAAGTATCCGCGCTTGAGGTGCGGGGCCGAGATGACGACCTCGCCCGTCACTCCGGCGTCGGTCGAGGGCTCTCCGGTGGCGCGGCCGTCGGGGCCGATCGCCGAGATGCGCACCTGGCCCGTGCCGAGGGGACGACCGACGCATACGCCGCGGTCGTCGGTCACTGCCGCGCGCTCGATCTCGGGCAGGGTCACATCGGCGACGAGCAGGCACTCGGTCATGCCGTACGGGGTATGCGCGGTCGCCCGGGGCATGAGCTCCTGCGCACGGCGCAGCAGATCGATGCCCACGGGGGCACCCGTCGAGAGGAAGGTGTCGACGCGGGCGAGGGCGGCGCGGTCGTCGGCGTCGAGGGCATCCGAGGTGGCGACGACGTTGTGTACCGCGGCGGGCGAGAGGAACACGATGCGGGCGTCGGAGGCGCGGACGGCTGCGGCCACCGCCGTGGCGGTGAGGGTGCGCGGCGCCGAGACATCCATGTCGGGGGTGGCCGAACGCGTTCCGAGCGCCGGCCCCAGCAGCGCGAACGGCGCGAAGCCCGTCACCAGACCGGTGTCGGCCGTGACGCCGAAGTGCGCGGCCAGGGTGTCGCGCAGGGCGGTGAGTTGCGCGTGCGTGTACACGACGCCCTTCGCCGGTCCCGTGGACCCCGAGGTGAACAGGATCGCCGCAAGGGCATCGGCGTCGGGGGCGGCGGGCAGCGCGCGCCCGCGGCCGGCGCGCGCGAGGTCCGACAGGCTCGCCTCGACGCCGAGAGCGCGCGAGGTCACCGACGGGAGAGAGGCGGCCGACACCCGGCGTCCCGGCCATCCGAGCGCGCGGGCGGCGGCGAGACCGGCGACCTCGCCGATGACGACGTCGGGCACGGCGCCGCGCACGGCACGCGACAGACCCCGGATGCCGAGACCCCGGTCAGCCACGACCACGACGGCGCCGATGCGCAGGCAGGCATACAACGCCGCGGTCAGGGTGGGTCCGGGTGGCACCAGGAGCGAGACGCGGTCGCCCGCGCGCACGCCGAAGGCGTCGAGACCGGCGGCGAGCTCGTCGACGCGGGTCGACAGCTGCCGCCAGCTCACGCGCAGCGGCGCGCCGTCGCGCGCGGTGCTCATGTCGATCACGGCGGTGTCGTCGTCGTCTCGGCGGGCGACGAGGGCGTCCCACAGGCGACCGGCGGGGGCGGTGTCGCCCGCACCGTCGAGATCCGCTTGCGCGCGTGCCGCCTTCGCGCGGCCCGCGCGGGTCTCGGCGGGGGCGGCGTCGGCGGGGGTCGCGCCGGGGAGAGCGACGACCTTCTCGTCGAGCCAGTCGAGCACGACGTCGGCGTAGGGGCGCTCCTCGGCGATGAGGTGCCCGGCGCCTTCGAAACGGTGCACGTCGGCGTGCGGCATCCGCTCGGTGAGGTCGTCGAGGTGCCCTTCGCCGAACACGGGGTCCTTCGGTCCGCGCAGGAAGAGCGCGGGGACGTCGAGGTCGCGGAGGCCCGTCGACATGCGACGAAGCGCGGGGGTGCTCTCGTCGGTCGCGGTGGCCGGGATGTCGGCCACGAACCCGCCGATGCCGCGGCGACGGGCCACGGTGGCGTACGGGGAACGGAACGCCGCCCGCACGGCCGGGTCGAGATCGGCCAGCGCGAGGGTGGTGTCGAGGAACGCCGTGGTGCCGGTGGTGCCCGCGGCGAGCATTCCGCGCGCCGTCGCCACCCGCAGGGCGAAGGGCAGGGGGGCACCGTCGGGGTGATGCACGGCGGTGTTCAGCGCGATGACGGCCGCGAGGCGATCGCGGTGCTCGACGGCCCAGCCGAGCGAGACGGGTCCGCCCCAGTCGTGGCCGATGGTGACGACCGGACCGGCGAGGTCGAGCGCCGTCACGAGGGCGTCGAGGTCGGCGATGCGCTGCGCGAGCGTGCGGCGGAGCGTCGTGCGCTCCGAGAAACCCATCTCGAGCTGGTCGACGGCGACGACGCGCCACGGGGTCGCCCCGGTCTCGGCGCGGCGGAGCGAGGCGTTCACCAGGGCGCGCCAGAGGTACGACCACGTCGGGTTGCCGTGCACGGCCACGATGGTGCCGTGCGGCTCGATGCCGTGTTCCGCGAGGGCGGGACCGGTGTCGAGCACGTGCCAGGTGCGCGTGCGCCCCGCGTCGGCGGCGGCGCCGGGCACATCGACCAGTCGAGAGAGCGACGGATCGAGCCCGGGCAGTCCCGCCGGAGGAAGCGTGGCGGCGGGGGCGGTGACCCTCACCAGGCCAGCTCCAGCATGCCGGTGTTCAGCCCGGAGCCCACCCCCATCAGCAGGACGCGATCACCCCGGCGGAGCGTGTGCTGCTCGTCGGCGAGGGTGATGGGAATGGATGCCGGACCGACGTTGCCCAGGTGGGGGTACGTGACGGGCACACGGGTGCGGTCGAGCTTGGCGGCGCGGACGATCGCGGAGGTGTGCACGGACGAGACCTGGTGCGTGATGTACCGGTCCATACCCGCCCACGAGAACTCGCCCTTGGCTTCTTTCCACGCCGAGACGACGAGGTCGAGTCCGCCCTTGAGCAGGGCCTTGGCGTCGGTGAACATGCCGTCGACGCTGCCGACGCAGAGGTCGTAGAACTCGGTCGCGGCGCGGGTGACGCCGCCGACCAGGCGGTGACCCTCGGGATGGTCGCTCGCGCGTCCGAGCACGGCGGCGGCCGCGCCGGAGCCGAGGGTCAGCGACGCGAACTCCTGCATGAACGCGTCGCGATCGAGGTCTTCGCGCACGAGCCGGTTGATCGTGTTGACCTGGATCTCGTCGGCGTCTTCGCCGTTGACGATGAGCGCGTAGCGCACCTGGCCGGACTGGATCATGCCCGCGGCGAGGCTCATACCGTTGATGAAGCCGAGGCATGCGTTGGCCACGTCGAAGTTGATGGCGGAGCTGGGCAGACCGAGGCCGTGATGCAGGCGGACGGCGACCGAGGGCTCCAGATGCTTGCGCGTGACCGAGGTGTTGATGATCAGGCCGATCTCGCTCGGATCCACGCCCGCCTCGGCCAGTGCCTGCTTGCCCGCGGCGATGGTCGCCTCATCGGACGACTCGCCCGCGGCCCAGTTGCGACGCTCGTTGACGCCGGCCACACGACGGAGCAGGCCGGGCTTCAGCTTCAGCCGGTGCAGCGCGGGAGCGAGCCGATCCTCGATGTCGTCCGACGTCGTGACCCGGCCGGGCAGAACGCTCGCCACCGATACGAGGGCCACATCGTCGAAGCGTGTCGTGGCGTTTCCTGGCAAGAGTTCTCCCGCATCCTGTGCGTAGACGGCGCAGCCGGGCGCGGAGGGGACGCGCCGACGGCTCGAAGGGTACCCCCCAGGATAAGCCGCGTCGTATGTCCCCGGGTGCATGGGGGCTGGGTGTGCTACAGGCGCCCGGCCGCCTTCAGCGCGAGGTAGCGGTCGGCGACGAGCGGCGGCAGATCGTCGGCCGACGCCGAGACGGCGTCGCCCCCGGCGCGGACCACGGCCGCCCGCACCCGGTCGGCGTCATGCCGCGCGCGCTCGATCGCGGCGGCGGCGTACACGTCGGCGGCGTCGCGGTGGGCCGGGGCGTCGCCCGGGCCGTCGGTCGCCGTCGCCACCAGCAGCCGCGATCGCGCCGCGACCGCCGGGAGCGACGCGAGGAACGCGCGTGCGGCTTCGGGGTCGTCGGCGGCCGTCAGCAGCACGACCAGCGCGGGGCGCACCGAGAGGCCCCGCACCTGCGCGAAGGCGGCGTCCCAGTCGGTGTCGATGAGTTGCGGGTCGACGGGCGCCATCGCCTCGACCAGCGCGGGCAGCAGCTGCGCGCCATCGGTGCGGGTGACGCGCGCGCGGGTCACGCGGTCGAACATGAGGAGGTGCACGTGGTCACCGGCGCGCGTCGCGAGCACCGACAGCAGCAGAGCGGCCTCCATCGCGGCATCCAGCCGCACGCCGTCACCCACGCGGGCGGCGGCTGTTCGTCCGGTGTCGATGACGATGACGACGTGCCGATCGCGCTCGGGACGCCAGGTGCGCAGCATGGTCGTTCCGGCGCGCGCCGTCGCCCGCCAGTCGATCGAGCGCACGTCGTCGCCCCGCACGTACTCGCGCAGGCTGTCGAACTCGGTGCCCTGCCCGCGCACCTGCAGCGAGGTGTTGCCGTCGAGCTCGCGCAGGCGGGCGAGTCGCGAGGGGAGGTGTCGCCGGGAGGTGAACGGGGGCAGGACGCGCAGACGCCCGGGGGCGTCGACCACCGCCTGTCGGCCGGCGAGCCCCAGGGGACCCGCGGCGCGCACGGTGACGAAGGCGCTGCGCAACTCGCCCCGGCGCCGCGGGAGCAACGACAGCGCAGCTCCCCGTCGCTCGCCGGGCGGCACGGTGAAACGCTGCCGCTCGTCGGGCGCCCCGGCCGTCGGCTGCCACGCGTCGCGCACGACAGCGCGCAGAAGGCGGGTGCCGAGGTTGCGCACCCGCAGTTCGCCGGTCACCGGCTCGTCGCGCAGGGCCCGCTCCGGCAGCGTGCGAGTGATCTCGACCCGGCGCGGGTCGGCGGCGAGGGCGATGTCGATGGCCGCGAGCACGACGCACAGAGCCACCCATCCGCCCGCGACCGCCCACGCCGGAGCCCCCGCGGTGCTGAGCAGCACGAGGGGCCCGACGCCGAGGGCGACGAGCAGGGCGAGACGGCCGGAAACGAACATCAGATGGGGACGCGCGTCTGCTGCAGGACCGACGTGAGGATCGCGTCGACCGAGACGCCCTCGATCTCGGCCTCGGGCCGCAGGCGGATGCGGTGACGCCAGACGGGCACGAGCATGGTCTGCACGTGGTCGGGCGTGATCGCCGGGTAACCGCCGAGCCAGGCCCACGCCTTCGCGGCGGCGAGCAGTCCCGTGCTGGCGCGCGGGCTCACGCCCAGCAGCACCGACGGGCTCTGACGCGTGGCGCGCGCGAGATCGACCACGTAGCCGAGCAGGTCGTCGTCGACGGCCACGGATGCCGCGGCGCGCTGTGCCGCCAGGATCTGCGACGCGGTGACCGCCGGCGTCACCCCGGCCTCGTCGAGGTGCCGAGGGTCGAATCCTCCTGCGTGCCGGCGGAGCACGTCGACCTCGGCGTCGCGGCCCGGCAGGTCGACGACGAGCTTCAGCAGGAAGCGGTCGAGCTGGGCCTCGGGCAGGGTGTAGGTGCCCTCGTGCTCGATGGGGTTCTGCGTGGCGGCGACGAGGAACGGGTCGGGAAGCGCACGGCTCACCCCATCGGACGACACCTGACGTTCTTCCATGGCCTCGAGCAGCGCCGCCTGCGTCTTGGGGGGCGTGCGGTTGATCTCGTCGGCGAGCAGCACGTGCGTGAACACCGGACCTGCGCGGAACTCGAACTCCCCGGCCCGCGCGTCGTAGACCAGCGAACCCGTCACATCTCCGGGCATGAGATCGGGGGTGAACTGCACGCGGCGGGTGTCGAGACCGAGCGCGCGGCTGAAGGAGCGCACCAGCAGCGTCTTGGCGACGCCCGGAACGCCCTCGAGCAGCACGTGTCCCCGCGAGAGCAGGGCGATCAGCAGCCCTGTCACGGTGCCGTCCTGGCCGACGACGGCCTTGCCGACTTCGAGGCGCACCTGGTGCATGGCCTCGCGGAGGGCCGCGTGGTCGTCGGCGCTCGCGGTCGTGGTGTGGGGAGCTGCGGAGTTCTCGGGGCTGTCGGTCATCGGGTGGTCCCTTCGGTTCGGACGGCGGCGCGCACGCTCGCCTCGAGATCGCGGAGTCGGTCGGCGGCCGCGACGAGGTCACGGTCGGTACGGGGTGAGTCGTCGACGAGGATGCCGCGGACCAGGCCGCGGTCGGCGCCCAGTCGTTCGGCGACGGCATCGGAGGTGTCGACGGGGGAGGTGCGCGCCGCGAGGCCCAGCAGCCGACCGAGCCGGGCGCGGCTCGCGCGCCGCAGCTCGTCGAGCGCGTGCCCCGCGTCGGCCGAGGCGGCGTACAGCCGCGCGCGGCCCTCGGTGGTCTCGTTCGCCCGCACCGTGACGGGGAGGCGCTCGGTGACGAGCGGGCCGAACCGACGGCCCCGCCAGACGGCGGCGGTGAGCGCGGAGGCGAGCAGCAGCAGGATCGCCGGTGTCACCCAGGGGGGTGTCAGGTCGGCGAGGGTGGGGGCGGTGGTGCCCTGGTCGGCGTCGGAGGGGGAGGGCACGTACCAGACGAGAGCGTCGGTCTGTCCGAGGACACCGATCGCCAGCGCGGCGTTGCCGTCGGCCGTGAGGGTGGAGTTGGTGAGCACCGACAGACCGTCGAGGGCGGTCACCGTGCGTCCGCCCCGCTCGTCGGTCAGGAGGGCGTATTCGTCGCCGACGGGGTAGCAGCCCTGCACGCCGTCGCCGGGTACGAGCAGTTCGCCCACGCGGGCGTCTCCGGCGCCCCGGGCCGCGGGCACGTCGCACGCCGGACCCGTCGTCGCGTCGTCGGTGAAACCGCCCAGCGAGGAGCCGTTCAGGAGCACGCCGAGCGCCCGCGAGCGCGGTTCGACGAGCACGGTGTGCCGTGCCCGTTCCGCGAGGTTGCTCAGTGCGTCGTCGGAGAGCATCGGGGCGTCGCGCAGCACGAGCGTGGCGTCGCCTCCGCCGAGCGCGCGTTCGGCGGCCTGACGGTCGCGGGCGACGGTGACGCGGACGCCCTGCTGCTCGAGGATCCGGACCACCGCCCGGGTGCCGTCGGGGCCGGCCGACTCGGGGTCGAGCACCGCGCGCTGCTGGTAGCCGCCGTACACGAGGGAGCCGCCGACGAGCGCGACGAGCAGCAGGGCCACCACCAGCGCGATCCACCCCAGGGCGGCGCGTCGGCGGGGGTGTGCGGAGCGCGAGGCCGATGCGGGGCTCGCGACACCCGAGGGGGCGCTCATGAAGAGGCCGCCGCGCGGTCGGTGACGGCGCTGTCGGTGACGGCGCGGGCTCGGACGGCGGCCTCGTCGAGATCGGCGATCGCGCGATACCCGTCGGCGGTTCCGGGGCGGCGCAGATAGCGCACGTCGTCGAAGCTCGCGGCAGCGGTGTCCATCGCGGCGGCGAGTGCGGGCAGGGCGACCCCCGCGGCACGGCCGAAGGCGCGCGCCGTCGCCCCCGGCGGCGGGTCCACGAGGCCGCGCTCCGACAGACCGCGCGCGACGGCGCGGAAGCGCAGCACGATCGCGGCGTCCCATGCCCCGCGGGCGGCGGCTTCATCGGCCTCGCGTCGCAGTTCGTCGGCCGATCGCCCGTCGTCGTCGTCGAAGAGCGCGCGCGCCGCCGGCTGCGCGCGCACGAGACGGCGCGGGCGCCCCCAGATGAGCAGGGCGACGATGATGCCGACGGACAAGAGCACGGCCAGCACGATGAGGGCCGAGGGCCCCCAGTCGGCGTTGCCCGACGGCCGCAGCAGGTCGCCGATGAACGAGGCGACGGCCTGCGCTACACGGTCGATGAAGGTCGGCTCGGACGCCTGGTACGAGGGGTCTTCGAGCTCGCGCTCCGCCCACTCCCGCGCCTGGCCGGGGTCGGGGAGGAGCGGGAACACCGCGGCGGCGGCGGTCGCGAGAGCGGCGGCCGTCATCGATCGGTCGGCGACCCGGGCGCAGCCCACGAGGTGGGCGCCGCGGGCGGGGCCACGTCGGGGCTCGGCGGGGCGGCCGGCGGGGGAGTCGCCGGACCCGAGACCGCGTCGTCGGCGGACCGATCGGCGGGGGTGACCGACCCCGCCGCGGGTGCGTCCCAGGCGGGAGCGGGGACCGGGGGAGCACCGTACGGCGCCGGGGCGCCGTATCCGGTGGGGGCGCCGTAGCCGGCCTGAGCGCCGTAGCCGGCCGGTGCGCCGTATCCAGCCGGTGCGCCGTATCCAGCCGGTGCGCCGTAGCCGGCGTACGGCGGTGCCGTGCCGACGGGCACGGGGGCGGGCCGCTCGACGACGCGACCGACGCCGACGAGGTACGGATCGGCGAGGTCGGTGGCCCCGGCATCGCGTGCCTCGACGTAGGTGTGCAGATCGTGGTCGAGTCCCTCGACCCGCATGCGGGCGTCGACGTAGACCAGCGCGGCCGAGGTCGACTGCACGACCAGCGCGATGCACTGCACGAGCAGGATGCCGAACTGGCCGATCACCTGCACCACGACCATTCCCACGACGGCCCCGATCTCGTCGGTGCCGGTGGGGGCGAGGATGCCCGGAACGATCCCCGCGATGAGGCTGAAGGGCACCGAGATGAGCTGGGCGAGCACGCTGAAGCCGAACGAGATGATCACGATCACGCCGAACGTCGACCAGAACCGCCGGCGGGTGAGTCGCCATGAGCGGGCGATCCCCGCGCGGATGCCGGCGCCTTCGAGGATGATCGCCGAGGGTACGAGGAAGAGCTTCGTTGTCAGCCACGCGTACAGCGGGATGAGCCCGAGCACGAACAGCACGCCGACGAGGATGCCGAGCCACAGCACCGAGATCACGAGCAGCGTCACGATGCCGGCGAGCACGCCGACGACCACCAGGCTGGCGAGCACCACCAGGGCGCTGTAGCCGATGAGTCGCCAGATCACCGGGCGCACGCCGGCCCAGACGGCCTTCAGGGTCGGCTTCTCGGCCACGACCGCGTGAGCGACCTCGGAGACGACGACGCCCTGCACCACCACGCTGAGCGCTCCGACCAGCAGGCTCAGCACCAGGGCGGCGGCGCCCGTGATGACGGTGGATCCGGCGAAGATCGCGCCCCAGTCGTCACCGCCGTAGGCAACGGTGTCGAGGCGCGAGAAGCTGGCGACGGCGATGGCGCCCACCGCGGCGGCCAGCACGATGTAGGCGACGGCCTGCACGACGAGCGCGAAGCCGAGCAGCACCTTCGGGTTGTGCCGTAGGGCGACGAACGAGCGGCCGAGGATCGTGCCGAAGCCGTACGGGTGCAACGGCACTATGCCGGGTCGAGAGGCCGGGGTCCAGTTCGGATACGCGGTCACGGTGACGCCTCCTCGTTGCACGGCAGTGTCTTCATCGTGTCACACACCCCCGACACGCTCGGCCTCATCTCACCCTCGTCGACTACTCTCGGAGGAACGCGCCCTCACCCCGGGCGTTGTGCCCGTGCCGCACGGGTTCGAGACGGAAGACGTACCCCCGAATGACTTCACGGATCCTGGTGGTCGACGACGACACCGCGCTGGCCGAGATGATCGGCATCGTGCTGCGCACCGAAGGATTCGACACGGTCTTCTGCGCCGACGGCGCCCAGGCCGTCGACGCGTGGCGCACCGAGCGACCCGACCTCATCCTGCTCGACCTCATGCTGCCGGGGGTCGACGGCATCGAGATCTGCACGCGCGTGCGCGCCGAGTCCGGCGTGCCGATCATCATGCTCACCGCGCGCACCGACACCGCCGACCTGGTGAAGGGCCTCGAGTCGGGCGCCGACGACTACATCATGAAGCCGTTCAACCCGAAGGAGCTGGTGGCTCGCATCCGCACGCGTCTGCGGCCGTCCCAGGCTCCCGTCGACGAGACGCTGCGCATCGGCGACCTCGTCGTCGACGTCGCCGCGCACGAGGTGCGCCGTGGCGACAGCCCGATCGCGCTGACGCCGCTCGAGTTCGAACTGCTCGTCGCCCTGGCCGAGAAGCCGCAGCAGGTGTTCTCGCGCGAGATGCTGCTCGAGCAGGTGTGGGGCTACCACTACAAGGCCGACACCCGTCTGGTGAACGTGCACGTGCAGCGCCTGCGCGCCAAGATCGAGGCCGACCCCGACAACCCGCGGATCGTCACCACCGTGCGCGGCGTGGGCTACCGCGCCGGCGCGGTGGCCTGAGCGCGCGATGACGGGCGCGGTGCGGACGCTCCCGCCGCGGGTCAGCAGCTGGCGCGATTGGCGGGCGGTCCGCGATCGCCTGGCGACGCTGTGGCGACGCTCCCTGCGCTTCCGCACGATCCTCATCACGGTGGCCCTCACCGCCGTGACCATCCTCGTCACGTGCGTGGCGATGGCCCTCGTCATCCAGAACGAGCTGTTCACCGCCCGCAAGGACCAGGTGCTCCTCGAGGCCCAGCGCGCGACCGCGTCGGCGCAGGCCACGCTCGACGCGGCCGTCGACTCGACCGATCCGGCCGCGGCGCAGACGCTCATGAACGGCATCGCGACGCGGCTGTCGCAGCAGTCCTCGAGCGATCTGATCGCGCTGTACCGCATCGGTCCGCCCTCGCCCCTGGCGCCGCAGCCGTTCATCTCGCCCGCGTTCGAGTCGGGCCTCGTCTCCGACGCGCTGCGCAAACAGGTGCAGTCGAGTCCCGATCTGCAGTGGTGGCAGTCGGTGGCGTTGCCCTCCGACGGGGGCCGTGACGTTCCCGGCATCCTGGTCGGTCATCAACTGCGCTTCCCGGCCGAAGACGGGGTCGATTCCTACGAGCTGTACATGGGGTACGACCTCATCAGCGCCTCGCAGACCCTCGCGTTCGTCCAGGTGCTGCTGTGGGTGGTGGGTCTGATCCTGGTGGTGCTCATCGGTTCGATCGCGTGGTTCGTGCTGCGCTCGATCACCACGCCCATCGCGGATGCCGCCGAGACCAGCGCGAAGCTCGCGGCGGGCGATCTGGGCGTGCGTCTTCCCGTGCGCGGCGAAGACGAGCTGGCGACGCTGAACCGGTCGTTCAACGCCATGGCCGACAGCATCGAGTCGCAGATCAAGGAGCTGGCCGACCTCTCGCTCGTGCAGCAGCGCTTCGTGTCCGACGTCTCGCACGAGCTGCGCACGCCGCTGACGACGATCCGCCTCGCCGCCGACATCATCAACGACCAGCGCGAGGAGTTCGATCCGGTCACGGGACGCGCGGCCGAGCTGCTGCACGCGCAGGTGCAGCGCTTCGAGGTGCTGCTCACCGACCTGCTCGAGATCAGCCGGTACGACGCCGGCTCCGTGCAGCTCGAGCTCGAGGCGACGAGCCTCGCCCACCTCGCCGAAGACGTGATCCTCTCGATGGAGCAGCTCGCCGAAGGGCACGGCTCCGACGTGCGCCTGGTCGCACCCGGCGGGTACACCCCCGTCGACATGGACGCCCGCCGCGTGCGGCGCGTGGTGCGCAACCTGCTCGGCAACGCGATCGAGCACGGCGAGGGGCGGCCGATCGTCGTCTCGGTCGACAGCAACCGCGACGCCGTGGCACTCGGCGTGCGCGACTTCGGTCTGGGCATGAAGGCCGACGACGTCGAGCGCGTGTTCGACCGGTTCTGGCGGGCCGACCCGTCGCGGGTGCGCACGATCGGCGGCACGGGTCTGGGCCTGTCGATCGCCCTGGGCGACGCGCGGCTGCACGGCGGCACCCTGGCGGTGTGGTCGGAACCGGGCCGCGGATCCAACTTCGTGCTCACCCTGCCCCGAGACGGACGACCCGCGGGCGCCTCGCCCCTGCCTCTCGTCCCCGACGACGAGCAGGGCGGCGCCCTCGAGGCGCTGGGGCTCACCCAGCCCATCTCGCTCAACCGCTCGACCTTCGGGAGGATGCCGTGAGACGCGCCCTGGCCCTCGTCAGCCTCGCTCTCGTACTCGCCCTGACGGCGTGCACCGGATTGCCGACCACCGGGTACGTCAACCCCGGGCGCGGCCCGCAGAGCGATGACGCGCAGGCGTTCGCGTTCGTGCCCGACGGTCCGCAGGACGACGCGTCGCCGGCCGAGATCGTCGAGGGATTCCTGCGCGCCGGCTCGGGGCCGGCCGACGACTGGGCGACCGCGAAGCTGTTCCTCTCGCCCGGTGCCACCTGGGACCCCCGCGCCCGCGTGACGATCGACACGCTCGCCGCGCGCCGCGCCGCACCCTCCGCCGACGGCACGGTGGTGACGGTGTCGCTGTCGACGGTGGCGGGGGTGGATGCCGACGGCGCCTACGCCCCGGCCGCCACGGGCAGCGCCCAGACCCTGTCCTTCGCCCTCGCGCAGGTCGACGGCCAGTGGCGGATCACCTCCGCCCCCGACGGGGTCGTGCTGTACGAGGAAGTGTTCCCGACGGTCTACCAGTCGGCATCCATCGCGTACTTCGACCCGACGTGGAGCTTCATCGTCCCGGACGTGCGATGGTTCCCCCGTGCGCTGGTGGCCAGCCGCGTCGCGACGGCCCTGGTCGACGGTCAGCCGAGCTCGTGGCTGTCGGGCGCCGTGCGCAACGCCTTCCCCGAAGAGCTGTCGCTCGTGGGGCGCTCGGTGACGCTGTCGTCGGGCGGCGTCGCCCAGGTACAACTGCCGCGGGCGGCGTTGAGTCTGGACCGCACGACCCTCGACCGCATGCAGACGCAGCTGGCGCGCAGCCTGTCGTCGGCCGGCATCAGCGAGGTGCAGATGACGGTGGAGGGCACCCCGGTCACCGCCTCCGAGGTCGCCGTGCGCGTGACGCGCATCGATCCCTCGCCGGCGGTGCTCACCTCGCTCGGCGTGTTCGGCGCCCTGTCGGGCGACCAGGTCGAGTCGATCCCGGGTCTGTCCGACGCGATCGAGTCCCTGGCGCCGACGATGGTGGAACTCGAAGCCGACCGCAGCCTGGCGGCGGTGCGCACGCAGCAGGGAACGGTGGCGAGTGCGCTCGCCGACGGTCGGACGTTCCTGCTCGACGACCGCCCGGGCCTCATCGCCCCCACGATCGACGCCGAGGGAGCGATCTGGAGCGTGCCGAGTGCGGCCCCCGCGCAGCTGCACGTCATCACGCCCGAAGGGGTTCCCCGCGACGTCGGCAATGCGTGGCCCGATGCCTCCGAGATCACCGCGATGCAGATCTCCCGTGATGGTACGAGGGTGGCGGCCATCGTCACCGTGTCGGGTGCGCGCGAGGTGTGGGTCGCCGGCATCCTGCGCTCGGCGGGCGAGATCGACCTCGGTCCGCCGCACGTGCTGTCGTTCTCGCAGCAGGGGGCGTTCGACCTCGCGTGGCTCGACGACACCACCATCGGCGTCCTCTCGTCGGTCGACGGTGTCAGCCGCTTGAGCGAGCTCAGCGTGGGCGGTCGCGGCACCGAGGCGCAGGCGCCCGAGGGGGCGCGAACGCTCGCCGCGGGGAGCACGAGCGTCCGCGTGCTCGACGATCAGGGGCGCCTCTACAGTCGGCGCGGAAGCTCGTGGACCCTGGTGGCCTCCAACATCCGGGTGCTGGCGGCGCAGCAGGGCACCACGTCCTGAGCGGGCGCGGCTTCTCCCCAGCCCGGTCGGTGCGGCATCCGTCCACGGTTCGGGCCTCTCGCCCCGCGCCCGTGCGGGGCGTCCGCCACGATGGCCGCATGTCTCGTCCTGCGCTCACCGACACGATCTCGTCGGCCCTCCGCGATGCCCTGACCTTCTGGCTTCCGCTGGCGTGCGCCGGCTGCGGCGCGCTCGATGAGTCCCTGTGCTCCGGATGCCGCCGGGCTCTGGCCGCCGTCCCCGTCCCGCGCGAGGTGGGGCCGGGGGTGCCCGTGCTGTGCGCGCTCGAGTTCTCGGGGGTGCCGGCGCGGGTCCTGCGCGCCCTCAAAGAAGACGGTCGCACCTCCCTCGCCCGGGATCTCGCCCCGGCTCTCGCCGATGTCTTGCGTGCGGCCGTTGTCTCCGGTGCCCTCGTCGTCCCGGTGCCCTCGTCGGCTGCGGCCTTCCGACGCCGCGGCTATCGACCGGTCGAGCTGCTGGTGCGTCGGGCGGGGTGGCATCCGGAGCGCGTGCTGCGGGTGCGGCGCGCGCCGGCCGATCAGCGCGGCCTCGATCGCATCGCCCGACAGCAGAACGTCGGGGGAGCCTTCGCCGCGCGGTCCGTCGTCGGGCGCAGGGTGGTCGTCGTCGACGACGTGGTGACGACCGGGGCCACGCTCATCGAGGCGACGCGGGCCCTCCGAGCGGCGGGAGCCGCCGAGGTGAGGGCCGTCGCGCTCGCGTACACGCCGCGTCGCAGCGCATCAGAAGGTGAATCGCAGGTGATTGCTACGTGACAGGGCGGTGGCGTCGGACTAGCGTGGGGATGACTGAAGGCGACGGATGTTCCGCCCTTAGACCGGGCGGAACCCGGAACAAGGAGGTCACTGATGGACACCAACATCGTCGGAGTGGGAGTCGGTATCACCGATCGTTTCCGCACCGTGGTTGAAGAGAAGGTCAGTCGCATCGAGCACCTGGCGCCCCGCGCTCAGACTCTCGAAGTCAAGGTCACCCATCGCTCGTACCGCAACGGGCGCATGGAAGACGACACCGTGGAGCTGACCCTCGACGGCAAGGGCCCGGTGGTCCGAGCCGAGGCCACCGATGCCGATAAGTTCGCCGCTCTCGACCTCGCGGTCGACAAGATCTCCGAGCAGGTGCGGCGCGCGAAAGACAAGCGCGTCGACGCCCGAAACCACCCCCGCGGGGCACGCTTCGAGAAAGGCACCGGCGAACTGGCGGGCATCGACGTCGAGCCCGCTTCCGTCGAGGTGCTGCGCGCCGTCGCCACCGGTGAGGTGCCGGTCCAGGATTCCGATGTCGACGAGGCGGAGTACTCGCCCGTCGTCATCCGCCAGAAGGAGTTCGGCGCCGAGTGGATGACGGTCGAGGACGCCGTCGACCGCATGGAGCTCGTCGGCCACGACTTCTTCCTCTTCATCGACGCCCGCACCGACCACCCCAGCGTCGTCTACCGCCGCAAGGGCTGGGACTACGGCGTGATCGCGCTCGCCGCGCAGGCCCCACCGGCGGAGCAGATCGCGTCCTGACGCACCCTGCCGCATGACGGAGCCCCGGTCCGGGTGGACAGGGGCTCCGTCTGGCGGGGCCCGCGGGTTCGCGCAGCCGCACCCCGTAGCGCGGCAGCTGCGTCATCCGCCGCGCGAAGCGGATCCGGCCGTGCTCAGCCGTCGAAGATGTCGCCGAGCAGCGAGCCGATGACGAGACCGCCCAGCATGCCGCCGACCATGTTGCCGCCGCCCATTCCGCCGCCGCCGCGGCCGTAACCGCCGCCGCGCCCGCTGCCGTCCCATTCACTGGGTCGGGACTGCTCGATGTCGCGCTGGGCGATCTGCAGGGATTCCGAGGCGAGCGAGCCGGCCCGGCGAGCGGTGGCCAGCACCGTCTCGCGATCGTCTTCGGCGACCGGCCCCAGGGGGAGTCCCGCGCGCAACCGCTCGGCCTCGACGAAGCGCGTCCGCGCGTCGGCTCCGATCCACCCGCGGTGGCCGGTGATCAGGCCGCGGGCGACGGCGAGCTGACGGTCGGCGTCGTCGATCGCGTGCTCGACCTGTTCCTGAGAGGGGACGGGACGTGAGGCGCGCTCGCGCGCGTGGTCGAGAGCGGCGTTGGCCTGCCGCAGGGACGACAGTGCCGCGAACGGGTCGGTGCGGGCTCCGGATGCCGGCAGTGCCGCCAGAGCACGCTCCAGGTCGGCCATGGCCTGCGTGACGGCGGGGGTCTGGGCGCCGCGACGGGCTTCGGCGAGATCGCCGCGCGAGTCCTCGACGACGGCGGCGAGGGTGGACTCCGCGCGGAGCGCTTCGATCTCGAACATGTCGACCGCGTCGAGCAGGGACTCCGCGCGCCGTGCCGATTCGGTGGCGGCTTCGAGGGCGACCGAGGCCTGCTCGCGCTGCCCGGCCTCGCGGCGACGCTCCGAGACGGCGGCGGTGTGCACGGCGAAGTCGAGCAGCTGCTCGATCTCTTCGGGATTCCCGCCGATCTGCTGCAGGGCGGAGTCGCTGTAACGGCGCGACAGCCGCTCGACGACCTCGCGGGCGTTCGGGACGCGCTCGGCGAGGCGGTCGCGGTCGGCGCGTACGCGAGCGATCGTCTCGGGTGCGCGGCGCACGGCGTCGATCTTGGGCTGGAGCACCTGCGTGCGCTCCTCGAGCAGGTCTTCGGCCCACTGCGACAGCTGGATGATGCGCGCGTTGCGCGTGCGCAGCTCGTCTTTGGTGTCGGGGATCTCGTCGTGGTTCAGCTGGTGCAGCCGGAACGCCTCGGCGAGGTGCGTGCGCACCGACTCGAGGGCGGCCGCGAGATCTTCGGTGGCCTTGTCGCCGAGCTCGGCGCGGGCGAAGTCCAGCTCGTCGGAGGTGAGGCGCACGCGCTCATCGGCGGCGACGATCGCGAGCTCCGCCCGGCGGGCGAGATCGGCGTCCGCCGCGTCTTGCTCTTCGCGCTTCCTCTTGCCCCAGAAACCGGCCATGGGTCGATCCTAGGCCGCGGGGTAGGGGCCGTCGCCGAGTGTTCGCTTTGGGCGCGAGTGCCGACTTTCGGATTGCGGCCGCCTCGCAGGTCACGAACGGGTAACACGGATAACATGGGCGATGTATGCCTGTTCGCAGGCCGGTGCCCACGCGGGCGCCGCACCCGACAGATGGAGATGCTTCGTGGCCAATCCGCTCGAGAAACTGCTGCGCGCCGGTGAGGGGCGCATCCTCCGCCGTCTGCAGGGCGTGGTCAAAGCGACCGGCGCGCTCGAGGAGGACTACGAGCAGCTCACCGACGACGAGCTGCGCAACGAGACCGTCGAGCTGCGCGCCCGCTACAAGGCCGGCGAGACGCTCGATCAGCTCATGCCCGAGGCCTTCGCCGCCGTGCGCGAGGCGGCCAAGCGCACCCTGGGTCAGCGTCCCTACGACGTGCAGGTCATGGGCGGCGCAGCCCTTCACCTGGGCAACATCGCCGAGATGAAGACCGGTGAGGGCAAGACGCTGACGGCGGCCCTCCCCGCCTACCTCAACGCCATCGCCGGTGAGGGTGTGCACGTCATCACCGTCAACGACTTCCTCGCGAGCTACCAGTCGGAGCTCATGGGCCGCGTCTACCGTGCTCTCGGCATGACGACCGGAACCGTCGTGGCCGGACAGACCCCCGAGGTGCGTCGGGAGCAGTACGAGGCCGACATCAGCTACGGAACGAACAACGAGTTCGGCTTCGACTACCTGCGCGACAACATGGCGTGGCGCAAAGAAGACCTCGTGCAGCGCGGACACTTCTACGCGATCGTCGACGAGGTCGACTCGATCCTCATCGACGAGGCGCGTACCCCGCTGATCATCTCGGGTCCGGCATCCGGCGAGGCCAACCGCTGGTTCGCCGAGTTCGCGAAGCTCGCCCGCACCCTCGAGGCCGGCGTCGACTACGAGGTCGACGAGAAGAAGCGCACGATCGGCGTGCTCGAGCCCGGTATCGAGAAGGTCGAGGACTACCTCGGCATCGACAACCTGTACGAGTCGGCGAACACGCCCCTGATCTCGTTCCTCAACAACTCCATCAAGGCGATGGCGCTGTTCAAGCGCGACACCGACTACGTCGTCATGAACGACGAGGTGATGATCGTCGACGAGCACACCGGCCGCATCCTCGTCGGGCGCCGTTACAACGAGGGCATCCACCAGGCGATCGAGGCCAAAGAGGCCGTGCCGGTCAAGGCCGAGAACCAGACCCTCGCCACCGTCACGCTGCAGAACTACTTCCGCCTGTACGACAAGCTCGCGGGCATGACCGGTACCGCCGAGACCGAGGCCGCCGAGTTCATGTCGACCTACAAACTCGGCGTCGTGCCCATCCCCACGAACCGGCCGATGGTGCGCAAGGACCAGTCCGACCTCGTCTACAAGAACGAGACGGCGAAGTTCGCGCAGGTCGTCGAAGACATCGTCGAGCGCCACGAGAAGGGCCAGCCGGTCCTCGTCGGCACCACCAGCGTCGAGAAGAGCGAATACCTCTCGCGCCTGCTGGCGAAGAAGGGCGTGCGCCACGAGGTGCTCAACGCGAAGAACCACGCGCGCGAGGCCGAGATCGTCGCCCGCGCCGGTCGCCTGGGGGCCGTGACGGTCGCCACCAACATGGCCGGCCGTGGAACCGACATCATGCTCGGCGGCAACGCCGAGTTCCTCGCCGTGCAAGAGATGAAGGCGAAGAACCTCGACCCCGTCGAGACGCCCGAGGCCTACGAGTCGGAGTGGGACTCGGTCTACAAGGGCACGCGCGACACCGTCGCCGAAGAGGCCGCCAAGGTCGTCGAGGCCGGCGGGCTCTACGTGCTGGGCACCGAGCGTCACGAGTCGCGCCGCATCGACAACCAGCTGCGCGGTCGTTCGGGTCGACAGGGCGACCCCGGCGAGAGCCGCTTCTACCTGTCGCTGACCGACGACCTCATGCGGCTGTTCCAGTCGGGTGCGGCCGAGGCGATCCTCGCGCGCACCAACTTCCCCGACGACGTCGCCATCGAGTCGGGGCTGGTGTCGCGCGCGATCAAGAGCGCGCAGTCGCAGGTCGAGGCCCGCAACGCCGAGATGCGCAAGAACGTCCTCAAGTACGACGACGTGCTCAACCGTCAGCGCGAGGCCATCTACGCCGACCGCCGTCACATGCTCCAGGGCGACGACATCGCCGACCGCGTGCAGCACTTCATCGAAGATGCCATCACCGCGGTGATCGACGACCACACCGGCTCGGGGCACACCGAGTCGTGGGACTTCGACGCCCTGTGGACCGAGCTGAAGACCATGTACCCGGTGAGCGTGTCGATCGACGAGGTCGTGGCCGAGGCCGGCGGGAACAAGGGGCGCATCACCCCCGAGGGGCTCAAGCGCGAGATCATCTCCGACGCCCGCATCGCTTACGAGAATCGCGAGAAGAGCCTCGGCGAGCAGGCGATCCGTGAGCTCGAACGCCGTGTCGTGCTGCAGGTGCTCGACCGCCGCTGGCGCGAGCACCTCTACGAGATGGACTACCTCAAAGACGGCATCGGCCTGCGTGCCATGGCTCAGCGCGACCCGCTGATCGAGTACCAGCGCGAGGGCTACCAGATGTTCCAGTCGATGATGGGGCAGATCAAGGAGGAGTCGGTCGGATACCTCTACAACCTCGAAGTCGAGGTGAAGAAGGTCGAGGGCGACAACGCCGAGGTCGAGGCCAAGGGCCTCACCGTCAGCCCCGTCGAGACGCAGCGCCTCGAGTACTCCGCCGCGAACGACGCGGGCGAGGTCGAGGTGCGCAACGATCGCGGACAGGTGCAGCAGGCAGCCACCAACCGTCTGCGTCAGTCCGGACAGGCGGCCGCTCCGGCGACCGAGGCGGCTCCGGCCGCGGCCCGCGGGGCGTTCGGGCAGCGCACCGACGGCGAGGAGCCGGCATCCGGGAACCGCGCCGACCGCCGCGCCGCCGGAAAGAAGAAGTAAGAACGACCCCGGATGCCGCGCCCCCACGTCGGGGCGCGGCATCCGTCGTTTCACCAGGGAGGTGCAGGAGCGGTCCACCGGGTGTCGATTGGCTGGATACCGGCGGGGATATCCTGAACCGATGAGCCCGCTACGCCCCCTCGACCAGTCCTCGAAGCTGAAGGATGTCCTCTACGAGATCCGCGGCGAGGCCCTCGTCGAGGCCGACCGGCTCGAGGCCGAGGGGCACTCGATCCTCAAGCTCAACACGGGCAACCCCGCCACGTTCGGTTTCGAGGCTCCGCATCAGATCGTGCGCGACATGATCCAGTCGATCCCCAACGCGCACGGCTACAGCGACAGCCGCGGCATCCTGTCGGCGCGGCGCGCGGTGGTCTCGCGATACGAGGAGGAGCCCGGGTTCCCCCACCTCGACCCCGACCACGTGTACCTCGGCAACGGGGTGTCCGAACTCATCACCATGACGATGCAGGCGTTGCTCGACGAGGGTGACGAGGTGCTCATCCCCGCGCCCGACTATCCGCTGTGGACGGCGATGACGAGCCTGGGCGGCGGAACCCCGGTGCACTACCTGTGCGACGAGCAGCGCGAATGGCAGCCCGACCTCGACGACATCCGCGCGAAGGTGACCCCCCGCACCAAGGCGATCGTCATCATCAACCCCAACAACCCCACGGGTGCGGTCTACTCGCGCGAGGTGCTCGAGGGGATCGCCGACATCGCCCGGGAGCACTCGCTGCTGCTCCTGGCCGACGAGATCTACGACCGCATCCTGTTCGACGATGCGGTGCACATCCCCATGGCCACGGTCGCGCCCGACCTGCTGTGCCTGACCTTCAACGGCCTGTCGAAGACCTACCGCGTCGCGGGCTACCGCTCGGGGTGGTTGGCGATCACCGGGCCCATGGACCACGCGCAGGGCTTCCTGCAGGGCATCAACCTGCTGGCATCCACGCGTCTGTGCCCCAACGTGCCGGCGCAGTTCGCGGTGCAGGCGGCGCTGTCGGGCGTGCAGTCCATCGACGCGCTCATCGCCCCGAGCGGTCGTCTGCACGAGCAGAGGGATGCCGCCTGGCAGGGACTCGAAGCGATCCCGGGTGTCTCGTGCGTGCTGCCCCGCGGGGCGCTCTACGCCTTTCCCCGGTTCGACCCCGAGGTGTACGAGATCCCCGACGACGGCAAGTTCGTGCACGACTTCCTCATCGCCGAGCACGTGCTGCTGGTGCAGGGGTCGGGCTTCAACTGGCCGGCCACCGACCACGTGCGCATCGTCACGCTGCCGGAGGCCCGTGTGATCTCGGATGCGATCGAGCGGTTGGGGAACTTCTTGTCGTCCTGGCGGCCGTGATCGAGGTCGGGCGCGGAAGTTTCCTGCACGTTTCTACGTAGATTCTGGTCTCGGCCTTCGCCGTCGACTACTCGTGATCATTCTCGTCACGAGTGCGATCATGACGTCTTTTTCCTTCGGGTCGCTCATGGCAACGAGTAGGGCGGTCGCCGCCAGAGCATTGTTTGATGTCCGCCTTGTGCCGCCCGCTTTGTTCAGGATGCCGTTCCTGGCGAGGAAGGTGACGAACAGGGCAGCGGCGGTGCGTTTGTTGCCGTCCACGAGCGGATGATCTTTCACGACGAGGTAGAGCAAATTGGCTGCCTTTTCCTCGACGGTCGGGTAGAGGTCGTGGCCGTCGAAGCTCTGGTAGAGCGTTGCGATGATTCCGGTGAGTCTGTCGCCGCGTTTCTCGTCCGAGTAGCGTGTCGGCGGGGAACTCCTTGCGGAGTTGCGTGACTATGTGGTGTGCGTCATCGAGGGTCAGTTCCCACGCGGGCATGACGGACGATTGGGCGTCAATCTTTCCGTCGTCGTAGTCGCGGAGGAGTGTGAGTCCGGGGAGATAGCTCTGGAGGACGTCAGCGACTCCGGACAGGAGTTCATCCGTTGAGCGGTGCAGGATGTGGACGATCGCGTCGAGTTTTTCGAGGCGCTGCTCGTTGACGACGTATCCGCGAACCAGGTATTCGCGTAACTGTCGGGTGGCCCAGATCCGGAACTGTGTGGCCGTGGCGATCTTCACGCGGTAGCCGACGGAGAGGATGGCGTCGAGATTGTAGAAGGGAAGCTCGCGCGCTACACGGCGTGGGCCCTCAACGCGAACCTGTCGGAATTTCCGACAGGTTGCCGCCTCGTCGAGTTCACCCTCGTCGTAGACGTGCTGGATGTGTTCGACGACGTTCGTACGTGACGTCTGTAAAAGTTCCGCGATCTGCTGCTGGCTCAACCAGACGGTCTCCGCGTCGAATCGGACGTGGAGGGTCGGAGCACCATCCTCACGGTGGTACAGGATCACTTCGCCGGACGGCTGCGCGTCCGTCATGCGGTGTGCTCGCGACCTTGCATGTCATCATCTCGGCCTGGGATCTCCCCGATGCGTCGAGAGTGCAGCGTATGGTTCCGACGCCGGGATGACGGTGCCCACGGCGGAAGAGTGATGGGCGTGAACGTTGCGCCCATGTCGGGGCACCTCAGGGGAACATCGACCGTCGTCACAGAAGCGCCAACGCCGTCACACGCCATCGCCCGTCGAGGCCCTCGAGACGCAGGGCGATGGCGCGCGTGCGAGCGCGGGCGGCCGCGGTGACGGTGGCCTCGACGACCCCGTCGGCGGGCTGCGAGAGATGGACGTTGCGGATCTCGTGCACATCGCGCAGGGCGGCCACGCGCCGCGCGCTGCGGGCACGTGCCGCGAGGTTCGCCCGCACTGATAGGGACCGGTAGACCTCCTCCGACAGCCAGCGCGCGAGTTGTTCCACCTCGCGGACACCGGCCAGCACCTCGAGCACGCCCCGCACGATGTTGCGGATGAACGTCTCGGGCGGGGGAAGGGCGTCCGCCGACGTCTTCTGCGGGCTGAAGAAGTCGTCGTGGCGGGCGGCGGTGCCCCCGGTCGTGGTCGAGCGTGTGAGCGGCAGCGTCATGCTTCCCTCCGTCGTCATGAATGGCGCCAACGAGCGGGGGGATGAGGCCGAGAGTAAGCCAGCGGGAGAACACCCGCCGGGGCATTCGTCGACTCTGTGGACGAAACGCGAGAAGGGTGAGGTGGGGAGGGGGAGTGGATCCGGAGCGGGTTCAGTCGTCGTGGCGGATGTCTCCGCGTCCCCACAGTTCGGGGAAACTCGCCGCCTGCGACTGCCGCCAGAGAGCCGCCCGGCGAGCCGTCTCGCTCCGTTCGTCGAGGTAGGCGTCGACGCTGTCGAGGGCGATCCGCCATCGTGGCGGTTCCCCGATCTCGACGCCGCGCAGCTGCCCCTCGCGGGCGAGCGCGATGACGTCGGCGACACCTAAGCCCAGCGTCCGAGCGACCTGGTCTGCCGGGACGAATCGCTCGCGGGGTGAGGACGCGTCCGTCATCCGGTCAGTATGTCCCCGTTTCGGTGGGCACACGAGAATCACCCGTGAGACGCGAACGAGAGGTGCGGCGTAACCCGTGCAGCGATGTGCGGGCGTTTCCGCGCGTCGGTGATGGTCTGTCGCTTCGCCCGCCCGAAGGAGACGGCCTGGCGAAGTTCACCTTCGAGTTCACCCACGCCCGGGGTTCCCGCGCCGGCGCGGTGAAGACCCCGCGAGTCCCGCCGGACGAGCCCTCTAGTCTGGAGGGGTGTCGACACTCAGTGAACTCGTCTACGCCCAGGGCCGCTCGAGCGAAGCCGATGTGGAGTGGCTGCACCGCCTCGCCGGCGATGGACAGTTGCTCGCCGACCTGGCCTTCGCCGACATCGTGATCTGGGTACCCACCCCCGACGACTCGTTCGTCGCCGTCGCGCACACGCGTCCCGGGGGAGCGGCGACGCTGTTCTACCGCGACATCGTCGGCGATCGCGTACGTCCCCAGTGGCGCACGCAGGTGCGCGAGGCGTTCCAGAGCGGGCGCATCGTGGATTCGGCCTCGCCCGACTGGTTCGAAGAGACGCCCACCCGCGTCCGCGCCGTGCCGATCGTGCGCGAGCTCTCGCGCGAGGGTCACGCCGTGACCACCGTCGGCGTGCTGACGCGCCACACCAACCTGGGCGAGACGCGCACCCCCTCCCGCCAGCAGATCACCTTCAACGACTGCGCCGACGACCTCTTCGGAATGATCTCGTCCGCCGAGTTCCCCGACCTGACCGCCCCCACCGCTCCGCGGCGTGGAGCGCCCCGCGCCTCGGACGGCCTCATCCGCCTCGACGTCGACGGCATCACGACCTTCGCGAGCCCCAACGCGCTGTCGGCGTTCAACCGCATGGGCTTCGACGACGAGCTCGAGGGCGAGTCCCTCGCCGAGGTGACCGCGCGCATCCTCCCCGCCAAGCGCCAAGACGTCGACGAGTCGCTCCCCGTCGTCGTGAGCGGCCGGGCTCCGTGGCGGGCCGACATGGAAGCTCGCGGCGTGCAGGTGTCGCTGCGGACCATCCCGCTGCGCGACCGCGGCACGCGCATCGGCGCGATCGTGCTCAGCCGCGACGTCACCGAGATCCGCCACCAGGAGCAGGAGCTCATCACCAAGGACGCCACGATCCGCGAGATCCACCATCGCGTCAAGAACAACCTGCAGACGGTCGCCTCGCTTCTTCGCATCCAGGCTCGTCGAACCCACTCCGACGAGGCCCGGGACGCCCTCAGCCAGGCGATGCGTCGCGTCTCGGCGATCGCCGTCGTGCACGACACGCTCTCGGAGGGGCTGGCGCAGAACGTCGACTTCGACGACGTCTTCGCGCGGGTGCTGAAGCTCGTGGCCGAGGTCGCGGCGGCGCCCAACACCCGCGCGCGCACCCGCAGCACCGGCAAGTTCGGCACGCTGCCGAGCCAGTTCGCCACGCCGCTCGCCCTCGCTCTCACCGAACTCGTGACCAACGCCGTCGAGCACGGGCTCGCGGGGCAGGAGGGCGACGTCGAGATCGCCGCCGAGCGCGGCGACGAGATGCTCGAGGTGAAGGTCCGCGACACCGGAGTGGGCCTTCCCGAGGGTCAGGTGGGTCGCGGCCTCGGCACGCAGATCGTGCGCACCCTCATCCAGGGAGAGCTCGGCGGCACGATCGACTGGCACACGCTCATGGGCAGCGGCACCGAGGTGACCATCGAGATCCCGCTGCGCTACATCGGTGGTTCGTCGGTCTGAGCTCGGGCCGAGGGCGCGCGGGTCGGACCGAAACGCCGAGAAGGCCCACCCCAGAGGGATGGGCCTTCTCGGCGACGACGTCAGGAGGCGCGGCGGGCGCGCGCGGCGCGGCGCTTGAGGGCGCGACGCTCGTCTTCGCTGAGGCCACCCCACACGCCCGAGTCCTGACCGGACTCGAGGGCGTACTGCAGGCAGACCTCGGTGACGGTGCAGCGCGCGCAGACCGACTTGGCCTTCTCGATCTGGTCGACCGCGGGGCCGGTGTTTCCGACCGGGAAGAACAATTCGGGGTCGACGGTCAGGCAGGCTGCTTTGTCGCGCCAATCCATAGGGGTGCTCCTTGTAACAGAAAAATGATCGATTCGGCACCGAGATTCGGGTCCGGTACCCTGGTGGGAACGCGAGCGATTGCTCGCCCCACTTCGCTGTGGGAGCACACGGCTTGTTCCATGCTCCCATAGCGTTTCCGCCTGATCAAGAGGTAACCGGTAGGTTTCCGGAACGTAACGGCGCCGCTGCGCCGTCGGGAGGGCCTGTTCGATGCCTGTTCGTCTCACGGCCGCCGCTCTTCTGGCTCTCGAGGCCGTCGGCATCCTGGCCCTCGCCGGCTGGCAGATCGTGGCGTTGCTCGGGGGTGACACCGACTCGATCGTCAGCTCCCTCGCGCTCATCGTGCTCACCGTCATCGGCGCGGCCATCGTCGGCGCCTTCGCCGTCGCCACCGCGCGCGACGTGTCGGCCGGGCGCTCGGGCGGCATCGTCACCCAGCTGCTGATCCTGTCGGTCGCGATCGGTGCGATCACGGGGGAGTGGGCGGCGCCGGGCATCGCCCTGCTCATCGCGGTCCCCGGGGTCATCGGCCTGGTGCTGCTGGTGCTCGCGGTGCGGGCCTCGGCGCCGCGCCGGCGCGACGACGAGTCCTGAGCGCTCCGCCCGGCACCCACGCGAAGACCCCGCCGCCGCCGGAGCGGGACGGGGTCGTGGCAGCGCGGGTCAGGCGGCGGCGAGACCGAGGGTCTTGCGCAGACGCGCGACGTGGCCGGTGGCCTTGACGTTGTAGAGCGCCTCGGTGATGGTGCCCTCTTCGTCGATCACGAAGGTCGAGCGCAGCACACCGGTGACGGTCTTGCCGTAGTTCTGCTTCTCGCCCCACGCGCCGTAGGCCTCGTGCACCGTGTGGTCGGCGTCGCTCAGCAGCGGGAAGGTCAGCCCGTCGCTGTCGCGGAACGCCCGCAGCTTCTCGGGCAGGTCGCGCGAGAGGCCGAGCACGGTGTATCCGGCGCCCTGAAGCGATGCGAGGCTGTCGCGGAAATCGCAGGCCTGCGTCGTGCAGCCGGGAGTCTGGGCCGCGGGGTAGAAGTACAGGATCACGCGGCGGCCACGGAAGTCGCTCAGCGAGACGGGGTGCTCGTCTTGATCGAGCAGGGTGAAATCGGGCGCAGTGTCGCCCTTCGCGAGGTTCGTCACCCCTCCAGCCTAGAACGCTCGATGGCCTGGAACGTGGTCAGCAGGCGATGCAGGGAGTCGAGGCGCGCCGCAGCCCCGGGACCCAGGCGACCGGATGCCACGGCTTCGGCGATCGCGCAGTCGGGCGCATCGGGAAGATGCGTGCAGCCGCGCGGGCACTCCTCGGCGGCTTCGGCGAGGTCGGTGAAGGCCCCCAGCACGTGCGCGGGGTTAACGTGGCCGAGGCCGAAGGAGCGGACGCCCGGGGTGTCGATGACCCACCCCGACCCCGCGGGACCGCGGTAGCGCAGCGACACCGCCGACGACGAGGTGTGCCGCCCGCGTCCGGTGACCACGTTGACGTGACCGATGGCTCGCTCCGAACCTGTCAGCGCGTTCACGAGGGTGGACTTGCCGACGCCGGAGTGACCGACGAAGACGGTGGAGTGCCCCGCGATGGCTTCGCCGATGGCGTCGAGGGGCATCGCCCCCTGCGCGCTCGTGAACACGCGCAGGTCGATGCCGTCGAAGTGCGACAGGAACTCGGTGGGGTCGGCGAGGTCGGTCTTGGTGACGACGAGCAGGGGACGGATGCCGGCGTCGAGGGCCGCGACGAGATAGCGGTCGACGAGGCGCTCGCGGGGCTCGGGGTCGGCGGCGGCCACGACGATCAGCATCTGGTCGGCGTTGGCGACGATCACCCGCTCCACCTGATCGGTGTCGTCGGCACTGCGGCGCAACAGAGACGTGCGCTCCTCGAGACCGATGATGCGCCCGAGGGTGCCCTCGTCACCCGACTGGTCGCCGACGACGCGGGCCCGGTCGCCGTTGACGATGGGCTGCTTGCGCAGCTCGCGCGCCCGCGTGGCGAGCACGCGTCGTTCGTCGGGCCCGTCTTCGTCGATCAACACGGTGTAGCGGCCGCGGTCGACGCCGAGCACCCGGGCGATCTGCGCGTCGGCGTGCGCGGGTCGACGCTTGGTGCGCGGCCGGTTGGCCTTCGGGTTCGGGCGCGTTCGGATCGACGACTCGTCGTACTCCAGGTCGTCGTCGTCGTCGCTGTCGTCGAGCCAGCTCACGCGTCAGCCCACGGCATCCGTCGATCCGTCCGGATCGAGCATTGCGCGCCAGAGCGCGGCGAACTGGGGGAGGGTCTTGGCGGTCGTGCCGATGTCGTCGACCTGCACGCCGGCGACGCGCAGACCGAGCAGCGCGCCGGTCGTCGCGAGGCGGTGGTCGTGGTGGGCCTTCCACTCGCCGCCGCGCAAAGTCTGCGGCACGATGCGGATGCCGTCTTCGAGCTCGTGGGCCTCGCCCCCGAGCGAACGCAGGTTGCCGACCAGCGCCGCGATGCGGTCGGTCTCGTGACCGCGGATGTGCCCGATGCCGTGCAGCGTGGTGGGACCGTCGGCGAAGGCCGCGAGACCGAAGAGGGTCGGCGCGAGCTCGCCCGCGGCCGAGAGGTCGAGCTCGACCCCGCTGATGCCCTCGCCCGCGGCGACGGTGAGCGCTCCCGCCCGGCGGCTGACGCGCGCGCCCATCTCGGCGAGGATGTCGCCCAGCAGGGCCCCCGGCTGGGTGCTGTGCAACGGCCAGCCCGTGACGGTGACCGAGCCCCCGGTGACCATCGCGGCGGCGAGGAACGGTGCGGCGTTGGAGAGGTCGGGCTCGATCGAGACGTCTTTCGCGCGGACGGGTCCGGCGGGCACGATCCACTCGCCGGGCGCCGGGCGCTCGACGTGGATCCCCCGGTGAGCGAGGGCCTCGACGGTCATGTCGATGTGCGGGATGCTGGGCAGCCGCGAGCCCACGTGACGCAGGTGCAGCCCGACGTCGAAGCGCGGGGCGGCCAGCAGCAGGCCCGAGACGAACTGGCTGGACTGGCTCGCGTCGATCTCGACCTCGCCGCCGCGCACGTGGCCGTGGCCGCGGACCGAGAACGGCAGCGCCCAGTGCCCGCCGTCGTCGATGTCGACGCCCACCTCGCGCAGGGCGCGGATCATCGCGCCCATGGGGCGGTGTAGCGCGCTCTCGTGCGCCGTGACGTGCACGTCGCCGCGGGCGAGGCCCGCGAGCGGGGCGACGAACCGCATGACGGTCCCGGCTTGGCCGCAGTCGACGGTCGAGTCACCCGTGAACGACGCGGGCGGGGTGATGAGCAGGTCGGGCCCGAACGGGGAGTCGGTCTCGACCTCGTCGATGCCGACTCCGAGGGCCCGCAGCGCATCGATCATGCGCGCGGAGTCGTCGGAGTGCAGGGGCGCGTGCAGGGTGCCCGGGCCGTCGGCGATGGCGGCGAGCACGAGTTCGCGGTTGGTGAGGGACTTCGACCCGGGCACCGTGACCGTGGCATCCACGGGATGGGCGGCGGTGGGCGCGTCCCACGCACCGCGGGGAGTGGCGGTTGAAGGGGAATACCCGAGGGGAGTCATCGGTTCCTAGCCTAGTGAAAGGGGACGACACGTGACCGCACTTCTCGAGCGCGAGAGCAGGGCAGGGGCCACTCCGGTGAGCCTCGCGATGCCCGACGTAGACTGGCGCGCAATGGACGACACGGCGAACGCGAGCCCACTCCACGTGGAGCCTCGTGAACAGTTCGAAGAGCAGGCGCTGCCCTTCATGGATCAGCTCTACGCCGCGGCGATGCGCATGACGCGCAATCCCGCCGATGCGGCCGATCTCGTGCAGGAGACCTTCGTGAAGGCCTTCGGCTCGTGGGCGTCGTTCACGCAGGGCACGAACCTGAAGGCGTGGCTCTACCGCATCCTGACGAACACGTACATCAACACGTACCGCAAGAAGCAGCGCGAGCCCTACCAGAGCGCCATCGACGATCTGGAGGACTGGCAGCTCGGCGGTGCCGAGTCGACCACCGCGAGCAGTTCCCGTTCGGCGGAAGCCGAAGCGATCGACCACATGCCGGCATCCGTGGTCAAGGACGCGTTGCAGTCGATCCCCGAGGATTTCCGGATGGCGGTGTACCTCGCCGACGTCGAGGGCTTCGCCTACCAGGAGATCGCCGACATCATGAAAACTCCGATCGGCACGGTCATGAGCCGTCTGCACCGCGGCCGGCGGCTGCTGCGCGACCTGCTGTCGGACTACGCCAGAGAGCGCGGCATCCAGACCGCCACGGGAGAGACGAAATGAGCGACTGCGGCTGCGACCAAGCACGACGCGACCTCGAAGAGTACCTGCGCAACGAGGTCTGCAAGACCCAGCACAAAGACATCCGCGAGCACCTCGAGAGTTGCCCGGGATGCCAGGACGAGGCCCTCGTGGCCCGCACGCTGACCGACGTGGTCGCGCGTGCGTGCAAAGAGACCGCGCCCGACGAACTGCGCGATCAGGTGCTCTCGCGCCTGCGGGCGATCCAGGCGACGCACTGACCCTTCCGGGCCCCGGCTCGGCGCGTGTCGGAGGCCGTCCGTAGGCTGGGGGCATGGCGATCATCGACACGCTCCCTCTTCCCGCGGATGCCGAGTCCTCGGCGACCCTGTCCGACTCCGGCTTCGACTACGCGGTGGTCGACCCCGACGGGTCGGGGTTCGTCGACTTCCTGAGATCGGTCTCGCGCGGTTTCCTCGGTGAGGAGCCGTCGGACGACGAGGTCGAGAGCGCCCGTCGCGCGCTGCGTTCGCGTCGACTGGTCGGCGTGTTCGACCCCGCCGGCTCAGAGCCCGCCTCGCCGGTGGCGACGGTGGACTCCTGGCCGGCTGAGTTGACCGTGTCTCCGGGGCGCATCGCGCCGCTGTACTCGATCAGCGCCGTCACCGTCGCGCCGACCCACCGCCGGCGCGGCATCGCGCGCGCCATGCTGACCGGCGAGCTGCGCACCGCGGTGTCGGCCGGGTACGCGATCGCGGGGCTCACCGTCACCGAGGCGACCATCTACGGGCGCTGGGGCTTCTCGCCCGCCGCCTGGGCGAGCGACGTCGTCGTCGACACCCGGCGGGCGCGCTGGACCGGCCCCGTGGCCCCCGGCCGTCTCGATTTCGTCCCGCGCGAGAGCCTCCCCGAGCGGTTGGCAGCGGTGCACGAGCGCATCCGTACGCGTCGGCCCGGATCCGTCGCCGGGTGGGAGGGCCGCTGGCGGGGGATGGCGGGACTCACCCCCGATGCGAAAGACGGCAAGAAGGTGCGGGCGGTCGCGTATCGCGATCTCGACGGCGTGGAACGCGGCATCCTGGTCTACACGATCGGCGAGGATCCGGGCGACGACTACACGGCGCACGAACTCAGCATCCGCGCCCTCTTCGCCGACGGTGACGAGGCGTACGCGGCGCTCTGGCGTTACGCGATCGAGCACGACCTCGTCGCGCGCGTGACGGCATCGCTGCAGCCGGTCGTGCCTCCGGTGCAGTGGATGGTGTCCGATCGCCGGGCTGTCACCGCCACCCTCACCGACCATCACTGGCTCCGCATCCTCGACGTCGCCGGCGCGCTGACCTCGCGCCGCTACGCCGGAACGCTCGATCTCGTGCTCGCCGTGCACGACCCGCTCGGTTTCGCCGACGGTTCGTGGGCCGTGCGCATCGATGAGTCCGGAGAGGCGACGGTCACCCCGGCCGGCGACGACGCCCCCGACGTCGAGCTGAGTGTGGGGGCCCTCTCGTCGTTGCTCCTGGGTGGCGTGCGCGCAACGGAGCTGGCGGCCGCGGGAACGGTGCTCGGCGACGCAGAAGCCCTCGCCGCCCTCGACGGCGCTTTCACCCCCGAAGCGACCCCGCTCCTCGACATCTGGTACTGACCCCTCGTCCATAGCCTTTCCCCGTAAAATCCGGGGCGATGTCCGAACCCTCCCCACCCCTGTCCGCTGAGCGGGCGCCGTCGCGCCTCCGCGCGCGGCTGCGCACCCTCGGCGCGGTGTCCCGCCGGTACGTGCGAGACCACCCCGTGTCGCTCTGCGTGGTGGTGGCCGTGCTCGCCACCGCGGCCGCGACCGGGGCGCTCTGGGGCGAGGACGCCCTCGTCTGGGGGGCGGGTCCGCTCGCCACCTTCGCCAACGGACGGTGGTGGACCCTGGTCACCGCGCTGGTGGTGCCCGACTCGACGATCGACGCCGTGTCGTCGGTGCTGCTCGCGCTGACGGTGCTGGCGTACGCCGAGCGCCTGCTGGGCTCGCGCCGGGCCGGTCTGCTGCTGGTCGTGCTGGGACTGAGCGGTCTCGTGGTCGGGATCGGCCTGCACGCGGCGGCGTGGACGGTGACCGATCTGCGTCCGGTGGTCGCCGCCGAGGTTCCCGTGCTCGATCCCACGACCCCCATCGCCGGGGTGGTCATGGCGGCATCCGCCTTCGCCCCGACGCTCTGGCGTCGACGGCTGCGGCTGGTGGGCTTCGCCCTGCTGGCGTTGTTCGCGCTCTACGCGGGCGACGCCGACTCGTGGTACCGCCTGACCGCCGCGGTCATCGGCCTCGGCGTCGGCGCCGTGCTCGCGCGGGGACGCGAGCGCCGTTCGTGGCATCGCAGCTCGACACGCGAGACCCGCACGCTGTTCGCGATGCTCGTCGCGGTCGTGGGCAGCGGCCCCCTCGTGGCCCTCGTCAGCGGCGGTGGTCGCGGACCCCTCTCGCTCGTCGTCGAGGCCTACACCCAGTACGACGATGCAATGCTCAGCCGATGCGGCCGGGTCGCCGAGGCGGTGTGCGACGAACAGATCGCCCTCCTCATGACCCGGGGCGCCGGCCCCGCTCTGCTGGCGATCGTGCCGCTCGTGCTCCTGCTGATCGCGGCGTGGGGCTTGCGCCGAGGGCGGCGGGCGGCGTGGGTCCTCGCGATGCTGGTGCTCGTGGCATCCGCCGTGCTGCCGGTGATCTCGCTGCTCGACGGCCGCCTGCAGATCGACCCGTGGGTCGACGGCAGCGGCGCCGAATACGTGCTCTGGGCGATCGCGACCATCGTCATCCCGCTCGCTTTGGCGGCGGCTCTCGTCGTCACCCGCGCGCGCTTCTCGGTGCGCGCCACGCGCAAGGCCGCCGCAGTGGTCACCGCCGTCGTCGCCGTCGCCTTCGTCGCCTGCGGGACGACGTTCTTCGTCGTGGAGTCGCTCAACCGCCGCTCGTTCAACCGCGACCTGTCGCTTCCCGAGATGCTCGGCCTCACCCTGCGGCGCTTCCTGCCGCCGTCGTTCACCCACCCCGGTGGCTCGTCGGCCTTCCCGCATCAGGGTCCCGCGCTGTTCGTCTACCAGTGGATCGGGGTGCTGTTCTGGGCCGTCGTGGTCGCCGCGATCCTCTGGCTCTACCGTCGTGCCCGCCGTCCCGTCGCGGGGGGACACGCGCACTACCGCGAGCTGCTGCGGCGCGGGAGCGACACCCTCGGCTTCCTCGGCACGTGGGAGGGCAACCGCCACTGGTACTCGGACGACCGAGAGTGCGCCGTCGCGTACCGGCTGACCGGTGACGTCGCCCTGGCCGTCGCCGATCCTCTGGCCCCCGCGGGGCGCCGGATCGAGGCGCTGCGCGGGTTCACCGACTACTGCCTCGAGCACGGCTGGATCCCCGCCTTCTACAGCGTGCACGGCGACACCCTCGACGACCTCGTGAGCCTCGGGTGGCGGCACGTGCCCGTCGGGGTCGAGACGGTCATGGACCTCGCGGGTCTGACCTTCGCCGGCAAGACCTGGCAGAAAGTGCGCCAGCCGCTCACCCGCGCCGAACGCGAGGGCTACACCGCGGTTTGGACGCGGTGGCACGAGCTGACCGTGGGTCAGGCGTCGCAGGTCGTCGCGATCGACGAGGAGTGGGTGGCCGACCGCGCGCTGCCCGAGATGGGTTTCACGCTCGGCTCCCTCGACGAGCTGCGCGACCGCGAGGTGCGTCTGCTCCTCGCGGTCGGCCCCGACGACCGTGTCGAAGCGGTGACGAGCTGGATGCCGAGCTGGACCGACGGTGAGATCACCGGGTGGACCCTCGACTTCATGCGCCGTCGCACCGACGGACCCAACGGCATGATGGAGTTCCTCATCGCGAAGGCCGCGTTGCAGTTGCAGGAAGAGGGCGCCACGGTGCTCAGCCTGTCGGGCGCTCCGCTCGCCGACGACCCGGCCGAGCCGGTCGACGGCGACCCCGCCCCGCTGCGGGCACTGCTGCGCTGGCTGGCGGAGGTGCTCGAGCCGGCATACGGTTTCGCCTCGCTGTTCCGCTTCAAGGGCAAGTTCCGCCCCCGGTACCGTCCGCTCGCCCTGGCGTACCGCGACCCGCTCCAGCTCCCCGCGATCGGGGCCGCCGTCGGACGCGCCTACCTTCCCGACGCCTCCCGTCATGAGATGGTCGCTCTGGCGAGGAGTGCGTGGGAGGGCCGCCGATGAACCGTTTCCTGCTGTCGTTCGAGCTGATCGACAGTCCGCTGCTGATCGTGTGCGCGATCATCGCCGGGGTGGGTGCGCTCGCCGTGGTGTCGTGGGCTCCGCGCCGCGTGGTCCGCACGCTCGTCATCGGCGTCGCCGCGGGGGTGGTGATGTACATCGTCGCCCACATCCTCGAGGCCCTGAACCTCTTCCAGGGTCCGCTACCCGCCGGGGCCGCCGTCTGGGCGGCGAGCGGCGTCGCTGCGGCCGCGGTGGGCGTCGTGGGCATCTGCCGACGCCCGTGGGGGCGTCGGATCGCCGGTGCGCTGACGGTGGTGGCGGCTCTCCTGGCCGCCGCGCTCGGCGTCAACACCGCCTACGGGGTGACGCACAACCTCGCCGCCATCCTCGGCGTGCAGGCGCTCGATCCCGCGGCTCTTCCCGCGCAGGCCGCCGTCGCGGGAGACCCGGCGACGCTCTACCAGACCTGGGAGCCGCCCGCGGGGATGCCGACGCAGGGGGCGCTGAGTGCTCTGTCGGGGAACGCGAAGATTCCCACCGGGCAGTTCGCGGCTCGAGACGCCTCGCTGTACCTTCCGCCCGCAGCACAGGTCGCGAACCCGCCGGCCCTCCCGCTACTCGTCTTCATGATGGGGCAGCCCGGTTCACCGGATCCGACGGCGCTGGCCAAAGCGCTCGATGCCTTCGCGGCGAAGAACAGGGGCCTCGCCCCGATCGCCGTCGTCGTCGACCAGCTGGGGGCCCCCGACCGTGATCCCGCGTGCGTCGACTCCGCGAAGTACGGCGCCGTGTCGACCTACATCAACCAGCTCGTGCCGCAGTGGGCCGAGAAGAACCTCAACATCGTGAAGGACCACCGGTACTGGACCATCGGGGGCTTCTCGAACGGCGGCTCGTGCGCCGCGATGTACGGCTCGAAGTACCCGGACGTGTGGGGGCAGATGCTCGACGTCATGGGCAACGAGTTCCCGGGATCCGAGCACGTCGCCGAGACCGTGGCCGACACGTACAACGGCGACGCGGGCGCGTTCCAGGCCAACAAGCCGTCGGTGATCATGGCGGCCGCTCCCGCCGGGACCTACACCGGTCACCTGGCGATCTTCACGTGGGGAAGCGCCGACACCACCTACGGCCCGGGACAGAAGGCCAACTCCGAGGCCGCGCAGGCCGCCGGGTTCACCGTGCTGACGCACATCGTCGAGGGTGCGGGTCATACGGGCGAAGCGCTCGACGCGAGCCTCGCGTTCGCCATTCCCGCGCTGGCTCCGACGCTCGGACTGGCGCCGCCGGCATCCTGACGCGTCGGCGGTCTCGGCATCCTGACGCGAGGAATCCGCCCACGCGAAAGGGCCCGGTCGACGATATCGACCGGGCCCTTCGACGTACGGATCAGCGCGCGAGCGCCTCCGCCATGATGGCGGCGTGCTCGTTCGCGTGCACCTTGGGCGAGCCGGTCGCGGTCGACGCCGCGGAGGCACGCGAGATGTTGCGGATCGAGCGGCCACCGAGCTGGTCGGCGATCTCGAGCGCGATGAACGGCCACGCGCCCTGGTTCTCGGGCTCGTCCTGGACCCACACCAGTTCGGCGTTCGGGTACTGCTCGAGCACGCGGGTCAGCTCTTCGATCGGCGCCGGGTAGTACTGCTCCAGGCGCACGAGGGCGATGTTCGGGTTCGGGTTCTTGTCGAGCTCGGCGCGCAGATCCCAGTGGATCTTTCCGGCGTGCAGCAGCACGCGCGTGACGGCGCCGCGGTCGACACCGCGGTTGTCGTCGAGCACCGGCTCGAAGCGACCCTCGAGGAAGTCCTCGACGGGGCTCGTGGCTCCGCGCAGACGCAGCATGGCCTTCGGGGTGAAGACGATGAGCGGACGACGCGGACGCTGGTACGCCTGGCGGCGCAGCAGGTGGAAGTACGAGGCCGGCGTCGACGGGCGCGCGACGATCATGTTGTCCTGCGCGCACATCTGCAGGTAGCGCTCGATGCGGGCCGACGAGTGGTCGGGTCCCTGGCCCTCATAGCCGTGGGGGAGTAGCAGCACGACACTCGACTGCTGAGCCCACTTCTGATCGGCCGACGAGATGAACTCGTCGATGACCGACTGCGCGCCGTTGGCGAAGTCGCCGAACTGCGCCTCCCACAGCACCAGGGAGTCGGCGCGCTCGACCGAGTAGCCGTACTCGAACGCCATGGCCGCGTACTCGCTCAGCAGCGAGTCGTAGACCCAGAAACGTCCCTGGTTCTCGCTCAGGTTCGCCAGCGGCAGCCATTCCTGACCGTTGTCGCGGTCGTGCAGCACCGAGTGGCGCTGGACGAACGTGCCGCGGCGCGAGTCCTGACCGGCCAGGCGCACCGGGGTGCCCTCCATCAGCACCGAGCCGAAGGCGAGCAGCTCGCCGAAGGCCCAGTCGATGTTGCCGTTGCGGCTCATGTCGAGACGCTTGTCGAGGAGCTGCTGCAGCTTGTTGTGCACGGTGAAGCCGTCGGGCTTGTTCACGAACGCGTCGCCGATGTGCTGCACGACCTCGCGCGAGACGCCGGTGGTCTCGGGCGCGCCCGTGGGCACGTCGTCGACCGCGTCGGCCGTGACGACGGGGGTCGTACCGGTCTCGGCTTCGTGGGTGTCGGCGAACGCGACTTCGAGACGGTTCTGGAAGTCCTGCTTGGCCTGCTCGTACTCGTCTTCGGTGATGTCGCCGCGACCGACGAGGGACTCCGTGTACAGACGGCGCACCGAGCGCTTGGCCTCGATGAGGTTGGTCATCAGCGGCTGCGTCATCGAGGGGTCGTCGCCCTCGTTGTGGCCGCGTCGGCGGTAGCAGACCAGGTCGATGATGATGTCGCGGTGGAACTCTTCGCGGTACAGGAACGCCAGCTCGGCCGCGCGGACGACGGCCTCGGGGTCGTCGCCGTTCACGTGCAGCACGGGGGCCTGGATGGTCTTGGCCACATCGGTGGCGTACACGGAGGTGCGCGCGTCGGTGGGGGTGGTGGTGAAGCCGACCTGGTTGTTCACCACGACGTGGATCGTGCCGCCGGTGCGGTACCCGCGCAGCTGCGACATCTGAAGCGTCTCGACGACGACGCCCTGACCCGCGAACGCGGCGTCGCCGTGAACGAGGATGGGCAGCCACGAGAACGTGCCGATGGGCTTGCGGTCCTGCTTGGCGCGGACGATGCCCTCGAGCACGCCGTCGACGGTCTCGAGGTGCGAGGGGTTGGCCGCCAGGTAGACGGGGAGCTCATCGCCCTCGTCGCCGACGAAGGTGCCCTCGGTGCCGAGGTGGTACTTCACGTCGCCCGAGCCGCGCTTGCTGCCGGTGGCGACCGCACCCTCGAACTCGCGGAACACCTGGCCGTACGTCTTGCCACCGATGTTGGTGAGCACGTTCAGGCGACCGCGGTGGGCCATGCCGATCGCGGCTCCGTCGAGGCCCTTGGACGCCGCGCCCTGGAGGATCTGGTCGAGCAGCGGGATGAGCGACTCGCCGCCCTCGAGGCTGAAGCGCTTCTGGCCGACGTACTTGGTCTGAAGGAACGTCTCGAACGCCTCGGCCTGGTTGAGCTTCGACAGGATGCGCAGCTGCTCGTCGTGCCCGGGCTTGGTGTACTTGACCTCGATGTTGCTCTGGAACCACTGACGCTGGATCGGGTCCTGGATGTGCATGTACTCGACACCCATGGTGCGGCAGTACGAGTCGCGGAGCACGCCGAGGATGTCGCGGAGCTTGGCGACGCGCTTCGTGCCCAGACCGCCGGTGACGAACTCGCGGTCGAGGTCCCAGAAGGTCAGGCCGTGCGACTCGATCTCGAGGTCGGGGTGGGTGCGCTGCACGTATTCGAGCGGGTCGATGTCGGCCATGAGGTGGCCGCGCACGCGGTACGAGTTGATGAGCTCCTGCACGCGGGCGCTCTTGTCGATGCGCTCCGAGAGGTCGACGCTGATGTCGGCCGCCCAGTGGATGGGCGCGTAGGGGATGCGCAGCGCCGCGAAGATGTCGTCGTAGAAGCCGCGCTGCCCGATGAGCAGCTCGTGCACCTTCTTGAGGAACTCGCCCGACCCCGCGCCCTGGATGACCCGGTGGTCGTAGGTGCTGGTGAGCGTGATGGTCTTGCCGATGGCCAGCTCGTTGAGCGTCTTGTCGCTCGCGCCCTGGAACTCGGCGGGGTAGTCCAGCGCACCCGCGCCGATGATGGCGCCCTGACCGCGCATGAGACGGGGGACCGAGTGCACGGTGCCGATGCCGCCGGGGTTCGTCAGCGACAGCGTCGTGCCCTGGAAATCACCGGGCGTGAGCTTGTTGCCGCGCGCACGACGCACCAGGTCCTCGTACGCGTCGAGGAAATCGCTGAAGCTGAGGGTGTCGGCGCGCTTGATGCTGGGCACCAGCAGCGCGCGGGTTCCGTCGGGCTTGGGCATGTCGATCGCGATACCCAGGTTGATGTGCGCGGGGGCCACCACCGAGGGCTTGCCGTCGATCTCGGCGTAGTAGACGTTCTGGCTCGGGAACTCCTTGAGTGCCTGGATGAGCGCCCAGCCGATCAGGTGCGTGAAGCTGATCTTGCCGCCGCGCGTGCGCGACATGTGGTTGTTGATGACGATGCGGTTGTCGATCATCAGCTTCGCGGGCACGGTGCGGACGCTGGTCGCGGTGGGGACCGTGAGCGAGTCGTCCATGTTGGAGGCCAGGGCCTTCGGCATCCCCTTGAGGACGGTGACGCGGTCCTCTTCGGTGCTCGGGGCTGCGGCCGCGGGTGCCGAGGCGGGGGCCTGCGCCGGGATCGGCTGCGGCTTCGCGGGCTTGGCGGTGGTGCGCGCGACGGGGGCCTGACCGACCACCGGGATCGGCGCGGTGACCGGCTTGGGCTCCGAGGGCGGCGCTGCCGCGGCGGACCCGTCGACGACCGGGTGGTACGCCTCCAGGATCGGCCACCAGGCCTTGTCTACGGAGTGCTTGTCAACTTTGAACTGCTCGTAGAGTTCGTCTACGAGCCACTCGTTCGCGCCGAACTCGCCCTCGCTCGAAGTACCGACGCCCGCCACCTGGCTCGACACAGTCGATCGCCTGCTTTCCTCGATGAAGATTCCTGTGGATACGCGCGAACGTCACCGTCCGGCGCGTCGTCAAGCCTAGCCGAGGTTCCTGGGCGGTCTGCGGGTCTTTACGTTCCCTTGATGTGGTGAGGTGGATGCCATGGAGTTCTCCGGCGCTCAACCCGATGTCGATCTGACCTACTCGGACGTGTTCCTGGTTCCGCGTCATTCCGAGGTGCGCAGCCGCCTCGACGTGGACCTGGCACCCGGCGACGGGAGCGGTGCCACCCTTCCGCTCGTGTCGGCGAACATGAACTCCGTCACGGGAACCCGACTCGCGGCGACCCTGGCGCGTCGCGGCGGCCTCGGCGTGCTCCCGCAGGACCTCGCGCTGCCCGACCTGCTCGACGCCGTCGCCTGGGTCAAGGCGCAGCCGACGGCCTGGGACGCCCCGCTCGTGCTGCCTCCGACCGCGACGGTCGCCGACGCGCGTCTGGTGCTCCCGCCGGTGCCCGGGCGCGGCATCGTCGTCGCCGAGACCCGAGACGACGGGGTCGTCGCCCTCTCGGCCTTCCGCGGGATCGTTCCGGCCACGCGCCTCGCGACGGCGCTCCCGGATGCCACGCTCGGCGACATCGCGCGGGGCGACGCCCCGGTGGTCTCGGTCGATCAGCTGGGGGATCCCCGTGCCGTCTTCGCGCTGGTGGGGGAGGCCGACATCGTCGCCGTCGTCGACGCGGACCGCGTGGTGGGCACGCTGTCGGCGCGGAGCGCCGTGCGCGACTCGGTCTACCGCCCGGCGGTCGACGCCGAGGGACGCCTGATCGTCGCGGCCGCGGTGGGGGTCAACGGTGACGTCGCCGGCAAGGCGCGCGCCCTCGCCGACGCCGGCGTCGACGTCCTCGTCGTCGACACCGCCCACGGTCACCAGGCGCAGATGCTCCGGGCGCTGCGCGAGGTCGCCGCGCTGGATCTCGGCATCCCGATCGCCGCCGGCAACGTCGTCACCGCCGAGGGCGTGCGCGACCTCACCGACGCGGGTGCGACGATTCTCAAGGTCGGGGTGGGGCCGGGGGCGATGTGCACGACCCGCATGATGACCGCCGTGGGGCGGCCGCAGTTCTCGGCCGTGCTCGAGACGGCGGAGGCCGCGCGCAGCGTCGGGGCGCACGTCTGGGCCGACGGCGGAGTGCGGTATCCGCGCGACGTCGCCCTGGCGCTGGCGGCGGGTGCGGCATCGGTCATGGTCGGTTCGTGGTTCGCCGGGACGATCGAGTCGCCCGGGCGCCTGCGTGCCGACGCGGACGGCCGGGTCTACAAGGAGTCGTGGGGCATGGCCTCGACCAAGGCCGTGCACGGGCGCTTCGGGGCACTCGACCCGTTCGAGCGCGCCCGCAAGGAACTCTTCGCCGAGGGCATCTCGTCGTCGCGCATCTACCTCGACCCGCAGCGCCCCGGTCTGGAAGACCTGCTCGACATGATCACGTCGGGCGTGCGCTCCTCGTTCACCTACGCCGGCGCCGCCACCGTCGCCGAGTTCCACGAGCGCGCTCGTGTGGGCCTGCAGTCGGCGGCCGGGTACGACGAGGGCAAGGCGCTTCCGGTCAGCTGGTGAACACCCGCTCGAGGTCGGCCGCGGCCTCGAGCGTGATCCACGCCCCGACCTGCACCGACAGATCGAGGTCGTCGCCCTCGGCGCGCGCGGGGCGGCGGGGATCGGCCGGGAACAACCCGCCGCGGCGTGCGTCCCAGAGCGCGTCGGCGTTGCGCTGGACGAGGCGCCGCGCGGTGCGCGAGAGGGCATCGCCCTCGGCGTCGCCGCTCTCGGCGAGATCCATCGCCGCCTCGGCGAGATAACGCGCCAGGATCCCGGCGAACAGGCCGCCGTCGCCCCCGCCCGCCGCGGGGAACATCCCGTCGTCGGCGGCGCACCACCGTTCGACCGCGGCGACGAGAGCCCGGGCACGCTCCACGTGCGCCCACGCCGGGTGCGCGGCGTCGGCCAGGGCCCGCTCGCCCAGCAGCAGGGCGAGCCCCAGGGCCGCGCCCTGGTTGTACGTCCACAGTTCGCTCCGCACGACGCCGTGCTCGACGCCGTCACGGACGAGGCCCGTGTCGGGGTGATCCAGGGTGGATGCCATCCACGCGTCGAGTGCGACGGCCTCGGCCCGGTGGCCGGTCAGAGCGAGCACCATGGCGCCGGGCGCGTTCGCCGGAGCGTTGAAGAGGTCACTGCCGACGCACCAGGGCAGTGCGCCCACGCGCGGATCGATCGCCCGGTGCAGCACCCGCGAGATGCGGCGCAGGGCGCGGGCGTTCAGGTGCGTGCGCGATAGCGCTAGGCCCATCCAGGCGATGTCGTCGTAGTACGGGGTCGTCCAGCGGCCGATCGTGCGCAGGGTCACCCCCCGGGCGAGGCGGCGCATCATCCGCCGACGGCGCGCGTCGGGCCGGTTGCGCTCGGCGTCGCCGAGCACGTGCAGCACGTGCGCGTGCCACCAGTAATGCCACGTGCGCTCGCCGGTGGCGCCGGGCAGTGCCGCCCTCGCCCAGGCCACCGGGCCGTAGCGGTGCACGAAGCGGTCCGTCACCTGACGTTCAGCGGTGGCGGCGCGCTCGCCGGCCGTGGTCTCGGCATCCATGCACCCATCCTCCCCAGGTGCCGGGATCCGCAGAATCCGGATGCCAGGGGCCCGGGGCTGCAATAGAATCGAGCGCACGATGGACGACCCTCCCAGTTGTAGACCCAGGCCCCGACGCCGCCCCTTCGACACCGACCCCCGGTCGAGCGGAGGTGATGCCTGATGGATTACGTCATGCTCGGCGTGGGGCTCATCCTCACCGTCGGAACGGGACTCTTCGTCGCCAGTGAATTCGCCCTGGTCAACCTCGACCGCGCCGACCTCGAAGCCCGCCGCGAGGCGGGCGAGACGCGGCTCTCGCTCACGATCGATGCGCTGCGCATCACCTCGACGCACCTGTCGAGCGCCCAGCTCGGCATCACCCTGACGACGCTCCTCACCGGTTACACGATGGAACCGGCCATCTCGAATCTGCTGCGGCCGGTCTTCCAGGCGTGGGGACTGCCCGAGGCGGTCATCGTCACCCTCGCCGCAATCATCGGCGTCGGTTTCGCCACCGTGCTGTCGATGATCCTGGGCGAGCTCGTCCCCAAGAACTTCGCCCTCGCGATCCCGCGGCAGACGGCCAAGCTCGTCCTGCCCTTCCAGATCGCGTTCACCGCCGTGTTCAAGCCCGCCATCCTCGTGCTCAACGGCAGCGCCAACGGGGTGCTCCGCTCCATCGGCGTCGAGCCGAAAGAGGAGCTCTCGGGCGCCCGTTCGGCCGAGGAGCTCTCGAGCCTCGTCAAGCGCTCGGCCAGCGCCGGCATGCTCGAGAAGGACACCGCCTCGCTGCTCGATCGCAGCCTCACCTTCGCCCGCCTCAGCGCCGCCGACGTGATGACCCCGCGCCCCAGCGTGCACGCGCTCGCCGCGGGCGACCCCGCCGACGACGTCGTGCAGTTGGCCCGGCGCACCGGGCACAGCCGCTTCCCCGTGTACGGCGAGTCGATGGACGACATCGTCGGCGTCGTGCACCTCAAGGCCGCGATCGGCGTGCCGCGCGACAGGCGCGGCGACGTGCCCGTGGCCGCGCTGTCGACGGAGCCGCTGCGCGTCCCCGAGACGGTGCACCTCGACACCCTCGTCTCGGAGCTGCGTTCGCGCGGCTACCAGATGGCGATCGTCGTCGACGAGTACGGCGGGACCGCGGGCGTGGTCACCCTCGAAGACCTCGTCGAAGAGATCGTGGGCGAGGTGCTCGACGAGCACGACCGCTCCCGCGCCGGGGTGGTGCGCTCCGCGGCATCCGTGATGTTCCCCGGAGACCTGCGACCCGATGAAGCCCTCGACCGCGCGGGCGTGCGCGTGCCCGAAGGAGAGGTCTACGACACCGTGGGCGGCTTCATCATGGCCGAGCTCGAGCGGATCCCGGCGGTGGGCGACACCGTCGAGACCGACGAAGGGGTCTTGAGCGTGCACCGCATGGACGGCCGTCGCGTCGACCGCGTGCAGTTCACCCCGAAGCCGGTGGAGCAGAACGTCGGCGACCTCGTGCGCGCGGCGAAGGGCGGTGATCAGCGATGAACGATTGGGCGGGAATCGCCTGGCTGGTCGTGCTGCTCGTGGCCAACGCCTTCTTCGTCGGCGCGGAGTTCGCGGTGATCTCGGCGCGGCGATCGCAGATCGAACCGCACGCCGACCGCGGCTCGCGGGCGGCGAAGACCGCGCTGTACGCGATGGAGCACGCCACGCTCATGTTGGCCACGTGCCAACTCGGCATCACGATCTGCTCGCTGCTGATCCTGAACGTGTCCGAGCCCGCCATCCACCACCTGCTGGCGGGGCCCCTCGGCCTCACCGGTCTGCCCGAGGCGGCCGTCGACGTGGTGGCGTTCATCGTGGCGCTGCTGATCGTGTCGTACCTGCACGTCGTGTTCGGCGAGATGGTTCCGAAGAACCTGGCGTTCTCGCTGCCCGACCGCGCGGTGCTCATGCTCGCGCCGCCCCTGGTGGCCGTGTCGAAGGCGTTCTACCCGATCATCGTCGCCCTCAACTGGACGGCGAACCACGTGCTGCGCCTGTTCCGCGTCGAGCCGAAGGACGAGGCCGCCTCGACCTTCACCCTCGACGAGGTCGCGACGATCGTGAGCCAGTCACGGCGAGAGGGCATGCTCGACGACGCGTCGGGAACCGTCAGTGCGGTGGTGGAGTTCACCGAGAAGACCGCCGCCGACGTCGCCGTCCCCATGAGCGACCTCGTGACGCTCCCCGCCCGGACCACTCCGGGCGAGATCGAGCGTGCCGTCGCGCAGCACGGATATTCGCGGTACGTGATCGTCGATGACACCGGCAACCCCACCGGGTACGTCCACCTCAAGGACGTCCTGCGCGCGGCCGACGGGACGGCCGCCGACATGGCGCGTCCGATCCCCGCCAAGCGCATCCATCAGATGGTGTCGGTGCTCGAGACGACCGATCTCGAGGACGCCCTGGCGCTCATGCGCCGCTCGGGTCGCCACCTGGCGCAGGTGCGCGACGGCAGCGGCGACGTGAAGGCCGTGCTGTTCCTCGAGGACATCATCGAGGAGCTCGTCGGCGAGGTGCAGGACGCCACCGAGCGCCGTCGCTTCGTCTGAGGCCTGACACACCGGATGCCACGGCCCCCAGGGGTCGTGGCATCCGGTGTTCTCGTTCGCGGGGGTGAGTGCTCGCCGATCCGCCGTCGGGTGGGACCCGGGTCAGGACGTCGCGGCGCGGCTCAGTACGCGCGGGTGTACTGGGCCGGCGCGGGGGAGTCGGCGCCGAGCGCGGCGGCGGCGCGCAGGCCGTAGTGCGGGTCGCGGAGCCACTCGCGGCCCGACAGCACGGCGTCGGCCCGGTCGTCGGCGACGATGTTCTCGGCCAGGGCGGGGTCGTCGATCATGCCGACGGCGGCGACCCGCAGTCCCGTCTCGCGGCGCACGGTCGCGGCGTACTCGACCTGGTAGCCGGGGCCTGTCACGATGCGCTGCTGCGGCACGAGGCCGCCGCTGGAGACGTCGATCAGGTCGGCGCCGACCGCACCCACCAGCCGTGCGGCGGCGACGGTGTCGGCGACGCTCCAGCCGCCCTCGGCGGCGTCCGTCGCCGAGAAGCGCACGAACAAGACGACGTCGGGGGTGGCCGCGCGCACGGCCTCGGTCACGCGCGCGAGCAGGCGCACCCGGTTCTCGAACGAGCCGCCGTACTCGTCGTCGCGGTGGTTCGTGAGCGGTGACAGGAACTGGTGCAGCAGGTAGCCGTGGGCCGCGTGCAGCTCGACGACCTCGAACCCGGCCGCGACGGCCCGGCGGGCGGCGTCTGCGAAGTCCTCGACGACCTTCTCGATGCCCGCGGCATCGAGAGCGACGGGCTCGGCGAACGTGTCGTACGCGAGCGCCGAGGGGGCGAGCGTGGTCCAGCCGCCGGCCTCGGGCGCGACCGTGCCGCGGCCGCCGGTGAGCGGGGAGGTGGTCGACGCCTTGCGGCCGGCGTGGCCCAGCTGCACGCCCGCGACGGCGCCCCGCGCGCGGATCGCCGCGACGATGGGGGCCCAGGCCTCGGCCTGCGCGTCGGTCCAGATGCCGGCGTCTTCGGGCGAGATGCGGCCTTCGGGCGACACCGCCGTGGCCTCGGCGATCACGAGACCGGCGCCGCCCGCGGCGAACTGGGCGAGGTGCACGTGGTGCCAGTCGTTCGGCACGCCGTCGACCGCGCTGTACTGGCACATCGGCGAGACCCACAGCCGATTGCGCATCTCGATACCGCGGATGGACAGGGGTGTGAAGAGGGCACTCATGGAAGACCTTTGCGCTTTAGGGTGACGCCATGACGGCGAAGGACTGGACCGGGCGCGATGCCGGTCGCACACTGCGGTGGCCAACGGCGCACGACGACAAGTATTCCCGCGGGGTCGTGGGGATGCGCACGGGGTCCACCCGTTATCCGGGCGCGGCGATGCTGGGAGTCGAGGCCGCGTGGCGCACCGGAACGGGCATGGTCCGCTACCTCGGACCCGAGCACGCGCAGAACCTCGTGCTGCAGCGTCGGCCCGAGACGGTGACCGCCGACGGGCGGGTGCAGGCGTGGGTGATGGGGTCGGGAACGGATGCCGCGGAGCGCGACGCCGCCGAGACCGCGGCGCTGCGCGGCATCCTGCGCGCCGACGTGCCGGTCGTCGTCGACGCGGGAGCCCTGGACCTGGTCGCCGGGGCCACGGCACCGGTCATCGTGACGCCGCACGCGCGAGAGCTCGACCGACTGCGCGAGAGCCTGGGCCTCGAAGCGGCCGATCCGCGAGACGACGACGCCCGCGAGGCGGCCGCGCGCGAGACCGCCGAGGCCATCGGCGCGGTGGTCCTGCTGAAGGGCGCCGTCACGATCGTCGCCGCCGCGGGCGGATGGACCCGCCGCGTGACGACGGGCACGCCGTGGCTCGCCACCGCCGGCACCGGCGACGTGCTCGCGGGCGTGCTCGGCGCCGTCACCGCCGGGTCGGTCGCCGCCGATCGCACCTCGCTCGACCACCTCGCCGCGTGCGCGGCCACCGCCGCGTGGCTGCACGGAACGGCCGGCACACGGGCATCACAGGCCTACGGCGGCCTCGGCGGGCCGATCACCGCGCTCGACATCGCCGGGGAGCTGCCCTCGGTCGTGGCCGGGCTGCAGGCGGACTCGATCGGGTAACGGTTGTCGTCGCGACCCGCGCGACGGCGGGGGAGCGCGAGCCGCACGTCCGGGACGCTCAGGGGCGCCCGCTTAGGATGATGCGGTGGTGAGGCGTGTCGTTCCCTTGTTGATCGCGTTCGTCGCCGTACACGTCGTCGTCGGCATCCTGGGCTATCAGCAGCCCAACGAGCCGATGGGCGATGTGTACCTGGTGTACGAACCCTGGTCGCGCTGTGCGCTGTTCGGCGGCATCGACGTCACCTCGTGCACGCGCTCCGACGCGTGGGCCTGGCCGGGCATCACCGAGAAGTGGATCTATCCGCAGCTCGCGTTCCTGCCGATGACGTTCGCCTGGCTGTTCGCCTGGGCCGTCGGGTACACGCCCGCCTGGGTCATCACCGTCGCGCTCGCCAACCTGGTCGCCTTCGTCGTGCTCGTGGGCAAAGGGCGCTCGCGCGGTCGTGTGATCGCCGCCTGGTTCTGGCTCGCGGCCATCCTGCTCATCGGGCCGGTCGGCCTGTACCGCATCGACGGCATCACGGTGCCGTTCGCGATCCTCGGCAGCATCTGGCTGCTGCGCCGCCCGTTCGTGGCCTCCCTGCTGCTGTCGATCGCCGTGTGGATGAAAGTGTGGCCCGCGGCGATCCTGGCCGCCGGGCTCATCGCCGCCCGCCGTCGCCTGGCCCTCATCTGGGGTGCCGTCGCGGTGTCGGTGACCACCGTCATCGCGGTCGTCGCCCTGGGCGGTGCGCCCTACGTCTTCGGCTTCGTCGGCGACCAGACCACCCGCGGCATCCAGATGGAGGCCCCCGTCGGCGGGCTGTACATGTTCCTCGCCGCCTTCTACGTTCCCGGCTCCGAGGTGTACTACGACGGCGGTGTGCTCACCTTCCAGGTGACGGGACCCGGCGCCGACCCCCTCATCGCCGCGATGACGCCCATCATGCTGCTCGTCATGGTCGGGATCGCCATCGTCGGCATCGTGAAGCTGCGGCGCGGGGCGACCTTCGTGAGCCTCCTCCCGCCGCTCTCGCTCGCTCTCGTCACCGCCTTCATCGCGCTGAACAAGGTCGGCTCGCCGCAGTACTACGTGTGGCTCTTCGCCCCCGTCGTGCTGGGGCTGATGATCGATCGCCGCCGCTGGTACGGATTCGCGGGCATGACGCTCGTGATCGCGGCGCTCACGCAGTGGATGTACCCGCTGCTGTACGACGGGCTCATGGCGACGCACCCGAATCCGTTCCCCGTCTTCGTGCTCGAAACGCGGAACCTGCTCGCCCTCGTGCTGCTCGTGTGGGCCGTCGTGCGCGTCGTCCGTGCGCCGATCGACCGCGTCCGTCCCCCCGCCGGGCTGCACGAGATCGTGACCGGGCGGCGTCCGGCGCGAACGCGGATCGCTCCGCGCGGCTGACCCGGGGGTCGCGTCTAGGCGCGGTGCTACCGCGAGACGGTGTGCCGCGACCGGGGTGCTCCATCGGCGACGCGGCGTCTCGCGGCGCGGTGGCGACGCGGCCCGTTCCGCCGCGGCCGCCCGCGGCCTAGTCTCGAATCATGCTCATCGCCTTCTCTGTCGCTCCCTCGGGTGTCGGAACCGTCGCCTCGGAGAACCCCGACGCGTCGGTGCACGCCGCCGTCGCCGCCGCCGTCGCCGTCGTGCGCGCCTCGGGCCTGCCGCATCGCACGACCTCGATGTTCACCGAGGTCGAGGGGGAGTGGGACGAAGTGTTCGACGTCGTCAAACGGGCGACGGATGCCGTGCTGCCCTACGGATCGCGGGTGTCGCTGGTGCTGAAAGCCGACATCCGCCCCGGACACACGGGCGAGATCGACGGCAAGATCGAACGACTCGAGGACGCGCTGGAGCGTCACGTCGACTGAGCCGATCGGCTGAGCCGTGACGGTGACGCGAACGGGTGGGGCCGCGCCAGGCCCACCCGGCGGGCGGGTCGTTCCAGATGCGCCTGGTGATGGCGGTGACGTCGGCGTCGATGCGGGCGAGGTCTCCGCGCAGGCGGCTCTCGACGCTGTCGATCTTGGCGCTCAGGCCGGCTTCGACGGTGTTGATTCTGGCGGTGAGGCCGGCTTCGACGCTGTCGATCTTGGCGGTGAGAACGGTCTCGACGCTGTCGATCCTGGTCCTCGTGACGTGGATCTCGGCCACCGTCTCGTAGCGAACGGCGTCGAGGCGTGCCTCGATCCGGTCAGTGTTCGCCGTGATCACCTTCGTGAGCGACCCCATGATGAGGTTCGTGCTGAACGTCATGCCGCCCAGAACAGCCGCGGCGAATGTCCCGATGAGCACCCATACTTGCGGTTCCGTCACGTCCGGCATCCCTTCAATCCGCGCTGAGGGGATCCAGACTGTCAGCATTCCGTGGGGGTGAGACCGCTCGACCGCCGTCATCGGGAGAAGTTCACCCGCGGTGCGGGTGGGGAGGAGCAGTCCGCGGGGTGCACGGTCGACCGTGACGCCGACCTCACCCGCCGCACCCGGCCCTCGAAACGATTCGACGCTCGCGGCCGCGCGGACTAGCATCGCAAGGTGACCTCTTCGACTTCCTCGAGAGGTGCGGCGATGCGGGCGCTCCTTTCTCTCGCCATCGGCAGCTTCGGCATCGGCATGACCGAGTTCGTGGTGATGGGCCTGCTGCCCAACATCGCCCGCGAACTCGTCCCCGGTGCGTGGGCGGCCTCGCCCGACGACGCCATCGCCCAGGCCGGCTGGCTCATCTCGCTATACGCCCTCGGCGTCGTCGTCGGAGCGCCGACGATCGCCGGCTCCGTGGCACGGTTCCCGCGTCATCGCGTGATGATCGTGCTCGCCGCCGCGCTGGCGTTCTTCACCCTGCTGACCGTCATCGCCCCCACGTTCGAGCTCGTCGCGGCATCCCGATTCCTCGCCGGACTTCCGCACGGCGCCTACTTCGGCATCGGCGCCCTGGTGGCCGCCGATGCGCTCGGCCCGGGCAATCGCGCCAAGGGCGTGGCGTTCGTCCTCACCGGGCTCACGATCGCCAACGTCGTCGGTGTGCCGCTGGGCACCCTTCTCGGCCAGCAGGTCGGCTGGCGCGCGGCGTTCGCCGTGGTGACCGGGATCTTCCTGCTCGCCACGATCTGCATCGCCCTCTTCGTACCGAAGCACCCGGGTTCGCCCGGTCGTCGATTGCGTGACGAACTGCGCGTGTTCCGCATCGGACAGGTCTGGTTCGCCCTCGGCATCGGCGCCGTCGGGTTCGGCGGATTCTTCGCGATGTACAGCTACATCGCGCCCATGATCACCGATGTCGCGGGCCAGCCCGAGTGGGCCGTCTCGCTCGTACTCGTGCTCGTGGGGATCGGCATGACGATCGGCAACATCGTCGGCGGCGCGCTCGCCGACAAAGACCTGCGGTTCTGGTTGTACGTCGGGCTCATCGCCCTCGGTGCGGCATCGGTGGGCCTGGCTCTCACGGCCGGGTGGATCGTGGCGCTGGTGCTGTTCGCGTTCCTGGTGGCGTTCTGCGGTGCCGCCCTGAGCCCGGCGATCCAGACGCGACTCATGGACGTCGCCGAGGACAACCAGTCCATCGCCGCGGCGTTGAACCACTCGGCGCTCAACATCGGCAACAGCTTCGGCGCCTTCCTCGGCGGCCTCGCCATCGCCGCGGGCCTCGGACTCGTCGCCCCGGCGTGGGTCGGAGCGCTGCTCGCCCTGGGCGGACTGGTCGTCGCCGTGGTCTCGTACCGCGTCGAGGACCGCAGCGGACGCCACCCCGAACATCGGGTGCCGGCCGCCGAAGCCGCGCAGACCGCGATCACCGGTTCGATCCCGACGCAGCGCTGAGCGCGGGTCGTGTCGACCACGGGCCGCGGCTGACGCGGCGCTGAACCCGGCGCGAGTGTCCCGGACACGCCGCCTTGGGGCCGGGGATGCGGAGTGTTCTGGACACTCGACGGTGTGTGCGGGCGGTCGCGGCGACGGCGCGCCGCTCGGGTGAGGGTCCGGAACGCGCCGGGTATGCGTCCGGGGGCCCGTCCGCCGCCCGGCCATACCGCGGAACGCACGACCTCTTCCCCGACCCATGAGGGGCCGGAGGGAACGGATGCCGCGGTGCCCGGCATCCGGAATCGTCAGGACGCGAAAAGGCGACGCAGGTGCAGGGCGACGGCGGCGGTCTCGATGAGGAAGCCGTCGTGGCCGAAGTCGCTCGAGAGCACGACGGCGTCGTCTCCGTCGAGCGTGTTCGGGATGCCGCGGGCGATGCGATGCTGCCCGTCGATGGGGAACAGGCGGTCGCTGTCGATGCCGAGCACCAGGGTCGTCGCCGTGACGCGTCCCAGGGCGTCTTCGACGCCGTCGCGGTCGCGGCCGACGTCGTGCGAGTTCATGGCCTCGACGAGGGTGAGGTAGCTGTTCGCGTCGAAGCGGCGGGTGAACTTGTTGCCGTGGAAATCGAGGTACGACTCGACGGCGAAGCGTCCGCCGCGGCCCAGCGGGCTCACCCCCGACTGCCATGAACGTTGGAATCGCTGGTTGAGCTCGGTCGGGCTGCGGTAGTTCAGCAGTGCCATGCGCCGAGCGAGGGCGAGTCCGCGGTGCGGGCCGTCGCCGTCGCCGGCGTCGTAATACTCGCCGCCGGCGAAGCGGGGGTCGATGCGCACGGTGTCGAGCTGCACCGAGTTCAGGGCGATCTGGTCGGCGGTCGTGATCGGCGGGGCCGAGAGGATCGCGGCGCGGGCGACGCGGTCGGGGTGGCCGACGGCCCACTCGATCGCGTGCATTCCGCCCATCGACCCGCCGACCACGGCGAACCACCGCTCGACGCCGAGCTCGTCGGCGAGCAGGGCCTGAGCCTCGACCTGGTCGCGGATCGTGAGGTACGGGAAGCGCGAAGCCCACTCGTAGCCGTCGGGGGCGATGCTCGCCGGTCCCGTCGAGCCCTGGCATCCGCCCAGCATGTTGGGGGCGACCACGAACCAGCGGTCGGTGTCGATGGCCGCACCGGGGCCCACGAGGTCGCTCCACCACCCGGCGGTGGGGTGCCCCGGACCGGCGGCACCGCGCACATGGCTGTCGCCGGTGAGCGCGTGGAGGATCAGCACGGCGTTGTCGCGGGCGGGCGAGAGCTGTCCCCACGTCTCGTACGCGAGACGCACGTGGGGCAGCGACTGCCCGGTCTCGGTCGCGAACGTGCCGAACGAGGCGAATCGGCGGTCCCCCGCGGGGTCGCCGTCGCGCCACGCGCCGGTCGCCGGGGGGCGTCCGAGCAGCGATCGGGCATCGGCCTCCGTCACCGGGGCCGAGGGCACCGTGTCTTCGGAGATCTGCCAGTCCATGGCATCCATTCTCGTCGGTCGCCGGCGGCCCGACCGGACTGTTACGTCGATGTCGGAGACCGCGCGTACGATTCGGCGCATGGGTGCATGGAGCGCAGAACCGTTCGGGAACGACACCGCCGCCGACTGGGCGTACGAGCTCGAAGGGCAGACCGACTGGAACGTCGTGCGTGACGCACTGCGCGTCGCCGCCGATACCGAGGGCTCGCAGCTCGACTCCGACGCCGCGACGGTGGCGATCGCGGCCGCCGAGGTCGTCGCGCGGGGGCTGGGGCGGGTGCCCGGCCGGGCCTTCTCCGACGCGGTCACGGCGTTCGTGGCGCGCGCGTCGGCGCCGTCCGCCGAGTTGGTGTCGTTGGCCGACGCCGCGGTCGTCCACGCGACCTCCGATGACGGTGAACTGGCCGAGCTCTGGGAGGACGACCCCGACTGGCACGCCGAGAACGAACGCCTGCGCGCGGCGCTGACCACCGTCTGACCTCCTTGTCCAGCCCCCGCCTCCGGCGCGGAGGGCTGGCCAGAATCGCCGCATGGCGACCTTCCTTCTCATTGCGGCCTCGAGCGACATCGGCGGGGCGACCGCGACCCGACTGCGCGACGCCGGTCATCGCGTTGTCACGACGGCGCGGGATTCCTCGGTCATCGAGCCCGACTTCGTTCTGGATGCCACGGACTTCGACGCCGTCGACCGCGTGGTCGGCGAGGTGGGCGAGCTCGACGGCATCGCGGTGTTCGCGGGCTCGATGCTGCTCAAGCCCGCGCACCTGACCTCGCGCGAGCAGTACGACGGCCTCATCGCCGCCTCTCTGACCACGTCGTTCGCCGCCGTGCGCGCAGCCGGGACGCACATGCGCGACGGTGGCTCAGTGGTGCTGGTGTCTTCGGCCGCGGCCCTGGCGGGACTGCCGAACCACGACGGCATCGCCGCCGCGAAGGCCGGGGTCATCGGGCTGACGCTGTCGGCCGCCGCCAGCTACGCATCGCACGGGCTGCGGGTGAACGCCGTCGCGCCGGGCCTGGTTCAGACGCGGCTGACCGCGAAGCTCACGTCGACCGACATGTCTCGGAGAGTGTCGGAGGCCATGCACCCCCTCGGACGCCTGGGCGAGCCCGAGGACGTGGCTCGCGCGGTGGAATTCCTGCTCTCGCCCGAGAACGCGTGGATGACGGGGCAGATCATCGGGGTCGACGGGGGCCTCGGGAGCCTGCGTCCGCGCCAGAAGGTCTGACGCGGGCGTCGCGCGGTGCGCGGCGCGTGATCCGCGGAGGGCGTGGGACGGAGGGAGGGCCGTTACGCGGTGTGGGTCCTCCCGGCATCCCTCGCCCTCCGCTCGTCACCCGACGCCGCGCTGCGCGCGCTGCGCGACGCCGAGCTGCCCGCGCGCTACGCGACGCGGCGCGCCGGACACGAAGACGCCGTACACCTCGACGCCGCGAAAGGCCCCGACCCGGCCGGGTCGGGGCCTTTCGCGAGCGCGGATCAGACGCGCGAAGCCTCGGACAGGCGCCGCGCGGCGGCGAGGGCCTGGTCGAGGTCGGCCTTGAGGTCGGCGATGTTCTCGAGACCCACCGACAGGCGCACGAGGCCCGGCGTGACACCGGCGGTGAGCTGCTGCTCGGGCGTGAGCTGCGAGTGCGTGGTGGATGCCGGGTGGATGACGAGCGAGCGCACGTCGCCGATGTTGGCGAGGTGGCTGAACAGGCTGAGCGAGTTGACGAACTCGCGACCCGCTTCGACACCGCCCTTGAGCTCGAACGAGAGCACGGCACCCACGCCCTTGGGGGCGTAGTTGTTGGCGGCGGCGTACCACGGCGAGGTGGGCAGGCCCGAGTAGTTCACGGTCGCGACATCGGGGTGCGACTCGAGCCACTCCGCGATCTCTTGCGCGTTCTGCACGTGACGCTCGATGCGCAGCGACAGGGTCTCGATGCCCTGGATGAGCTGCCAGGCGCTCTGCGGCGCGATGGAGGCACCCAGGTCGCGAAGCAGCTGCACGCGCGCCTTGATGATGTACGCGAGACCGTCGCCGACCGCCTGCGTGTACACGGCGCCGTGGTACGAGGGATCGGGTGTGGTCAGGCCGGGGAACCGGTCGGAGTGCTCCGACCAGGGGAAGGTGCCGCCGTCGACGATGACGCCGCCGATCGTGGTGCCGTGCCCGCCGAGGAACTTGGTCGCGGAGTGCACGATGATGTCGGCGCCGTGCTCGAAGGGACGGATGAGGTAGGGCGTCGCGATCGTGTTGTCGACGATGAGCGGCACGCCGGCCTCGTGCGCGACATCGGCGACCGTGCGCATGTCGAGCACGTTGATCTTCGGGTTTCCGATGGTCTCGGCGAAGAAGAGCTTGGTGTTGGGACGCACGGCGGCACGCCAGGCGGCGGGGTCGTCCTGGTTCTCGACGAACGTCGTCTCGATGCCGAGCTTCGCGAGGGTGTACTTGAAGAGGTTGTAGGTGCCGCCGTAGATCGAGCTCGACGACACGATGTGGTCGCCGGCCTGCGCGATGTTGAGCACGGCGATGGTCTCGGCCGCCTGGCCGCTGGCGACGAGCAGAGCGCCCGTGCCGCCCTCGAGCCCCGCGACGCGCTGTTCGACGACGTCTTGCGTGGGGTTCTGGATGCGCGTGTAGATGTTGCCGAACTCGGCCAGCGAGAACAGGTTCGCGGCGTGGTCGGCGTTGTCGAACACGTACGAGGTGGTCTGGTAGATCGGCGTGGCCCGGGCCTTGGTCACCGGATCGGGCTGGGCACCGGTGTGGATCTGCTTGGTCTCGAAACGCCAGTTCTCGGATGCCGACATGGCCGCTCCTCAGCTCGGGTGGCCTGGGCGGTCGCCGTGGCCTGATGCGAGCGTAGACACCGCCTCCGACACCGACAACAGGGGCGGACATGGGCCGTAACACCCGTGTCGGAGGGTGCCGGTAGCGTGGATGCCATGACGCGACGTGCAGTGGTGACCGGGGCCAGTTCGGGTATCGGAGAGGCGACGGCGCGACTGCTGCGCTCGCGCGGGTGGGACGTGGTGGGCGTCGCCCGCCGGGCCGATCGGCTCGCGGCGCTCGAGGCCGAGACCGGTGTCGTCGCCCGCGCGGCCGATCTCACCGTCGCCGACGACATCGCCGACCTGTCGGCCTGGCTCGCCGAGACGGGTGGCGTCGACGCGCTGGTGCAGGTGGCCGGTGGGGCGCGCGGCACCGACCGGGTCGAAGACGGCGACGCCGACGACTGGCGCTGGATGTTCGAGGCCAACGTGCTCTCGTCGCAGCGGCTCGTGGCATCCCTTCTCCCGCTCCTCCGCGAGGCCGCGACGGGCGTCGGGCACGCGGACGCGCTGTTCGTCACCTCCACCGCCGCGCAGACGGCGTACCCGGGCGGGGCGGGGTACAACGCCGCCAAGGCGGGCGAGGCCATGCTCGTGAACGCCCTGCGGCTCGAACTGAACGGCGAACCGATCCGTGTGATCGAGATCGCGCCGGGCATGGTGCGCACCGAGGAGTTCACCCTCAACCGCGTGGGCGGCGACCACGATGCCGTCGACAAGCTCTACGAGGGCGTCGAGGCCCCCCTGGTCGCCGACGACGTCGCCGACGTCATCGCCTACGCGCTCGATGCACCGGGGCACGTCAACCTCGACCTCGTGACGATGCGTCCCGTCGCGCAGTCGGCGCAGCACCTGCTCGCGCGGGGGCCGCTGCGCCCCCGCCAGAGCGAGCGCCCGGAGTAGCCGAGAGGCCGGTTCCCGGCAGAGCTGGCGCCCGTGTCGCCGATGGGCTGTCCCCGTCGGAGTGAACGCAAGGAGCAGCTGAACGGCCGTCACCGTCGGTCTCACCGCCGCATTGCCGCCAGCCCATCGATCCTCGGCCGGTCGAGCCCGAGGTCGTCGTTCAGGCCACCTCGCCGCGTGCGGCGTGGGCGGCGGTCTCGGTCTCGGCACTGTCGGCGAACGCCACTTTCGGCACGAAGAACAGCAGCACGGCCGCGGCGAATCCGCCCGCCGCGCAGATCGCCCACACCGTCAGGTAGCCCGAGAGCGGTGCGGCGGTGGCGGCCACGGCCGCCCCGGCTCCACCGGCGAGGACTACGCCGAAGACGGCGGACGACATGGTCCCGCCCACGGTCTTGGTGGTGTTGGTGAGGGCGGATGCCACCCCCGTCTGCCCGCGAGGAGCGGCGGCGGCCGCGGCCGCGGGCATCGCCGCGACGAGGGCGCCCGAGCCCATCCCGGCGATCGCGAGGCACAGCAGCACCTGCCAGAGCTCGACGTGCAGGGGGAGCAGGAGCGCGTATCCCGCGCCCACGAGCGTCGCCGCCCCGATCAGCATCGCGCGCGGACGCGCCCACCGCGAGGTCACGGCGAACAGCACGGCGCCGACGATGAGCGAGACGAGGTAGACGCCGATGACGTTCGACCGGTCCGCGGCGTCGAGACCCAGGCCGTAGCCGAGTGCGCGGTCGGTGCCGGCGTAGGTCGCGAGCGGGCCCTGCGCTCCCAGCAGGCTGATGCCCACGAGGAAGGCCGTGGCCTGCACCGGCCACATCTCGGGGCGGCGCAGCACGCGGATGTCGATGGCCGGGTCGCGTTGACGAAGCTCGAACAACACGAAGACCACGCCCAGCACGAGGCCCGCGGCCAGCAGCCCGACGATCGCGATCGGACCCGGGCCGTCGGGGAGCCGCACGAACGACAGGGCGCCGGTGACGCAGAGCAGAGCGCCGGCGAGGATCGTGAAGCCGCCGAGGTCGAGGCGGCGGTCGCTCGTCGACGGCTCGGACTCGGGCACGCCCCACCAGATCACCAGGCAGATGAGCGTCACGACGATCGCGGGGACGGCGAGCGAGAGTCGCAGATCGCCCCCGGTCGCGGTGAACAGGCGCCCCGCAGCCAGGGCGCCGATGATCGCGCCGGCCTGCAATCCCACGACGAGCAGACCTGCGGCGCGGCGGGTCTGCGACACCCCCCGCTGCTGCCGGCGTCCACGGTCGAAGATCAGGGCGATCTCGAGCGGCAGCCACACGACGTAGAAGCCCTGCAGGGCCCAGGCCAGCAGGAACGTCGTGAACGAGTCGGCGAAGACGAGCCACCAGCTCGCCGCCGCGGTCGCGATCGCCGAGAACAACAGCACGCGCTTGTGCCCGAACATGTCGCCGAGTTTGGCCAGCACCGGCAGCACGAGCGCCGACAGCAGAAGCTGCGCGGCTTCGAACCAGTTGACGTCGGCGTCGCGGATCCCCAGGTGCGTGACGATGTCGGGCAGCAGGGGGACGTAGAACCCCTGCAGGATGCCGCTGGCGAGCTCCACCAGCACGAACCACCCGATGAGCCCGGCGGTCACCCCGAGCGCCGAGGTGCGCACCCGTCCGACCGCACCCGAGATGCGCGACATGGCGCGACGATAGCACCGCCGCCGTCCTCGGCATCCGGAATCGACTCCCCGCCGGGGTGCCACGGATCGCACCGGGCACCCCGCGACGAGGCGGCATCGGGCGCGGCGGCGTCCCGATCACGCCCTAGGGTGAGACGAGTCGACGAGAGGAGTCCGGTGTGACGGACGAGCGCGAGCGGTTGAGCTGGGACGATTTCGGGGTCGCCACGCGCGACATCTCCCGGGCGATCGTCGCCGACGGGTTCCACCCCGAGGTGGTCGTCGCGATCGCCCGAGGCGGACTGCTGCCGGGCGGCGCCATCGCGTACGGACTGGGTGTGAAGAACTGCGGCGCTCTCAACGTCGAGTTCTACACCGGCGTCGGCACCGTCCTCGATGCGCCCGAACTGCTGCCCCCCGAGCTCGACCTGTCGTACCTCACCGGACGACGGGTGCTCCTCGTCGACGACGTCGCCGACAGCGGTCGCACCCTCGACCTCGCCGTGAAGCTCCTCGGCCGGCACGGCGCCGAGACCCGTTCCGCCGTGATCTACACGAAGCCGTCGACGATCATCACCCCCGATTACGCGTGGAAGGACACCGATCTCTGGATCGACTTCCCCTGGTCGCACCAAGGGTCGGTGCACGAAGAAGACGCCGCGTGAGCGGCAAGACTCTCGCGCAGCTCGCCGATGCCGGCCTGATCGACGCGTCGTGGGTGACGCCCCTCGCCCCCGTCGCCGACGACATCGCGGCGCTCGGGGAGCGCCTGCGCACCGAGGGGCAGCCGTACCTCCCCGCTGGTGACCTCGTGCTGCGTGCGTTCCGCACGCCGATCGACGCGGTGCGCGTGCTGATCGTCGGCCAGGATCCGTACCCCACCCCGGGGCACCCGATCGGCCTGTCGTTCGCGGTCGACCCGCACGTGCGGCCCGTGCCGCGGAGCCTGTCGAACATCTACCGCGAGCTCTCCGACGACCTGGGGATCGCCCCCGCGCCGCACGGCGACCTCTCGGCCTGGGGCGCGCAGGGCGTCATGCTGCTGAACCGTGTGCTCACCGTGGCGCCGGGCTCCCCGGCATCCCATCGGGGGTGGGGGTGGGAGCGCGTGACCGACCATGCCATCCGCAGCCTCGTCGCCCGCGAGGCTCCGCTGGTCGCGGTGCTGTGGGGGAAGGATGCCATGAACCTGGCCCCCCTGCTCGGTGACACCGCCATCGTGTCGTCGCCGCATCCGTCGCCCCTGTCGGCCAGCCGGGGGTTCTTCGGCTCGAAGCCGTTCTCGCGGGTCAACACCCTGCTCGAGGAGCAGGGCGCCGACCCCGTCGATTGGCGTCTCCCGGCCTGACGACGGCGCCGCGCGGCCCGGGGTCACACGCTCGAAACGCCGCTGTGCGTAAAGTGTCGAGCGTGCTGGAAGAGGAGTACGAGAAGGCCCGCCGTCGGTTGCCCACGCACCTGCGGCGCGCGCCGGAGCCCGAACGGCCGTTCACGTATGAGATCCGCCCGGCCACCGAGGCCGACATCCCCCACATCCGCGAGATCTACAACTATTACGTGCGCAATTCCGTCGTGACCTTCGACGAGAAGGCCTGGACGATCGCGAAGTGGCGCGACAAGTTCGCCACGCTGAACAAGCTCGGACTGCCCTTCCTCGTGGCGGAGTCGCCCAGCGGTCAAGTGCTCGGGTACGCGCTGGTGCAGCCCTGGCAGTCCAAGTCGGCGTACCGGTACACGGTCGAGAACTCGATCTACCTCGGTCAGGCCGCGGCGGGCAAGGGACTGGGCCGCGCCCTGCTGGAGGCGCTGATCTCCGCGTGCCAGGAGCTCGGCATCCGCGAGATGGTCGCCGCGATCAGCGACAAGGGCGCCGACGCGTCGATCGCCCTGCACGAGAAGCTGGGGTTCACCGAGGTGGGTCGCATGGGCCGCGTGGGCTTCAAGTTCGGCCGCTGGCTCGGAGTCGTGTACCTGCAGAAGAGCATCGTGTCGAAGAAGAAGCGTCGGAGGCTGTTCGGCTGACGCGAGCCGCGCGCCCCCGCGCCTCTCGGGTCAGCGCCGCCGCGGCGTCGCCGGCGCGGCCCGGCGCACCTCGTCGACGAGCGTGCGCCAGGGACCGTCGACCTGACCGTCGCTGAGTCGCACCCGCCGCACGGCGATGCCTCCGCGATGCACCTCGATGCGCCACTGATAGCGATCGGCACCCGACGACGCCGAGGGGGCGGCATCCCACGGGCAGCTCTCGACGAGTTCGCGCCACTGAGCAAGACGCGCCGGGTCGGGCTCAGCCCGCCACTGCTTCTGCAGCCCGGCGAGGCCACCCGAGCGCACGACGACCACGGCGAAGCGCTCGTCGTTCGCGGCGTCAGGCTGCGGCATCCTCCTCGACGCCGACTGCGACCCATGCGGCGCGGACGGCGGCGACCTCCTCGGACTCCTCACCGTACTCGCTGGCGGCGGTGGCGCGCGTGGCGGCGGCGAAGGCGGCGAAGTCGGCGGTGGGGGAGAGGGTGCCCGCGGTGAGGGTGCGGTACCAGATGAGTCCGGCGCGCTCCCAGGCGAAGCCGCCCAGTGTCGTCGCGGCGACGTGGAAGGCGCGGTTGGGGATGCCGGAGTTGATGTGCACGCCCCCGTTGTCGTCGTCGGTCTCGACGTAGTCGCGCATGTGTCCGGGCTGCGGGTCGGTGCCGAGCACGTCGTCGTCGTAGGCGGTGCCGGGTGCCTTCATCGACCGCAGTGCTTCGCCCTGCACGTCGGGCGCGAAGATGCCCGCGCCGATCAGCCACGACGCTTCGTCGGCGCTCTGGCCGAGCCGGTGCTGCTCGGCGAGGACGCCGAACACGTCGGACAGCGACTCGTTCAGGGCGCCGGACTGCCCCTGGTACTCGAGACCCCCGGCGGCCTCGGTCACCCCGTGGCCGAGCTCGTGCGCGATGACGCTGAGCGAGCGGGTGAACCCGACGAACACCTCGCCGTCGCCGTCGCCGAACACCATGCGCTCGCCGTTCCAGAACGCGTTGTCGTAGTCGTCGCCGAAGTGCACCGTCGCGAGCAGCGAGCCGCCCGCCGCGTCGATGCCGTCGCGCGCGAAGGCTTCCCAGAAGAAGTCGTACGTGGCACCGAGACCGTCGTACGCCTCGTCGACGGCGGCGTCGCCGACGGGCTCTTCGTCTTCGCTGCGCACGCGTCGACCGGGCAGGTTCTCGCTGTTCTGCGCGTCGGAGATGATGCGATCGGGGGCGGGAACCGCCTCGGCGACGAGCGCGTCGCCGTCGATCGACAGCCGGAGCCGGGTGCGGGTGGGCCGCGGCGGTCGCGGCATCGCCAGGGTCTTGCGTGCCGCGGCGGCCGCGCGTGCGAGCCGCGGGTCGTCGGTGGACGCGAGCCGATCGAGCAGGAACGGGGGAACGATGCCGGGGTACATGCGCCGAGGTTAGCGCCGACCTCCGACATCGCGGCATCCCTTGCTCACGCGCACGACGGCGCTCCGCAGCGCACGGGATGGGGCCATCCGCGCGAAGACCGCCGCGCCGAAGCCCGTTCCCGGGGCGGCGGTGAGACTTCAGCGCGGCAGGGTCGGGATCGACGCCAGCAGCTGCCGCGTGTACGCCGCCTGGGGCTGCAGCAGCACCTTCTCGGTCGGGCCCTGCTCGACGACCTTGCCGTCCTTCATCACCACGACCTGGTCGCACACGCTCTGCACGACGCCGATGTCGTGCGAGACGAGCACGAGGGTCAGGTCTTCTTCGGCGCGCAGGCGCGCGAGGAGGCGCAGGATCTGCGCGCGCACGGTCACGTCGAGGGCCGACAGCGGCTCGTCGCCGACGAGGATCCGCGGGCGGTGCACGATGGCGCGCGCGAGCGCGATGCGCTGGCGCTGACCGCCCGAGAACTCGTGGGGGAAGCGCGAAGCCATGTCGGCATCGAGGCCGACCTGCACGAGCACGTCGCGCACCCGGGCGCGCCGGTCGCCGTCGACGCCCAGGGCCCAGAGGGGTTCGCCCACGGTGCGACCGACGTCCATGCGCGGATCGAGCGACGCGTACGGGTCTTGGAACACCATGCCGGTGGTGCGGCGCAGCCAGTGCAGCGAGCGGGCGGAGCCGCCGGCGACGACGGGGCGCCCCGTCACCTCCACGGTGCCCGCCGACGGGGTGTCCAGGCCCAGCAGCAGCCGGACGAGCGTGGACTTGCCCGATCCCGACTCGCCGATGATCCCCACCGCCGAGCCCGCGAGCACCGACAGGTCGACGTCGTCGAGGGCCGTCGTGCGTTCGGGCCGGGCGAAGTCCTTCCGCGGTGCGGGATAGGTGCGCGAGAGCCCGCGCGCGTGGATGAGCGTCTCGGTCATGGCGTCTCCCCACCGGTCGGCGCGGCGTCGGGGGCGGCGGCGGTCGCGCCGGACCCGCCCGCGTCGCGCTGTGCGGGCTCGACCGGCACGCCGGCCGGGGTCGCGGCATCGTGACCGGCGGTCTCGGGATGCCAGAGCGTCGCGGTCGCGTCACGCAACAGCGCTCGCGTGACCGGCGACGACGGCGCCCGCAGCAGGTCGGCGACCGCTCCGTGCTCGACCACGCGGCCGTGCTCGAGGACCACGGCGTGGGTGGCGACCTGCGCCAGCACCGCGAGATCGTGCGTGATGAAGACGAGGGACATCCCGGCGTCGTGGACCAGGGACCGCAGCAACGACAGGATCCCGGCCTGGATGGTGACGTCGAGGGCCGTGGTCGGTTCGTCGGCGATCAGCAGACGGGGACGGCACGCGAGCGCCATCGCGATCGCGACCCGCTGGCGTTGACCGCCCGAGAGCTGGTGCGGATAGCGCGCGATGATGCGCTCCGGGTCGGGGAGGGCGACGCGTTCCGCCTCGATCACGGCGCGGCGCGCCGCCTCTCGGCGGGAGACGCCCTCGTGGATGCGCACCGATTCGCCGATCTGGCGTCCGACCGTGCGGATGGGGTTGAGGGCGGTCCGCGGCTCCTGGAAGACCATGCCGATGTCGTCGCCGCGCAGTCTCGCGAGCTCGCGGTCGTCGAGACCCAGGATCTCGCGGTCGTTCCATCTCACGCTCCCCGAGGCCCGGGCGTCGTCGGGTAGCAGCCCCAGGATCGCCAGGGCGGTGAGGGACTTGCCCGAGCCCGATTCGCCGATGATGCCCACCCGCGCGCCGTCGGGCACCTCGAACGACACGCCGTCGACGACGGCGCGGCCGCCGATCTCGATGCGCAGGTCTTTCACGACGAGGCTCATGCGACCACTCCCGGAACGTGGGTGCGGGCGGCGGGTGCACGCTGGGCCAGCGTCGGGTCGGCGGCTTCGCGCAGGGCGTCGCCGAGCAGGTTGAGCCCCAGCACGGTGAGGGTGATCGCCAGCCCCGGCCAGACGACGGTGAGCGGGTGCACCGAGATGTACGACTGCAGATCGCTCAGCAGGACCCCCCACGACGGTTGGGTGACCGGGGCGCCGAAGCCCAGGTACGACAGTCCGGCCTCGGCGAGCACGGCGACCGCCATGCCCCACGACAGCTGCACGATGAAGACGGGGGCGACGTTGGGCAGCAGGTGCCGGGTGAGGTTCTGCCACGGGGTCAAACCGCTGGCACGCCCCGCGAGCACGAAGTCGCTGTGCAGCACGCGACGCAGTTCCGGGCGCGTCACGCGGGCGATGTTGACGCCGAAGCCGATCCCCACCGACCAGATGACCACGGCGAGCGAGCCGCCCCAGACGGCCGAGATCATCATGGCGATGATGAGCACGGGGAAGGCGATCAGGATGTCGACGAGCACGGCGATGCTCTCGCGGATCCACCGCGCGGTGAGCGAGCCGAGGGCGGCGAGGGCGAGGCCGAGCACCGACGCGACCATTCCGGCCCCGACCGCGACGACGATCGTCGTGCGCGCCCCCGCCATGAGCAGGCTCGCGATGTCGCGACCGTTGTTGTCGGTGCCGAGCACGTGCGGCCACGAGGGGGAGAGCCAGCGCGCACGCGCGTCGACGGCGGCGGGATCGAACGGCGTCCACACCAGCGACACCACGGCCGTGATCACCAGGAGCACGACGATCAGGATGCCGAACCGGCCGGTGCCCAGATTCCACAGGCGTTTCAGGGTGCTCACGAGGCCTCCCGCTGGCGGGGATCGATCAGGCGGTGCACGAGGTCGACGACGAAGCCGACGAGCAGCACGAACCCGGTGAGGGCGAGCAGCTCGCCCTGCACCTTCGGGAGGTCGCGCGCCGCGACGTCGGCGACGAGCATGCGGCCGACGCCGGGAAGGGTGAACAGCTGCTCGATCACGACGGCGCCGACGATGATGCCGGCGATCTGCAGTCCGAGCACCGTGATCACCGACAGTCCGACGTTCGGCAGTCCGTGGCGCACCAACGCCCGCGTGCGGGTCAGTCCCTTCGCCGCGGCCGTGCGCACGTAGTCCTGTCCGAGGGCCTGCAGGGTGGCGCTGCGGACGAATCGCAGGAGCATCGCGCCCTCGACCACGCCGATGGTGAGCGCGGGGAGCACGAGGGCGCGGAACGCCGCCCCGGGGTCGTTCCACCCGGCGCGGGGAAACCCCTGCGGCGGCAGCCAGCCCAGCCAGACGGCGAACACGACCACCAGCAGCATCCCCGCCCACACCACCGGCACGGCGGCCAGGGCCTGTGACGCGACGCTGAGGGCGGTCCCCCCGGCGGTGCGCCGGCCGAGGGCCGACAGCACTCCGAGCGGGATGCCGATGAGCAGGGCGACCGTGAGCGACATGACCGCGAGGGGTACGGTGACCCGCGCCTTGTCGAGGAGTTCGGCGGCGACCGATTCGCCGGTGACCAGGGAGGTACCCAGATCGCCTCGCAGCAGCCCGCCGATCCAGTCGAGGTACTGCGTCCACAGTGGCACGTCGAGGCCCAGGCTCTCGCGCAGGGCGGCGACCTGCTCGGGGGTCGACTGCGTTCCGGCGATCAGCTGCGCGACGTCGCCGGGGAGCACCCGCAGCGACAGGAAGATCAGCGCGCTGGCCACGGCCAGGCCCAGGAGAAGCAGGCCCAGCCGTGTCAGCGCGTAGCGGATCACTCCGATGAGACCGTCACGCCCGCGAGGGGCAGGCGCACGTTGAGCGAGTTCTTCGGGAAGTTCGCGACGTTCGTGCCGACCGCGGTGCGCGGGGTGGCCAGGAGCAGCCAGTCGGCGGCATCCTCGTCGTCGACGATGCGGGCGGCCTCGGCGAGCAGGTCGGAGGACTGCTGCTCGTCGGTGGTCGCCTGGGCCTGCGCGTACAGGCTCTGCACCGTCGCGTTGTCGTACCCGAAGTAGTACGTGGGGTTCGCCCAGTTGCCGAAGTCCCGCGCCTCGACGTGACGCACGAAGCTCAGGTCGTAGTCGTGGTTCGTGTAGACGTCCTGCAGCCAGGTCGAGAAGTCCACCGATTCGACCTTGAGCGTGACGCCCACGTCGGCGAACGACGACACGAGGAACGTCGGGATCGACGTGGGGTAGACGTTGGGGATCGTCAGCGTCAGCTCGAGGTTCTCGGCACCGGCCTGGGCGAGCAGGTCGCGGGCGCGGTCGGGGTTGTACGACACGCTGCCCGTGAGGTCTTCGTACCCGGGGTCGAGCGGGGGGATCGGACCGTTCAGGGTCTGCGCGGCGATGACCGTCTCGACGAGGGCGTCGTGGTCGATGGCCAGACGGAGGGCCTCGCGCACCCGCTGGTCGGTGAGGGGGGCGCGCTGGTTGTTGAACGCCAGAGTCGCCTTGTCGGTGGTCAGGCCCGTGTCGATCGTGAAGTTCCCGGTGCCCTCGACCTGGCTCTGCAGTTCGGGGTCGACCTCGAGGGCGACGTCGAGGTCGCCGCTGACGGCGGCGTTGACGGCCGCGCTGCGGTCGGGGATGTAGTCGAGGACGACCTCGGCGACGCCGGCCTTGTCGCCCCAGTACCCGTCGTATCGGGCGAGCGTGAGGCTCTGACCGGTGTTGCGCGACGCCACCGTGAACGGCCCGGTGCCGTTCGCGGCGGTCTGGAAGTTCGTCGTGTCGGCGTTCTTGAACACGAGTCCGGCGCGGCCGGTGAGGGTGAACAGGAAGTCGATGTTCGGCTGCGCGAGCGTCAGCACGACGGTGGACGCGTCGGGCGAGGCGATCGAGGCGACGTTGGCGAGGTCGGCGCTGTTCTGGATGGTCGCGTCGTCCTTCGCCGTCTGCAGCGAGGTGACCACGTCGTCGGCGGTCATCGCGGTGCCGTCGTGGAAGGTCACGTCCTCCCGCAGGGTGAAGGTGTAGGTCAGCCCGTCGGGCGAGATGGTCCACTCCGTGGCCAGGGCCGGGACGATCGCGTTGTCGTCGTCGCCGTTGCGGGTCACGAGACCCTGGTAGACGTTGTCGACGAGGGCCTGCTCGAGGGCGGCTCCGCTCGTGTGGCGGATGTCGAGGTTCGACGGTTCCAGCGACAGACCCACCGTGAGGGTGGCGTCGGGGTCGACGTCACCGGTCGGGGCCGATGCGGTGTTCCCGCCGGTGCAGGAGGTGAGGAGGAGGGCTCCGATCAGGAGCGCGCTCGTGGCGAGGGCGGTGCGGCGCAGCATTGCGGGGATGTCCTTTCGCAGGCCGAGGGCATCCGAGTGCTGTGGATGCCGTGCATGGGGTGGGAACAGCCTACTTTCACCCGCATTCCCTCCACGTCCTTCATGACGGTGCGCGACGCCGTATGACGAGGAACCCGCCTTCGGGTGAGCCCCGCGGGCCGCGCCGAGGCTCAGGCGGGGGCGGCCGCGTCGCGGATGATGTCGGCGAGCGCCGCCGGGTCTTCCTCCTGCGCGTTGTGGCCGGTGGGGAGCACGCGCACGGCGGCACCGGGCACCCGTTCGACGAACTGGTCGGCGTCGGCCGCGGTGACGAAACCGCGTTCCCCGCGGATCAGCGTGATCGGGGCGGCGACACCGGCCACGTCGTCCCATCCGGTGCTCGAGAGCACCGCGCGAACGGCATCCGGGGTCGTCGCGTCGGCACCGGCGTTCGCCGCCGCTGCGGCGAGGTGGGCGAAGTGGTGCTTCCACTCGACGCGGCCGTCGGCCCGCACGCGCGAGTTGAGGAAGACCCCGCGCTCCGCGGCGTCGCGCGTGCCGCCGAGCCCGAACGACAGGGCGCGGTCGACCAGCTCGTCGCGCGACGCCCAGTCGGTGGGGCCGGCGAAGAACGCGCGGATCTGCGCGGGTCCGGCGCTCGGATCGACCCCCGGGGTGATGTCGACGACCACGAGACGCGCGACGAGCTCGGGACGGGATGCCGCGACGGCGGCCGCCGTGAGCCCGCCGAGCGAGTGCCCGACCAGCGTCTGCGGGCCCTCGGTCCAGGCTTCGAGGGCGATCGCGACGTCGGGGGCCAGCACGCGCGCGACGTAGGCGGCGTCGTCGCGCCACGAGGAGTCGCCGTGGCCCGGCAGGTCGAGGGCGAGGGCGGGGACCCCCAGGTGGAGCAGCGTCGTGTCCCACGTGTGGGCGTTCAGCCCGGCACCGTGCAGCAGGGTGACCTCGGGCGGAGCGTCGCCCCACCGCAGGCCGCTCAGCGTGCGTCCGTCGGGCAGGGTGAGCTGCACCCGCTCGACGGAGGGGACGTCGAGGCCGAGATCGTCGGCCTGCGCGGGAAGGAACGAGAACTCGTCGACCTCGGGCATGACAGCCACCCTGTCATCGCGGGCCCGGATGCCGCCACCTCGGCGCCTCGGGGCGTCACGGCGGGCGTCACGGTCGGCGCCCGATCGACGGCAGGACGCGACCGGTGGGTCGGCGAACGCGGCACCGGTCGCACCCGCCCGCCGTAGGCTGTCGCCATGGGCGAGGAACAGCGCGTGCACCTGTCGAAGAAGGCTCCCGAGGCCTATGCGGCCCTGCGATCGTTCTCGACCACGGTCGGCCGGATCGCCGCCGAAGCCGGCATCGACGCGCGGCTGCGCGAGATCGTGCAGATCCACGCGTCGCAGCTCAACGGCTGCGCCTTCTGCGTGCGCGTGCACGTCGACGCGGCGGTGAAGGCCGGCCTCGACGCCGACGTCATCGCCCAGATCGCCACCTGGCGTGAGTCGGGGGTCTTCGACGAGCGGGAGCGGGCGGCGCTCGAACTGACCGAATCGTTCACGTTCATCCACGAAGACGGCATTCCCGACGAGGTGTACGACCAGGCCGGCGGCATCTTGAGCGAGCAGGAGTACGTCGCCCTCAGCTGGGTGCTCGTGGCGATCAACGCCTTCAACCGCGTGGCGATCGCGGGTCGGTACCCCGTTCCCCCGCGCGGGGGGTCCGCCGGGGGCGTCGCCGACGGCCCCGCCCCCGCCGCCCACCTCCACGGCGAGGACCCCGCGTGACCGGGTCGCCGGAGTCGCGATCGTCCGCGTCGCGATCGCTCGTGTCGGGTGCGACGAACTTCCGCGACGTCGGAGGTCTGCCGACCCGAGAGGGACGCACGCGCGAGGGGGTGCTGTTCCGCTCCGGCAACCTCGTGCACCTCGACGACGCCGGGGTGCAGACGCTGCGCGAGCTCGGCATCCGGCGCGTGATCGACCTGCGCGACGAGGCCGAGGTCGCCCACGCACCCAGCCGCTTCGACGACGTGCCGGTCGACGTGCAGCACACCCCGCTGTTCCTCGGATCGGTGGCGTCGTTCTTCGCGCGCGATCTGAGCCTCGCCGACATGTACGACGGCATCGTCGACGACTCCGCCGACCGCGTCGTCGAGGTGGTGCGCGGCCTGCTCGACGCCCAGCCCGTGCTCGTGCACTGCACCGTCGGCAAGGACCGCACGGGGGTCACGGTCGCGATCGCGCTCGCCGCGGCGGGGGTGGATCGCGAGGCCGTCATCGCCGACTACGCGCGCACCGAGGCTCTGCTGCCCGCCGAACGCAACGCCGCCGTGCTCGCCGCGATCCGCGCGGTGCACCCCGGCAACGTGCACGTCGAAGACTTGGCGACCCGGTCTCCGGCGCCGGTGATGCGCGCACTGCTCGACCGGCTCGACCGCGAGTACGGCTCGCCGGCCGGTTACCTGCGGGCGCACGGGCTGAGCGACGACGAGCTGCGCCGGCTGCGTGCGGTGCTGGTGGGCTGAACCGCGGGGGCCGAGGCCCGCCGTCTCGTCGACGTCGAGATACAAAGGGGGAACTCAGGTTAGGCAACCCTTCACTCGCGGTATAGTGGGAGCCATCATGACCACCTCCACCGAGCACAACGACGCCGCGTGCCGCACGTCGCGGCACACCCGCGTGCAGCACCTGGTGACCGCCGACGAGACCTCTCTCGTCGAGCTCCAAGCCCTGCTCGCGACGTTGCCGATCTGCTCGACCGGGCGGGTGTTCGTCGAGGTGCCCGACGAGTCGTGGATCGGACGCATCGCCGCCCCCGCGCGCATGACGCTCTCGTGGCTCGACCGTTCGCGCCGCGGCGGCGCCCCGGGCACCGGCCGCGGTTGCGCCCCGGGCGAGGCCCTGGCGCGGGCCGTCGCCGGCTGGTCCGGCGAGATGCTGTGCTGCGACGACGACGCCACGCGCGTGTTCCTGCTGGGCGGCTACCTGGGTACCGCCGAGATCGTCGACGACCTGGTCGCGCGTCACGGCGTCGACGCGCAGTCGATCCACACGCCCGAGCGCTTCGGTCTGGCGACCGCACGCTGAAGCGGGCCCCGGCGGCGTCGCGAAGACCCCGCAGCCGTCGACACCGACGGTGATGATTCGGTTCAGCTGCCTCGCGGCACGTAGTTGCCCTCGATCAGGCCCGCCTCGATCTCGAAGCGGTTGCCCAGCGGATCGCGGCCCGCGAGCGCGTAGAGCACGGGCATGAGAAAACCGTAGCGACGCCACTGGCGGTGATGCACGGCCTCGTGTCCGAGGACGACGTCGGTGGGGCGGGCGTCTCCGGTGAGGAAGCATCCCCCGACGCACACTCCGCCGCGCGGGAACGCCCACGAGGGCAGGCCGCGGAACACCCAGAGGCCCTGCCGCTTCTCGATGCGGCCGGTGCTCCACAGCGATCCCCACACCCACCCGACCGTGCAGCCGTACCAGTAGCCGACGCGGCTGACGGGGGAGTCGAGCAGCACGGCGGGAATGAAGCGATCCCAGACGCGACCGCGCGCGACGGCGCGGTCCGCGCGCTCGCGCCAGTCGGCCGGAGGGGGCGGGAGGGGGCTCATGCCAGGGCTCCGATCAGTCGAAGGATCGTTCCGAGATCGTCCACGGCGGCGGCGGGCGACGACGGCGAGAACTCGGTCAGGGTCGCCCCCGCCATCGGCATCCGTTCTCTCAGGCGACGAATGGATGCCACGACGTCGGCCGTGCGCGCGCCGAAAGGCACGGGGTGGGCGACGCCGGAGATCTCGGCGGGGTCGAGGACGTCGAGATCGACGTGCACGTAGACGCGCGAGGCCCCGGTGGCGACGACCGCGTCGGCCAGGGCGTCGGGGTCGGCCAACGCGTCGGCCGAGACGACGCGCACGGCGTTGTCGTCGACGTAGCGCTGCTCCTCGTCGTCGAGCGATCGGGTGCCCGCCAGCACGAGACGCGAGGCGGCGATGCCGGGGTGCAGGCGCAGGGGGTCTTCGCCCTCGCCCGTGATCGCGCGCAGCACCATGCCGGTGAACGCGCCGCTGGGGGAGGACGCGGGGGTGTGGAGGTCGGGATGCGCGTCGATCCACACGACGGCGAGGTCGTCGTCGGCCACGGCCGCCACCGCGCCGAGGGCGACGCCGCAATCCCCGCCCACGACGATCGCCGGTTCGACGGAACCGCGTACGGCGTCTTCGATCCGCTCGCGCATGCGCCAGAGGGCGGTGAGCCGGTGGACGCGCGTGCCCTGGGCGTCTCCTGCCTCGGTCGGGGCCTCGAGCACCGTCGTCGAGGCACGGGGCAGGTCACCGGCGATGGCGTCGGCGCCGTCGATGAGCTGCATCGCCCGCGACGACGACGAGCCCTGCCACTGCGGGGCGACGATGAAACGCGTCATGGGTGTTCCTCGCGAAGAGACGAGAGTGCATCGCCCGGCGGGCCGGGCGATGCACTCTCGGTGTCGATCAGAGGTCGGGGCTGGGCGCGTCGATCGCGGCGCGCTGGGGGCCGCCGACCTTCAGCGCGGCGAGACGTGCCTCGACCTCGGTGAGCTCGCCCACGTCGTCGAGCGCGTTGAACTGGGCGTCGATGCTGGAAGCGGCGAGCTCCTGCTTGCCGGCGGCGAGGGCTTCTTCGCGACGGATCTTGTCTTCGAAACGGCCGAGCTCGCTGGTGGGGTCGAGCACGTCGATCGACTTGACGGCGTCGTGCACCTTGTTCTGGGCCTCGGCGACCTTGGCACGGGCCAGCAGCTCGCTGCGCTTGGAGCGCAGCTGCTCGAGCTTGCCCTTCATGCCGTTGAGGCCGTCCTTGAGCTTGTCGACGACCTCGGTCTGCGACGCGATCGTGGGCGCGGCCGACTTCGCCTCGCTCTCGGCGGTGATCTGACGCTGCAGGGCGATCTTCGCGAGGTTGTCGAACTTGTCGGCTTCGCTCGCGTTGCCGGTGGCGCGCAGCTCGTCGCCCTTGCGGCTGGCGGCGAGGGCCTTGTTGCCCCACTCGGCCGCCGCCTGCACGTCTTCTTGGTGGTCGCGCTCGAGCAGACGCAGGTTGCCGATGGTCTCGGCGATGGCCGACTCGGCGTCGGCGATCGAGTTCGAGTAATCGCGCACGAGCTGGTCGAGCATCTTCTGCGGGTCCTCGGCCTGATCGAGGAGCGAATTGATGTTCGCGCGAACGAGGGTCGAGATGCGACCGAAGATGGACTGCTTGGCCATGCGGGGTGTTCCTTCCTGAGGGCGACGATGTCGAGTCTGGTGTCGGATGCTACGAATTCTCTGTGATCGGCCCGGTCGCCGATAGGGGTGGATCAGCGTCGATTGACACGTCCTCCGCCGGAACGGCTGCGTCCGCCGCCGCCCCCGGCCCTGCCGCCTCCGCTGCGGGAGCGTCCGCCGCCGCCGAAGCCCCCGAAGCCGCCCGAGCCGCCGCTCCGTCTGCCGCCGCCGAAGCCGCCGAGGCCACCCAGGCCGCCGCCGCCGAAGCCGCCGCGTCGGCCACCGCCGCCGAGCAGGGAGTTGATCGCGATCCCGCCGAGCAGGGCGCCCATCATGTCGCCGCCCCCGCCCTGACCCCCGCCGCCGCCGAAGGCGCCGACGTCGTTCTGGGCGAGCGACCCCGCCTGCGAGCCCAACTGCGCGGCGCGCTGGGCGAGCGACAGCGCTGCCGCCGGGTCGGTGGAGCGCGTCTGCTCCGCCTGCACGAGGGCGGCGCCGGCCTCGGCCAGGCGCGTGCGTGCGGTGGGCCCCACGGCTCCGCGCCGCGCCGAGATGAAGTCCTCGGTCGCCGACACCTGCGCGCGGGCCTGGGCCAGCGTGCCGTCGAGCTGGCTCTCGGCGCGGCGGCGTCGCTCGGCGGCGTCACGGGCTTCGTCGAGCACGGCGTCGATGGTGGCATTGGCCTGCTGCAGCCCCTCGAGGGCGCGCAGGGGACTGGGTCGCGGGGGAGCCAGGGTCGCGCGGGCGGCGTCGAGCTGCGATCGCGCCGAGGCGGCCGCCCCGGCGATGCGTCCGTCGGGGTCGGTGAGCTGCGCCGCCGCCGCGAGGTCGCCCTCGATCTCGGCGACGAGTGCGCCCGCCCGCTGCTGCGCGTCGGCGAGGTCGGTGCCGAGGGTGGTGATCGCGCGCTCCAGCACGTCGGCCTGGGCGACCGCGGCTTGGGCGGCGCGGATGGCGACCGCCGCCTCGCCCGTGCGCCCGGCGCCGAGGGTCGCCTGCGCCGCGGCCGTCTGCTCAGCGGCGAGGTCGAGTCGGGCGCGCGCCTGCACGGGGTTGTCGGCGACGGTGGTCAGGGCGTCGTCGGCGTACTGCGCACGCAGACGCGCGAGATCCGCCTCGGCCGCAGCCAGGGCCGCCGCGACGGCCGTCTGCTGCTGCGTCGTGGCGGCCAGGGCGGCGGGGGCGTCGGCCTCCAGCGCCCGCAACTCGTCGAAGGCCGCGGTCTTGGCATCGAGTGCCGCGTCGGCGGCGGCGCACAGGCGCAGGATCTCGGCGTACCCGGCGCGCTGCTGCTCGGGGGTCTCGGGGGTCTCGTCGTCGAGCTGCTGCTGGATCGAGAAGGCCGCGTCGAGGTCCGCCTTGGCCTTGGCCAGCACCTCGACGAACGGTGCGGCGGCGGCGTCGCCGAACTGGGCGCGGGCGAAGCCGAGCTCCTGCTCGCTGGTCTTGACGGCGTCGTCGGTGGCGACCAGCGCCGACCCCGCGCGCCGGGAGAGGTCGTCGATGCTCTCGGCGGGGCCTCCCGCGGCGCCCACCGTCGCGCGCCGACGGCGCAGGCCGAACCACACGAGTCCGCCCGCGATGGCCACGAGGAGCAGGCCCACCACCACGATGGGTCCGATCGCCGGTCCGCTCTGCGTGGCGGGAGTGGGCGGGGGAGCGGGCTGGTTGCCCCCCGCTTCGGAGTAGGCGGCGCGGATGCCGTCGGCCGCCGAGATCGCCGCCCCCGCGTCGTCACCCGCGGCGAGCAGGGGCTGCACGCGTTCCTGCTCGATGGCGCCGAGCTGCGCGGCGGTCAGTGCGCCGTCGTCGACGTCGCCCGAGAGGTAGAACGTGGCGGCGCCGTCTTCGATCGCGACGGCGAGCAGGTACTGGTGGGGTCCGAGCTGGTTGCGGTTGGCCGTCTCGTTCGCCCAGTCCTCGGCGGCGGGCGGGTCGGTGAACCCGTCGACGTACACGACCCACAGGTCGAGCCCCGTCTGCGTGGACAGCGTGATCATGCGCGACTGCACCTGCGCCTCTTGCGCGTCGGTGAGCACGTCGGCCTGGTCGACGACGTAGCTGGAGCCCAGCGAGGGAGGGGGAACGGCGAGGGCCGCGAGAGGCCCGCCGAGGATTCCCCCCACGACCAGCAGCAGAGTCGCCAGCACGTGTGCCGCCTTCGGCTTTCGCATGCCTCCCCTTTCGACGACTCGAAGTCCCCAGCCTATAAACGACCGCCGACACCGGGGAAGGACCGGCGCGTCCGCTGTCAGCGCACAATCGCGCCGCCTAGGCTCGAGCGTTCGGAGGTACCCATGGACGACCCTTACGGCACCGATGTGCTCGCCCGCGGCTGGCGCGACGCCGGACGCACCCCGCCCGCCCGCGTCGCGGCATCCGCAGACCTGGTCGTCGAAGTGGTCGGCGACGGATTCTGCGGAGCGGTGACCCGCGTCGACGGCATGAACGTCGAGCTCGAGGACCGCTTCGGCAAGCGACGCCTGTTCCCCCTCGGCGGCGGCTTCCTCGTCGACGGCGCCCCGGTCGTGCTCGACGCGCCGACGGCGGCCCCGAAGGGACGCACGCGCACGGCCTCGGGCTCGTTCGCCGTCGCCGATCAGCGCGCCCGCACCGCCCGAGCGAGCCGCATCTTCGTCGAGGGCAAGCACGACGCCGAGCTCGTCGAGAAGGTCTGGGGCGCCGACCTGCGCGCCGAGGGCGTGGTCGTGGAGTTCCTCGAGGGCGTCGACCTGCTCGAACAGGCACTGGATGCCGAGCCCCCCACCGCCGAACGTCGCTACGGCGTTCTCGTCGACCACCTCGTGCCGAACTCCAAGGAGTCGCGGATCGCCGACAAGATCGCCCGAGGCCGCCACGGCGCGCACGTGCGGATCTTCGGCCACCCCTTCGTCGACGTCTGGCAGTGCGTCACGCCCCGCGCCCTCGGCATCGCCGCGTGGCCGGAGGTACCCCGCGGCATCGAGTGGAAGGTCGGCGTCTGCCGCGCCCTCGGCTGGCCCGCCGAGGAGCAGGCCGACACGGCCCGCGCCTGGCAGCACATCCTGTCGCGCGTCACCACGTTCCGCGACCTCGAACCGGCCCTGCTCGGCCGCGTCGAGGAACTCATCGACTTCGTGACCGTCCCGTGAGCGGCCGCAAGCGTGCCACCTCGCGTGAGTCGCCGGAATCTGTCGCTCCCGCCGACGAGAAGCGACAGGATAGGGCGACTCGCGCGGCGGATAGCCTGGATGCCATGGATGCCGCGCCCGTCTTCCGCGACAAGCCCGTGTCGTTCGTCCGGCGCAGCGGACGCATGTCCGAGGCGCAGGACCGTGCCTGGGCGGAGTTCTCGCCGACCTACCTGCTCCCCGTCGAGCGGGGCGCGGCCACCACGAGCGTCAAAGAGGGATCGGCGATCGACCCGGTCGAGGTCTACGGCCGTCGGGCCCGCCTGACCGTCGAGATCGGTTCGGGCCAGGGGCACCAGATCGTGTCGGCCGCCGCCGCCGATCCCGACAACGACTTCCTCGCGGTCGAGGTGTTCACCGCCGGCCTTGCCCGCACCATGCTCGACGCCGACCGCGCGGGGGTGAAGAACCTCCGACTCGCCGAGGCCAACGCCCCCGAGGCGCTGGAGCACCTGCTGCCGGCCGGCTCCGTCGATGAGCTGTGGGTGTTCTTCCCCGATCCCTGGCACAAGAACAAGCACACCAAGCGGCGACTGATCGCCCCCGATTTCGTCCGCGTCGCCGCCCTGGCGCTGCGGCCCGGGGCGACGCTGCGCCTCGCGACCGACTGGCAGGACTACGCCGACCAGATGCGCGAGGTGCTCGACGAGGCGCCCGAGTTCTCGCGGGCTTTCCCGGGTGACTGGGCGGAACGCTTCGAGGGCCGCGTGCTCACCGCGTTCGAGCAGAAGGGGCTGCGGGTGGGTCGCGACATCCGCGACCTGACGTACACGCGGGTGGCGCCGTGACCGCGCACGCCGCGGTCGCCGAGCGCGAGCGTTCCACGCTCTCGCTGAAACTCGTGCCGGCGCTGCTGGTGTGCCTCGCCGCCCCGGCGCTGTTCGTCATACAGGTCATCTGGCTCGGCTGGCTGCTGCTGGCTCTGGCCGTGGCATCCGGAATCCTCGTCGACCGGCGCGCCGGCGTCGCCGTCCTCCCCGGTCGCGACCCCGAGCCGAGCATCGCCCGCGACGTCTCGCTCGTCGCCCTCGGGCAGTTCATCGTCAGCCTCATCCCGCTGCAGGCCGAACTCGACAACGCCGCCTTCCTGCGTTTCACGCTCGCCCTGGGCGGGGCCGTGCTCGTGCCGTACGTGATCTCGAGGTTCGTCTACCGCGACCACGCGATCCGTTTCCCGTGGCGCGGCGGCGGTCGGTGGACGTGGTGGCAGTGGGCGTGGCTGGGCGGCGTGATCGTGCTCGGCTACCTGATCCTGCCGTTCTACTTCATCACCTCCGGCGTCTACATGAACTGGCCGGTCGTCGACACCCCCGAGATGATCGCGCGCCTGTTCGTCGGCGTGGGCGCGGTGGGCATCTGGGACGAGCTGTTCTTCATCTGCACGGTGTTCGTGCTCCTGCGTCGGCATTTCCCCGACCTCACGGCCAACCTGTTGCAGACGATCGTGTTCGTGTCGTTCCTGTGGGAGCTCGGCTACCAGGCCTGGGGTCCGGCGCTGACGATCCCGTTCGCCCTCATCCAGGGCTTCCTCTTCTTGAAGACCCGGTCGCTCTGGTACGTCGTGACGGTGCACCTGCTGTTCGACGCCGTCGTCTTCGGAGTGCTGGTGCACGCCCACAACCCCGGCGCGGCATCGATCTTCCTCATCTGAGGTCGATCCCGGATGCCGGGCCCCGGCGTCGTTCGCGTCGTCCGACGCGTGCACGGGTGCTGCCCAGGCGCGCTCGCTAGCCTGAGGGTCGGACGCCTCCCGCGTCCCCGGACGACGGATCAGTACCCGGACTGCGACAAGACTGGCCAAGGAGTACAGCCATGTCGTGGATCGTCCTCATCGTGTCCGGTGTCCTCGAGGCCGTCTGGGCCACCGCCCTCGGGCGTTCCGAGGGCTTCACCAAGCTCTGGCCGAGCGTCGTCTTCGGCGTCGCGCTGGTGGCATCCATGGGCGGGCTCGCCTATGCGATGCGGGACATCCCCACCGGCACGGCGTACGCGGTGTGGGTCGGCATCGGCGCCGCACTGACGGTGGTGGTCGCCATGATCAGCGGCGCCGAGGCGATCTCGGTCGTGAAGGTGCTGCTCGTGCTGGGCCTCGTCGGGTGCGTGATCGGCCTGAAACTGGTGGGCGACGCCCACTGACCAGGGGATTTCACGAAAGTCAACCGCAGGGAACGTTCGGGTTGATCCGCTACTATCAAGCCTCACTGCACTTGTCCGGGCCCGACACCGTCGTCACTCGCCCACATCTTCCCCTGTGAAAGGTTCCGAGTGAGCGCACCGCCGAGCGAGCTTGCCTCCCCGACGCGTCCGTCGCGCGTCATCGAGCGACCGAGTCGACTCGACCGCTTGCGCGACTCCCGAGTGGGTCGGGCACTGCGTCAGTACGGGCACGACGTGCTGCGTACGCCCGAGGGCATCGTCCCCGTCGAGCGCGGCGCGTTCACGCGCGTCCTGCTGCTGTGGGCCATCGCGCGCGCGGTCAACTTCGGTTTCCTGTGGGGTTTCTACTCCATCGCCAAGGCGGCACGGTGGGGCTTCGGTCCCGACAGCGAGCGCCTCGGCACGTTCTTCGACTACCTGACCGGGTGGGACGCCGACCGCTACGGCCAGATCGCCGCGCAGGGCTATCCCACCTCGCTGCCGATGAACGTCTCGGGCGACATCCTGCCGAACAACTGGGCGTTCCTGCCGGTGTTCCCCACGATGGTGCGCGTGCTCTCGGGTGCGACGGGCCTGGGGTGGCAGCCGGTCGCTATCCTGCTCAGCCTGGGCGCGAGCCTGGGGGCGACCTGGTTGCTCTTCCTGCTGCTGCGCACGGTCACCAAGCCGCAGCCGGCGTGGTGGGCCGTGGTCTTCTTCTCTTTCGCCCCGATGTCGTTCCTCTTCGTGATCGGCTACAGCGAGGGCCTGTTCATGCTGCTGATGTTCGCCGGCATGCTGCTGGCGATCAAACGGCGTTATCTCTGGATCCTGCCGATCGGTCTGATGACGGCGTACACGCGTCCCGGGGTTCTGGCCCTGGGGTTGGCGCTCGGCATGGTCTTCCTGGTGCGGTTCTTCCGACGCCGGGTCGACCCGTTCCCCGTGCGCGAGTGGGCCTCGCTCATGGCGAGCGGACTCGTCATCGCCGCCGCGGGACTGTCGTGGAACCACATCGCGCAGCACTTCACGGGCACGCACAATGCCTACATCCGCACGGAGCTGGGGTGGTGGCTCGACTACGTCGGAAACGACGAGTTCACCCCGTTCACGCCCTGGTTCCGCCAGGCGGGAACGCACCTGGGCGTCGTGGGCATCATCCTGGTCGTCGCCCTGATCGTGGCCTTCCTGGCCCTGATGTGGTCGCGTCCCGTCCGTCGCCTGGGCCTCATGGTGGTGACCTACGGCTTCAGCTACGGCATCTACATCCTGGCCGTGTTCCTCCCGCAGCAGAGCACGTTCCGACTGCTCATGCCGATGGCGCCCCTGATGGGCGACGAACGGTGGTCGTCGACGCCCCGGCGCCGCACGGCGATCCTCGTCGGATGCCTCGTGCTGCAGGTCGTGGCGATCCTGCTGCTGTGGACTCGCGGCAACCCGTGATCCGCTGACCTCCGAACGACGAAGGGGCGACGCCGTGACGGCGTCGCCCCTTCGTCGTTCTCGCGGGGGTCAGTCGGGACGGCCGGCCGGATCGATGGCGTCGATCATGTCCTGCTCGACGGCGTTGTCGGCATTGATCTCGGCGGTGCCGACCGCGCCGCTCTCGTCGTCGGCGAAGGCTCCCGCGGAGTCGTCGTCGTGACCGGCCGGTGCGGGCGCGGTCTCGGGAGCGAGCGGCACCGTGGGTTCCGCGGGGGTCGGGGCCGTCGGTTCCGACGGGGTCGGGGCGAGCGGCTCGTCGGGGATCGACGGGGTTCCCGGGTCGGAGGGAGTCTGGGGGAGGGGGGTCGGGGTGCTCATGCCCCCACTCTGGGCGGCGCGTGCTGATCGTGCGACCCCTTTCCGCCGGGCCGCGCGGGGTGTACCGGCGCTAGGCTCGACGACGGGGGAACGACGTGAAGGGAAAGACGTGTCCACGGCGCACGATGTGACGCGACGCGAAGCGATCGCGCAGTACCGATTAGTCGGCGAACCCTCCGAGCCCGATCTTCAGGGGCTCGTCGAGCTCGCCGCGACCATCTGCGGCGTTCCCACCGCGGTGATCAACATCATCGACGATCGCATGCAGCATCAGATCGCGGCGGTGGGCATCCAGGCGGCGTCGTGCGCCCGCGAGGACTCCATGTGCGCCGCGGTCATCAGCACGCCCGGTCGCGTCGTCGTGCCCGACGCGCGTCTCGACGAACGTTTCGCGCGGAGCGGGTTCGTCACCGGCGAGATCGCCCACGTACGTTTCTACGCATCGAGCCCCCTGATCACCCCGGCCGGGGTCGCGATCGGAACGCTCTGCGTCTTCGACGACGTGGTCGGAGAACTCTCGGATGCCAGCAGCCGCGCGCTCGATCTGCTCGCCCACCAGGTGATCGACGTGCTCGAGCTGCGTCGCGTGCAGCGCGACCTGATCGAATCGAACGCGTCGCTCGAGCACTTCGCCGTGCAGGTCAGCCACGACCTGCGCAACCCGCTGACGGCGCTGACGGGCTTCATCGAGCTCGCCTCGGACAGCCCCGAGATGGCGGCCGCGCCGCGCGCGGCGCAGTCGCTCGTGCGGGCGGAGGCCGCCGCCGGGCGTATGACCTCGATGGTCACCGACCTGCTCGACTTCGCGCGCATGGGGGGCACGCGTCCCCACCTCGTCGAGGTCGACGTCGCCGACACCGTCGACGCGGTGCTCGAAGACCTCGATGGCGCTCTCGTGCGCACCGGCGCCGAGGTGACCGTCGACGCCTCGGCCCGGGTGATCGCCGACGACACTCTGCTCCGCGTCCTGCTGCAGAACCTCATCGCCAACGCGGTGAAGTTCACGGTGGCCGCCGAGAAGACGCCGACCATCCGCGTGAGCGTCGAGGTCCTGCCCGATGGCTGGCGCATCAGCGTCGACGACAACGGCGAGGCGGTCGACCCCGAGCTGCGCGAACGCGTGTTCGAGCCCATGCAACGCGGCCACGGTGGCGAGGTTCCGGGCATCGGCATCGGTCTCGCGACGTGCCGGCGCATCATCGACGCGCATCGGGGATCGATCGGACTCGACGCGTCGCCCGCCGGAGGTACCCGGGCGTGGTTCGTGCTCCCTCTGCAGGACGCCGCCTGACCGTTACCGGCCGCAGCCGCCGGACGCAACCATTGCGACACGGTGCCGCGCGGGCCGTAGCGTGGGCCCATCGAGACGCGGCGGCTCGTCATCCGTCTCGCCCGAACCCCCGCCGCCGAGGAGGAGCGTCCCATGGCCCGCAACGTGCGACTGATGCGCTGCACCCCCGACGACGTCTTCCGCGTGCTGGCGAACGGGTGGCTCTACCCCCTGTGGGTGGTGGGGACCTCGCGGATGCGCGACGTCTCCGAGGCCTGGCCGGCCGAGGGCTCCACGCTTCACCACTCCTTCGGGTCGTGGCCCGCCCTCATCAATGACACCACCACCATGCGCGTGTGGGAGCCGCCGTATCGCGCGGTGCTCGAACCGCACGGCGGGCCCATCGGTGTCGCCCGCGTGGCGATCGACGTGAAGGCGCGCGGTGACATGTGCGTCGTCCGCATCCAGGAGGAGCCGGTCACCGGACCGACGACCCTGCTTCCCGACACGGTCTTCGACGCGATCACGCGCTGGCGCAACGCCGAGACCCTGCACCGCCTCGCCTACTTGGCGGAGGGGGGCGCCCCCGGAACACAGGGCGGAGCTTCGGTCCTCGGGCACGAATCCACCGCTCAGAGGGAGCCGATCGACCGATGAGCGAGACCTACGACGCGATCATCGTCGGATCCGGACCCAACGGCTTGGCCGCGGCGGTCACCCTGGCGCGCGCGGGGTTGTCGGTCGCGGTGTACGAGCGCTCGACGACCTTCGGGGGCGCCGCCTCGACGGCCGAACTGACCCTGCCGGGTTTCCGGCACGACGTGGGCTCGGCGGTTCATCCCCTCGCCCTCGAATCGTGGTTCTTCCGCGAGTTCGGTCTCGATCGGCGCGTGCCGCTCATCGTTCCCGAGATCTCGTACGCGCACCCCCTCGACGGCGGACGCGCCGGGCTCGCCTACCGCGATCTCTCCCGCGCGGCCGAGGGCCTGGGCGTCGACGGTCCCGCCTATGAACGCCTCATGCGTCCCCTCGTCGATCACCTGCGCGGGGTCGCCGACTTCACCGGCAACGCCCTCCTGCGTGTGCCGGGGGACCCCCTCGCGGCCTTCTTCTTCGGCATCCGCTCTCTCGAGCAGGGCGGGCCCTGGTGGAACGCGCGGTTCCGCGAAGACGTCGCGCCGGCGCTGGCCACCGGTGTCTCCGCGCACACGATCCTGCACCAGCCGAGCCTCGCGGCCGGCGGTGCCGGTCTCGTGCTCGCCACCTACGGGCACGGCCGCGGATGGCCGATCCCCGTCGGCGGCAGCCAATCGATCGCCGACGCGATGATCGCCGACATCCGCGCGCACGGGGGCGTGTTCCACGCGGGCGTCGAGGTCACCGCCCTCGACGAGTTGCCGCCGTCGCGGGCGGTGCTGCTCGACACGACGCCGCGGGCATTGATCCGCCTGGCCGGTGACCGGATGCCGGCGGCGTACCGCCGCGCCCTGCAGCGGTTCCGCTACGGCGGGGGTGTCGCCAAGGTCGACTTCGCGCTGAGCGACCCCGTGCCGTGGACCCACCCCGACATCGGCGGCGCCGGAACGGTGCACATCGGCGGGACGCGGGCCGAGATCGCCGCCGCCGAGAACGCCGTCGCGCGCGGCGATCTGCCCGACGCGCCCTACGTGCTCACCGCGCAGCCGACGCTCTTCGACCCCACCCGTGCGCCCGAGGGCAAGCACGTGCTCTGGGCGTACACGCACGTGCCGGCGGGGAGCCCCGCCGACCGCGAGGAGGCGGTGGTGCGTCAGATCGAGCGCTTCGCGCCCGGCTTCCGCGACACGGTTCTGGCCTCGTCGTCGCGCACGGCCGTCGACATCGCCGCGTGGAATCCGAACTTCCCCGGCGGCGACATCTCGGCGGGCGCGCCGACGCTCCCTCAGCTGCTGGGGCGGCCGGTGTACAGCCCCGAACCCTGGCGCACCCCGATGAAGGGCGTGTACCTGTGCTCCTCGTCGACCAGTCCCGGCCCCGGAGTGCACGGCCTCGCCGGGTGGCAGGCGGCCCTCAGCGCCCTGCGGCACGAGTTCGGCACGCGCCTGCGGCCCGACCTCGCCCCGCGCGCCGATCAGGTCTTCACCTCGGCGCCCTGACGGTGCCCGAGGGCGACAGCGTTCTGCGCCTGCGTCGGCGGTTGGATGCCGCGACGCGCGGCGCCCGCGTGGCCGAGGGCGAGCTGCGCTCCGGTTCGGCGGCCGGCAGGTCGCTCGCGGGGCTGCGGATCGAGGGGTACGACACCCACGGCAAACACCTGCTCACCCGGTTGGACGATGCCACGACCCTGCACACGCACCTGCGCATGCAGGGCAGCTGGACGATCACGCGCGCCGGGCGCTCCCTGCCGACGGCCGAGCGCGAGCGGGCGCGCGTGCGTCTGCGGTTCGACGACGGCCGGGAGATGTGGGGCATCGACCTCCCCGTCGTCGAGCTCGTCGCCACGGCCCGCGAGCGCGACGTGATCGGCCACCTGGGCCCCGATCCGTTGCGCGACGACTGGGATGCCGCCGAGGCGGTGCGTCGGCTGTCGGTGCGGCCGGAGCGCACGTTCGTCGCCGCTCTGCTCGACCAGACGCGCCTCGCCGGTCTCGGCAACCTGTGGGTGAACGAACTCGCCTTCCTCCGCGGCATCCATCCCCTCGCGCCGATCGGGGCGACGGATCTGCCCGCGCTGGTGGCCCTCGCCGCGCGGTGCCTGCGGACGTCGGCGACCGTGCCGGGGATGTACCAGGTGACGACGGGCGACCGACGCCGCGGTTCGTCGCACTGGGTGGCGGGCCGAGCGGGGCGCCCGTGCCTGCGGTGCGGCACCCGGGTTCAGGTGCGCGCCGAGGTGGTCGACGACCCCGAGCGACGGCGCACCTGGTGGTGCCCGCGGTGCCAGCCGGTGCCCTCGGGCGCCGAGGTCGGATCACCGGGGTAGAACAGCGCGGCCGCCGAGAACGAGAACTCGCTGCGGGTCACGGCACGGTGTCGGAACCGCCGAAAGCCGGGGCCGTCGCAGCGCCGGCGGCCCTCGTCGCCGAGGAGCCGCCGGACCGTCGCGTGCAGCGCGCGATCAGGAGATGTCGCCGGTGGGGGAGTCCGCCGTGTTCGAGGCGTCTTCGGCGTCCTTCTGGGCCGCCGCTCCTTCTTCGGGGGATTCGCTTCCCGCGCCGTTCGAGTCCTGGTCGGGAGCGTCGTCGGTGCGTCCGTCGATGTCGGTCATGTCATCTCCATCCGTCAGGGGTCGTCGTGTCGACCCGGGCCGACGCTGTCACGCGTCGACGTGCGTGTCCAGGGGGTCGACGAGGGCCCAGCGGTCGGGCGCGGCCGCCGTCACGCGGACGGTGGTGTGGCGGGGAGCCCGGTTCGGCTCACAGGAACGGGGCGAGGGCGCCGGCTGTCAGCGCGAACGCCAGGGCCGTGCCGCCGACAACCGTGGCCGCGGTGGCGGTCGCACGTTCGGCGCGGTGACGCCGGGCGGTGTTGGCCGGGTGCGTCGTCGAACGCAGCGAGGATTTCGCGGCGGAGAGCTCGTCGTAGCGACCGACGGGGATGCCGTGCGCGTCGCGCGAGACGTATCCGCCGGTGACCTGGTCGACGCAACCGAAGTACTCGCCGCCGCGATGGGCGACCCAGAAGCCGGTGTCGACCTTCGCCCAGAGGACACGGGTGGAGGCGAGCGCGCTGAGAGGCGCGAGGGAAGCGGTGCTCATGTCACGCCGCCACAGACAGGCTGGGGCGCCGAGCAGCGGGCGCGGTGCCGCGCGTCGCGGCGGCACGGGCGGGTGCCTCGGCCGTGGGGATCTCGGCGTTCAGTTCGACGACCAGACCGGCCGACGAGTTCGCCATGTCGGCCATGTCCTTGAGAACGCGGGGGTTGAGGGCCTCGGGCTCGGCCGAATCGAAGACGAAGCGCATCGGGATCGCCGGCTGCAGCCAGATCGTCGATCGTCCCGGGGTGCCGTCGACGTGAGCCCAGCTCAGAGTGAAGCTCTCGCTGCGGCGGAGTTTGGTGGTCGCGACGACTTTCAGGTGCGACAGCAGTCGATCGGGGATCTGGATCGACTCGCTCGTCGTGCCGTAGAACAACTGCCCCATGGGGTTCTCCTCTCGCAGCGGTTTGCTGGTTTACAAACATACTCGACTAGTAACTAGTTTGTCTAACTATTGGTTTGGCGATATAGTTTCTCCACCAGGGAGGAGTGTGTCGTGACAGATGTCCGCGTCGCGCCTCGCGAGAGCGCCCCTCCGGTCGACTCCGCTGAGCCGAGCTACTGGTACGGCGACGAACCCGCCGACCGCCGTATGCGCAGCAAGGCCGTCCTCGAATCGCTCCGGGTGTACCGCGCGGCCGAGGTCGCTATGCGTCGCCGCACGCGCGACTCGATGTCGATGGGCGAGAACGAGCTCCTCGTTCTGCGTTACCTGCTGCGCGATTCCTCCCGCCGCGTACGACCGGGGGAGTTGACGAAGTACCTGGGTCTGTCGACGGCGTCCACCACGGCCATCCTCGACCGGCTGGAGCGATCCGGGCACCTCACCCGCGCCGCCAATCCCGACGACCGCCGCAGCATCTTCGTGCAGGCGACGCCGCGCGCCGATGCAGAGGTGCGGCAGACCCTGGGCACCATGCACGACCGCATGCTGGCCGCGGTGATCGACATGACACCCGAAGAATCGGCGAGCGTCGTCGCCTTCCTCCGGCGGATGAGCGACGCGGTCGACGGCGTCGCGGTCGAGACCCCGGCGGTCGACTCCCCGTGATCTACGTGCTCGTCGGCGGCCCCCGCGACGGACAGCACGTGGATGATCTGCCGCGCGGCTACCGTCTGTCTCTGAGCGACCCGCAACCTGAACCCTTCGGGGAGTTCGAGACGGTTCGAGCCGTCTGGTTCGAGCTCGACGAGGCGATGTTCCGCACGGTGCAGCGACGCGACTGATCGGTACCTCACGTCGGCAAGCCCGGCAACCCGCCCCCCTTCGGGCGACGGTGACCCGCAGTCTGTCAGCATGCGCTGTGTCACCTACGCCGGAGAAACCGTCCTCACCACCGACGACGTCGCGTCGTCCCTGATCCTGTTGACGGCGGCGGTGGCGAAGGAAGGCCAAGCCGAGGCCGTCAGCATCCCGATCGTCACCGACGACAAGAAGGTCGCCCAGGCGGAACTCGTCATCGGGGTCGGCAACGACGTGCTGTCGGCACCGGTGGACTGGACCGACGAGGAGCCGGACTTCTCGCACGCGGCCCAGGAGCTGAAGGACCACCGTTTCTTCCCGCGAGCGCACCTGCGCGCTGTCGAGCCCTCGGAGTCCGACGAGGGCGACGACGAGCCCATCGACTGGGACTTCGACCAGCCGACACAGGCTTGACGCCGGTGCGGGTGATGCCCGGGCTGCGCAGGGTGGGGGCCACGCCGCGAGCCTTGCGCCGGGTTCGCGGCGTCCGCTATGTTCGCAAGTCCGTGCCGACCGGCACGATGAGCCGAGGGGACGACACGATGACCGCGATGCGCGATCTTCGTCAGGAGCAGCAGGACACGTACCTGCCGTTCCTGCCTTCGTCGTACCCTCCGGTGCCGGCCGCCTAGACCTCGTTCTCTCGCGCCCCGCCCGTCAGGTCGGGGCTTTTCTCTTTCCACCGTGTGGGGGAGTGCTCCGACCGGAGCTCACCTCAACCGCGCATCCGCGCACCACACGAAGGAAAGGATCCATGCAGAAGCTCACCGAACGACTGGTGTCGTGGGCGAGCCTGATCGATGACAAAACCATCGAACAGGCCCGTACCTCGTCACGCATGCCGTTCATCTACCCCCACCTCGCCCTCATGCCCGACGCCCACCTCGGCCTGGGCGCGACGGTCGGGTCGGTCATCCCGACTCTCGGAGCGATCATGCCCGCGGCCGTCGGGGTCGACATCGGCTGCGGCATGATCGCGGTCAAGACGCAGTTCACGGCTGCCGACCTGGCCGGTCGCGACCTCGCGGAGCTGCGGCAGCAGATCGAGCGGGCCATCCCGCTGTCGGCCGGTCGCGACAACCGCAAGATCGTCGCCACCGCCGAGCCGCGCGTGGCCGAGCTCGAGTCGCTCGCCGAGAAGGCCGAATTCGACCCCGCCAAATACGCCGGTCACTGGCGGCATCAGCTCGGTTCGCTGGGCAGCGGCAACCACTTCATCGAGATCTCGCTCGACGAGAACGACGACGTGTGGATGTTCCTGCATTCCGGCTCCCGGGGTGTCGGCAACCGCATCGCGCAGCACCACATCAAGGTCGCGCAGCGTCTGGCGAAGCAGTGGTGGATCGAGCTCCCGCATCCCGACCTGGCGTACCTCGTCGAGGGGACCCCGGAGTTCACGCGCTACATCCGCGAGCTCCGGTGGGCACAGCACTTCGCCCTCCTGAACCGTGAGGAGATGATGGATCGCGTCGCGAATCAGCTCGGACGTTTCCTCGACACGACCGTCGAGGAGCGGGAGCGCATCAACTGCCACCACAACTTCACGGAGTCCGAGAGGCACTTCGGCAAGCGCGTGTGGGTCTCGCGGAAGGGCGCCATCATGGCCGACGAAGGTCGGCCGGGACTCATCCCCGGGTCGATGGGCACCGCGTCGTACGTCGTCGAGGGGCGCGGCAATCCTGTCGCGCTGAACTCGTCACCGCACGGAGCAGGCCGGGAGTACTCGCGATCGGCGGCCCGCAAGACCTTCACGCACGAGCAGTTGCGTGACGCTATGGCGGGCATCGAGTACCGCGACACCGACGCGTTCATCGACGAGATCCCGCAGGCGTACAAGCCGATCGATCGGGTCATGGCGGACGCCGCCGACCTGGTGAGCGTGCGACACACGCTGCGGCAGATCGTCAACGTGAAGGGCGACTGAACAGGATGCCACGGGTGCGGCCGACGTGCCCGTGGCATCCTGCCCCCGCCGGTGGCGTTCGCGGGGTCGCTCTCGGCGGGTGATTCCACCGATCAGCGGGGGGAGATACACCTCTGGGAGGATGCGGTCACTTCCCTCGGTTCGACAGCATGGGATCAATGTCTGCCGCACCGCGCAGGCGTCGAATGCCCCCCCGGAGCGGAGAACCCATGCCCCCGACCGCCGACTCGGCTCCCGTGCCGACCGTCGAGCGCCCCGTCGACACCGCAACCGCAACGCTCGAGCGGCAGAGAGCCCGCATCCGCGCGGCGCAGGCCCGCCTGGCGGCATTCATCGCCAGTACGGCTGCTGATGTCGACGAGGTCGCCGGCGAGGCGGAGGCGGCGCTGCGTGCCGCGGTGTCGTCGGGCGCGGGTGTCGAGCGCGTCTCGGCGGAACTGGAGCTCAGCCCCCGGGCGCTGCGCGCGATCGTCGACGGGTCGGTCCGGCTTCGTAACCTTCACCCCGACGAGCGCCTGAGGTCGGTGTAGCGCGGACACACGCGAAGGCCCCGGCGCGCGCGGTGTGTGCGCTCGCCGGGGCCTCCGTGGTGGCATCCGACCCGGGTCAGCTCAGACGCTCGGCCCGGTACTTGTCGCCGCTGAAGCCGAGGATGAGGTAGCCGATGACGTGGAACACCACGAGCAGAACGAGCGAGAAGAACCACCCGTGGCCGAAGGCGCGGCCCACCCGCAGCGACACGATGATGTGGAAGACGAAACCGACGATCGGCACCAGGTAGAGCAGCGCGAACCAGCCCGAGGACCCGGCGATCTTGGTGAGGTAGACGACGTTCACGAGGGGGATGATCGCCAGCCACCCGGCATACCCCGCCTTGGTGAAGACACGCCAGAGCGCGATGACCAGCACGACGTACACGGCGATGGCGAGAAGCGAGTTGGTCGCGCTGAGCGCGAAGAGCGAGGTCTGCTCGGTGATGGAGGACGGGCTCGAAGTCAGCATGGGCTCATCGTAGGGCGTTGTCAGGGAGTTCCCAGGGTGCGCGTTCCGGCGCCGGAGCGCACCGCCGGGATTACGCTCGGTGCAGGTCGAGCGATGGCGGAGGCGGACGGCATGGGCGAGAGCCGATTCGAGTGGGGCGGCCTGAGCGCCGGCCGGGGCGATTTCGTCACCGCGCCCGAGGCCCTCGCGATGCTCGAGGTGCTGGCGATCGCGCACACCGACCTCGAGGTGTCCACCGAGCTGCGCGATGGCGCCGCCCGCGCGCGATTCGCCCGAGGCGCGCGGTGGGCCGTCGTCTCGACCCCCGGTTCGCGCTGGTTCTCGGTCGAGACCGACACCGGTCACCGCACGGAGCTCATCGACGCGTCGTCGTCGAAGGACGAGAGCGCGCGCCTGCTGGCCGTCTACGTGGATGTCGCCGAGGCCTATGTCCGCGGTGACGCCGCGCCCGCGCAGGGGCACGGCTTCGGAGGGTCGACCGTGACCCTCGACGTCGACGGCCGACGCGTGGTCCTGACGCAGCCGCTCGGTCGTCGCATGCGCGGGATGTTCGGACGCTAGGCCTCCGTCGCCCCCGCGGTCAAGCCGTTGGGGCCGAGGCCTCCGCGTTGACAGGCTGGACGCGTACGCGACGAAGGGAACACCATGAGCGACCCGCAGAACTCCGCCCCGGCCGACGACGCAACCGACCTCGGCGACGACCCGACGGTCAAGCCGAGCCAGGAGACCGACCCCGACGAGGGCTCCAAGGCCCCCACCAAGGACGACCCGAACGCCGACCACCAGGCCACCGGCATCGGGATCATCGACGGCGAGTGAACCGGATGCCGTGGGGTCGGAGCGCGAGTCCTCGCCCCCGCCCCACGGCGTCGGGGATGCCGCGGACGCGGTGATAACCTGGACCGGTCCGCCTCCGTAGCTCAGGGGATAGAGCGTTGGTTTCCGGTACCAAAGGTCGCTGGTTCGATTCCAGTCGGGGGCACCAGGCGAGACAAGGGATCGCGGGTCATTGAGACCCGCGGTCCCTTTCGTCTAGCGGCGGGCCTCGTCGGAGCGTCATCGTTCGCGCCGGGTGAGATCACGCGTTCGTGGCGAGATCACACGCTATGTGGCGTGATGTCGTGCGTAACGTGTGCGTTGGCGCCGGGCGTGTGCCGTCGCGCCGTGCGACGTGACGCCGCTGCCAGCCCGCGTGCGGCGATGCTGTCCTTCACCAGAGACGCCGGTCCGAGCGAATCGTCGAGCAGCAGCGGCCCGATGGAGGCTCTGCGCTACTCCGGGAGCGCCACTCCCTCATCGCAGATCTGCGCGATCAGAGCGTGCCGTGGTCTTCTCTGGGGATGCGCACGGGCCTCAGCCGCCAGGCGCTGATTGAGCGCGTTGTCGGCGCCGACAGATAGGGAGCCACGCGTCATCGCCGGCCCGGTTTGTCGGCTGGAAGTTCCTGCGCCGTCCAGATTCGACAGCTCTGGAACGGAGCGACGGATTGACGTAGAATATGACTCTGAAATCATACTGCGATGGAGGGTGCAATGACTGCCTCGACGCTCATCCGTGCCGCCCGCAAGAGCCAGCGACTCACTCAGAAGCAACTCGCAGACCGCACTCAGATCGACCAGAGCCGCGTTTCCCGGTCAGAGGGCGGGCGAGATACCGAATTCGGCACGGTGGAGCGACTGCTCGCCGGCGCAGGGCATCGGCTGTACTCCGCACCGACCCAGCGTGACGACGCGGCGACTGCGGCTGAAGAGATTCGGCATCGGCTAGCGGAAGGGCAGAGGGACCGCGCTCTTCGCGCGCTCCTGCAACTCAACGACAATCTTCTCGCCGAGCGAGGGTTGGTGCGAGGGATTCTCGGCTTGGCCGAGCCTGCATCGACGCTGGATCGAGCGTGGGATGCTGCGCTCGCGGGTCTCGTCGCCTGGCGGCTGCGAGAGGGAGGACTCCCCGCACCCGAGTGGGTTTCAGATCCGAGCCGGTATCTCCGTGCGCCCGCGACGCTCGACGTCGACCCGGCCGACCCGACTCCGCCCCCGTCGGAGGTGCCAGACGAGTTCGCCGAGCGCGGTGTGCTCGTCTGGCGTGACACCTTCGCGAGCGTGTGAGCGTGGCGACGACGCTCGACAGAGAGGACATCCTCGACGGGCTCAGGGCCCTCATCGCTGAGCTGCACGACTCACACCAGGTCGCGGGTATCCGGATCGTCGGTGGAGCAGCTCTCGCGCTCCGCTACTTCGACCGTGGCACGACGCAGGATCTCGATTCGCTCCACATCGAGCCGGGAAGTGACGCCGAAGTCGCAGCAGCCGCGGCGAAGGTAGCCCAGTCCCGCGGGTGGGATCCGGGCTGGCTGAACTTCGACGTCGAGAAGGCCGATGCGCTTCCCACGTTCGGTCGTAGATCCGTCGAGTGGGAGACCATCTACGACCACGACGGCATCGTTATCCACGTCGCCGCTCAGGAAGCGATGCTGGCGATGAAGCTGCGCGCCAACCGGCCCGGCCGCGATACGAACGACATCCGGCAGCTTCTACGACTGTGCGACGTCACCACACTCAACGACGCCGAGGAACTCTACGAGGACTTCTACCCGGGGGATGCGCTCTCGGACCGCGCCGTGAATATGGTCGCCGCCATCCTCGAGGGCGGGCTGCCAGACGAGGTCCCCTCGCCGGGGCCGATCGAACTCTAGCGACGCGATCAGGAACACACCTCGATTAGTGCTCCGACGGCAAGGCGATAGTGGTCGAGCGCGGCTCCGTTCCCATGGCTCGCTCTTTTCAGACTTCGCGCTCCGCGCTGCGCTCACCAACCGCACATGCCGGTCGCTGGTCCGATTCCCGTCGGGGGCACGTGTCAGCAGAGGGCCGCGAGTCGTTCAGACTCCGCGGCCCTCTTCTCGTTCACCGACGCGTGCACACCCGGCGACTCACCCGGTCATAAGGCGAATTCACCCGCGTCGGCGGTGAGCGCCATCCGTCGTCGGTCGAGAGTGAATGGCCGCCCGGCGCGGTCGCGCGGCGGGTGCTCAGCCGTGATCGTCGGTGTGGCGCGGCCCCGTGAGCAACCCCACGTCGAGCAGTGAGTCGAGAGTCTGCCGAACCGACGCCCGTGCGTCGCCTTCCTCCGGTGCCCCATGGGTCTCCACGGCGGCGGTGACGAGCTCGTCGAACGAGGCGCCGTCGGCGGCGAGCCACAGGGTGGGGCCGATCCCGTCGAGGAGGTGCACGGTGGTCTGGTCGTCGGGAGCTCTCGTCAGCAGCGCCAGACGCCCGTCGAGCTCGACGGCATCCTGAACCGGTGTCCGACGGAAGGGGTGCACGTCGGTGCGATGGCGATTGTTCCGGGCGAGGGGAACATTCAGCGCGATGGCACCCGGCAGGGCCGCCCGCTCGGTGTCGAACAAGGCTCGCACGAGGGGGAGTACCTCTTCGGCCTCGCGATAGCGCAGGCTGAGCGCGCCTCCCGTCCCCTGGATGTGGTCGATGAGGGTCTGCAGAGGCGCCGTGAGCTCGCCGAGATAGCTGCACTGCGGGGCGAGGGCGGCGACGGCCTCGTCGACGGGGATCTCGACGAGTCGCGGCGGCGCGTCGTCGCTCAGGCGATCGAGAGCCACGATGGCGTGCAGCCGCAGAGGTGCGTCGGGAAGATCCCGCAGCCCCAGGCTGCGCGGAGACAACTGTCGCTTGGCCCGCGCGACATCGTCGATGATCGACAGCGGCTTGCGATAGGCCAGCACCCCGCCCTCTGCGGTGACGCCGACGCTCTCGTCGCTGACGTAGGCGTACTCGCGTGCGAGACGCGACATGAGCGTGGTCTTGCCCATGCCGGACCGACCGGAGAAGAGGATCACCCGGCCCCGGTCATCGGCGATGGCTCCCGCGTGGACCATCCAGAGCCGGCCGCGTCGGGCGGAGAGCGCGGCGTGGGTCACCTGGGTCGTCAGATCGGCGACGGTCGCGTCGAAGTGGAAATGCGGGCGGGGAGCCACCGTGGCGACGGGCGACCGCAGATGCGCCGGGCGAGCGCCCGACCAGGCTTCGCCCAGCAGATCGCGGTCAGACGGGGGGAGTCCTGCGATCGTCATGCGCACGACGACCCCGAGTGCCTCGATGTCGAGATCGGCGTCGGCGGTGGTCGGCACGGACATGAGGCCCTCCCCGTGCCGTTGCGGGGGCGGCACGGCTACCGAGTGTGCGAGGTGGTCGATACCGGCGGTGCCCGCCGAGCGCGATGGTCGACCGGGTGAAGCCGTCGGTGTCCGCGGCCGAATCGCGCGCGCCGGCCCTTTGTCAAGACCGGTCGACGCATTCGTCACCGCTTGCGATGCTGGACCCACCTTGGAAAGGGGTCTGTCATGAGTATCGGAGCCGGCATTGCGCTCTTCGTCATCGGCGCCATCCTCGCATTCGCGGTGAACCTGCCGAACGAATTCGTGGACCTCAGCATGATCGGGTACATCATGATGGGCGCGGGGGCGGTCGTGTTCGTGATCGGGCTCGTGCTGCTGGTTCGCCGCCGTCAGACCGACACCGTCACCCGCACCGAGGCCGCGGGCGGCGCGCAGGTCACCCGTTCCACCACCCGCTCCTCGAACGACGACCTCGTCTGATCGCTCTCGGGGGCATCACCCCGAGGGACCCGCCATGACCGAACCCCCTCCCACCGTCGCCGACGATTCCGCTGTCGGCGGCCTCTTCGACGGTCGGTACCGTCTGGGCCGCGTGCTCGGACAGGGTGGGTACGCCCGCGTGTACGAGGCTGTCGACACGAGTCTCGGGCGCACCGTCGCGCTGAAGGTGATCGACGCGGGCAGCGCCGACCCGTCGGACGCCGCGCGCGTGCGCTCCGAGATCCGCCTGCTCGCCTCACTGTCGCACCCGTCGCTCGTCACGCTCTACGACGCGCGTCTCGCCGCCGAACCGGCCTACCTGTCGATGGAGCTGATCGCCGGCCCGACGCTCAGCGAGCTCATCGCCGTCGGACCCCTCCCCGGCCCCGACGTCGCCCGCACGGGGCGCGAGATCGCCGAGGCGCTCACCGTCATCCACTCCCGCGGCATCGTGCACCGCGACGTCAAGCCGTCGAACATCCTCGTGCGCCCCGCCGCCCACGCGGGCGAGAGCCCTCGCGCGACCCTGGCCGACTTCGGGATCGCGTCGCTGGTGGGAGCGACGCGCCTGACACGCACCGACACCGTCATCGGCACCGCCGCCTACCTCAGCCCCGAGCAGGCGCGGGGCATGCCGGCGGCCCCGCCCAGCGACGTGTACGCCCTCGGGCTCGTGCTGCTCGAGGCGCTGACGGGAACGCGCGCCTTCGCCGGCCGCACGCCGCACGAGGCGCTCGCCGCGCGTCTGGTCGCGGCCCCCGAGATCCCGCCGTCGATCCCCGACCGCTGGCGTACGGTGCTGCAGGACATGACGGCCGTCGACCCGGCGAAGCGACCGGATGCCGCGGGCCTCATCGCCGTGTTGCGCCCCCTGTCCGACCTCGAGACGTCGCCGGCCGCGTCCTCTCCGCGCACCGCGCCGCTGCCCGACGCGACCGCGCCCACGCGCATCCTCGACTCATCCGCCTCGACGTCTCGTCGCCCCTCGCGTCGGCTCGTGATCGTGGCGTCCGTGCTCGCGGTGCTCCTCGCCGCCGGAGCGGTGACGGCGGCCGTCGCCGTGTCGAGCGCGGGATCGAGCGTGCAGCCCGAGCTACCGTCGCTCCCGCAGCCGCTCGATCAGCACGTCGATGACCTCTGGAAGGAAGTCGGTCCATGAGGCGCCGTATCGCTCCCGCCGCCGGTCTCGTGTTGGCTGCGGTCCTGACCCTCTCGGCGTGCACGCCGCCCGCGGCCGAGCCGACCGCATGGCAGTCGACGGTCGAGACGGTCGCCGCGCAGGCGTCCGGCGGTGACTACGCCGCCGCCCTGGCGACGCTCGATGCTCTCGAGGCCGAGGTCACCGCTCGCCGCGACGCCGGAGAACTCGCCCCCGATGAGGCCGAAGCCATCCTCAGCCGCATCGCCACCGTGCGCGCCGACCTCACCTCACTCACGCCGACGCCCACTCCCACGCCGACGCCGGAGCCGGTGCAGACGAGCGAGCCCGTGCAGCAGCCGACCGTGCCGGAAGAAGACGGCTCGAGCGATGACGGCACCGACGACGAGGTCGACCCGGGCGACCAGGGACCGGGCAACGGGCCGTCCGACCAGGCGCCGGGCGGCAACGGCAACGGCAACAACGGCAACGGGAACGGGAAAGACGGCGGCCCCGGCCAAGGCGGCGGATCGGGCAAGAAGGACGGCTGAGTCCGGGTGAAGACCGCGGCGGCGCCGTCCCCGCGTCGGCGGAGGTCTCGAGGGTCGATCACGTCACGATTCCGACCCCGGACGACGACGCCCCATCGTGTCGCGTGGCCGCCGGATGGCATCCACCCATCCGCTTTCGCCGGTCGCGAGCCGTCGTCCCCGTGCGGCGTGCGAGGATGGCCCGGTGCCGCGCCGAGTGACCGCTGAACTCGACCTCGATCTGGGGTCGTCCGTCGACCTGATCTTCCAGATCACCGCCGCCCAGGGGGTGCCCCTCGTGAGCGAGACGCTGACCTTCTCGCAGGGCGATCGCGTGTACACGCCGACCGAGATCGTCGATCAATCGGGCAGCCGCTTGCACCGTCTCACGGGGGAGCAGGGCCCGCTGTCCGTGCGGTACGAAGCGCTGGCGCACGGCCCGTCGCAGAACCCCCGCACGAGCGACCTCGAGACCATCACCTACCTGCGCCCCAGCCGGTACTGCCAGTCCGATGAGGTGTTCGCCCAGGCTCGCCGCCAGTTCCGCGGGCTCACCGGCGCGGAGTTGGTCTCGGCGGTCTCGAACTTCGTGGCGTCCACCGTCACGTACACCCCCGGGCTGAGCCTCGGAACCGACAGCGCGGTCACCACGCTGATGACCGGCCAGGGCGTCTGCCGCGACTACGCGCACGTCGCGATCGCGCTGCTGCGGGCCATGGACATGCCCGCCCGCTACGCCGCGTGCTACGCGCCGGGACTCGAACCGATGGACTTCCACGCCGTCGCCGAGGCGTACCTCGACGGCGCCTGGTACGTGATCGACGCCACCCGCCTCGCCGACCGGCGCTCGCTCGTGCGCATCGCGACCGGACGCGACGCGTCGGACTGCGCGTTCCTGAGCTTCTACGGCGGCTACGTCGGCCTCGATCGCCTGCACGTCGACGCGGTGCTCGAGAACGAGGTCCCGGATGCCGCGATCCCCGACGACCACGAAGCCCTGGTGCAGATCGCCTGAGGCCCCCACGGCCGCGACTCTCGCATCGTGCGCGCGGGGAGCGTGCAGCCGGCTCCGCCTAGAATTGCAGGGCTATGGATCCCGCTGCCCTCTCCGCTGCCCTGCTCGCCGTCATCGCCCCGCTCGCGGAGGCGCGACGAGAGGGCTCTTCGGCGGGGATCACGGCCGCCGACCTTCCGCTCGAGCGCCCGAAGAACCGTGACCACGGCGACTGGGCCTCCAACGCCGCGATGAAGCTGTCGAAGGTCGTCGGCGCCAACCCGCGGGAGTTCGCCGCCGACATCGCCGCGGGTCTCGAGGCCGTCGACGGAATCGCCAGCGTCGAGGTCGCCGGTCCCGGCTTCATCAACATCCGCCTCGACGCGGCCGCCGCGGGTGCGCTCGCCAAGACGATCGTCGACCAGGGCGCGGCCTTCGGGACCAACGACTCCCGCGCCGACGAGATCATCAACCTCGAGTTCGTCAGCGCCAACCCCACCGGGCCCATCCACCTCGGCGGCACGCGGTGGGCCGCCGCCGGCGACGCCCTCGCCCGCATGCTGTCGGCGCAGGGCGCCCAGGTGACGCGCGAGTACTACTTCAACGACCACGGCGCGCAGATCGACCGCTTCGCCCGCAGCCTCGTCGCCGCCCATCAGGGCGACCCGACGCCCGAAGACGGCTATGGCGGCGCCTACATCGGCGACATCGCGCAGCGCGTGGTCGAGGCGTACGACGGTGACATCGACGCCCTCGACGCCGAGGCCAAGCAAGAGGCCTTCCGCGAGCTCGGCGTCAACCTGATGTTCGGCGAGATCAAGCAGTCGCTGCACGAGTTCGGCGTCGACTTCGACGTGTACTTCCACGAGAACGACCTGCACGACTCGGGCGCCGTCGAGCGCGCGGTCGCTCGCCTGCGCGAACTCGGCCACATCTTCGAAGCCGACGGGGCGACCTGGCTGCGGTCGACCGAGTTCGGCGACGACAAAGACCGCGTCATCATCAAGTCCGACGGGCAGCCCGCCTACATCTCGGGCGATCTGGCGTACTACCTCGACAAGCGCGAGCGCGGCTTCAACCGCTGCATCATCATGCTCGGTGCCGATCACCACGGCTACGTCCAGCGCCTGATGGCGATGTGCGCGGCCTTCGGCGACGAGCCGAACGTCAACCTCCAGGTGCTCATCGGTCAGATGGTGAACCTCGTGCGCGACGGTCAGCCCATGCGCATGTCCAAGCGCGCCGGCACCGTGGTCACCCTCGAAGACCTCGTCGAGATCGTCGGGGTGGATGCCGCCCGCTACGCCCTCACACGCAGCTCGGCCGACTCGAACCTTGACATCGACCTCGACGTGCTGCAGAAGCGCACGAACGACAACCCGGTCTTCTACGTGCAGTACGCGCACGCCCGTACGCACAACGTGGCGCGCAACGCCGCGGCATCCGGGGTCGACCGCTCCGAGTTCGCGCCCGAGCTGCTCGACCACGAGACCGAGTCGGCTCTGCTGGGCGCTCTGCAGGAGTTCCCGCGCATCGTGTCGTTCGCCGCCGAGGTGCGCGAGCCGCACCGCGTCGCGCGCTACCTCGAGGAGCTCGCGGGTCTCTATCACCGCTGGTACGACAACTGCCGCGTCATCCCGCTGGGCGACGCGCCCGTCGAGTCGGTGCACCGCACGCGCCTGTGGCTGAACGACGCCACCGGCCAGGTGCTGCGCAACGGTCTGACGCTGCTGGGCGTCAGTGCTCCGGAGCGGATGTAAGCGATGACGGATGCCACGACGCCCCGCCGTCGGCCCCGTCGCCGGATCGCGGTGATCGTGGTGGTCATCGTGCTGCTGGTGGCGGCCGTGGTCGCAGCGGAGTTCATCGCGCGCTCGGTCGTGACCGGGACGGTGCGCTCGCTCGTGGTCGAGAACGTCGGCCTCCCCGACGACCAAGACGTCGATGTACAGGTGGGCGGTGGCCTGGTGCTGCCGCAGGTGCTCGGCGGACGACTGTCCGAGGTCACCGTCGCCTCGGACGACGTCGAACTCGGTCCGCTCGCCGGCGACGTGTTCGTCGAGCTGCGTGGCGTTCCCGTGTCGGGAGACTCCGCCGCGGACGGCGGAGTGGCATCTGTCCGGCTCGATCAGAATCAGCTGCGGTCTCTGCTCGGTCAGATACCCGACATCCCCGCGGGGACGGTGACGGTCGCCGCTCCCGACGTCACCTTCGAGACGTCGCTGTCGCTGTTCGGGATCGCGATCCCCGTCGGCGTCGCCGTGACTCCCGGTGCCGCCGACGGCGACCTCACCCTCACGCCCGCGTCGTTCGCGGTGGCGGGCAACGCGCTGGATGCCGACACGCTCCGTGGCCAGTTCGGGGGCGTCGCCGACGGGTTGCTCCAGACGTCGACCCTCTGTATCGCCGATCGTCTGCCCGCGGGGCTCACCCTCACGTCGGCGACGGTGCAGGGACAAGACCTGGTCGCCACTTTCGACATCGCGGGTGGCATCCTCAACGACGCGGCTCTTCAGAGCGATGGCACCTGCGGCTGAGTCGACCGGCCGATCGGCCCGTCACGGTCAATAGACCCGCCTGGTCGGCCGCCGTCACCCGTCGAGAGAGATGGTCGGCCCGGTCACGAGGCCGGCGAGACGCATCTGTTCGATCGCGATCGAGACCGCCGCGCGCGCGTCGGCGACGGCGGCGTCCGCGTGTGACCGGCGGGCGACCTCGGTCAACGTCTCGAGGTGCGCGTTCTCGGACGCGCGCCATAGGGCGGGGCCGATCCCGTCGAGGATGTACAGCTTGCTCTCGTTGTCGCCCGCGCGCAGGACGAGCATGCGGCCGTCGTCGAGTTCCACGGCATCGATGACCGACGTGCGCGTATACACGTCGGTGGCCGCGGGCGCGGCGGGAAGGTTCGTCACGCCCGCTCCTCTCATCGGCGCAGGGCGCGGGGGCCTTGGGGCGAACAGGTCGTGAATGAGGTTTTCCACCTCGGCACCGTCGCGGTAGCTCATCCGCATGGCGCCGCCGACGGCGGCCAGATGAGCACGCACCGTCGTCAGAGGATGGGGGATCTCAGCGAGGTAGCTGCTTTGGGGTGAGAGGGCGCTGAGCGCCTCGGCATCGTCGAGTATCTCGATGCCGGGATGCGCGTCGTCGCGTCGATCGAGCACCACCACCGCGTGCAGTCGTAACGGGTGGAAGGGCAGGCGCCCGAGCCCGAGCGACGTAGGGGAGCGTTGCGTTTTGGTGAGCCCTCGGGGCGTGATGATCGAGAGCGGCTTGCGGTACGGCAAAACCGAGAGGTCGGGAGCGATCCCCACGCTCTCATCGGTCACGTAGGCATAGTTACGTGCCAGTCGCGTCATCAGAGTCGTCTTGCCCATTCCCGACGGTCCGGCGAACAAGACGACCCGTCCGTCGCGGTCGGCGATCGCACCCGCGTGCACCATCCACAGCGCACCGCGCTGAGCGGCGAGGGCCGCGAGCGTCACCCGCGTCGACAGGTCGGCGAATGCCAGGTCGGGTGGCTCGGTGAGCTGCAGAGTCACCCGCTCCACGGGCGCGGTCGGCACGCCGGTGGTGCGGGCGTCCGACCAGATCTCGCGGAATACCGTGCGGTCGTCGGGTGCGAGGGCCTCCACGTCGATACGCACGGTCACCCCGAGGGCATCGACGTCGAGATGGTGGTCGATGGTCAGCGGGTCCATGGAGGGGGGAGTCCTTCTGGTGTCGTGGCGACGCACGGCGGGGTTCGATCGTCGAGGCGGAGAGTCGCGTGCGGCCATTTCGTTCGGGGCGACTCCGGGGGCGGCGGGTGATGGGCGTGGAGGGATGACGCCGCGCTCGTCACCGGAGAAGCGCGGCGGGGCCGGGTTATCCCGGACCCTCGCCGCACTTTGTGTCTGACGGGCGTGGCTACGACGTGATGACGAGCTGGTCGCGGTGATAAACGGCTGAAGACACGGGTGGCATCCCGGGCTCGGACCTTGTTTGTGCGTCCGGAAGTCGATGACGAGGTGCGCGCTTTCGACTGCCGGACGCACGTCCTGCGGGCCGTGATCAGCTAGACGTGGTTACTATGCGGATGCCTTGCCTGCCGGCGCGGGCGTGGTAAACGGTGGTCATCTTCTGGATGGGGCGGGGGACGGCGACGGTGGTGCCGGTTGTGTTGCTGTTGTTGTTGGCGCTGGCTCCGCGGTACCAGAGTGTCCCGTCGCCTTGGAGGGCGTAGAGCGAGGCGTAGGTAGCGGAGATGTGGGTGGGGTTGGTGGGCCCGGTGACCTGGACGGGTGTTGTGAGGTTGGTTTGGCCGCTGTTGTCGACTTGTTGACGGTGGTTCTTGCCCCATCCCCAGACGGTGCCGTTGCTCGCGCGGGCGTATCCGGTGGCTTCGGGGTAGCTGTCGCCGGTGCCGGCGGTGATCTCGACGATGTTGGAAAGCCCGGGGATCTGAATGGGGAGGCTGGCGCTGTTGGTGGTGCCGTCGCAGAGTTGTCCGTCGGCGTTGCCGCCCCATCCCCAGACTGTCCCGTCGGCTTTCAGCCCGATGAATCCGTATCCGAATGAGTTGGCAAGGGAGGTGAAGCCGTCAAGCGCCGTCACTCGCGTCGGTGTGGAGAGCTCGACCGTGTTGCCCATGGCAAGCAGCCCGTTGCCGTTCCATCCCCACGCCCACCAGGTGCCATCGTTCTTCTGGACGATGCAGCTGGTGCTTTCGGCTCTGTAGAAGGCCTTCACCCCGCTCAGGCCAGCGACCTTGGCCGGTGACAGACGGTTCTGCGCGAGCGGCTCACCCAGGAGACTGAAACGTGACTCGCCCCATGACCAGAAGTCGCCATTCTGATCGACCGCATACGAAGACCACCCCTCCGTCCAGATGGAGGCAATCGCGGGTAGTCCGGGGATTTGGGTCCACGTCGACCGGCTGGATTGGTCGCCCATGCCCAGTTGTCCGGCATCGTTGTGTCCTACTGCCCAGACGGTGCCGTCGGCCAACAGTGCCAACGAAGTGCTCCCGTTGAGGCCGGACACCGTCACATCGATGACCGGTGACGGGAACACGGTGGCGGTCTGTCGCACGGTAGAGATGTGCTCTTCGCCAGCGCCCGGCGCCTTCCCGAGTACTTGGCCGCGATCGTTGGACCCCGTCCCCGCAAGATTCGCCCCCAACACCGTGAAGGTGTCGGAGCTGGTGCCCGTGTCATCGCCGGCGGTGACACGGACGACGGCGCCGGGAGACGTCCAGACGTCAGGGGTGATGGTGGTCTGGAACACGCCGGACGGGCTCGTCGTCCCCGAGGCCGCGGCCAGGGCGCCTGCGGTGGTGGTGAGCGTGACGGTGGCGCCAGCCACCCCGGAGGATCCGGCCGCGACCCTGGTTACGACGGTGCCCGCGGTGCCAGCGGCAACCTGCGCCTGCGTGACATCCACCGACACTGTCGTCTCCGAGGTGATGGGGCCGATGCGATTGCTGTAGGCGCCTTCGTTGATGGTGGGTAGGCGGGTGATGGGGCGAGGGGGTGTCCACGGGGTGGGTGTGGAGGCTCCGCGGCCCCAGGTGAGGAGGGAGCCGTCGTTCTTCAGGGCGTAGACGCCGGCAACGGGACCGCAGATGACTTGTGCGACGTTGGACACTCCGGCGATCTTGATAGGAGTCAAGCTGTGGGTGGTCGTTCCGTTGCCGTAGGCGCCTGTTGAGTTGTCGCCCCAAACCCAGGCGGCGCCGGTGGCGTCGATGGCGAAGATCACAAACGCGCCCCAGCTGACGGCCATCAGGTGGGCCGTGACCGATGTGACGTTCGTCGGGCTCACGAGTTTGATCGGGGCAAGTTGCGTGGTCGTCGTTCCGTCACCGATGTAACCGGCTTCGCCTTCACCCCATGACCAGACGCTGCCATCGCTCTTGACAAGAAGCCCGCCCCGCCATCTGCCCGCTACGTCGACGACGTCTGTTCCGCCGACGACTTGGGTGAGCGGGATAGGGGTTGTCGTGGTGCCCACTCCCGCCTTGCCGGCGTTGTTTTGTCCTTGTGCCCACAACGTCTTATCGGACTTCAGCGCGTACAAGGCTCCCGACGAGGCGGCGATCTTGATGACGTTGGACAGGCCGCCGATTTGCACCGGGGTGTCCTGATTGATCCCCGTTTGGTCGATTTGGCCGGTTCGGTTATCGCCCCACGCCCAGACGGTTCCATCGTCCTTGAGCACATAGAACGTCCCCGTGTAGGCGCTGGAAGCAGCGATGTCGAGGGCGCCGGAGATCCCCTGGACTTTCACGAAGGGGTCGTTACTGTTGGTCCCTCGTACCCATAATGTTCCGTCGCGCAGAACGACGAGCTCGTTGAACGGTCCCGTGCCCGTGCGCACGATGGGAGACGTGAACTGCGTCGGGGCCTGTGTGACGCCGATGCCATCTGTGAGCAACATGTTCGCCCCCAACACCGTGAAAGTGGCAGACCCCGAGCCGGATTCCGAGACCGCCGTGATGAGCGCCGAGGAGCCGGGGGTCGCCCATGGCTTGTTCAATCGGAAGCTCGTGGCAAATGTTCCCGCGCCGTCGGTGACGCCGTCAGCTGGGGTGAATGTCGACTGGCTCGGGCCGACGAGCGAAATGGGGCGACCAGTGAGGGGAGTCCCGTTCGGGGCGAGCACCGTCACCGTGACCGGCACCGATCCGCTCGCGGGAACGGCGCCAGAGGGCGTCGTGATGGTGATCGTGCGTGCTTCGGAGGCGGCCGCGTACGCCGGAGCAGCGGAAAGCATCGTGACGGCCGGGACGGCGATCAGACCGGCTCCGACCACCGCGCGACGTGAGGGCTGAGAGCTACCGGGGGGGGAAGTGACGGACTTGGAATGAACGACCATGGCGACTCCTCGAGGGGGTGAACGGCGAAACTGCGTACAGGACGCGAGCGATGCGATGAGTTGTCCACGCTTCCTCCTCAGACCAGGATCACCCGCATACCTCAGGTGGTATTCACCCGCCTGTACGCCAGATATGGTCCGGAGTCTTGCGTCCGATCGGTGCGACGCCGAGTCGGGTAAAGCGTCCCGGGTCGGATGGAGTATCGCGATGTAACGCTTCCGGGTGGCCTCCGTACGGGGCCTCACCGATCCGCTCGCCATCACCCGGTTCTCGCGCGGGCGTTTCTCGCTCGGCTCGCACGCCGGCGATCGCGTGAGGGTTCACACGCGTGTGCCCTAGACTGCAGGGACTACCCGCCGCGTGACTCTCCGCGCGGGTGGGCGCCGTGATCCGCGGCCGTCGCGTCGCCGCAAAACCCGATTGGTTCTCCTGTGTCCGCCTCGCACTCCGCGCTCGTGCCCGAGTGGCTCACCGCCCCGGCGGAAGCGAATGAACTCGTTGCCCCCGTCTGGCCGTCGTCCGCTCACCGCGTCGATGACGGTTCCGTCGAGATCGGCGGCGTCTCGGTCTTCGACCTCCGTGACCGCTTCGGCACCCCGCTCTACGTCCTCGACGAGAACGAGGTGCGTGCCCACGCGCGGCGCGCGCGCGAGGCGTTCGAGGCCGCGGCGGCTCGTCATGGCATCCGGGCTCGCGTCTACTACGCGGGCAAGGCGTTCCTGTCGACCGAGGTCGTGCGCTGGGTGGTCGACGAGGGACTCGCGGTCGACGTCTGCACGCGCGGTGAGCTCGAGGTGGCCCTGGCCGGCGGTGCCGATCCCGCGCGACTGGGGCTCCACGGCAACAACAAAAGCGTGGGTGAACTCGAGCGCGCGGTCGAGGTCGGTGTCGGCTCGGTCGTCGTCGACAGCCCCATCGAGATCGAGCGTCTCGCTGCCCTCGCCGACCGTCGCGGTGCGGTGCAGTCGGTGCTCGTGCGCGTGCGCACCGGCGTGCACGCTGAGACCCATGCCTTCCTCGCCACCGCGCACGAAGACCAGAAGTTCGGTTTCTCGCTCGAGGGCGCGGCCGACGCGGTCGCCCGCATCCGCGAGCTTCCCAGCCTGCGCTTCGTGGGCCTGCACGCGCACATCGGCTCGCAGATCTTCGACTCCTCCGGCTTCCGCGAATCCGCCGCCCGCCTGGTCGACCTGCACGCCGACCTGCTCGCCGGGGGAGAGATCCCCCTGCTGAACGTCGGCGGCGGCTTCGGCATCTCGTACACCTCGGTCGACGACCCGAAGCCCCTCGAAGCGATTGCCGACGGCATCCTCGACGCCATCGCCGACGAGTGCGCGGTGCGCGGCATCCCCATGCCCGACGTCGCGTGCGAACCCGGACGCATCATCGTCGGTCAGGCCGGCGTCACCCTGTACGAGGTCGGCACCGTGAAGACCGTCACCGCGGGCGAGAACCTCGACCGCACCTACGTCAGCGTCGACGGCGGCATGAGCGACAACGCCCGCCCGGCGCTCTACGGCGCCGATTTCTCTGCCCGCATCGTCTCGCGCAGCAGCCCCGAGACCCCGGTGCTGTCGCGCGTCGTCGGGCGGCACTGCGAATCGGGCGACATCGTCGTGGATGCTGAATACCTCCCGGGCGACGTCACCCCGGGCGATCTGCTCGCCGTGCCCGCGACCGGCGCCTACTGCTTCTCGCTCGCGAGCAACTACAACTACACGCCGCGTCCGCCCGTCGTCGCCGTGCGCGACGGAGCCGCCCGCGTGATCGTGCGCGGCGAGAGCATCGACGACCTCCTCTCTCGCGACGTCGGCGTTCCGGCATCCACCCTGATCGACACACCCCACGGAGACACCGAATGACCGACTACCGCACGCTCCGCGTGGCGCTCCTCGGCGCCGGCGCCGTCGGCTCGCAGGTCGCCGACCTGCTGCTCAAGCACGGCGACGAGCTCGCCGACCGCGCGGGCGCCAAGCTCGAACTCGCCGGCATCGCCGTGCGCAACCTCGACGCCAAGCGCGAGGCCGACCTGCCCCGCGAACTCTTCACCACCGATGCCGAGACGCTCATCGTCGGCTCCGACATCGTCATCGAGCTGATGGGCGGCATCGAGCCGGCCCGTACCCAGGTGCTGCACGCGATCGCCTCGGGAGCCGACGTGGTCACCGCCAACAAGGCGCTGCTCGCGACCCACGGCTCCGAGGTGTTCGAGGCCGCCGACCAGGTCGGCGCCGAGGTGTACTACGAAGCGGCCGCCGCCGGCGCGATCCCGATCATCCGACCGCTGCGCGACTCGCTCGCCGGCGACCGCGTCGTGCGCATCATGGGCATCGTCAACGGAACGACGAACTACATCCTCGACCGCATGGACACCGAGGGCGCCGACTTTGCCGACGTGCTCGCCCAGGCGCAGGCGCTCGGCTACGCCGAAGCCGACCCCACCGCCGATGTGGAGGGCTACGACGCAGCCCAGAAGGCCGCGATCCTCGCGAGTCTCGCCTTCCACACCACCGTGCCGCTGGATGCCGTGTACCGCGAAGGCATCACCTCGGTCGACGCCGCGATGATCGAATCGGCGCGTCACGCCGGCTACGTCATCAAGCTGCTCGCCGTGTGCGAGCGTCTCGCCGCCGAAGAGGGCGGCACCGAGTCGATCTCGGTGCGCGTGTACCCGGCGCTGGTCGACCGCAGCCACCCCCTCGCGAGCGTGCACGGCGCGAACAACGCCGTCTTCGTGCAGGCCGAAGCCGCCGGCGACCTCATGTTCTACGGCGCGGGCGCCGGTGGCGTGCAGACCGCGTCGGCCGTGCTCGGTGACGTCGTGTCGGCCGCGCGCCGCCACATCGCCGGGGGAGTGGGCGTGGGCGAATCGACCCGCGCGAATCTCCCCGCCGTGCCGATCGGTCACGTCATCACGCGGTACCAGATCACGCTCGAAGTCGATGACAAGCCGGGCGTGCTCGCCACCGTCGCCGGCATCCTGAGCGAGGGTCGCGTGTCGATCGCCACGGTCGAGCAGACCGTCATCGAGGCCGACGAGAACACTCAGACCGGCGGCTCCGCCCGTCTGGTCATCGGAACACACAAGGCCCGCGAGCAGGACCTGAGCGAGACCGTCGAGCGTCTCGCCGCGAGCGGCGTCGTCGAGCGCGTGGTCTCCGTGCTGCGCGTGGAAGGGAACTGAACATGGCACACCTCTGGCGCGGAGTCCTCCGCGAATACGCCGACCGTCTGGGCGTCACCGACGCCTCCACCGTCGTCACCCTCGGCGAGGGCGGCACGCCGCTCCTGCCCGCCCCGTCGCTGTCGCGCCGCACGGGCGCCGACGTCTGGGTGAAGTTCGAGGGGATGAACCCCACCGGCTCCTTCAAGGACCGCGGCATGACGGTCGCCCTCTCGCGCGCCGTCGAGCACGGCGCCAAGGCCGTCATCTGCGCCTCGACCGGCAACACCTCGGCGTCGGCGGCCGCCTACGCCGCGCACGCCGGCATCACCGCCGCGGTGCTCGTGCCCGAGGGCAAGATCGCCATGGGCAAGCTGAGCCAGGCCGTCGCGCACAACGGCCGCCTCATCCAGATCCGCGGCAACTTCGACGACTGCCTCGAGATCGCCCGCGAGCTGGCCGACCACTACCCGGTGCACCTCGTGAACTCGGTCAACCCCGACCGCATCGAGGGGCAGAAGACCGCCGCCTACGAGGTCGTCGAGGTTCTGGGCGACGCCCCCGACTTCCACTTCATCCCCGTTGGCAACGCGGGCAACTACACCGCCTACTCGCGCGGCTACCGCGAAGAGGCCGCCCGCGGCGCCGCCACGACCGTGCCCCGCATGTTCGGCTTCCAGGCCGCCGGCTCCGCCCCGCTCGTGCGCGGCGAGGTCGTGAAGAACCCCGAGACGATCGCCAGCGCCATCCGCATCGGCAACCCCGCCTCGTGGGATCTCGCCCTCGAAGCGCGCGACGCCACCGACGGCTGGTTCGGCGCGATCGACGATGCCCGCATCCTCGAAGCGCAGAAGATCCTGGCCGGCGAGGTCGGCATCTTCGTCGAGCCCGCCTCGGCGATCAGCGTCGCCGGACTGCTCGACCGGGCCGAGGCCGGGGTCATCTCCGCCGGCGCCAAGGTCGTCCTCACGGTCACCGGGCACGGACTCAAGGACCCGCAGTGGGCCCTCCGTCAGCCCGACGGCACCGACGTGCAGCCCACCGTCGTCGACGCCACCACCTCGGAGGTGGCATCCGTCCTGGACCTGCGGCCGGTGAGCGCGTGACCGCAGGCCCCGGCCGTCGGGTCGCGGTCCGCGTTCCCGCCACCAGCGCGAACCTCGGACCCGGCTTCGACACGCTCGGCCTCGCGCTCAGCGTGTACGACGAGCTCGTCGTCGAGCAGCTCGACGGCGACCGCCTCGAGATCGAGGTCGAGGGCGAGGGCGTCGCCGACGTCCCGCGCGACGCCTCGCACCTCGTCGTGCGGGCCATGGCCCACACCTACGCCTCCGTCGGGCGCGCCCTGCCGGGGCTGCGACTGACGGCGCGCAACGTCATCCCGCACGGGCGCGGCATGGGATCGTCGGGGGCCGCCGTGGTCGCCGGCATCCTCGCCGCGAAGGGGCTGCTCGAGGGCGACGCCGACTTCAGCGACGTCGACCTGCTGCGCCTGGCCACCGAGCTCGAGGGGCACCCCGACAACGTCGCGCCGGGCCTCTTCGGCGGGCTCACCATCGCGTGGATGGATGCCGCGGGCCCGCAGCACAAGCAGCTCATCGTGCACCGCGGAGTGTCGCCCCTGGTGTTCGTGCCGAGCTTCACCATGTCGACCGCCGTCGCCCGCAGTCTGCAGCCGCTGCAGGTGCCCCGCGAGGACGCCGTGTTCAACGTCTCTCGCTCGGCGCTGCTCATCGCCGCGATGACGCAGAGCCCCGAACTGCTCATGGCCGCCACCGAAGACAAGCTGCACCAGAACTACCGCGCGCAGGCCATGCCCGAAACCGACCGCCTCGTGCGGGCGTTGCGGGCAGAGGGCTACGCCGCGGTCGTGTCGGGTGCGGGGCCCAGCGTGCTCGTGCTCGCCGACGGTCCCGGACAGCGACTCGCCGCGGCGGATCTTATGGCATCCGTGGTCGACACCCCGTGGCAGGCGCTCATGCTCGCCGTCGACGTCAAGGGTGGTACAGTGAAAAACGCAGAGGGTTCCGCGTAACTTCGCGAATCTGAGCCTCTGCACCACCTGCGAAATCCGCAACACATCGCGAACCCGGTATCGGCTGCAGTCTCCCGAACCGCTGGTGTCTCTTCGTCTGCGTTCTGCACGGCGAAGCGCGATCTGATCACGTAGCACTTCAGAGGAGCACTCGTGGAGTCCATCTCCGAGACCCAGCCCATCGACGCGCCCGAGGGCGCCGAGACCCCCGCCGAAGAGCAGCCCACGGCTGCGACGCCGGGCGCCGACACCGCGCAGGCCGAGGCCGTCGCCGAGACGACGGATGCCGAGGGCGTCGACGCTCCGGATGCCGCTGCCTCCGCCGCCGCGACCGACGCTGCGCAGCCCGAGGCACTGTTCACCGACGAGGCGCTCGCCTCGGACGCACCGGCCGCCGAGGCCGCGTCCGACGTCGCGGAGCCCGCCGCCGCCGAAGCGCCGGCCGAGGAGCCCGCGCCGGTCGAGAAGCCCGCCCGGGCACCGCGCAAGCGCGCACCTCGCCGCGCGACGACGGCCACCGCCAAAGAGAAGGCCGCCGCCGAGGCCGCTGCGGCCGAAGAGAAGGCTGCGGCTGACGCCGCCGCCGTCGACGCCACCGACGAGGCCGCAGCCGACGCTGCGGTCGTCGAGGCGCCCGCCGCCGAGTCCGCCTCGGACGACGCCGCGACCACTCCCGTGACCACCGCGGCCGATGTCGCCGACGAGGTGGCCGCCGCCGAGGCGACCTCGACCGTCGAGGCCGACGCCCCGACCGCTGACGCGCCCGTCGCTGATGCACCCGCCGTCGACGCACCCGCCGTCGACGCCCCGGCCGCCGACGAGGCCGCTGACGCGTCCGCCTCCGACGCCGACGGCGCAGACCAGGCCGACGAGACCCCCGCCCGCGGCCGTGGCCGCAGCCGGTCGCGCAACCGCAACCGCAACAAGCCCGACGCCGCGGACAAGCCCGAGGCGCAGGCCGCGGCCGCCCCCGCCGACGAGGCCGAGGCCCCGCAGCAGGGTGGCCAGCGCGACAACCAGCGTGACGGTGGTCAGCGTGACAACCAGCGCGACTCGAACCAGCGTGACAACCAGCGCGAGGCCGGGCAGCGCGACAACCAGCGTGACTCGAACCAGCGTGACGGCAACCAGCGTGACGCAGCCCAGCGTGACGGCAACCGTCAGAACGGCCAGCAGGCCCAGCAGCAGCAGGACGGCACGAGCAACCGCAACCGTCAGCGCAACAAGCGCCGCGGCCAGAACACCACGGGCGACGAGTTCGAGACCGAGATCGGCGAGGACGACGTGCTCGTTCCGATCGCCGGTGTGCTCGACGTGCTCGACAACTACGCCTTCGTGCGCACGACCGGCTACCTCTCGGGCCCGAGCGACGTCTACGTCTCGCTCGGCCAGGTGAAGAAGTACAACCTGCGCAAGGGCGACGCCGTCGTCGGCGCGATCAAGCAGCCCCGCGAGGGCGAGCAGCAGGGGCGTCAGAAGTACAACGCGCTCGTGCAGGTGGACTCCATCAACGGCCTCTCGGTCGAAGACGCCGCGACGCGTGTCGAGTTCAACAACCTCACGCCGCTCTACCCGCAGGAGCGCCTGCGTCTCGAGACCGGTCCCGAGAAGCTCACCCAGCGCATCATCGACCTGGTCGCCCCGGTCGGCAAGGGCCAGCGCGGTCTCATCGTGGCGCCGCCCAAGGCCGGCAAGACGATCGTTCTGCAGCAGATCGCCAACGCGATCGCCACGAACAACCCCGAGGTCCACCTCATGGTCGTGCTCGTCGACGAGCGTCCCGAAGAGGTCACCGACATGCAGCGGACCGTTCGCGGCGAGGTCATCGCCTCGACGTTCGACCGCCCGGCCGAAGACCACACCACGGTCGCCGAGCTCGCCATCGAGCGCGCGAAGCGTCTGGTCGAGCTCGGTCGCGACGTGGTCGTGCTGCTCGACTCGATCACCCGTCTCGGCCGCGCCTACAACCTGGCCGCGCCCACCTCGGGCCGCGTGCTCTCGGGTGGCGTCGACGCGTCGGCGCTGTACCCGCCGAAGCGCTTCTTCGGTGCCGCGCGCAACATCGAGAACGGCGGATCGCTCACGATCCTCGCCACCGCGCTGGTGGAGACCGGCTCCAAGATGGATGACGTGATCTTCGAGGAGTTCAAGGGCACCGGCAATAGCGAGCTGCGCCTGAACCGTCAGCTCGCCGACAAGCGCATCTTCCCGGCGGTCGACGTCAACGCGTCGAGCACGCGTCGCGAAGAGATGCTCCTGTCGAACGACGAGGTCAAGATCACCTGGAAGCTCCGCCGCGCGCTGGCCGGTCTCGAGCCCCAGCAGGCCCTCGAGGTCGTGCTCGGCAAGCTCAAAGAGACCCAGTCGAACGTCGAGTTCCTCGTGCAGATGCAGAAGTCGATCCCCGCGCCCGCGCGCGGCGGTGACGACAACAGCATCCGCTGATCCGACCGGGAGTCGCGATGTCGGTACCCGCGATGTTCGAGTCGGTGCGCAGCCTGCTCGACGAGCACAAAGCCGTTCAGGAGGAGCTCTCCGACCCGGCGGTGCACGCCGATGCGGTGCGCGCCAAGCGGGTCAACCGGCGCTACGCCGAGCTCAGCCGCATCGTGCACGCGTACGAGTCCTGGGTCACGGCATCCGATGATCTGGACGCTGCCCGGGAACTCGCCCGCGAGGACCAGGCGTTCGCCGACGAGGTGCCGGCACTGGAGGAGCGCGTCGTCGAGACGCAGGAGCGTCTTCGGCGCCTTCTCATCCCGCGCGACCCCGACGACGCCCGCGACGTGATCATGGAGATCAAGGGCGGTGAGGGCGGGGCCGAGAGCGCCCTGTTCGCCGCCGACCTGCTGCGCATGTACCTGCAGTACGCGGCATCGATGGGGTGGAAGACCGAGATGCTCGAGCGCACCGAGTCCGACCTCGGCGGCTACAAGGACGTGCAGGTCGCGATCAAGGGGTCGTCGAGTGATCCCGCGCAGGGTGTGTGGGCGCACCTCAAGTACGAGGGCGGCGTGCACCGCGTGCAGCGGGTGCCGGCGACCGAGTCGCAGGGGCGCATCCACACCTCGACGACCGGCGTGCTGGTGTTCCCCGAGGTCGACGAGCCCGAAGAGGTCGGGATCGACCCCAACGATCTGAAGATCGACGTGTTCCGCTCGTCGGGACCGGGCGGCCAGTCGGTCAACACGACCGATTCGGCCGTGCGCATCACGCACGTGCCGACGGGGATCGTCGTGTCGATGCAGAACGAGAAGTCGCAGCTGCAGAACCGCGAGGCCGGCATGCGCGTCCTGCGCGCCCGCCTGCTCGCCAAGCAGCAGGAGGAGCGCGACGCGGTCGCCGCCGACGCGCGCAAGTCGCAGATCCGCGGCATGGACCGCTCCGAGCGCATCCGCACCTACAACTTCCCCGAGAACCGCATCGCCGACCACCGCACCGGGTACAAGGCCTACAACCTCGACCAGGTGATGGACGGCGCCCTCGGCCCGATCATCGAGTCGGCCATCACGGCCGACGAAGAGGCGCGTCTGACGGCACTGGCCGGCGAGTGACGCCACCGCGCCGCGGCCCGAACTCCTGACGAATCGGCGATCCGGCGACTCCGCTCGCGCCGGGCGCCGGTGCGACACGAGAGTCATAGGAGTTCGGCTCGCCCGCCGGCCCCGAGATGCTCAGGCGTCCCACACCGGGGGGTGGGGGAGTGCTCCGCGGCGGTCCTCGAGCTGAGCGGCGAGGGACAGCAGCACGGCTTCGCCGCCGGGGCGACCGACGAGCTGCACCGAGACCGGGTGCCCGGCGGCATCCGTCGTCACCGGCAGCGTCAGGGCCGGGAGCCCTGCGACGTTGACGAAGCTCGAGTACGGCGCGTACTCGACCTGCATCGCGAAAGTGCGTTCGGGATCGTGCCCCGCGTAGGAGCCCACGGGCTGGGGAGCCTGCGCCAACGCGGGGGTGAGCACCGCGTCGAACGCGGCGAAGTCGGCGATCGTGCGCCGTTCGAAAGCACGCGCCGAGGCGAGACCTCCCAGCAGGTCGAGCGACGACAGTCCGCGTCCCTCGCGCACGAGCCACGCCGTCAGCGGCTCGACCAGTGTCATGTCGTCGTCGCTGAGGGGGATGCGCGCGGCGCTCGCGCGCCACAGCACGTGGAAGAGCGACGCGTAGCCGAACGGATGCCAGTCGGCGTCCTCGACGTCGTGCCCGGCGTCGGCGAGCCAGGCGGCGGCCGTGTCGTAGGCCGAGCGTGCATCGGGATCGAGGGTGATGTCCTCGTCGTCGTCCCACGGCGAGACCGTGGTGACGCCGATGCGGAGCGGGCCCGGGTCGCGCCGTGCGGCGTCGACGAACGGGCCGGTGCCGGGGGCGGCCGTGGCGTAGGTGAACGGGCCAAGTCCCACCAGGGCGTCCAGCAGCAGTGCCGCGTCTTCGACGCTCCGCGCGATCGGGCCGGTGACCGACAGCCCGTCGGGGGAATCGAAGCCCGAGCCGATCGGCAGCCGTCCGCGCGAGGGCTTGAGCCCGACGACGCCCGTCGTCGCCGACGGGATACGGATCGATCCGCCACCGTCGGACCCCACCGCGGCGGGCAGCAGCCCCGCGGCGACCGCGACGGCGGCGCCGCCGCTCGAACCGCCCGCGCCCGCCGAGAGGCGCCAGGGATCGCGGGCCGGCGCGTGGATGAGGGGTTCGGTGAAGCCGGTGAGGCCGAACTCGGACGTGCTCGTCTTGCCGAGGTTCACCGCGCCCGCGGCGTCGAGCGCCTCGGCCAGCGGATCGGACGTCGAGGGGACGAGATGGGTGCGGGAGCGCGAGCCGTACCGCGTCGGCACCCCGGCGCGGGCGACGAGGTCCTTGTCGGCGAGGGGGATCCCCCACAGCGGACCCCGGGTGGGGGAGGCCGCGACCTCGCCGGCTCGGCGGAGCGCGGCATCCGGGGTCACCTCGGCGAACGCCCCCAGATCCGCGAACCGCCGGATGCGGGCGAGGTAGTGGGCGGCGAGGTCGGTGGGCGAGAGATCACCCGCGCGCAGCGCTGCGACCTGCGCGGCGAGGGAGAGATCGTGCAGCCGCGTCATGAGTGGAGGCACCGCGTCAGATCGAGTACTCGGGCGCGGTCAGCAGGGCGCGCGTGTCTTCGCCGCTCCGTCGCGAACGCGCCGTGGCCGGAACACCGACCAGCACGCTGCCGGCGGGGGCGTCGCGCGTCACGACGGCGTTGGCCCCGACGACGGAGTGCGCACCCAGGGTGATCGGGCCGAGCACCTTCGCTCCGGCTCCGACGGCGACGCCGTCGTGCAGGGTGGGATGCCGCTTGCCGCCCTCGCGCTGACGACCGCCGAGCGTGACCCCGTGATACAGCATCACGTCGTCGCCGACCTCGGCCGTCTCGCCGACGACGACACCCATGCCGTGGTCGATGAAGAAGCGTCGGCCGATCGTGGCGCCCGGGTGGATCTCGATGCCGGTGAGCCACCGGGTCACCTGCGACAGGGCCCGCGCCGGGAAGCGCAGGCCCTGTCGCCACAGGCGGTGCGAGACGCGGTGCATCCACACCGCGTGCAGGCCCGGGTACAGCAGGGCGATCTCGAGCCCGCTCCGGGCTGCCGGATCACGGAGTTTGGCGGCGGCGACGTCTTCGCGGATGCGGGAGATGGCCCCCACGTCAGTCTTCGCGCAGGTGCTCGTACAGGGCCGTCGAGAGGTACCGCTCGCCGTACGAGGGGATGATCACGACGATGTTCTTGCCGGCGGCTTCGGGGCGGCGGGCCACCTCGAGAGCCGCCCAGATGGCGGCACCCGACGACATGCCGACCAGGATGCCGTCTTTGGCCGCGGTCTCGCGGGCCAGACGGATCGCGTCGTCGAACTCGACGTCGATGACCTCGTCGATGATGTCGCGGTCGAGGATCGCGGGCACGAAGTTGGGACCGATGCCCTGGATCTTGTGGGGTCCGGGGTGGCCCTTGGTGAGGACGGGCGAGTCGGCCGGCTCGACGGCGACGATCTGCACCCCGGGCACGCGCTCTTTGAGCACCTGGCCGACGCCCGTGATCGTGCCGCCCGTGCCGATGCCGGCCACGAAGTAGTCGACCTTGCCGTCGGTGTCGCGCAGGATCTCTTCGGCCGTCGTCTTGCGGTGGATCGCCGGGTTCGCCTCGTTCTCGAACTGGCGGGCCCAGACGGCTCCCGGGGTCTCGGCCACGATGCGCTTGGCCTCGTCGACGGCGTGCGACATGCCCTTGGTGGGGTCGGTCAGCACGAGGTCGGCGCCGAAGGCCTTGAGCAGGATGCGACGCTCTTTCGACATCGACGCCGGCATCGTCAGGATGACCTTGTAGCCGCGGGCCGCGCCCACCATCGCGAGGGCGATGCCGGTGTTGCCGCTGGTGGACTCGACGATCGTGCCGCCCGGCTTCAGCTCGCCCGAGGCTTCGGCCGCGTCGACGATGGCGATGCCCAGGCGGTCCTTCACGCTGGAGGCCGGGTTGTAGAACTCGAGCTTGGCGAGGATCTGCGCGTCGGTACCCTCCGCCACGCGGTTCAGTCGCACGAGCGGCGTGTCGCCGAACGCGGAGGTGATGTCGGAGTGGATGCCGGGCATGGCTCGCCTTTCGCCGTCGATCAGAACCCCCTCATTTTAGGCGAGGCCACCGACGTCTTCGGCCGTATGACGCCGCGCGACTAGGCTGGGCTCCCGTCATGCCAGAGACCGTCCCCGCCCCCGCCCCGCCGTCGGTCGCCGACGTCGTCCGCGACACCGCCCGGCGCTTCGGCGCAGCCGGAGTCCCCGACCCGCAGGTCGATGCCGAGCTGCTCGTCGCGCACGTGCTCGACTCCTCTCGCGGGGGAGTGCAGGCCGCCGCCATCCGGGGCGATCGGATGCCGCCCCCCGCCGTCGCGGCCCTGGCGCCGCTCGTCGACCGACGCTGCGCGCGCGAACCGCTGCAGCACCTGACCGGTCTCGCGCCCTTCCGCTCCCTGGAACTGGCGGTCGGGCCGGGCGTCTTCGTGCCGCGACCCGAGACCGAGATGGTGGCGCAACTGGCGATCGATGCGTTGCGCTCCGTGGCATCCGAGAGTCCGATCGCCGTCGACCTCGGCACGGGCAGCGGCGCGATCGCGCTCGCGATGGCCACCGAGGTGTCGCACGCGCGGGTCTTCGCGGCCGAGAACTCGGTCGACGCCTACATCTGGACGAAGCAGAACGTCGCCCGCATCGGCGCGCACAACGTCACGCTTGCCTTCATCGACCTCACCGACGCGTTCCCCGAGCTCGACGGCACGGTGTCGGTCGTGGCATCCAACCCGCCCTACGTGCCCGACGACGCGATTCCCCGCGACCCGGAGGTGCGGTTGTTCGATCCGCCGGCAGCGCTCTACGGCGGACCCGACGGATTGGATGCCGTGCGGCAGCTGAGCCGCGTGGGTCTGCGTCTCGCCCATCCCGGCGGCTCGATCGTCATCGAGCACGGCGAGTGGCAGGGAGCGGCCATCCGCGACATCCTCACCGCCGACGGCTGGCGCGCGGCGGCGACGCACCCCGACCTCACCGCCCGGGACCGCGCGACGACGGCCGTACGCCCCTGACCATGATCGGCCGCGCGCGCGACTAGACTGGCGCGCGTTATGTCACCCGTCTACGACTGCCGTGACGAGTCGCAGCTGCTTCCCGGAATGCGCCACGCGCGTCAGGCGATCGGCCGAGGCGAACTCGTCGTGCTCCCCACCGACACCGTCTACGGAATCGCCGCCGACGCGTTCAATGCGCGCGCCGTCGCGGGACTCCTCGAGGCGAAGGGCCGCGGCCGCCAGCAGCCGCCGCCCGTGCTCGTCGCGGGCGTCGGGACGCTCCGCGCCCTCGTCGCCGAGATCCCGCCCGCGGTCGACGACCTCGTGCGCGAGTTCTGGCCCGGGGGTCTGACCATCGTGCTGCCCGCCCAGCCCTCGCTCTCGTGGGATCTCGGCGACACCCACGGCACGGTGGCCGTGCGCATGCCGGCCCACAAGCTCACCCTCGAACTGCTCGAAGAGACCGGTCCCCTCGCCGTCTCGAGCGCCAACCGCACCGGCATGCCCGCCGCGGTGAACATCGACTCCGCGCACGACATGCTCGGCGACAGTGTCGCGGCCTACCTCGACGCCGGGGTGAGCGAGACCGGCATCGCCTCGACCATCGTCGACGCGACCACCCTGGTCGGGGGAGCGGAGCCCCGGGTGCGCGTGCTGCGCGAGGGGGCGATCTCGCGCGAGCGCCTGCGCGAGGTGCTCGGCGACCTGCTCGAGCCCGACCCGGTCGACGACCGCGACGTGACCCCGTCCGCTCCCGTGTCGCTCGACACCCCCTCGTCGTCCGACCCCGCGCCGCGGGCCGACGCTCTCGAGACCCCGGATTCCGAGGCGCCGGGTCCGTGACCCAGTACCTTCTCACCATCCTCTTCACGGCAGCGGTGACGCTGGCGCTGTCGTGGGTGGTGTGGAAGCTCGCCCTGCGGTTCAAGCTGTACCCCGGGATCCGCGATCGCGACGTGCACAAGACGCCGACCCCGCGCCTGGGCGGGGTCGCGATGTTCCTCGGCGTCGTGGCCGCCTTCGCGCTGTCGAGCCGCAACCCCTACTTCTCCATCTTCTGGACCGACCCGGTTCCAGTGCTCTCGCTGCTCGGCGCGGTGCTGCTGATCGTCCTCGTCGGTGTCGCCGACGACCTGTGGGACCTCGACTGGATGATCAAGCTCGGCGCGCAGTTCATCGCCGCCGGGATCATCGCCTGGTTCGGCCAGTTGCAGATCCTCTCGCTGCCGATCGGCGCCCTCACGGTCGGGTCGAGCTGGGTGAGTTTCCTGCTCACCGTCTTCGCCCTCGTCGTCGTCATGAACGCCGTGAACTTCATCGACGGGCTCAACGGTCTGGTCGCGGGGGTCTGCCTCATCGCCAACGGGGTCTTCTTCGCGTACTCGTACCTGCTCGTGCGCGACACCGGCGCCAGCACCTACTTCAACCTGGCGTCGTTCATCGCGGCGGTGCTGGTGGGGGCCTGTCTCGGGTTCCTCCCGATGAACTGGACGCCCGCCAAGCTCTTCATGGGCGACGCCGGGGCGCTCATGCTCGGTCTGCTCATGGCGAGCTCGGCCATCGCGATCACCGGGCAGCTCGACCCCGCCGTGCTCGACCCCGAGAAGATCGGGCGATCGCAGCTGCTGGGTGCGTTCATCCCCATCCTGCTGCCGGTCGTGATCGTGCTGCTTCCCCTGCTCGACTTCGGGCTCGCCGTCGCGCGGCGCCAGTGGGCCGGACGCTCGCCGTTCTCGCCCGACCGCAAACACTTGCACCATCGCATGCTCGACATGGGTCACACCGATCGCGATGCCGTGCTCATCTTCTACAGCTGGACCGCCGTGGTGAGCCTGGCGTTCCTGCTCATGTACATCGGCACCCAGCAGAGCTGGCCCGGCGACTACGCCTTCGGCATCGTCTTCGGCATCGTCGGCGTCGCCGCCTGCGTGGTGCTCACCCTGCTTCCGTCCCGGCGCTTCGCGCGTCGCCCCGTCCGTGAGGAACCGTCATGACCGCCCCGCTCTCCAGCACCCCCGTTCTGCGCGCCGCCCTGATCTGGTCGGCGGTGGTCGCGGTGGTCGTGCTCGTCGTCGCCGTCGGGGTCGGCGCTCTCGTCGCCGGGGGTGACGGAGCGCTCAGCGGGGGAGTGGGAGCCGCGGTGGGCGCCATCTTCCCGGCGCTGACGGCCGTGAGCATCCTCGTCGCCAACCGCTTCTACGGCCACCCGTCGTGGCTGCAGATCTTCTTCGGCGTCGTGCTGGGCGGGTGGCTGCTGAAGTTCGTGCTCGTCATCGTGGCCTTCCTGGTGCTGCTGCGCCTGGAGTGGGTGGTGGCGCCGGTGTTCTTCTTCGCACTCCTGGCTACGGCCGTCAGCTCGCTCGTCGTGGACCTCGTCGTCATCTCGCGCATGCGTCTTCCCGCGGTCTCCGAGACCGTCCTGCCGACGCACAGTGATCCCAATGAGGTCTGACCACACTCGGATGCCGCAAATCCACCGATCTTTGATACTGTGTTCATACGCACCTCGGCCGGTGTGCGGCGGTAACGCCGAGGCCCCGGGGAGAGACGTTTCCCACCCTCCCCGAACCGCTTCGTTGCGGCTCGAGAAGCTGGAGCCACCCCGTTGACTCAGGCGAATACGATCGCGCACATCGTTGCTGACGCGAACACATTCCACCCCCCGTCCATCTCGGACTTCTTCCCGCCCGAACTGCTGTTCGCCGGGACGCCGTTCGCGGTCACGCGCATCACCGTCGTGCAGCTGCTCGCCACCGCGGTGATGGTTCTCATCATCGTCGTCGGCACGCGCCGCATGACGGTCGTGCCCGGTCGCTTCCAGAGCGTGATGGAGCTCGGCTTCGGATTCATCCGCGAGCAGATCGCCTTCCAGGTCCTCGGCGAGAAGGACGGCAAGCGCTTCCTTCCGCTGCTGACCGCGATGTTCTTCACGATCCTCGCGCTCAACCTCACCGGTGTCATCCCCGGACTCAACATCCCGGGTACCTCGGTGGCCGGAGCACCGCTGGTCTTCGCCCTGACCGCGTACGTCGCATTCGTCTACGCGGGCATCCGGCGCCACGGCGTGGGTCACTTCCTGAAGAACTCGCTCGTGCCGAGCGGTGTGCCTGTCTACCTCGTGCCGATCATCGCGATCGTCGAGCTGATCTCGGTCTTCATCGCACGGCCCGTGTCGCTCTTCCTCCGACTGCTGCTGAACATGATCGTCGGGCACCTCATGCTCGTCCTGTTCTTCTCGGCCACCCAGTTCTTCTTCTTCAGCTTCAACCTGCTCACGCCTCTCGCTGCGGGAACGCTGGCCCTCGGGTTCGCGTTCACCCTCTTCGAGGTGTTCGTGGCGCTGCTGCAGGCCTACGTCTTCACGATCCTCACCGCGGTCTACATCCAGCTCGCGGTGGCGGAAGAGCACTGACGACCAGCCGCCCGGCTGTTCGCCCTACGAAAGGAAACCCTCAGTGGACGCAACGACGATTCTCGCTCAGGTCACGGGCAACATCGCGACCGTGGGCTACGGTCTCGCTGCCATCGGCCCGGCCATCGGTCTCGGCATCATGATCGGCAAGACCATCGAGTCGACCGCCCGTCAGCCCGAGCTCGCCGGCCGCCTGCAGACCACCATGTTCATCGGTGTCGCATTCATCGAGATCCTCGCGCTGATCGGCATCGCCACGCCCTTCATCTTCGGCGCGCTCTGATCCACCCGATCCCCGAGTAAGGAGACAGGATGCTTCAGGCTCTTGTCACGGTCGCAGCCGAGGAAGGCTCCAGCGGTAACCCGCTGCTGCCGGCCATTTACGACATCACCTGGTCTGCGGTCTGCTTCGTCATCATCGCCTTCGTCGTGTGGCGCGTCGCGCTTCCGCGCGTCGGCGCGGTGCTGGATCAGCGCAGCACGGCCATCGAGGGCAACATCGCGAAGGCCGACGAGGCTCAGCGCAAGGCCGAGGCCGCTCTCGAGGAGTACACCGCGCAGCTCGCCGCCGCTCGCAAAGAGGCCGGCGAGATCCGCGAGTCCGCTCGTGAAGACGGTCGCAAGATCGTCAACGAGGCCAAGGACACCGCGTCTCTCGAAGCGGCTCGTCTGACCGCCGCGGCGCACACGCAGATCGAGGCCGAGCGTCAGACCGCTCTGGTGTCGCTGCGCGCCGAGGTGGGCACGCTCGCCGTCGACCTCGCCGGCAACGTCATCGGGGAGTCCCTCTCCGACGACGCGAAGGCGCAGGCCGTGGTCGACCGCTTCCTGGCCGACCTCGAGGCATCCGAGAAGGCGGCCAAGTAATGGGCAGCGCGACCACTCAGGCGCGGGCAACCGTCGCCGGCGCCCTCGGCGCCGCGAGCGGTGTCGACCTCGACGTCACCCGCGAGCTCTTCGCCGCGGCACGCACCGTGGACTCGTCGTCGCACCTGAGCGGCGCGCTGGCCGACTCGTCGGCGCCCGCTTCGGCGCGGGCCGACGTGGTCACGGCCGTGTTCGGCCCGTCGTTCGCTCCGACGACGGTGGCGCTGCTGCGCTCCGTCGTCGAGCAGCGCTGGTCGAGCGTCAGCGACCTGATCGACGGGCTCGAAGAGCTCGCGATCCGTGCCGCCGCCGTGGCCGACACGCAGAGCGACGTCGAGGGGGAGCTGTTCCAGTTCTCGCGCACCGTCGCCGCCAACGGCGAACTCGAGCTCGCGCTCGGCAGCCGTGTGGGCGAGCCCGCCGCGAAGGGCGCGCTCGTCGCGTCGCTTCTCGAGGGTCGCGTCAGCGCCGCCACGGTGCTGGTCGCCTCGTCGCTCGTGCAGCAGCCCCGTGAGCGTCGCGTGCGTTCGCTCCTGCGGTGGGCCGAGCGGCTCGTCGCCGAGCAGCGCGGTCGCGTCGTGGCCACGGTGCACGCCGTCGCCCCGCTCAGCGAGGCGCAGGCGACCCGTCTGCAGAACGCCCTCGGCGCCCGGTACGGCGCCGTCGTGACCCTCAACACGGTCATCGACCCGACGGTGGTGGGTGGACTGCGCGTGCAGATCGCCGACGACGTCATCGACGCGAGCGTCTCGGCGCGTCTCGCCGACCTGCGGCAGCGGATCGCAGGCTAAGACTTCCCGCCTGAACGGGCGGAGATCTGGGGGCCGATGGCCCCACGAACGAAGGAAGACAATGGCAGACCTCTCTATCAGCCCCGACGTCATCCGTGACGCGCTGAAGGACTTCGTCAACGCCTACGAGGCCACTGGCGCCGCGGCGAACGAGGTCGGTTCGGTCGTGGATGCCGGTGACGGCATCGCTCACGTCGAAGGCCTCCCCGGTGTCATGGCGAACGAGCTCGTGCGCTTCGCGGACGGCACGCTCGGCCTGGCGCAGAACCTCGACGAGAACCAGATCGGCGTCGTCGTGCTCGGCGAGTTCTCCGGCGTCGAAGAGGGCCAGCCGGTCACCCGCACCGGCGAGGTGCTCTCGGTCGGCGTCGGCGAGGGCTACCTCGGCCGCGTGGTCGACCCGCTCGGCAACCCGATCGACGGCCTCGGCGAGGTCGCGACCTCCGGCCGTCGTGCCCTCGAGCTCCAGGCTCCGGGCGTCATGCAGCGCAAGAGCGTGCACGAGCCCCTGCAGACCGGCATCAAGGCCATCGACGCCATGATCCCCGTCGGCCGTGGCCAGCGTCAGCTGATCATCGGCGACCGCCAGACCGGTAAGACGGCCATCGCGATCGACACGATCATCAACCAGAAGGCCAACTGGGAGTCGGGCGACGTCAACAAGCAGGTGCGTTGCATCTACGTCGCCATCGGCCAGAAGGGCTCGACCATCGCTTCGGTGAAGGGCGCGCTCGAAGAGGCCGGCGCGATGGAGTACACCACCATCGTCGCGGCTCCCGCGTCGGACCCCGCCGGCTTCAAGTACCTCGCTCCGTACACCGGTTCGGCCATCGGCCAGCACTGGATGTACGAGGGCAAGCACGTCCTGATCATCTTCGACGACCTGTCGAAGCAGGCCGAGGCCTACCGCGCCGTATCGCTGCTGCTGCGCCGCCCGCCGGGCCGCGAGGCGTACCCCGGCGACGTCTTCTACCTGCACTCGCGTCTGCTCGAGCGTTGCGCGAAGCTGTCCGACGAGCTCGGCGCCGGTTCGATGACGGGTCTGCCCATCATCGAGACCAAGGCCAACGACGTCTCGGCGTACATTCCGACCAACGTGATCTCGATCACCGACGGCCAGATCTTCCTGCAGTCCGACCTGTTCAACGCCAACCAGCGTCCCGCGGTCGACGTGGGTATCTCGGTCTCGCGCGTCGGTGGTGACGCCCAGGTGAAGTCGATCAAGAAGGTCTCGGGAACGCTGAAGCTCGAGCTCGCCCAGTACCGCTCGCTCGAGGCGTTCGCGATGTTCGCCAGCGACCTCGACGCGGCGTCGCGTCGTCAGCTCGCCCGCGGTGCGCGCCTGACCGAGCTGCTCAAGCAGCCGCAGTACTCGCCGTACCCCGTCGAGGAGCAGGTCGTCTCGATCTGGGCCGGAACGAACGGCAAGCTCGACACGATCGAGGTCTCCGACGTGCTGCGTTTCGAGCGCGAGCTGCTCGATTACCTGCGTCGCAACTCGACCGTGCTCGACACGCTGCGCGAGACCAACGTGCTGGGTGACGACACCGTCGCCGAGCTCACGCAGAAGGTCGACCAGTTCATCCTCGAGTTCCAGGCGGGCGACGACCAGGCTCTGGTCGGCACCGAGAAGGTCGAGGCCGCCGAGGCCGAAGACGTCAACCAGGAGCGGATCGTCAAGGGCCGTCGCTAAAGCGACGACACGAGAACGGAATCATGGGCGCACAACTACGGGTCTACAAGCAGAAGATCAGTTCTGCTCAGACGACCAAGAAGATCACGAAGGCGATGGAGCTCATCGCTGCGTCGCGCATCCAGAAGGCGATGGCGCGTGTGCGCGCGGCGTCGCCCTTCGCGCGTGCCGTGACCAGCGCGGTGTCGGCGGTGGCGACGCACTCGAGCGTCGACCACCCGCTGACCACCGAGCGTGAGACCATCCGTCGCTCCGCCGTGGTGATCTTCACCTCCGACCGCGGACTCGCGGGCGCGTTCAACTCGCAGATCCTCCGTGAGGGTCTCGAGCTGAGCGAGCTGCTGCGTTCGCAGGGCAAAGAGGTGGAGTACTACCTCGTGGGTCGCAAGGCCGTCGGCTACTTCCAGTTCCGACGCATGGCCAGCAAGGCCCAGTGGACGGGCGACACGGACACGCCCCAGTTCTCGACGGCCGAAGAGATCTCGGCCGCCGTGCTGGAGTCGTACCGCCGCTCCGGCGAGAACGACGGCGTCGATGAGATCCACCTCGTCTACAACCGTTTCGTCAGCATGATGACGCAGTCGCCCGAGACGGTGCGCCTGCTTCCTCTCGAGGTGGTCGAAGCAGACACCGCCGCGGCCCCCGCGACCGTCTACCCGCTCTACGAATTCGAGCCGGACGCCGAGACCGTTCTCGACGCGCTCCTGCCGGTGTACGTGCAGAGCCGAATCTTCAACGCCCTCCTGCAGTCGTCGGCGGCAAAGCACGCCGCCACGCAGAAGGCCATGAAGTCGGCCAGCGACAACGCCGACAAGCTCATCACCGACTACACCCGCCTGCGCAACAACGCGCGTCAGGCGGAGATCACGCAGCAGATCGCCGAGATCGTCGGCGGCGCCGATGCTCTGGCATCCGGCAAGTAAGTCCCAAGGAGAGAAGAAGCCATGAGCCTCACCGCCGAGAAGAGCGACGCGACCGTCGTCGGGCGCGTCGCGCGCGTCACCGGCCCGGTCATCGACATCGAGTTCCCCCACGACTCGATCCCCGAGATCTACAACGCGCTGAAGACGACGATCGTCATCGACGGCGTCTCCAACGAGATCACGCTCGAGGTCGCCCAGCACCTCGGTGACGACCTCGTTCGCGCGATCGCCCTGAAGCCGACCGACGGTGTCGTGCGCGGCCAGGAAGTGCGCAACACCGGCGGCCCCATCTCGGTGCCCGTCGGCGATGTCACCAAGGGCAAGGTGTTCGACGTCACCGGCGAGGTGCTCAACGCAGCGCCCGGCGAGACCGTCGAGATCACCGAGCGCTGGGGCATCCACCGCAAGGCGCCGAGCTTCGACCAGCTCGAGTCGAAGACCACGATGTTCGAGACCGGCATCAAGGTCATCGACCTTCTCACCCCGTACGTGCAGGGTGGAAAGATCGGCCTGTTCGGTGGTGCCGGCGTCGGCAAGACCGTCCTCATCCAGGAGATGATCCAGCGCGTCGCGCAGGACCACGGCGGCGTGTCGGTGTTCGCCGGTGTCGGTGAGCGCACCCGTGAGGGCAACGACCTCATCCACGAGATGGAAGAAGCGGGCGTCTTCGACAAGACCGCCCTCGTGTTCGGCCAGATGGACGAGCCGCCGGGAACGCGTCTGCGCGTCGCCCTGTCGGCGCTGACGATGGCGGAGTACTTCCGCGACGTGCAGAAGCAGGACGTGCTGTTGTTCATCGACAACATCTTCCGCTTCACGCAGGCCGGTTCCGAGGTCTCGACGCTGCTGGGCCGCATGCCCTCGGCCGTGGGCTACCAGCCCAACCTTGCCGACGAGATGGGTGTGCTCCAGGAGCGCATCACCTCGACGCGTGGCCACTCGATCACCTCGCTGCAGGCGATCTACGTGCCCGCCGACGACTACACCGACCCGGCGCCGGCGACCACGTTCGCCCACCTGGATGCCACCACCGAGCTCTCGCGTGAGATCGCGTCGAAGGGTCTGTACCCTGCCGTCGACCCGCTGAGCTCGACCAGCCGCATCCTCGACCCGCGCTACATCGGTGCCGACCACTACCGCGTGGCCACCTCGGTGAAGCAGATCCTGCAGAAGAACAAGGAACTCCAGGAGATCATCGCCATCCTCGGTGTCGACGAGCTCTCCGAGGAAGACAAGATCGTCGTGTCGCGCGCACGCCGCATCCAGCAGTTCCTCTCGCAGAACACCTACATGGCGAAGAAGTTCACCGGCGTCGAGGGCTCCACGGTCCCGATCAAGGAGACCATCGAGTCGTTCGACGCCATCGTCAAGGGTGACTTCGACCACGTCGCCGAGCAGGCGTTCTTCAACGTCGGCGGCATCGGCGACGTCGAAGAGAAGTGGGCGCAGATCCAGAAGGAGAACGGCTGACATGTCGTTGCGTGTGAGCCTGGTCTCGGCCGACGCCGAGGTGTGGACGGGAGAAGCCTCTCTCGTCGTGGCCAAGACCGTCGAGGGCGAGATCGGCTTCATGCAGGGTCACGAGCCGGTGCTCGCGATCCTCGCTCAGGGTGAGGTGCGCATCACGCGGACCGATGGCACGAAGATCCTGGCCAACGCCAAGGACGGCTTCCTGTCGATGGCCGACGACGAACTCACCATCGTCGCCGGTAACGCCGCCCTCGTCTCCTGACGACTTTTTCGATCACGACGCGCGTCGCCCGGTTCGCCGGGCGGCGCGCGTCTTTCCTGTGCAAGGGTGTTCATGCTGGTCCTGCTTCCCCCGTCGGAAACCAAGCGCCCGGGCGGTGACGGCACCCCGCTCGACCTCGGGGCGCTCGCTCTGCCGTCGCTGCGACCGCACCGTGCGGCCGTGATCGACGCGCTCGTCGCTCTGTCGTCGGACGAGGACGAGGCCGCCCGCGTGCTCAAGCTCGGCGCGAAGCGCCGACACGAGGTCGCCGACAATGCGGCCCTGCGCTCGGCGCCGACCCTGCCGGCGATCGACCGGTACACCGGCGTGCTCTTCGACGCGCTGGATGCCGGGACCCTGAACGCCGAGCAGCGCTCCTGGCTCGGCGCGCACGTGCTGGTGCACTCGGCACCCTTCGGACCGGTCGGCGCCCTCGACGGCATTCCGGCGTACCGGTTGGCCGCGGGGACGTCGGTGCCGGGGCTGCCGGCGCTGCGCCGCGTCTGGGCGGAGGCCGTGACGACGGCGTTGTCGGCGCGGGGCGCGTCGTTCGTGCTCGACCTGCGCTCGGAGGCGTACGTGGCACTCGGACCGGTGCCGGCGGGGGTCGACGCGGCATACGTGCGGGTGGTGACCGAGGGAGAGGGGGGCGCGGTGCGTGCGCTCAACCACTTCAACAAACACGCCAAGGGTGATCTCGTTCGCGCGCTGGCCCTCTCGGGCGCCGACATCGCGACGCGCGCCGAGTTCCTCGCGTGGGCGGGCGGCGCGGGGTGGATCGTCCGGGAAAAGCCGGCGGGTGAGATGGAGCTTGTGGTCTGAGCCCGGCGTGGCCCTGTCAGGAAAGTCTCAGCTTCGCTAGCATGTGACTCGCACGGGGCGCACGGACGCTCCGCCGCGCATTCGCCTGGAAAGGAATCCGCAATGGATGACTCCTACTACTACTCCGACGACGGCGGCTTCGCAGCGCTGGCGTTCCTGGCCATTCTGATCCCCATCCTGCTCTTCTTCGTGGCCATCGCCTACGTCGTCTCGTCGTTCCTCTACATGAAGATCTTCGAGAAGGCGGGTGTGCAGGGCAAGTGGCGCGCGTGGGTGCCGATCTACAACACCCTGGTCGCCGCGAAGCTCGGCGATCTCTCGCCGTGGGTCTTCCTCATCGCCGTCGTCGCCTCCAGCGTCCTCTCGAACATCCCGGTGATCGGCTGGATCCTGTCGCTCGTGCCCCTCGCCGCGGGTCTCATGTACTCGTACCGCATCGGGCTCAAGCTGGGCAAGGACTGGCCCCTGCTGTTCCTCTGGCTCATCCCGGGCATCGGTGGCTTGATCTGGCTGGCGATCGTCGCCTTCAGCAGCAACCGCTGGAACCCCGAGGTCGGTCCCTCGCCGTGGGCGAAGACCTTCCTGGCAGACAAGACCGTCTGGAACGGCATCCCCGTTCAGCCCTACCAGAACGTCTCGGGTGGCGCAGGCGGTGCCGGTTACGGCTCGCCCGCCGCGGGGCCGGGCTACGTGCCGCCCACCGCTCCTCCGGCGCAGGGCTACACGCCCCCGCAGACCCCGCCCGCGGCAGGTCCCACGCCGCCGCCCCCGGCTCCGCCGGCCGGCCCGCAGGTCTGATGCCGCAGGTCTGATTTCGCAGAGGGCCCTCCGCTTCGGCGGGGGGCCCTTCGCTGTGCTCCTTCGCGGTGCGCCGGGATGCCGAGAGCCTTCACCCGGCCGGAGCACGCAGGGTTCGGGTCTCGGTGTCGTCGGTCGGGGATAGCGTGGAGGGATGACATCCCCCGCGCTTCCCCTTCGCTCCGTCGGTCGCTCCGGTCTGCGTGTCTCGGCCGTCGGGCTCGGCTGCAACAACTTCGGCCGAGCCGGCACCGCCACCGAGACCCTCGACGGCACGCGCGCCGTGCTGGGCGCCGCGATCGACGCGGAGGTCACGTTCCTCGACACCGCCGACGTCTACGGTCGCGAGTTCGGGTTGTCCGAGACCCTCATGGGCGAGGCGCTCGAGGGGCGCCGCGACGAGGTGGTGCTCGCGACGAAGTTCGGCCACTCGCACCTGGCGCCCGCACTCCCCGGCGGCTCCAAGGGTTCTCGCGCTCACATCCGTCGTGCCGTCGAGGGCTCGCTGCGGCGCCTGCGCACCGACTGGATCGACCTGTACCAGCTGCACACCCCCGACGACTCCACGCCGATCGACGAAACGCTCGACGCCCTGGCCGACCTCGTCCGCGAGGGCAAGGTGCGATACATCGGCCACTCCAACTTCGCGGGGTGGCAGATCGCCGAGGCCGAGTACGCGGCATCCGGAGTGCGGTTCGTCTCGACCCAGAACCAGTACAGCCTGCTGGCGCGCGCGGCCGAGCGCGAGGTGCTCCCCGCGGCCGAGCGCTTCGGGCTCGGGCTGCTGCCCTTCTTCCCGCTGCACAACGGACTGCTCACCGGCAAGTTCACGCGCGAGGGCGGTCCCGAGGGGAGCCGCATCATGCGTCAGCGTCCCCACCTGTGGCGCGACGCGCCGTGGGACGCCCTCGAGCGCTACCAGGCCTTCTGCGACGCGCGCGGCATCAGCATGCTCGAGGCGACGTTCGCCTGGTTCCTCGCGAACCCCCACGTGGCGAGCGTCATCGCCGGGGCGACCAGCGCCGACCAGGTGCGAGCCAACGCCGCGGCCGCCACGGCCTGGACCCCCGCCGCCGCCGACCTCGACGAGATCGACGGCATCTTCGCCCTCCCCGCCGATCCCGCGGCGGGATGATGGGGCGCGGCGCGTCCCCGGGCGATGCCGGGGTGTCCACTAAGATGACAGAGCCGTGCGTTTCCGCCGGCGCAGCTGTCGGCCAACCGGAGGATCTTTCGTGCCCGAGGTGACCACCCACACGCGTACCGTTCCCCTCGGCGCGGGCGACGTCGAGCTGTCGTGGGCGGCGAGCACCGACACGGGCCGCCGTCGCGAGGTCAATCAAGACGCCGTGCTCGCCGAGTATCCGCTGTTCGTCGTCGCCGACGGCATGGGCGGACACCTGGGCGGTGAGATCGCCAGTGCGAGCACCGTCGACCGGCTGAGCGCCGTCGTCGCCACCGGATCCGTCTCGTCGAAGAGCATCGAGAAGGCCCTGTCGCGCGCGGTGAAGGACATCATCGCCCACCCCGAGACCACCGACGAGGGCACCGGCACGACGCTCACCGGCCTGTATCTCGAGACGCACACCGACGAGCCGCACTGGGTCACCCTGAACATCGGCGATTCACGCGTCTACCTGCTGCGCGACGACGAGATCGTGCAGGTCACCACCGACCATTCCGTGGTGCAGGAACTCATCGCGGCAGGACGTCTCAGCCCCGAAGAGGCCGAGAACCACCCCTACGGCAACGTGATCACGCGCGCCGTCGGCCCGAGCGAAACCGTCAAGCCCGACTACCTGCGCCTCGACGTTCTCGACGGTGACCGTTTCGTCATCTGCTCCGACGGGCTCACGAAAGAGCTGACCGATTTCGGCATCCGCCACTTTCTCGAGGCCAACGCCGATCCGGCCGCAGCGGTCGAAGCCATGATGGCGGCGGCGCTCGAAAACGGCGGTCGCGACAACATCACGATCGTCGTCCTCGACGTGGCCCGCCGCTCCGCCTGAGAATCTCCTCTTGACCGCGGTGACCCGCGGATTCTACGTTCGGCATATGACCTCCGCTCCCGAACGGACGTCGGGCAAGGGATTGGCCAGCGGGACGCTCGGACTCTGGGGTTCGACCGTGATCGGACTGGCCTCCACTGCTCCCGTCTACTCCCTCGTCGCCACCCTCGGTTTCGTCGTGCTCGCCGTCGGCGCCTCGGCGCCGATCGCCTTCGTGCTCGCGTTCATCCCGATGCTGTTCATCGCCTTCGCCTACCGCGAGCTGAACAACGAGATGCCCGACTGCGGCACCACCTTCACGTGGGGCACCAAGGCCTTCGGCCCCTGGATCGGGTGGATGGGCGGCTGGGGCGTCGCCGTGGCGGGCATGGTCGTGCTGGCGAACCTCTCGCAGATCGCCGGCATCTACCTGTGGTCGCTCATCGGTGACGGATCACTCGCCGAGAACGTGCCCCTGGTGACGGCGACGGGCGTGGCGTTCATCGCCGCGATGACCTACATCAGCTACCGCGGGGTCGAGATCGGCGAGCGGATCCAGAACATCCTGCTCGCGGTGCAGTACCTCGTGCTGGTGCTGTTCGTCGTCGTGGCCCTGTGGAAGTTCTTCGACGGCACCGCACCCAACCCGACGCCGTTCGACCTGGCGTGGTTCAACCCGCTGGGGTTCACCGACTGGAGCGGCTTCACCGAGGCCGTGCTGCTGGCGCTGTTCATCTACTGGGGCTGGGACACCTGCCTCGCCCTGAACGAAGAGACCAAGGACCCGAAGCGCATCCCGGGCCGCGCCGCCCTGCTGACCACGGTCATCCTGCTCGCCACCTACGTCACCGTCACGGTGGCCGCCATGATGTACGCCGGGGTCGGCGAAGACGGCGCGGGGCTCGCGAACGCCGAGAACGCCGACGACGTGTTCCTCGCGCTGAAAGACGACCTCTTCGGGCCCTTCGCCTGGGTGCTGATCGTGGCTGTGCTGATCTCGGCGGTCTCGTCGACGCAGACGACCATTCTGCCCACGGCGCGCGGCACGCTCGCGATGGCGGCGTACAAGGCGCTGCCCGAGCGGTTCCGCACCGTGCACCCGCGCTTCCACACGCCGTCGTTCTCGACGCTGGTGATGGGTATCGTCGCGAGCGTCTACTACGTCGGAATGACGCTCATCAGCGACAACATCCTGCAGGATTCGATCCTGTCGCTCGGGCTGGCGATCGCGTTCTACTACGCCATGACCGGCTACGCCTGCGTCTGGTACTACCGGCGCGAGCTGTTCCGTTCGGGCAAGAACCTCGTGTACCGCGGCATCCTGCCCCTGCTGGGCGCGCTCATGCTGACCTACGCCTTCGTGCAGTCGGCGATCGACATGTGGGACCCGGAGTACGGCAACACCGTGCTGTTCGGCATCGGCGGCACCTTTGTCGTCGGTATCGGCGCGTTGGCGATCGGCGTCGTGCTGATGGTCGTGTGGTTCCTCTTCCCCGCGTCGAAGCCGTTCTTCCGCGGCGAGAGCCTCAACCGCGAGACCGAGGTGCTCGTGCCCGACGAGCCGATCGCGTACCCGCGCTCGGTCGACGGCGGTATCTAGGCCGCGCTCCGCTCGGCCGGGCGTCGGGGAGACGCGTCGTGGTGCCCGGCCGGGCACGCGCACCCACGAGAGCACACGTTGCGCGTCTGGTCTCGCGACGGATCGGGGCGGGTCAGACCGCGGAGCGGATGGCGCCGACTTCGCGGCCACCGCCCGAGATGCTCAGGGGCAGCAGGGCGAGCGTGTCGGCGACGGCCTCGGGGGACAGGGCTCCGGCGCGCTCGAGCAGGCGCAGAGCGACGGCGTGGCCGGCGCGGTTGGAACCGTCGAGCATCTTCAACGCCACGGTGGTGCCGTCGGGGGCGGTCATGACCTGCACGCCCTCGGCGCCCATCTTCGAGAAGACGCCGAGACGCTCGATCACCACGGTGTCGGGGCGACCGGGGCCGTCGATCGTCCACGGGTGCTCCCGCACGGCACGCACGAGGGTGCCGGCGCTGCGGTGCAGGGCGAAGGGGGAGCGCTCCGACGAGGTCGCGATGCGCTGGATCGCGCGCGCGAGGCCGATGAGGCTCATGGCGTAGACCGGGGCACCGCAGCCGTCGATCGCGGTCGTGGTCATGCGCTCGCCGACCAGACGCTCCAGCACCTCGCGGATGTGCACCTGCAGGGGGTGCTGTTCGTCGAGGTAGTCGGCGGTGGGCCAGCCGTTCGCCACGCACGTGAGCAGCATGGCCGCGTGCTTGCCGGAGCAGTTCATCCGCAGGGGTGAGGGGGCACCGTGATCGCGGACGAGCTCGTCGCGCGCGGCGGTGTCGCTCGGCCACGCGGCGGGGCAGCCCAGGTCGTCTTCGGTCAGTCCGGCCGACTGCAGGATGCCACGGGCCACCTCGACGTGACGCTCGGTGCCGCAGTGGCTGGCCATTGCGATCGCCAGACGCTCACCGGACAGGTCGGCGCCCGCCGACAGGCAGGCCAGCGCCTGCAGCGGCTTCATGCTCGAACGCGGGAGGAACGACGCGGACGCCTCGCCCAGAGTCAGCTTCTCGGAACCGTCGGGGGCGAGCACGACGGCGACGCCGTAGTGGCGGGACTCGACGAATCCGCTGCGTTCGATGACGGCGAGCTCGACGGAGGCGGGGGGCGTGGCGGGCATCCCTCCATCGTATCCCCGCGGCCCCCTCGTATCCCGGGTCTGCCACCCGCGTGAGGTGCCGGTATTCATCGCTTCGGCCGTGGCCGAAGCGACACATCCTGGCAGCTCACGCCCGAGGGTCGGCGGGGGCGGCAGACTGGACAGCATGAACGGAGAACACCACTACCGCCTGCGCTCGACCTGGACCGGCGACCGGGGGAGCGGGACGAGCGGCTACCGCGACTACGACCGCTCCGTCACGCTCCACGTCGATGGCAAGCCCGAGGTCGCGGCATCCGCCGACACGCCCTTCCGCGGCGACCCCGGCAAGTGGAACCCCGAAGAGCTGCTGCTCGCAGCGCTGAGCGAGTGCCACCTGCTGTCGTACCTGCACGCCTGCGTCACCACCGGCGTCGTCGTGACCGCGTATGTCGACGATGCGTCGGGCACGATGCAGGAGGACGGCAACAGCGGCGGGGCGTTCACCGAGGTGGTGCTTCGTCCTCGCGTGCAGGTCGCGGAGGAGTCGATGGTCGAGGCCGCCCGCGCCGCACACCGGCAGGCGCGCGAGTGGTGCTTCATCGCGAACTCGGTGAACTTCCCCGTGCGTCACGAACCCGAGATCACCGTCGGCTGAGCCGTCCGCTGCGACGGCGCGCGGCGGCGTCGTACAGTGAGCGCATGCAGTTCGAACCGGCCCTCCGCCGCCTCGACCGGATCGCCGGCGGACGCCACGCCGATCATCGCGTCGCCGTCTCCGCCGACCCCCGCGTGGTCCGGTCGTTCCGCTCGGTCACCGTCCTGCTGGCGATCGGCTTCGTGCTGGGGATCGCCACGGTCGTCGTCGCGCTGGTCATGACGCTCAACGGGGCCGACGTCGGCTTCGCGGTGTGGATGCGCTGCCTCGTTGTGCTCGCCATCACCACGACGTTGTTCTACTTCCTGTGGCGCGCTCGCGCCGGGTGGTACTGGGCGTTCCGCCGCCTGCAGCTGTTCAGTCGGATCTTCCCCATCGTCGCCCTGGTGCTCGCGGCCATCCCCGGGTTGTACCCGTTCTGGGTCGTCACCGAGCAGATCCTCTTCGCGGTGCTGCTGATCGGGGTGTCGGACTACCTGCAGTCCGATGTCATGCGGGCGGCGTATCCCAAGCCCGAACGCTGAGTTCTCGGCATCCGGATGCCGGAGACCCGGCGTGGTCGCGGGCGCCGCGGCGAGCACGCCTCCGGCATCGTGACCTCGCGAGGGGCCCTTCGCGCTCCGAGCGCGGGGTGTGCAGGAGTCGTGCGTGCCCCGCCGGGAGTCCCGACACGTTGGGCACCGCCGGCGATGTCGCTCGGTCGCGCAACGGAAAGGACCCCGCCGGCGCGAGGCCGACGGGGTCCGTTTCGTGAAGAGGGTGCTCAGCGCACGTCGTCGTCGACCCAGTCCATCGACTTGGTTACGGCCTTCTTCCACAGGCGCAGCTCGCGGTCGCGCTCGTCGGAGTCCATGTCGGGCTCCCAGCGCTTGTCTTCCTGCCAGTTGGCGCGGAGGTCGTCGAGGTTGTTCCAGAAGCCGACGGCGAGGCCCGCGGCGTAGGCGGCACCGAGGGCCGTCGTCTCGGCGACGACGGGACGCACGACCGGCACGCCGAGGATGTCGGCCTGGAACTGCATGAGCTCGTCGTTGGCGGTCATGCCGCCGTCGACCTTGAGCTCGGTCAGGTCGACGCCCGAGTCGGCGTTGACGGCCTCGAGCACCTCGCGGGTCTGGAAGGCCGTGGCCTCGAGGGCCGCGCGGGCGATGTGGCCCTTGTTGACGAAGCGAGTCATGCCGACGATCGCACCGCGGGCATCCGGGCGCCAGTACGGCGCGAACAGACCCGAGAACGCCGGGACGAAGTACACCCCACCGTTGTCGTCGACGGTGCGGGCCAGGGCCTCCACCTCGGGAGCCGAGGAGATGATGCCGAGCTGATCGCGCAGCCACTGGATGAGCGAGCCGGTGACGGCGATCGATCCCTCGAGTGCGTAGTGCGCGGGCTGGTCGCCGAGCTTGTATCCGAGGGTGGTCAGCAGCCCGTTCTTCGAGCGGACGATCTCTTCACCCGTCTGGAAGATGAGGAAGTTACCGGTGCCGTAGGTGTTCTTGCTCTCACCCGGGTCGAAGGCGGCCTGGCCGAAGGTCGCGGCCTGCTGGTCGCCCAGGATGCCGGCGATCGGGGTCTCGCGCAGCAGCGACGAGGACTCGACGGCGCCGTACACCTCGGACGAGGAGCGGATCTCGGGCATCATCGAGCGCGGCACGCCGAAGTCGGCGAGGATGTCGTCGCGCCACTCGAGGGTCTCGAGGTCCATGAACAGGGTGCGGCTGGCGTTGGTCACGTCGGTGGCGTGGACGCCGCCGTCGATACCGCCGGTGAGGTTCCACAGCACCCAGGTGTCGGTGGTGCCGAACACGAGGTCGCCGGCTTCGGCCTTCTCGCGGGCTCCGTCGACGTTCTCGAGGATCCAGACGATCTTCGTGCCCGAGAAGTACGTCGCCAGGGGCAGGCCGACGACGCTCTTGTAGCGCTCCGGGTCGCCGTCGGCGAGACGGTCGACGATCGACTGCGTGCGGGTGTCCTGCCACACGATGGCGTTGTAGACGGGCTTGCCGGTGTTCTTGTCCCAGACCACCGCGGTCTCGCGCTGGTTGGTGATGCCGACGGCGGCGATGTCGTGGCGGGTGATGTCGGCGCGGCTGAGGGCCAGGCCGATCACCTCCTGGGTGTTGCGCCAGATCTCGAGGGGGTCGTGCTCGACCCATCCCGCGCGCGGGAAGATCTGCTCGTGCTCCTTCTGCCCGACGGAGACGACGCTCCCGGACTTGTCGAAGATCATCGCGCGCGTCGAGGTCGTGCCCTGGTCGATGGCGAGGACGTAGTCGGCCATGGAAGGACTCCTTTGTCTAGTTCAGTGTGAGGAAGGGGTGAAGACGGGTGCGGGGGCGACGCGCAGTCGAGGGGCGAGTCGCCCCCGCGGGAGTGTCAGTTGCCGAGGCTGAGCAGCACGGGGGCCAGCAGACCCGCGAGCAGACCACCGACGAGGGGACCGGCGACCGGCACCCAGGCGTAGCCCCAGTCGCTGGAACCCTTGCCCTTGATGGGGAGGATCGCGTGCGCGATGCGGGGGCCGAGGTCACGGGCCGGGTTGATGGCGTAACCGGTGGGACCACCGAGCGAGGCGCCGATGCCGACCACGAGCAGGGCGACGGGAACGGCCGCGAGACCGCCGATGCCACCCGGAACGCCGATGTCGGCCACGCCGTAGTCACCGAAGCCGAAGATCACGAAGACCAGGACGAAGGTGGCGATGACCTCGGTGAGGAAGTTGAAGCCGTACGAACGGATCGCGGGGCCGGTCGAGAACACGCCCAGCTTGGCGGCCGGGTCGGGCTCGTCGTCGAAGTGCTGCTTGTAGGACGCCCACGCGAGCACGGCGCCGATGATGGCACCGACCAGCTGCGCGGCCACGGCCACGAGGAACTGGACGAAGGCGATCTTGCCGGCCACGAGGAGGCCGATCGAGACGGCCGGGTTCAGCTGCGCACCGGAGTACGCCGAGACGATGACACCGGCGAAGACCGCCAGGCCCCATCCCCAGTTGACCATCAGGGTGCCGCCGGCGTTGCCCTTGGTCTTGGCCAGGGCCACGTTGGCGACCACGCCACATCCCAGCAGGATGAGCATCGCGGTGCCGACCACCTCCGAGAGGAAGTACAGCCCCAAGTTGACTTCTTGCATGTCGTCATCGACCTTTCTTCTGTCACCCGGACAACTTCGGCACGGGTGGTGTTGTGCGGCTCGGTGCTCCGAACCTACGGCGAGCGTGCGGGCGCGCAACAGGCGGCGCGCCCGCACGTTCTCTCAGATTCGCGCGACGCCGGCCGACGCCAGATCGACGCGGTGGGCGGAGCGCAGGATCTCGGTCGTACGGTTCACTTCTTCGTCGACACGGGCGGAGTCCCAACCGAGGGGCTCCGCGATCGTCTCGGCGACCTCTCGCAGCGTGCGCTCGGTCATCCCGCCCACGAAGGCGAGGTGGGTGCGGCGCAGCAGCACGTCGATCAGGTGCACGACCTGCTCGTTCTGGGCGATCCAGACCAGCTCTTCGCGGTAGTAACCGGCCGCGTCCGCCAGGGCGGTGGGCTCGGCGGGGAGAACCGCGAGGATCGCGTCGGCGCGCGTGCCGTACCGCTCGAGCATGGCATCCACGAGCTCGGCCGAGTGCGCATTCGTGCGCGTGGCGATCCAGCGGCGCCGCTGCTCGGGGGTCGAGGGGAAGCCCGCGCCGCCGCCGATGGGCAGGCCCTGCGTGCTGATGCGGTGCGGACGACGCAGCTTCTGCAGCGTCTTCATGCTCAAGTGCTCGGCCAGCGCGCGGAACGTGGTCCATTTGCCGCCGACGAGGCTCATCGAGGGGACACCGGCGACCTCGTCTTCGACGATGCGGTAGTCGCGCGACACGAAGCCGGGCGCGGTGTCGTCGTGGCGGGGGAGCGGACGGATACCCGAGAAGGTGTACACGATCTGCGAGCGGTCGACGGCGACGCGGGGGAACACGTGGCCGATCAGGTCGAAGAAGTACTCGATCTCGTCGTCGGTGCACACGACCGGCTTCGACGGGTCGGCGTCGATGTCGGTCGTGCCGACGAGGACGCGGTCCTTGAGCGGGTAGATGAGCACGATGCGGCCGTCGGAGTGTTCGAAGAAGATCTCGCGCCCACCGGTCGCCGCGAACAGCTCCGGGTTGTCGAGCACGATGTGCGAGCCCTTGGTGCCGCCCATGAACTGCGTCGTGAGCCCCATGGCGGAGTTCGCGAGGTCGGTCCAGGGGCCGGCGGTGTTGAGCACGACCTTCGCCTTGACCGAGAACTCCTCGCCCGAGACCTCGTCGCGCACGCGCACGCCGTTCGCGTCGGCGCCGACGGCCGAGACGTAGTTGACGGCCTGGGTGCGGCCGGCGCCGGCCTCGATGCCGTCACGCAGCACGTCGAGCGCGATGCGCTCGGGGTCGTGCATCGAGGCGTCGAAGTAGGTGGCCGTGTAGGCCAGGTCGGGGTTGAGCTGGGGGAGCTCGGTCAGCGACTTCTTCTTGCCGAGGAACTTGTGGCGGGGAACGGAGCCGCCGTCGCGCGAGAAGGTGTCGTACATGATGAGGCCGACCTTGATCAGCAGCGCACCACGCTCGTTGGGCTTTCCGCGGCCGTGCGTGACGAGCAGGCGGAAGGGCGCCGACAGGATGCCGGAGAACGTCTTGTAGATCGGGATCGTCGTCTCGAGCGGCTTGACGTAGTGGGGCGCGGTCTTGAGCAGGTCGTTGCGCTCGGTCACGGCCTCTTTGACGAGGCGGAACTCGCCGTTCTCGAGGTAACGGATACCGCCGTGCACCATGTGGCTCGACGCCGACGAGGCGCCCGACACGAAGTCGCCGCGCTCGACGAGGGCGACGCTGACGCCCTGCAGGGCGAGATCGCGGAGGGTGGCGAGGCCGTTGATGCCCCCGCCGATGATGAGGACGTCGAGGTTCTCGGCGTCGCGGAGCGCCTGGACGTCGGCGCGGAGCTGTGTTGCGGGGGACGACATGTCGACTGCGACCTTTCGTTGTTGGTACGACAGTCACAATGCGCCTGTCTGCACGTTGTTGCAAGCCCCTTGAACAAACGTGCACAATGGTGTTCATGGGAACGCAACCATGGTGACGCAGGCGGAAGAGCGGTCCCGTGATGCACTGCGCGCGGCGCAGCTGTACTACATGCAGGACCTGACGATGGACGCCATCGCGCACGAGATGCGCGTGTCACGCTCGTCGGTGTCGCGCCTGCTCCAGCACGCCCGCGACGTGGGTCTCGTCACGATCTCGATCAGCCCGCCCGACGACGCCCGGGGCCAGATGGCACAGCGCATCGCCGATCGATTCGGGATCACCGCGCACGTCGTGCCGACCCCGGCCCGCACCTCCGAGGCCGAGCGCCTGGAGCGCACGGCGCTGACCGCGGCGCGCATCCTCGCCGAGCGGGTGGAGTCGTCGATGACCGTCGGCGTCGCCTGGGGGTCGACCCTCTCGGCCGTCGCCCGTCACGTGCCGCTGAAAGACGTGCACGACACCCACATCGTGCAGATGAACGGAGCCGCGAACGTGCGCACCTCCGGCATCCCGTACGCCGGCGAGATCCTGTCGAAGTTCGGCACCGCCTGGTCGTCGTCGGTGCACCAATTCCCGGTGCCCGCGCTGTTCGACGACCCCCGCACCAAGCAGGCGATGTGGCGGGAGCGCTCGGTGCGCTCCGTGCTCGAGATCCAGCAGCGCGTCGGCCTGTTCGTCTTCGGCCTCGGCTCGCCGCACGCCGACGTGCCCTCGCACGTCTACAGCGGCGACTACTTCGACGAGCGCGACCGCGCCGTCATCGAACGCGAGGGCATCGTGGGGGACTGCGCGACGGTGTTCTACCGCGCCGACGGCTCGAGCGACGTCCCCGAACTGAACGCGCGCTCCAGCGGGCCCGACCTCGACACGGTCCGGCGCATTCCGCGCCGCTTCTGCGTCGTGTCGAGCCTCTCGAAGCTCGACGGCCTGCGCGGGGCCCTCGCCGCCGGTCTGATCACGGAGCTCGTCGTCGAGGAGTCGCTGGCGCGCCGCCTGCTGAGCGTGACCCGCTGACCAGCCTCGGTCAGCGCTCGCCGAAGCCCTCGTCGATCAGGGCGCGGAGCTCGTCGAGGGCCTGACGGGCCTGCGGGCCACTCGCGCTCACCCGCACCCGTGCACCCTGCCGGACGCCGAGCGCCATCAGGGCGAGGAGGCTCCGCGCCGACACTTCGTCGGAGCCCGCGTCGAGGTCGGCGATACGCACCTCGGCGTCGTACCGCGACGCCGCCTTGACGAACGTGGCCGCCGGGCGTGCGTGCAGGCCCGACGGGTTGACGACCACCGTCTCGAACGAGATCGCGTCCTTCTCGCCTAGGGGTGCAGAACTCTGGGAGTCGATGCCGTGCGCCGTCGGTTCGTCGTCGCGATCCGCGGATGCCGTGGCCTCGCCCTCGCCGAGCTGACGCTGTTTCGCCGCGCCCGCGCCCCGCACCTCGGCGGTCACGGCGTCGAGGTCGGCGCCGCCGGCCGCGGTGACCACCGCGGCCACGAGCCCCTCGACGAACGGCGCGGAGCTCAGCCTCACCTGTTCGGGCGCGGCGACGAACTCGAGGGCGGTCTCGGTGCTGAGGATCGCGGAACCGAGGTCCATCAGCACGAGCACCCCGTCGCCGGAGTCGGCGTCGTCGATCGCGGCGGCGATGGCGACGGCATCCGTGCCCAGATCGCCGTCGGGACCGCCCGCGGCCACGCGCACCCCGGGCGGCTGCTCGCCGCCCATCTGCAGGGCCAGGTGCACGGCGGCATCGGCCAGCGCGCGGCTGTGCGAGACCGCGACGATCCCGATCACTCGGCCGCCGCCAACGTGTCGCGCAGGGCCTCGAGCAGTATCGTCGCCGAGGTCGCCCCGGGATCGAGGTGGCCGGCGCTGCGCTCGCCGAGGTAGCTCGCCCGGCCCTTGCGGGCGACGAGCGGCTCGGTCGCGTCGCGACCGCGGGCCGCCGCCTCGGCCGCGGCCCGCGCGGCGTCGGCCGGCGTCGCCCCGGCGGCCGCGGCGGTGTCCCAGGCGTCCACGGCGGGCGAGAGCGCGTCGATCATCGTCTTGTCGCCGAGCTCGGCCTTGCCCCGGGCTACGACCCCCTCGACGCCGGCGCGGAGGGCGGCACCGAGGGTGGTGGCATCCACCTCTCCCTCGCTCAGCGCGGGCCCCATGCGCAGGAACAGGGTGCCGTACAGCGGACCGCTCGCGCCGCCGACCGACGAGACGAGCGTCATTCCGACGGTCTTGAACAGGTCGGTCGGGCTGCCGGGCAGGGGGTCGAGCCGCGCGACGACGGCATCGAGACCGCGCGCCATGTTCGAGCCGTGATCGGCGTCGCCGATGGCGGAGTCGAGCTGCGTCAGCTCGTCTTTGTGCTGCTGGACGGTGTCGCGGAACGCCCGGATCCACGACACGAGGTCGTCGAGCGCGACGGTGCCGCTCATGCGCCCCACCGCAGGCCCGGGGTCACGACCGGCGCATCCCAGAGGCGCAGCATCTCGTCGTCGGCCTTCACGACGGTGAGCGAGGCGCCGGCCATGTCGAGACTCGTGATGTAGTCGCCGATGAGGACCCGCTGCACCTCGACGCCGGCCGCGGCCAGCAGCGGAGCGATCTCGCCGTAGAGCAGGTACTGCTCGATGAGGGGCGTTGCGCCCAGACCCGACAGCAGCACGATCGCGGGTCCCACCGGCTCGCCGAAGTCGTGGACGATCGGGTCGACCAGGAGGCCGGCGATCTCGTGCGCGGATGCCAGCTTCACGCGCGAGCGGCCCGGTTCGCCGTGGATGCCGACTCCGACCTCCATCTCGTCGTCGGGCAGCTCGAACGTGGGGCGCCCGGCGGCGGGCACCGTGCAACTCGTGAGCGCGACGCCCATCGAACGCCCGGCGGCGGCGACACGTCGTGCGAGGTCGGCCACGGCGGCGAGGTCGGCGCCTTCTTCGGCCCGTGCCCCGACGATCTTCTCGAGGATGACGGTGGTGCCGGTCCCGCGGCGTCCGGCGGTCCAGGTCGAATCCTGCACGGCCACGTCGTCGGCGACGAGGACCGACTCGACCTCGACGCCCTCGGCGGCGGCGAGCTCGGCCGCCATCTCGAAGTTCAGCACGTCGCCGGTGTAGTTCTTCACGATGTGCAGCACGCCGGCGCCCGCATCGACCGCCTGCGTGGCGGCGAGCACCTGGTCGGGGGTGGGGGAGGTGAACACCTCGCCCGCGGCGGCGGCGTCGAGCATGCCCCGCCCGACGAACCCGCCGTGCATCGGCTCGTGACCGGACCCTCCGCCCGACACCAGCGCCACCTTGCCCGTGCGCGTGGGTTCCGCCCGCAGAATCACCCGGTTCTCGGCATCCACCCGTAACTCGGGGTGCGCGGCCTGGATCCCTCGCAGAGCTTCGGCCAGAACGTCGGCCGGGTCGTTCACGAACTTCTTCACGGGTGCCTCCTCGTCGTGGCGTCGACGGCTCGGGGCCGTCACTCCCGACCCTGCTCGCCGTGCGTCGCCGCGTCAAGCGGCAAAGGCTCAGAGGCGCTCGTGCGGCAAGACCTGCTTGATGCGCTCGAGGGGGTTCTGGGCCGGAGCCTCGTTGTACGCGTTCGCGAGCTGCTGCTCGCTGAGCGCGTGGATCGCGGCCATGATCTCGTCGGTCGCGAGTCGACGCGCGCGGCCCGAGGACGCGGGGCCGTGCGGGGAGAGGTCGAGGGGCGTGCCGAAGCGCACCGTGATGCGCTCCTGGGTCGTCGGGATCTTCGCGCCCACGGGCATGACCTTGTCGGTGCCGATGAGACCGACCGGAACGACGGGGGCCCCGGTCTGCAGAGCGAGGAACGCCACACCCGTGCGCCCCTTGTACAACCGGCCGTCGAGAGACCGCGTGCCCTCGGGGTACAGGGCCACCGCGCGGCCGTCGTCGAGCAGGGCGCGCTGCTGATCGAGCGCGTCGAGGGCCTTCTGACCGGCGCCGCGCTCGACGGGGATCGCGCCGATGGCGGTGAAGAACTGCCGCGAGGCCCACTTCTCGAAGTACGACGACTTCGCCATGAAGTGCACGGGGCGGGGAGCGGCGACCGGGATGGCGATCGAGTCGATGAACGACAGATGGTTGCTGGCGAAGATCACCGGTCCGGTGCGCGGCACGTTCTCACGGCCCTCGATGCGCGGGCGGTAGACGGCCCGCGCCAGCGGGGCGATCAGGAAACGGCCGAGGCCGTAGGCCGCACCCATCTGCTGCGGCGCGGCGGCGGGGGTCTCGGCAGCGTCGGAACTCACCCGTCGAGGTTACTCGCCGCCGCATGCCGGGTCGCGCATGCCCGCCCGCGTGTGCGCACCCGCGTCTGCGTGCCCGGGCGCGACGGTGTGCGCGCGGGGACTCCCAGGATCGACAAAGCCGGGTGCGTCAGGATGGACGTTCCCCGTTCTTCTCGAGAGGTCTCCCGTGCGCTTCCGCCCGATCGCTTCCCTGTCCGTCGCCGCCGCCGCGGTGCTGCTGCTGGCCGGATGCACCGGTTCGCCCGATCAGGCGCAGACCCCGGATGCCAGCGCGACCCCGGACGCCGGAGCATGCCAGACCCCGTTCACCGGCGAGGTCCCCGCCGGGCTCGAGGTGTCGGGTGACTTTCAGGCCCCCGTCACCGTCACGCGTCCCGACGGCTTCACGCCGACCGACGTGCAGCGCACCACCCTCATCGAGGGCTCGGGCGCCGAGATCGCCCCCGGCGACATCGTCAAGGCGAACTACACCGTGATCGACGCCGCCAGCGGTGCCGTCGCGCTCGACTCCCTGACGACCGATCCCGCGGGCATGGACATGGTCGTCAACGCGCAGCAGATCTTCGGCGCGGCCCTGTCGTGCGTGCCGATCGGCTCGCGCACGGTGTCGACCTTCCCCGCCGGCCTGCTCGGCGACGGGTCGCCGGCCTACGTGCTCGTGGCCGACGCCATCGCAGAGCTGCCCACGCGCGCCACCGGCACCGAGGTCCCGCCCGTCGACGGCATGCCCACGGTCACGCTGGCCGACGACGGCGCTCCCACCATCACCGTGCCGACCACGCCCGCTCCCACCGAGACGCGCATCGAGAACCTGCGCCGAGGCGACGGCGACGTGGTCAACCCCGGCGACCAGGTGATCGTGCAGTACACCGGCGTGCTCTACGACGGCGGTACCGTGTTCGACTCGAGCTGGGACAAGGGCATGCCCACCGAGTTCCCGACCACGGGTGTCGTCGCGGGCTTCCGGCAGGCACTCGAGGGCCAGACGGTCGGCTCGCAGGTGCTCGCCGTCATCCCTCCCGCCGACGGCTACGGCGACCAGGAGCAGGGAGCGATCCCGGCGAACTCGACCCTCGTCTTCGTGGTCGACATCCTCGGCGTCCAGCACGCCCCCGCAGCCGCTCAGTAGGCTGACGGGATGCGCCGCGTCCTCATCCTCGGTTCCACCGGTTCGATCGGCACGCAGGCGCTCGACGTCATCCGTGCCAACGCCGACCGCTTCGAGGTCGTCGGCCTCGCCGCCGGCACCGACCGCGCCGGCCTGCGCGCGCAGGCCGAGGAGTTCGGCGTGGAGCACACGGCGCTCGGCGCGACCGACGCCGAGCAGCTCGTCCGCGACGTCGACGCCGACGTGGTGCTCAACGGCATCACCGGTTCGGTCGGCCTCGGCCCCACGATCGCCGCGCTCGAAGAGGGCCGCACCCTCGCCCTCGCCAACAAGGAGTCGCTGATCGTCGGCGGTCCGCTGGTCACCGCGCTCGCCGCGCCGGGCCAGATCGTTCCGGTCGACTCCGAGCACTCCGCGATCGCGCAGGCGTTGCGCTCCGGTGAGGCGCACGAGGTGCGCCGGCTGGTGCTCACGGCATCCGGAGGCCCCTTCCGCGGGCGCTCGCGGGCCCAGCTCGCCGACGTCACCCCCGCCGAGGCGCTCGCGCACCCCACCTGGGACATGGGCCGCGTGGTCACCACGAACTCCGCGACCCTGGTCAACAAGGGCCTCGAGGTCATCGAAGCGCACCTGCTGTTCGACGTGCCCTACGACCGCATCGACGTCACGGTGCACCCGCAGTCGATCGTGCACTCGATGGTGGAGTTCGTCGACGGCTCCACGATCGCCCAGGCGTCGCCGCCCGACATGCGACTGCCCATCTCGCTCGGGCTCGACTGGCCGCACCGCGTCGCCGGCGTCGGCGCTCCCCTGGATTGGACGCGCGCGTCGCAGTGGACCTTCGAGCCCCTCGACGAGGAGGCCTTCGGCTCGGTCGCCCTCGCCAAGCGCGTCGGACGCGCGGGGGCGACCTACCCCGTCGTGTTCAACGCCGCCAACGAGCAAGCCGTCGACGCGTTCCACGAGGGGCGACTGAGCTTCCTGGACATCGTCGACCTCATCGAACGCGTGGTCGACCAGCACGAGCCGCCGTCCACGCTCACGCGGGAGTCGCTGGCCGAGGCCGAGGCCTGGGCGCGACGCACGGCCGACGAGATCATCGCCGCGCGCTGACGACGGCTCGCGGGCTCCCGCTCCTGCGGGACGTCGCGCGCGGGGCGGCAGAGCCGTCCTCACGCGCCGGGCGGCGTCGGGCCGCGGATCCGCGGGACGGGCGGGCGTCAGGCCGGGAAGTCGACCGGGCGCTCGGGATCCGACGACGGCGTCTGGTCGGCGGGATACGGGACGGGCCACTGCGGATCCGGCACGGCCCAGCCGGCCGCGCGCAGCGCGCGGCGCGAGAGCTCCCGCGCCGAGTACGGGGTGCGAACGCCCCGGATGTCGCGGTAATCCTGGTGGCCGGGGCCGGCCCACAGGATGGCGTCGCCCTCGCCGACGAGCTTCACGGCCTCGAGGATCGCCCGCTCGGGCGGGGTGAACTCGTGGACCTCGGCGTCGGGGCGGGCACGGCGCGCGCCCTCGACGAGCACCGTGCGAATGGCATCCGGGTTCTCGTGACGGGGGTGGTGGTCGGTGACGATGAGCACGTCGCTGCCCAGGACGGCGGTGCGGCCCATGTCGAGACGCTTGGTCGCGTCGCGATCGCCGTCGGCGCCGAACACCATGACGACCTTTCCGGGCGTCACGCGACGGACCGCCGCGAGGGTCTTCTCGAACGCGTCGGGGGAGTGCCCGAAGTCGACGTAGACCGCGGGTCCTTCGGGGCCCGAGACGAGCTGCGTACGGCCGGGGAGCGAGGCCTCGATGCGCTCTCCGTCGAGGGTGCTGAACAGGTGCTCCCACGTGTAGCCGGTCTCGAGCAGCATGACGATCGCCAGACCCGCGTTGGCGGCCATGTGCCGGCCGATCACCGGCACGACCGTGGTGAGCGAGCGGCCCGCGCGATCGCGCAGCGTGAACTCGGTGCCCTCTTGACGCTCGTCGACGATCTCGACGATCCAGTCGGCGTGCTCCGCGGCGGCGGCATCGTCGGCGATGGCCGGTGTCGCGATGGTCACGACCGGGATCTCGGCGCGAGCCGCGATCTCGGCACCCGAGGCGGAGTCGAGGCAGACGACCCCCCGACGTGCGCGGTCGGGACGGAACAGCGGGAGCTTGGCCTCGAAGTACTCGCGCATGTCGGCGTAGTCGTCGAGGTGGTCGTGGGTGAGGTTGGTGAAGCCGGCGACGTCGAAGACCAGACCGTCTACGCGGTGCCGGGTGAGCGCCTGGGCGCTGACCTCGACCGCGACGGCTTGCACACCGCGCTCGCGCATGAGGGCGAGCAGGGCGTGGAACTCCGAGGCCTCGGGAGTCGTCAACCGCGACACGATGACGTCGCCCGCGATGTGGCGTTCGGCCGTCGACGACAGACCCGTGACGACCCCGAGCTGCCCCAGGATCCCCTCGAGCAGGTGCGACACGCTCGTCTTGCCGTTCGTGCCGGTCGTGGCGAGCAACTGGGGGAGCTCGTCGTCGGGACCGGTGCCGTAGACCCAGGCCGACAGGTCGCCCAGCAGGGCGCGGGGATCGTCGACCACGACGATCGGAAGACCCGCGGGGCCTGCGATTTCGGCGCCGTCGGCGTCGGTGATCACCGCGACCGCACCGCGCTCGGCGGCGGTCGCGCTGAACTCGGCCCCGTGGCGGTTGACTCCGCGGATCGCGACGAAGGCCTCGCCCGCGCGCAGATCGGCGGTGGCCAGCGTGATGCCGGTGAGGGTCGTGCCGGCGACGTCGCCGGAGCTGCGCACGCCGAAGCGGCGGGCGAGTTCCGCGAGGTCGCGGCGGGGCGGACGCTCCGGCCGGAGCACGGGCGGGAGGTTCGAGGGCGCGTGGGTCGGCATCTCGTCCATTGTCGCATCCGGTGTCGCACAGACACCGCATCGCGGCCGCACGGGCGGTTCAAAGGGATGCGGCGGTATCGTCGGCGGGTGACTGCGATCGCGTTCCTCCTCGGCGTCATCGTGCTCGTGCTCGGCCTGGCCGTCTCGATCGCGTTGCACGAGGTCGGGCACCTGGTGCCCGCCAAGCTCTTCGGCGTGCGCGTCGGGCAGTACATGATCGGCCTGGGGCCGACGCTCTGGTCGAAGCGCATCGGCGAGACCGAGTACGGCGTCAAGGCCCTGCCGCTCGGCGGATACATCTCGATGGCGGGCATGTATCCGCCCGCCCCCGACGAGGACGAGCCCGGCACCCGCCGGTCGCGCTTCTTCGCCACGATGGTGCAGGACGCCCGCGACGCCAACGCCGAGACGCTCGTCGCCGCCGACGACCGGGTGTTCTACACGCTCCCGGTCTGGAAGCGCGTGATCGTCATGCTCGGCGGCCCGCTGATGAACCTCGTGCTCGCCGTCGTGCTGTTCTCGATCGCGCTGAGCGGAATCGGCGTGCAGCAGGGCACCACCACCGTCGCGTCGGTCTCGCAGTGCGTGATCCCGGCGAGCCAGCAGCGCGACGCGTGCACGTCGGCCGATCCCGTCGCCCCCGCCGCGGCCGCGGGCATCGAGCCGGGCGACACGCTCGTGTCGATCGACGGCACGCCGGTGGCGACCTTCGCCGACGCTGCGGCGATCATCCAGCGCTCGCCGGGCACGCCGCTCTCGGTCGTCATCGAGCGCGACGGGGCGCAGCAGACGGTGCAGTTCACCCCGCAGACCACCGATCGCGCCGTGACCGACGCGAAGGGCCGCCCGGTCGTCGACGCGTCGGGTGCCCCCGAGTTCCAGACCGTCGGCTTCGCCGGCGTGACCGCGCAGCAGTCCCTCGTGCCGCAGCCCCTGTGGAGCGGTCCCCAGGCGACGATCACCCAGATCGAGGCGGTCGGCCGGATCGTGGCGACCCTGCCCGTGCGCATCTACGACACCGCGGTCGACACCCTCACCGGTCAGCCCCGAGACCCCACCAGCCCCATGAGCGTGGTGGGTGCGGGCCGCCTCGCGGGCGACATCGCCGCGGTGGACGCACCGATCCTCGACCGAGTGCAGTCGATCATCGCCCTGCTGGCGGGTCTGAACGTGGCCCTCTTCGTCTTCAACCTCATCCCGCTGCTGCCGCTCGACGGCGGCCACATCGTCGTCGCCCTGTGGGACGGTCTGAAGAAGGCCCTCGCGCGCGCTCGCGGGCGCATCGCCAAGCCCGTCGACGCCACCCGCCTGGTGCCGGTGACCTTCGTGGTCGTGATCCTGCTCGTCGGGATGGGCGGCGTGCTGTTCCTCGCCGACATCTTCAACCCGGTGAAGCTGCTCTAGGCGGACGCGGCGCTCTCGTCGCCGGCGCAGTGCTCCGGCACATCGACGCGGCCGCACCCGGAACGGGGGCGGCCGCTGTCGCTCGTGCAGGAGGCGTGCTGTTCGCCCCCGGCCTCAGAGCACGTGGGCGATGAGACGCTCCAGCGTGCGCATGCCGTCGCGCGACAGGATCGACTCGAGATGACCCTGCACCGAGGCGTAGCCCGGGCCGCGGAGCGCGTAGACGTCGCCCGTCTCGGCATCCGCCGCGACGTCGGTGACGGTCTGCGTCGTGCCGGCCGCGGAGCCGACGGCGAGGCCGCGCCGCGTGTCCCCGGCAGCCACCCGCGCCGTGAACGTGTTGTAGAACCCGATCGAGGCGGATTCGCCGAACAGCTCCACGCTCTTCTGCAGGCCCTGGTGCGGCCGGGCGAGGGGCTCGAGGTCGATCCCCAGCGAGTCCGCGAGGATCTGGTGGCTCAGGCACACCGCCAGCAGCGGCGTCGATGCGGCGCGGCGGCGTCCGACGACGTGGCGCATCGCGCTCATGCGCGGGCTGTCGTCGCGCGGGTCGCCGGGGCCGGGGCCCGAGACCACCAGGTCGGCGGCGTCGAGATCGTCGTCGGAGACCTCGGACCAGTGCACGATACGGGTGTCGAGACCCAGGTGGCGCAGCTGGTGCGCGAGCATCGTGGTGAAGCGGTCCTCGGCGTCGACGACGAGCGCCGTGCGTCCGGCGAAGGGACCGGAGCCGTCGGGATCCTGCGGGTTCATCCAGAACGGGGCGAGACGGTCGTTGCGGGATGCCAGCAGCTCGGCGATCGCGGGATCCTCGCCGAGGGGGCGGCGCGGGGCCGCCGGTGCGTCGGGGTCGGCGTCGGCGGGAGCGGCGGGCGTCGTGTCGCGGGGGATCGCGCCGATGGCGCCGAGCACACCGGCGGCCTTGCCGTGGGTCTCGCCGACCTCGCCGTACGGGTCGGAGTGGCGCACGAGCGTCGCGCCGACCGGCACGCGCAGGCGCCCGTCGACCAGGTAGGCCGTGCGGATGAGGATGGGCGCGTCGAGGTCGTGCGTGGGTCCCTCGGTGGCGCCGTTCGGGGTGAAGAGCGCGGCGACGCCGGAGTAGTAACCGCGGGGGGTCGTCTCGTGGCGCGCGATCACCGTGCAAGCGTTCTGCATGGGGGAGCCGGTGACGGTGGGCGCGAACATCGTCTCGCGCAGGATGTCGCGCGGGTCGAGGTCGCTGCGCCCGCGCAGCATGTACTCGGTGTGCGTCAGGCGCGACATCTCTTTGAGGTGGGGACCGGTGATGCGTCCGCCGTCGCTGCAGACGGCGCTCATCATCTTCAACTCCTCGTCGACGACCATGAAGAGCTCTTCGGTCTCTTTGGTCGAGCGCAGGAACTCCGCGAGGGTCTCGGACGTCGCCCCGCCCGCCGGGTGACGGAAGGTGCCCGAGATGGGGTTCATCGTGACGATGCCGCCCTGGGCGCTCACGTGCGCCTCGGGGCTCGCTCCCACGGCGATGTGCCCGTCGGTGACGACGGCGAAGGTCCAGTAGGCGCCCTTCTCGTGCTCGAGCAGCGCGCGGAACCAGGTGAGCGCGGCGATCCGCGGGTCGACGTCGACCCCGGCGACGAAGTCGCGACGGATGACGAAGTTGGCGCCCTCGCCGCGGCCGATCTCATCGGCGATAACCTCGCGCACGATGTCGGCGTAGTCCTCGTCGGTGATGTCGAAGCCGGCGTCGTGCAGGGGGATCGCGGTCGTCGGCAGCGATGCCAGCACCTCGGCGCGGGGGAGCGAGACGCGCTGGTCGATGACGAGGCATCGGAGCGGCGCGCCGTCGTCGTGGCAGACGAAGCCGCGCTCGCGCACCTGACGGTACGGCACGAGCGCGAGCACTTCGCGGGGTGTGCCGGCGTCGTCGACGAGCGGCACGTCGGCCAGCAGGTCGACGTCGACGACGTCGCCCGTGAGGACCTCGACCGTGACGCCGTCACGGGCGATCACGGCGAAGGGAGCAGAACCTGCGGCGAGGTCGAGGAGCAGGGAGGAGGGGTCGGGCCCGGTCATCGAGATAACTTCCGTCTGTGAGCGAGGGTCCAAAGCGGCCGCCGAAAACACGAAGACCGCCCGGATTCCCCAGGGGGAGGGCGGTCTGTTGCATGCGAGCGCACCGCCTAGACGGTGTGCCACCAGGATGTGTGCGCGCGCATGGCGCCGAACCTACCACAGGGCACCTTCAGCCCCCGTCCGGGTACCACGGCGTAGGCTGAGTCCGTGCCTGCAGTGAACATCGGGATGCCCCGCGTGCCGGAGGTCCTCGCGCCTCGTCGCAAGACCCGCCAGATCAAGGTGGGCAAGGTGCTCGTGGGCGGTGACGCCCCCGTGAGCGTGCAGTCGATGTGCACGACTCCCACCACCAACATCAACGCCACCCTTCAGCAGATCGCCGAGCTCACGGCATCCGGCTGCGAGATCGTGCGCGTGGCCGTACCGTCGCAAGACGACGCCGACGTGCTGCACATCATCGCCAAGAAGAGCCAGATCCCGGTCATCGCCGACATCCACTTCCAGCCGAAGTACGTCTTCCAGGCGATCGACGCCGGCTGCGGCGCGGTGCGCGTGAACCCGGGCAACATCCGCAAGTTCGACGACCAGGTCGGCGCGATCGCGAAGGCGGCCAAGGCCGCGGGCGTGTCGCTGCGCATCGGCGTGAACGCCGGGTCGCTCGATCGCCGCCTGCTCGAGAAGTACGGCAAGGCCACGCCCGAGGCGCTCGTCGAGAGCGCCGTATGGGAGGCCTCGCTGTTCGAGGAGCACGACTTCCACGACTTCAAGATCTCGGTCAAGCACAACGACCCCATCGTCATGGTGAAGGCCTACCGACTGCTCGCCGAGCGGGGCGACTGGCCCCTGCACCTCGGCGTGACCGAGGCCGGCCCCGCGTTCCAGGGCACGATCAAGAGCGCCACGGCCTTCGGCATCCTGCTGTCGGAGGGCATCGGCGACACGATCCGCGTCTCGCTCTCGGCCCCGCCCGCCGAAGAGGTCAAGGTCGGCCACCAGATCCTGCAGTCGCTGAACCTCCGCGAGCGCAAGCTCGAGATCGTCTCGTGCCCCTCGTGCGGCCGTGCGCAGGTCGACGTCTACACGCTCGCCGACGACGTCACCGAGGGCCTCAAGGACATGACCGTGCCGCTGCGCGTGGCCGTCATGGGCTGCGTCGTCAACGGCCCCGGTGAGGCGCGCGACGCCGACCTGGGCGTCGCCTCCGGCAACGGCAAGGGCCAGATCTTCGTGAAGGGCGAGGTCGTGAAGACCGTCCCCGAGTCCGAGATCGTGGCGACCCTCATCGCCGAGGCCAACCGCCTCGCCGCCGAGATGGGCCCCGACGCCGCCACCGGCACCGCGCAGGTCATCACGGCCTGACGCGCCCCGGCTCCGCCCGGCCGCGGGGAGACCCGGCGCGCCGAGCGCTGGCCTGCGTGCGCAGTGCGGGCGTTGCGCCGTGACGGTCCGCTAGCGTCGGCATCGTCATGACCGAGAATCCCGCCGCCTCCCTCACCCGCCCGCTCATCGCCGGGGTGGTCACCGCCCTCGTCGGCTTCACCAGCACCTTCGCGGTCGTCCTCACCGGTCTCCGGGCCGTCGGGGCGACGGCGGAGCAGGCGGCCAGCGGGCTGCTCGCCATCACCCTCGTCGTCGGTGTCGGGTGCATCGTTCTCGCGGGGCGCTACCGCATCCCGATCACCGTCGCGTGGTCGACCCCCGGCGTCGCACTGCTCGCCGCCACGGGTGCGGTCGACGGCGGATGGCCCGCCGTCGTGGGCGGCTTCCTCGTGTCGGCGGCGCTCATCCTCTGCACCGCGCTGTTCCCCCCGCTCGGGGCCCTGATCGCCCGCATTCCCCCCTCGATCGCGCAGGCGATGCTGGCCGGTGTGCTGCTGCCGCTGTGCGTGGCCCCGTTCCTGGGCCTGATCCAGGACCCGTGGGGCGTGGCACCGGTGCTGATCGTCTGGCTCGTGGCCTCGCGTCTGGTGCCCCGCTGGGCCGTGCCGCTGGCCTTCCTCGCCGCCATCGCCGTGGTCGCCGTGGAGCTGGCGCGCACCGGCGTCGACGCGGATGCCGCGACCTTGCTGCCTCGGCTGGAGTTCACCGTCCCGACGCTCACCGTCGGATCGGTGGTGGGCATCGCGCTGCCGCTGTTCGTGGTGACCATGGCGTCGCAGAACGTCCCCGGCGTCGCCGTGATGCGCAGCCTCGGCTACACCATTCCGTGGCGCCCCGCGATGCTGGTCACCGGCCTCGGATCGGCCGCCGCGGCGGGCTTCGGCGGACACGCGATGAACCTGGGGGCCATCAGCGCGGCGATCGCCGCCGGCCCCGACTCCCACCCCGACCCGAAGAAGCGCTGGGTGGCGGGCGTCTCGGCGGGCGGCACCTATCTCGTTCTGGGCGCGCTGTCGGCGGCCTTCGCCGCGATCGTGCTGCTGGCCCCGGCCGGCGTCATCCCGGCGGTGGCGGGCGTCGCGCTGTTCGGCGCGTTCGGCTCGGCGGTGCAGCAGGCCATCGATGATCCCGGCGAGCGGCTCCCCGCCGTGGTGACGTTCCTGGTCGCGGCATCCGGCATCGCGGTGTTCGGGGTGAGCGCGGCCTTCTGGGCGCTCGTGGCGGGCCTCGTCACACGCGCGGTGCTGCACGTGGGGCGCCGCGCCGGCTGAGCCCGGGGGCTGCGCGCGGCCTCAGTGCAGGGTGCCGGCCGACACGGCGAGATCCGTCGGCACGTCGATCGCGGCGCGCACCGCGCTCTCGAGCGCGCGCACGATGTCGTCCAGCGGGAGCGACGGGGCGCCGACGGGGGCGTCCTCGCTCGCGTACGGGACGTGCACGAACCCGGCGCGCGCTCCGGGCGTCGACGCCGTCGCGTGCAGGGCGGCGAACATCACGTGGTTGCACACGAACGTGCCCGCCGAGTACGACACCGCGGCGGGAATGCCGGCCTCGCCCATCGCCGCCGCCATCGCCTTGACCGGGACGGTCGCGAAGAACGCCGCGGGCGCGCCCTCGACGATCGGGCTGTCGACGGGCTGGGCGCCGTCGTTGTCGGGGATGCGGGCATCGGCCAGGTTGATGGCGACGCGCTCCGGGGTGACCTGCGTGCGACCGCCGGCGAGTCCCGTGGCGATCACCACGTCGGGGCGATGCCGGTCGATCAACGCCCGCAGCTGCGCGTCCGCCCGGTCGAAGGTCACCGGCAGCACCTCGACGATCAGCTCTTCGGGGCCGCTCCAGCCCGCCGCGACGGCGCGCACGGCATCACCGGACGGGTTGGTGGCCTCACCGGCGAACGGCTCGAAGCCCGTGAGAAGCACCGTGGTCATCGTTCCAGGCTACGGCGCGGCGGCTGCGCCGACGATGCCCGCGGCGCGGGGGCCGCACACCCGGCATCCGGCGCGCCCGTCGACGCCGGTCGGCGACGTCGTTACCGATCCGACATCGAAAACATTTCCCGCGAGGGAACCGATGGGCGAGATGTGGACACTACAGAGTGTGGATGACGACGACGCCGGGCTCTGGTCCCGGGTATGCCGAGGCGACGAGCTCGCGCTCGCCGCGCTGTTCGATCGGCACGAGGCGCGGCTGTTCCGCCACGCCACGAGACTGCTCACGCATCGGGAGGACGCCAAGGATGCCGTGACGGTGGCGTTCTTCGAACTCTGGCGCAAACGCGCGTCGGTGCGCCTGGTAGACGGGTCTCCGCTGCCGTGGTTGCTGACGGCGGTGGCGCACTGCGCCCGCAACCTCGAGCGTTCGGGGAGGCGGTACCGCACCCTGCTCGAGCGTGTGCCCGCGGCGCCGCCCGCTCCGGCGCCCGACGTCGACGACGGCGCCGTGCTGGGCGCCCTGAAACGGCTCCCCGAACGGGAGCAGGCCGTCGTCGTGCTGGCGGTGCTCGAGGGCTACGCCGAACGCGAGGTGGCCCAGGCCCTCGGCATCCCCGCGGGAACGGTCAAGTCGCGTCTCGCCCGCGCGAAGGCGAAGATGCGCGACGACCTCGCGCCGGAAGGAGCACGGGCATGAACGACGAGCTGACGCCCGATGAGCGTGCGGCGATGCGTGCACGCATCCTCGGCGGTGCGCGGGGGATCACCCCGACGGGCGCCCACCGGGGCGCCTGGATCGCGGGATCGGTGGCGGCGGCTCTGATCGTCGCGATCGCCGGGGGAGTGGCGGCGACGTCGACGCTGAGCGCGCCCGAGATCGCGACCTCGCCGTCGCCGAACGCGACCGCGCCGACGCCCCGCGTCACCGCGACGCCGACGCCCACCCTGAGCCCGACCGCTCCCTCGCCGACCCCGACCGCGCCGGCTCTGGCTTTCGGCGGCGACTGTTCGACCGTCTTCGACGACAGCACGGTCTCGGCCATCGCGGGCGTGGAGATGCGGCTGTCGCGGGAGCCGATCGTGTGGGACGCGAGGTGGCTCGGCGGGATCTCGTGCCAGTGGCGCGCCCAGGACCCGACCGAATGGCAGGTGGTGAACCTCACCGTTCTGCCGTGGTCCGTCGTGCCGGACGAGGTCCGGTCGCGGGTCGGAGCGGCACCCGTCTGCGACGGGGGTGGACCCTGCGACTACTCGGAGCGGTTCGGCGACGCGTGGGTGGTCGTCGGTTCCGACGATGGCGCCACCGCGGTACGTGCGGTCGCGGAGGCGGGCGCGCGCGCAGCCGTGTCGCCGGGGACCGAGCGGCCCCTCTCGCCCGGCGCGTGGCGCCTCGCCGACTGCGGCGAGCAGCTCGAGGGGGCGGTGGAGGGGGCACTCGGGCGTGACGATCTCGGACCGCTCGGAACCGACAACGTGCCGCAAGGTCAGGCCTGGGAGGTTCTCACGGCCCGGGGCGCGGCATCCTGGTGCACGTTCGCCCCGGTCTCGTACGACGAGACGAATCCTCCCAGCCTGCGGGTCAGCCTCGCCGCGGGTGCGCGATCCGATCCGGGTGAGGGGGAGCAGTCGGGCGGCAGCCCCGTCGAGGTCGGCGGAGCGCAGGCAGCCTGGTGGATGCCGGCGGCAGACGGCAACGGCGGGCGGCTTCTCGCGAACACCGCCGGAGGGGTCGTCGACGTCAGCGGCGAGAATCTGTCGCGGGAACAGCTGCGAGCTGTGACCGCGGCGATCATCTCCGCCCTCGGCTGAGCTCTCGGCATCCACCTCCCACCCGCCGCCCTAGACTCGACTCTCGTGGTGACCCGTCTGTCGAACTTCTTCCTCCGCACGCTCCGTGAAGACCCCTCCGATGCCGAGGTGGCCAGCCACCGCCTGCTCGTGCGGGCCGGCTACATCCGCCGTAACGCGCCGGGCATCTTCGCCTGGCTGCCGCTGGGCCTGAAGGTCAAGGCCAAGATCGAGGCGGTCGTGCGCGAGGAGATGGCGAACGCCGGTGCCTTCGAGGTGCACTTCCCCGCGCTCCTGCCCCGCGATCCGTACGAGCAGACCGGCCGGTGGGAGGAGTACGGCGACGCGCTGTTCCGCCTTCAGGACCGCAAGGGCGCCGACTACCTGCTCGCTCCCACGCACGAAGAGATGTTCACCCTGCTGGTGAAGGACCTGTACTCCTCGTACAAGGACCTGCCGCTGACGCTGTACCAGATCCAGGACAAGTACCGAGACGAGGCGCGTCCCCGCGCCGGCCTGCTGCGCGGCCGCGAGTTCACGATGAAGGACGCGTACTCGTTCGACGCGACCGACGCCGGACTCGACGTCTCGTACCAGGCGCAGCGCGATGCCTACGAGCGCATCTTCACGCGCCTGGGCCTCGAGTACGTCATCGTCGCCGCCGACGCCGGTGCCATGGGCGGCTCGAAGTCGGAGGAGTTCCTGCACCCGACCCCCATCGGCGAAGACACCTTCGTGCGCTCCGCCGGAGGCTACGCGGCCAACGTCGAGGCGTTCACCACGGTCGTGCCCGAGTCGCTGCCGATCGAGGGCCGCCCGGATGCCGTGATCTTCGACTCCCCGAACACCCCCACCATCGCGACCCTCGTCGACCACAGCAACGCCCACCTCGACGCACCCGCCCCCGGCATCGCCGGCCCGGCGACCGACGGGGCCACCGAGTGGACCGCCGCCCACACGCTGAAGAACGTCGTGATGGCCCTCACCCACCTCGACGGCACGCGCGAGCTCGTCGTCGTGGGTCTTCCCGGCGACCGCGACGTCGACGACAAGCGCGTCGAGGTCGCCTTCGCGCCCGCCGAGGTCGAAGCCGCGACCGAAGCCGACTTCGCCAAGCACCCCCTGCTGGTCAAGGGCTACATCGGCCCCTGGTCGCCGACGGGCGCCGTGCTGGGCGAGGAATCGGCCACCGGCATCCGGTACGTCCTCGACCCGCGCGTCGTCGACGGCACCGCGTGGATCACCGGCGCCAACGTCGACCAGAAGCACGTGCACTCGCTCGTCGCCGGCCGCGACTTCGTCGGCGACGGCTTCGTCGAGGTGTCGACCGTGCGCCCCGGAGACCCCGCTCCCGACGGCTCGGGCCCCGTGGAGCTCGCGCGCGGCATGGAGATCGGTCACGTCTTCCAGCTCGGTCGCAAGTACGCCGAGGCCCTGGGCCTGAAGGTGCTCGATGAGAACGGCAAGCTCGCCACGGTCACGATGGGCTCGTACGGCATCGGCGTCACCCGCATCCTCGCGATCATCGCCGAGCTCAACAACGACGCGAAGGGCCTGATCTGGCCCGAGTCGGTCGCCCCGTTCGACGTGCACGTCGTCGCCACCGGTCGCGACGCGGCGGCGTTCGAGCTCGCCGAGTCGGTCGCCGCCCAGCTCGAGGCCGCGGGGCGCGACGTGCTCTACGACGACCGCCCCAAGGTCTCGCCCGGCGTCAAGTTCGGCGACGCCGAGCTCGTCGGCATCCCGCGCATCCTCATCGTCGGCCGCGGCGCCGCCGAGGGCCAGGTCGAGCTGTGGGACCGCCGCACGGGCGAGCGCGAGACGCTCGCGGTCGCCGACGCGGTGGCGGCGCTCACCCGCTGATCGATCCGCCGGAACGGCACCCCGCCGACGCGAAGTCGACCGGGGTGCCGGTCCGCCTTTGACCGACCCGGTAGGTGCGCGCGCCGGTAGCGTGGATGCCATGATCGCCGCCCCCCGCCTGTCGCTGTCCGACGGCTCCACGATCCCGCAGCTCGGCATCGGTACCTACAAGGTGCCCGCCGACGTCACCGCCGACCTGGTCGCCGGCGCGCTCGCCGCGGGCTACCGTCACGTCGACACGGCCGCGCTCTACGGCAACGAGACCGAGGTCGGCGAGGGACTGCGCGCGTCGGGGCTCGACCGCGACGACCTGTTCGTCACGACCAAGGTGTGGAACGACGACCAGGGGTTCGATGAGACGCTGCGCGCGTTCGACGCCAGCAGCGCACGGCTGGGCCTCGACCGGGTCGACCTGTACCTGATCCACTGGCCCATCCCCAGCGCGGACCGCTACGTCGACACCTGGCGCGCCTTGCTGCGCCTCCGCGACGAGGGACGGGCCACCTCGATCGGCGTCAGCAACTTCGCCATCCCGCACCTCGAGCGGCTGCGCGATGAGACGGGCGTGCTCCCCGCGGTGAACCAGGTCGAACTGCACCCGCGCTTCCCGCAGAACGGCCTCGTCGACTGGGACTCCGCGCACGGCATCGTCACCGAGTCGTGGGCGCCGCTGGCGCGCGGCGGACTGCTCGACGAGCCCGTGCTGATGCGGATCGCCGAGCGCTACGGCAAGACTCCGGCCCAGGTCGTCGTCCGCTGGCACCTCGATCGCGGCCTGGTCGTGTTCCCCAAGTCGGTGTCACTCTCGCGTCTGCGCGAGAACGGCGACGTCTTCGACTTCACCCTCGACGCCGACGACCACGCGGCGATCGCCACGCTCGACACGGGGGAGCGCACCGGGCGCGACCCCGCGTTGGACTGACGCTCAGACGTCGAGCCGGGCGTAGCGGGCACGGAACACCGTGAACACGCCGTAGGCGACGAAGCCCAGGCCCACGAGGAACGCCAGCACCGGCCCGGTGGGAAGCGCGATCAGCGCCGACACTGCGCCGTCGAGGCCGCCCGCGGTATCGGGCTCGACGGTCACGGCGGCCACGACGAGCAGCACCCCGACGATCCCGAGCGCGACGCCCTTGGCGAGGAAGCCCACCACCCCGAGCGCGCTGAGGGCGTGGCCCGCCGGTCCGTCGGGGATGCGCACCTTGGAGTGGAACGAGCGGCGCAGTCCCATCCACACGAAGCCGATGCCGACGCTCGCGACGACGACTCCGGTGGTGCCCAGCAGCAGCCCGCCGAGGGGAAGGGTCAGCACGGCGGCGCTGGCGTCTTCGGCGGCCTGCTCGGCGCGGGGGCGCGCGCCGAGCGCGACCGAGGCCGAGAGGATCCCGATGACGACGAAGACGAGGCCCTGCGGCGCCTCGGCCGCGATCCGCGCGAGGCGGCGCCACCCCGACAGGTGACGGGGAGCGACGGCCTGCAGCAGGTGCCAGCAGCCCAGGGCGACGAGTCCGATCGCCAGAGCCCAGAGGGCCACGGCACCGAGCGGCACCGCCGCGAGGGCTCGGAATGCCCCGGTCTGGTCGGTGTCTTCGGCCGCTCCGAAGCCGACGGCGAGCACGAGGGCGCCGATGAGCAGGTGCAGGATGCCGTTGGCGACGTATCCCGTGCGCGCCGCGACGCGGAAGGCGGGGTTGGCCTCGGCATCGCGAGCGGCTGCTCGGGCGGAAGACGGCACGGACGAACCGTATGCCGCGGTGCGGGAATCCGGTAATCGCGTGTGCCGTGTCCCTTGCGTCGTGTGCGGCGCCGTGCGTTCGCCCGCGCGCCCGCGTGGCCGCGCCCGTCGCGCGTCGTCTCGCGGCGTCCGCGGAGGCCCGAGCCCCGCGCCCTGCCCCTCGCCCGATTCGCGCGGTGCCGCGTTGCCTAGGATTGCCTGATGCCCGCACCCCGCCGCCCGCGCCCGCGCCGGTGGAATGCGCTCCCGGTGCTCACCCGCCACGCCCCGCCGCGCGTGCTGCTGATCGTCGGGATCGTCGTGGTCGTGCTGGGAGCGTTGATCGTGTCGCGGCCGCTCACCTCGCTGGTGCTGCTGGGCATCTACGTGGGTGCCAGCGCCGTGGTGATGGGCATCGTCGAGCTGGTCGCGCGCCCCGCCGGATGGTGGGCACGGTCGGTGGCCGCCGCCTGGATCGTCGCCGGTGTCGCGGTCCTGGTCTGGCTGGGGCGCAGCCTCGAACTGCTGCCGCCCGTGCTCGCGGTGCTGCTCGTCATCGGGGGGCTCGCGTCGGTGGGACGCGCCTTCTCGCCGGGTGACGCCAGCGCCCGTGTGCTGTCGCTGGCCTGGGGTGTCGCCCAGATCGCCCTCGGACTGCTGTCGTTCACCTGGCCCGACGTCACGGTCCTGGTGCTCGCGGTGGTGTTCGGGGTGCGCACGATCGTGTTCGGCGTGGGGGTGTTCGCCCGCGGAGTCCGCGGCATCCGTCGTCCGCACGCGCCGCGGACGCCGTTCGACGCGTCGCGGGCCGTTCGACGTCGCCGGACGCGGCTGCGCTGGGCCGCCGCCGGCCGCTACGCCCTCTCTCTCGTGCTGGTCGCGACCGCCGCGGGCGGGTGGTGGCTGAACGACTGGCTCAACGACGGCGCCCCGGTCGTCGACGCCTTCTACGACGCCCCGGCCGAGGTGCCGAGCGGTCACGGCCGTCTCATCCGCTCCGACGCGTACCTCGGCCGTCTTCCCCAGAACGGCGACGTCACGCGCATCCTCTACACGACGAGGGATGCCGTGAGCCGGCCCGCCGTGGCGAGCGCCCTCGTGATCATGCCCAAGGACCCGCCCCCGGGACCGCGTCCCGTCATCATCTGGAACCACGGCACGACGGGGGTGGCCCAGGGGTGCGCACCGAGCCTGCGCGACGCCTCGGCGACCCGGTGGTCGATCCCGGCGCTCGAGCAGGCGCTGAAGGCCGGCTGGGTGGTCGTCGCCTCGGACTTCTCCGGCCAGGGTGCACCCGGCACCTACCCCTACCTGATCGGCCGGGGCGAGGCGCGCTCGTCGCTGGACGCGGTGCTGGCGACGGCGGAGCTGCGCACCGACGTGACGCTCTCGCCCGACACGGTGGTCTGGGGCCACTCGCAGGGCGGACACGCGGCGCTGTGGACCACCGCGATCGCCGAGGACTACGCCCCCGGGATCGACGTGCTCGGCACGGCCGTGGTCGCCCCCGTCGCCGACCCGCCCGCTCTGGCGCGCGAGCTGCTGTCGGGACCGCCGAACGCGATGCTCTCGGTGATCACCTCGTGGGTGCTGGTGCCGTACTCGCAGACCTACGCCGACGTGCACCTCGACGACTACATCGCCGAGGGCTCGCGCTCGATCGTGCTCGAGATGACCCAGCGATGCCCCACCGAGCCGGGCGTCGTCGTCTCGGTGCTGACGGCGCTCGGGGTGTCGGAGGACCGCCCGCTGTACAACGCCGACCTCACCGACGGCGCCCTCGGACGCCGACTCGCCGAGAACGCCATGACCGAGCCGCTCGGCACGCCGATGCTCGTGGCCTGGGGAGCCGACGACGAGGTCATCCCGCCGAGCCTGCAGCGCGACTACGTGCAGAAGCTCTGCGCCGAGGGGCAGCCGGTGCGGTGGGCGACGTACGCGGGCTACGACCACCTGCGCCCCATCCTGCCGAAGTCGCGCTTCCTGCCGGTCCTCTACACCTGGACGAAGAATCTCATCGAAGGCAAGACGCAGGTCGTCGACGGGTGCGGTCTGCGCTGACCGCCGGCATCCGGCATCCGCCCCCCGGTCGTCGTGCGGCGCGGTGGTGAAGATCATGTGTCGTTCTCGGTGAATCCTGGCAGGACGGGGTCGTTCTGATTACGGTCGGAGGGTGCCCGAGAACACACCAGAGCTCCGTCCCACCCACCCGCTCGCGATCGCGCCCGTCGTGGCGCCCGCAGCCTCGGTCGACGGCTTCACGAAACAGTTCCTGCAGAACCTGAACTTCGACCAGGGCGTGACCCTGTCGGCGTCCGACGTCAACGACCAGTACCTGGCGCTGGCGTTCACGGTGCGCGACTACCTCATGGCGCGCTGGTTCGACGATCGCGCCCAGCAGAAGAAGCTGCAGGCGAAGACCGTCTGCTACCTCTCGGCCGAGTATCTGCTGGGCCGTCAGCTCGACAACAACCTGCTCGCGGCGCGCCTCACCGACATCGCCACCGAGGCGCTCGCCCAGTGCGGCATCGACATCGACGCCGTGCGCGCGGTCGAGATCGAGCCGGGCCTCGGCAACGGCGGCCTGGGCCGTCTGGCCGCCTGCTTCATCGACTCGCTCGCGACGATGAGCGTGCCGACCATCGGGTACGGCATCCGGTACGAGTACGGCATCTTCCGCCAGGCGTTCGCCGACGGGCAGCAGATCGAGCAGCCCGACGCGTGGCTGCGCATGGGCTCGCCGTGGGACTTCCCGCACCCCGAGGCCGCGCAGACTGTGTCGTTCGCCGGCACGACCGAGACGTACGACGACGACGGCGTGGAGCGCACCCGCTGGGTCCCCGAGTGGAACGTGCTCGCGGTGCCGTACAACATGATGGTCCCGGGCTATCACAACGGCCGCGTCAACACCCTGCGCCTGTGGCGTGCGGTGGCCACCAACGCCTTCGACCTGCACACCTTCAACTCGGGCGACTACGTCGAGTCGGTGCGCGCGCAGACGTTCGCCGAGAACATCTCGAAGGTGCTCTACCCCGAGGACTCCACGCCCCAGGGCAAAGAGCTGCGCCTGCAGCAGCAGTACTTCTTCGTCGCGGCCTCGATCGCCGACTTCATCGAGAACGTGCTTCCCGACGACTTCGACATCGAGGCTCTGCCCGAGCGCGTCATCTTCCAGCTGAACGACACCCACCCCGTCATCGGTGTGCCCGAGCTCATGCGCGTGCTCGTCGATGAGAAGAAGCTCGAGTGGGATGCCGCCTGGGCCATCACGCAGAAGTGCTTCGCCTACACCTGCCACACGCTGCTGCCCGAGGCGCTCGAGGTCTGGCCGGTCGACCTGCTCGGCCGCCTGCTGCCCCGCCACCTCGAGATCATCTACCGCATCAACGACGAGTTCCTGCTCGAGGTGCGCGAGCGCTTCGGCGACGACGAGATGCTCATCCGCAACATGTCGATCATCGGCGAGCACCCCACCCGCTCGGTGCGCATGGCCTACCTCGCCACCGTCGCCGGTTCCAAGGTGAACGGCGTCGCCGAGCTGCACTCGCAGCTGCTGCGCGACAACGTGCTCAAGGACTTCGCCCAGATGTGGCCCGACAAGTTCACCAACGTCACGAACGGCGTGACCCCGCGCCGCTTCCTGCGCCTGGCGAACCCCGACCTGTCGGCCCTCATCACCGAGGCCCTCGGCGCGGGCTGGACGGTCGACCTCGAGCGGCTGCGGGGGCTCGAGGCCCTCGCCGACGACGGCGACTTCCGCGAGCGCTTCGCCGCGGTGAAGCTCGCCAACAAGCGGCGCCTCGGGCGGGTGCTCGAGTCCCGCGGTGACGCGCCCCTCGACGACACCCACATGCTCGACGTGATGATCAAGCGCCTGCACGAGTACAAGCGGCAGACGCTGAAGGTGCTGCACATCGTCAGCACGTACGAGGGGATCGTGTCGGGGCGCCTGCCGATCGACGAGGTGCAGCCGCGCACGTTCCTGTTCGGGGCGAAGGCCGCACCCGGGTACGGCATGGCCAAGCGCATCATCCACCTCATCAACGCCGTGGGTGAGGTCGTCAGCGCCGACCCGCGCGTCGAGGGCAAGCTCCAGCTGCTGTACCCGGCGAACTACAACGTGACGTTGGCCGAGAGCATCATCCCCGCCGCCGACCTGTCGGAGCAGATCTCGCTCGCGGGCAAAGAGGCCTCGGGCACGGGCAACATGAAGCTCGCGCTCAACGGAGCGCTCACCATCGGCACCGACGACGGAGCGAACGTCGAGATCCGCCGCCTGGTCGGCGACGACAACTTCTTCCTCTTCGGCATGAGCGAGCCCGAGGTCGAGGCGCTCTGGAGCGAGGGCTACCGCCCCGCCGACCACTACCAGGGCGACGAGCGGCTGCGCAGCGCCATCGACCTCATCGCCTCGGGAGCGTTCTCGGACGGCGACCGCACGGTGTTCGAGCCGCTCGTGTCGAACCTGCTGTACGAAGACCGGTTCATGGCCCTCGCCGACTTCTCGTCGTACCTCGACGCGCAGGAGCGGGTCGACGCCGCCTACGCCGACCAGGACGGCTGGGTGCGCTCGGCGATCCTCAACGTCGCGCGCAGCGGGTACTTCTCGTCGGATCGCGCGATGCGCGACTACCTCGAGCGCATCTGGCACGCGTCGCCCGTGAGCTGAGCGGTTCCGGATGCCGCGGCCCCCTCGGTCGAGGCATCCGCGTTCCGTGGCGAGCGCGCGTCGCACGACCGGCGTACCGCTCGGGGCCCCGCGGGGTGCCCCGCTCTGGCAGGATGCCTTCGGTCGCTGACCGGCGCGGGTCTGTCGGCGCCGGGCGCGCGGCGGAAGAGTGAGGGTTCGCCCGACCCCGGAGGCCCCGTGCAGATCGCCGACATCCCCGTGCCCGACACCCTCGCCGCGCGCGGTGCCCTCGAACTGGCGACGCAGTACCAGTCGCCCGCGATCACCGCGCACGCCCTGCGCTCCTGGCTCTGGGCCGAGGCGTTCGCGCGCGTCGACGGCATCACGGGCATCGACCACGAGCTGCTGTACGTCGCCGCCGTGCTGCACGACGTCGGCACGGTCGCCGAGTACGACAACCACACCCTCTCGTACGAGCACGCGGGCGGCCACGTCGGCATCGCCCTGACCACGGGGGCGGGGTGGGAGCCCGCGCGGCGCCAGCGCGTGCTCGAGGTGATCGTGCGGCACAACTGGCCGAGCGTCGACCCGGCGATGGATGCCGAGGGCCACCTGCTCGAGACGGCGACGGCGCTCGACATCTCGGGCGCCCGCCCCGACGCGCTGCCCGAGGACTTCCGCCGCGAGGTGCTCCGCGCCCATCCGCGGGGAACGCTCGCCGCCGAGTTCGGCGCCTGCGTGCTCGACCAGGCCGCGCGAAAGCCCGACACCGCGGCGCGCCGACTGGCGGAGGGGGGAGTGGTCGCGAAGCTGGCCGCCAACCCGCTCGAGCGCCTGTGACGCAGGCTCCCGTGCGTCGAGCTGCCCGCCACCGGCCCTCCCGTGCAGAACTCCTGAACTTCGCGACGTCGCGCGGGTCGAGGTGCCGAGATTCCGCGTGTCGGCGGGGAGGCGGCGGGCGGATCACAGCAGTCGTGCGCAGCCCGGGCGTCGGCCGAATCGCTCGCCGGGTCGCGGGGCGGGTGGCATCCCGGGTATCGTAGGGGGGTTGTCGGCGCCGGTCGCGTCGACGAGAGCTGAATAACGGAGGGCCCTTGTGGACATCGATCTCGCACTTCTGAAGACGATCGAACGCGAGAAGGAGATCCCCTTCGATGAACTCGCGCGCATCATCGAGCAGGCGATCCTGACCGCCTACGCCAAGCACATCTCGCCCACCGGCGAGATCCCCGCCGGCGCCCGCGTCGAACTCGATCGCAAGACCGGACACGTCGGCGTCTTCACACCCGTGACCGACGACGAAGACATCGTCATCGGCGAAGAGGAGCAGTCCTCCGACGACTTCGGTCGCATCGCCGCCTTCGCCGCCAAGCAGGTCATCAGCCAGCGTCTGCGCGACATCGCCGACGACGCGGTGCTGGGGGAGTTCCGCGGCAAAGAGGGCGACATCGTCGCCGGCGTCGTGCAGCAGGGCCCGAACCCGCGCATGGTGCACGTCGACCTCGGAACGGTCGAGGCGATCCTCCCGCCCGAGGAGCAGGTTCCCGGCGAGACCTACGCGCACGGCTCGCGTCTGCGCGTCTACGTGACGAGCGTGTCCAAGGGCAACAAGGGGCCGCAGATCACCGTGTCGCGCACGCACCCGGGCCTGGTCCGCAAGCTCTTCGCCCTCGAGGTGCCCGAGATCGCCGCGGGCCTGGTCGAGATCGTGTCGCTCGCCCGCGAAGCCGGTCACCGCTCGAAGATCGCCGTGAAGGCCAACGACCCGACAGTCAACGCCAAGGGCGCTTGCATCGGTGAGCTCGGCCGCCGCGTGCGCGCCGTCACCGAAGAGCTCGCGGGCGAGAAGATCGACATCATCGACTACGACGCCGAGCTGCCGCGCTTCGTCGCGAACGCGCTGTCGCCGGCCAAGGTCACCTCGAGCTTCGTCCTCGACGCCACGACCAAGGCCGTCCGGGCGCTCGTGCCCGACTACCAGCTGTCGCTCGCGATCGGCAAAGAGGGGCAGAACGCGCGTCTGGCCGCCAAGCTGACCGGCGCGAAGATCGACATCCAGCCCGACAGCATCCTCGAAGACAACTGAGCGTCCGTCGCTGCGGCGACGGCGAGGTGTACGATGGAACCAGTACGAACGTGCGTCGGATGCCGCGCACGCGCCCCCCGATCCTCGCTTCTGCGTGTGGTCGCCGACGGATCTCAGCTCGTCCCCGACGAGCGGGCGGTCCTGCCGGGCCGGGGTGCGTGGGTGCACGAGACGGACGCGTGCGTGAGAAAAGCTCTCACGCGTCGCGCCTTCGTACGAGCATTGCGTGTGTCAGGCCCGCTTGACACGCAGACCTTCGAATCACACCACCAGCGAAAAGGCTGAACGGCTATGGACACGAAGTGAACGGCTCGAAATGAGACCCGTCCGCAAGTAACGGTCTGCCCTGTCCGGGGTAGGCCCTCAGACAGGAGAATTGTGGCAAAACCACGCGTGCACGAGATCGCTTCCGAGCTCGGCGTCGACAGCAAGGTCGCGCTTGCGAAGCTGAAGGAGCTCGGCGAGTTCGTCAAGAGCCCCTCATCCACCATCGAGCCCCCCGTGGCTCGCAAGCTCCGCGCCGCCCTCGCGGCCGAGAGCTCCTCCGGATCCTCGGATGCCAAGCCCGCCGCCGCTGCGGCGCGCCCCGGCGCCCGTCCCGGCCCCGCTCGTCCGGCAGCGACCCCGGGCGCCCGCCCGTCGGGTCCGACCCCGGGCCCCGCCAAGCCCGCAGCCCCCGCCGCAGCCCCGGCTCCGGCCGAGGCCGCTCCCGCGGCGGCGACCCCCGCGGCATCCGCTCCCGAGGCCTCCGCCCCGGCTGCGGCGACCCCCGCTCCCGCAGCTCCCGCGTCCGGTGACGCCGAGGCGTCGTCGTCGGCGACCCCCGGTGCCCCCAAGCCCGGCCCGAGCTCGCCCCCGCGTCCGGGTGGCGCGCGTCCGGGCAACAACCCGTTCGCGTCGGCCCAGGGCATGGGCCAGCGTCCCGCCGGTCCCCGTCCGGGCAACAACCCGTTCGCGTCGGCGCAGGGCATGGGCCAACGCCCGACGCCCGGCAACATCCCGCGCCCGCAGGCTCCGCGTCCCGGTGCCCCGCGTCCCGGCGCTCCCCGTCCCGGCGGTGCCGGTCGTCCCGGCGGTGCCGGTCGTCCGGGCGCCCCGTTCCAGCAGCGTCCCGGCGGCCCCGGTCGTCCCGGCGGTGCCGGTGGCGGCTTCCAGCGGCCCGGTGGCGCACCCGGTGCGGGCGGCGGCGGTTTCGCCGGTCGTCCCGGCGGTGGTGGCGGTCGTGGCCGTGGTCCCGGCGGTGGTACCGCCGGTGCCTTCGGTAAGGGCGGCGGCAAGTCGAAGCAGCGTAAGTCGCGTCGGGCGAAGCGGCAGGAATTCGAGATGCGGTCGGCGCCGGTCGTCGGCGGCGTCAACGTCTCGAAGGGCAACGGCGAGATCATCCGCCTCCGTCGCGGCGCATCGATCTCCGACTTCGCGGACAAGCTCGAGGCCCTGCGCGGCTACAACGTGCAGCCCGGCACGCTCGTGACCATCCTGTTCAACCTGGGCGAGATGGCCACCGCGACCGAGTCGCTCGACGAGGCCACCTTCGAGGTGCTCGGCGCCGAGCTCGGCTACAAGATCCAGATGGTCTCGCCCGAGGACGAGGACAAAGAGCTCCTCGAGGGCTTCGGTCTCGACCTCGACGGCGAACTCGAAGCCGAGAGCGAGGACGATCTCGAGATCCGTCCTCCCGTGGTCACCGTCATGGGCCACGTCGACCACGGTAAGACGCGACTGCTCGACGCCATCCGCCAGACCAACGTCGTGGCGGGCGAGGCCGGCGGCATCACGCAGCACATCGGTGCGTACCAGATCTGGACCGAGCACGACGGCATCGAGCGCGCGATCACCTTCATCGACACCCCGGGTCACGAGGCGTTCACCGCCATGCGTGCCCGCGGTGCGCAGGTGACCGACATCGCGATCCTCGTGGTCGCGGCCGACGACGGCATCATGCCCCAGACGGTCGAGGCGTTGAACCACGCCCAGGCGGCCAACGTGCCGATCGTGGTCGCGGTCAACAAGGTCGACAAGCCCGACGCCAACCCGGCCAAGGTGCGCCAGCAGCTCACCGAGTACGGTCTGGTCGCTGAGGAGTACGGCGGAGACGTCATGTTCGTCGACGTGTCGGCTCGCGAGAACCTCAACATCCAGGCTCTGCTGGATGCCGTGCTGCTCACCGCCGACGCGGGGCTGGACCTCACGGCCAACCCGAACAAGGCGGCCCGCGGTGTCGCGATCGAAGCGAGGCTCGACAAGGGCCGCGGCTCGATCGCCACGGTGCTCATCCAGTCGGGAACTCTGCGCGTCGGAGACGCGATCGTCGCCGGAACGGCTTACGGCCGCGTCCGCGCGATGATGGACGAGAACGGCGACGCGGTCGACGAGGCCTACCCCTCGCGTCCCGTCTCGGTGCAGGGCCTCAACTCGGTTCCCCGCGCCGGCGACGTCTTCATCGTCACCGAAGAAGACCGCACCGCGCGTCAGATCGCCGAGAAGCGTGAAGCCGCCGAGCGCAACGCCCAGCTGGCCAAGGCCCGCAAGCGCATCTCGCTCGAGGACTTCACCCGTGCTCTCGAAGAGGGCAAGGTCGAGTCGCTCAACCTCATCATCAAGGGTGACGTGTCGGGTGCCGTCGAGGCGCTCGAGGAATCGCTGCTCAAGATCGAGGTCGACGACAGCGTCCAGCTGCGCATCATCCACCGCGGTGTGGGTGCGATCACCGAGTCGGACATCAACCTGGCCACGATCGACAACGCGATCGTGATCGGCTTCAACGTCCGTCCCGACACGAAGGCCCGCGAGCGTGCCGCCCGTGAGGGTGTCGACGTGCGGTTCTACTCGGTCATCTACAACGCGATCGACGATGTCGAGCAGTCGCTCAAGGGCCTGCTCAAGCCGGAGTTCGAAGAAGTGCAGTCGGGTGTCGCCGAGATCCGCGAGGTGTTCCGCTCCTCGAAGTTCGGCAACATCGCCGGTGTCATCGTGCGATCGGGAACGATCACGCGAAACGCCAAGGCTCGTGTCATCCGCGACGGTGTCGTGCTGGCCGATGGCCTGGCCATCGAGTCGCTGCGTCGCTTCAAGGACGACGTCACCGAGGTGCGTACGGACTTCGAGGCCGGTATCGGTCTCGGCAAGTTCAACGACATCCAGATCGGTGATGAGATCGAAACGACGGAACTCATCGAGAAGCCGCGAGGCTGATCCACGGGGCGGGGGTCGCGCTGTTTGGCGCGGCTCCCGCTTCGGCCTGCGGGGGTGTGCATTCCCCCGAGCAGAGCGGGGCCCCTACCCCGATGCTCGGGAGAATGCACACCCCCTCCGGCCTACGCTGGGTGCAGCGGCGAACGGCGCCACCTCACCCGGCGGACGAGTCACGGGGCGCTCGACTCGCGGCGGTAGTGAAACAAAGGAGAAGGCAGTGGCAGGAGAGCGACAGGCACGAGTGGCGGACCGGATCCGCGTGGTGCTCGCCGAACGTCTCGAGAAGGGGCTGCGTGACCCGCGGCTCGGTTTCGTGACGATCACCGACGTACGCGTCACGGGCGACCTGCAGCACGCGTCGGTGTTCTACACCGTCATGGGCGACGAAGCGCACCGCAACGACACCGCGGCGGCACTGAAGTCGGCGACCGGACTGCTGCGCAGCGAGGTGGGAAAGAACCTCAACACGCGCCTCACCCCGTCGCTGGAGTTCATCCTCGACGCCATTCCCGAGAACGCCGACCACATCTCGGCGCTGCTGCGCGAAGCGCGCGAGCGCGACCAGTCGGTCGCGGGTCTCGCCGCCGCGGCCACGTACGCCGGCGACGCCGACCCGTACGTCAAGCCGCGCGAAGACGACGCCGACGACGACGACGAGCTCGACGAAAGTGACACGGACGACGACGACGCCGCCGACGACGACGACGCCCCGCGGGCCTGAGCCCGCGCGACGACACGGCCGGATGCCGCCCCTCGGGGCCGGCGTCCGGCCGTTTCTCGTATCGCGGGCGTGCCGGAGCTCCCGGGCGGGACTCAGGATGCCGGGTGGCCCGGCAGATGCAGAAGGCCGTCCGATGCCTCGGCGAGGCCGTCGGCGATGAGGGAGTCGATCGCGCGGTCGCGCTGAACGGCGTCGGGCCAGTCGGGGACGACGGCGAACAAGGCGACGGGCGCGGGGGCGGCCTCGCGCAGCACCCTCAGCACGGCGCCGCGCGCCTGGCGGTCGCTGCCCTCGTACTTCGCCTGACGTCGGCGGCGGTCCTCCGACTCGGGGTATCCGGCCGCGCGCCAGGCGCACTGTGCCGCCAGCGGGCAGACCTCGCATCTCGGCGACCGAGCCGTGCACACGATCGCGCCCAGCTCCATCGCCGCCGCGTTGACGATGGCCGACTCGACGATGTCGTCGGGCAGCTCGGCATCCATCCGCGCCAGGTCGGCCTTGTTCGGGGATCCCGGCTGCGCGCGCCCCTCGACGGCTCGGGCGAGGACGCGCCGCGTGTTCGTGTCGACGACCGGATGCCGGTCCCCGTACGCGAAGACCGCGACCGCGCGCGCCGTGTAGTCACCGATACCGGTGAGGGCCAGCAACGCGTCGACGTCGCGCGGAACCACACCGTCATGACGATCGCGGATCTCGACCGCCGCGCGGTGCAGCCACAGGGCCCGCCGCGGGTAGCCGAGATTGGCCCACTGCGTCACGGCGTCGGCCGGGGGAGCAGCGGCCAGGTCCGAGGGCGTCGGCCATCGGGTGAGCCAGGCGTCGAGGTGCGGGATCACCCGTGCGACCGGGGTCTGCTGCAGCATGAACTCGCTGACGAGCGTGCCCCACGCGCCGAACCCCTCCCGGCGCCACGGAAGATCGCGCGCCGCGTCGCGGTACCACTCGATGAGCGGGGCGGCGAGTGCGGGCATCCGTTCAGCCTAGAACGCCGCGGGCGGGCGGAGCGTGCGGGGAGGTCGCGAGAAACGCCGATCGTGCCGAGACACGCGGTGTCGCGGCGTGTCTCGGGAGGATCCGCGTTTCTCGCCCCGCGCGAGCCGGATACGCCGGGGGCGGGAGCCTCGGGCGGGGGTGCGATGTCGGTGGTCGACCGTAGGCTGGAGGCATGTCGTCCGAGAACACCGCCCCCGAATTGCCGCGCAGCCTGCGCGACCTGATGCGGCAGAACAACCGCGCGGGGCGCGTCGTCGTCGCCGTCGACGGGCTCGACGCCGAGGCGGCGGGCGCCTTCGCCGATGCGTTCGCGGCCGCTGTCGACGAGGAGGGCACGGCGGTCTTCCGAGCGGCCCTCGCCGACGGGGCGCCGCGCGCCCGTGAGCGCCTGATCGCGCCCTTCCGAGCGGGCGAGTCGTTCGGGCCGGGCGAGGTCGCCCCCGCCGACGCGGTGCTCGTCGTCTCCGGACGCTTCCTCCACGCCTCCGAGGTGCGCGGACTCTGGAACTTCTCGATCTGGCTCGAGAGCAACCCGCCCATCGGCACGCCCCGTCCGGAACTGCCCGAGGCCGAGAAGCACTACCTCCGCACGGCGCGACCGAAGGCTGCGGCATCCGTCATCGTCGAGAACTCCGACCCCGCCCACCCCGTGCAGGTCTTCGGAGACTTCTGCTGATGGTGCGCCCCGGAATCCTCCTGGTCGACAAACCGGGAGGCATCACCAGCCATGACGTCGTGTCGCGGGCGCGCAAGGCGCTCGGCACCCGCAAGATCGGGCACGCCGGCACCCTCGACCCGATGGCGACCGGCCTTCTCGTGCTGGGCGTCGAAGGGGCGACGCGCCTGCTGACCTACATCGTGGGCGTCGACAAGACCTACGAGGCCACCATCCTGCTGGGTGTCGCCACCGACAGCGACGACGCCGACGGGATCGAGACGGCCCGAGCGGATGCCACGGCCCTGGCCGCCGTGACCGACGCGGCCATCGCCGCGGGCATCGCCGACCTGACCGGCGAGATCGAGCAGGTACCGAGCACGGTGTCGGCCATCAAGGTGGACGGGCGCCGCGCCTACGACCTGGCCCGCGCGGGGGAAGAGGTCGTGCTGAAGGCCCGGCGCGTGACGGTGTCGCGCTTCGCCGTTCGAGAGACCCGCCGGGGTGAGGCGACGATCGAGCTCGACGTCGTCGTCGACTGCTCCAGCGGGACCTACATCCGCGCCCTCGCCCGCGACCTGGGTGCGGCCCTCGGGGTGGGCGGGCACCTGACGATGCTGCGCCGCACGCGGATCGGCTCCTTCGACGTCGCCGTCGCGGCGCCCGTCGACGACATCGCCGAGAACGAGCTCGTGCCCCCCGCGACCGCCGCGGCCGTCGTGATGGGGGCGTTGGCCGTGGGCGCCGACGAGGCCCGCGACCTGCGACACGGCAAGCGCATCGACGGCGGCGGGCGCCTCACCGGAGCCGTGGCCGCGGCCATCGACCCCGACGGAGAGCTGATCGGCGTCGTCGAGAAGCGCGGCGCGCAGCTGAAGAGCGTCATGAACATGCCGACGGAGGCCGCCCGATGATCCTGTGGTTCACCCTCGCGCAGGTCGGCATCGCCGTGCTCGCCGGTCTCGTCGCCGTCGTGGCGGGGCTCGCCGGTCGCCGCCCGGGCGACGTCACGGTCGGCTCCCTCGCCCTCATCGAGCTGCTGCTCATCGTGCAGATCGTCGTCGCGATCATCGCGCCGTTCGCGGGAAACCCGCCGTCGGGCAGTCTGCTCGAGTTCTGGACCTACCTCGTGTCGGCGGCTCTCGTCCCCGTGGCCGGCGCCGCGTGGGCGCTCATCGAGCGCAGCCGCTGGAGCACCGTGATCATGGGCGTCGCCGCCCTCGCCGTCGCGGTCATGGTGTGGCGCATGTACGTCATCTGGACGGTGCAGATCGCCTGATCGTCTCCGCCGACGATCCGGCCGAGCCACCACGCGCACGAGGCATCGCGCCATCAGGGTGCCCCACGGGCTCGGCGACCTCGCGGGGAGCGTATCCACGCCGGCGGCGGGGCCGTGCGGCGCGACGCCCTGGACGGGCTCGAGCAGGCCGCGGCGGGGGAGCGCCGCTCGGCGACGGCGTGAGCGAACTAGAATCGTGGGGTCATGGCATCCACCACTCCCACCCGCTCCCGGGGGATGACCGGCATCGGCCGTGTCCTCGTCGTCGTCTACGGCATCATGGCGCTCGCCGCCACGGGCCGATCGTTCGTGCAGATCGTGCGCGAGTTCGACGACGCCCCGCTGGCGTACTCGCTGTCGGCGCTCGCCGCGGTCGTGTACATCCTCGCCACCCTCGCCCTCATCTTCTCGGCGCGGCTCGCCTGGTACCGCGTCGCCTGGATCGCGATCGGCTTCGAACTCGTCGGCGTGCTCGTCGTCGGGACGCTCAGCCTCGTGCTGCCGGCGCTGTTCCAGCACCCGACGGTGTGGTCGGTGTACGGCTACGGCTACCTCTTCATCCCGCTCGTCCTGCCCTTCCTCGGCCTGTGGTGGCTCACGCGCCATCGCCGGATGGCACCGTGATCGTCTTCCGCGATCCGGCGGAGGTGCCGGCGGGGTTCGGCCCCTCGGTCGTCGCGATCGGCAAGTTCGACGGCGTGCACACCGGGCACCGGGCCGTCATCGATCGCGCGCGGGTCGATGCCTCCGACGGTGCCCGCGTCGTCGCCGTCACCTTCGACCGCAACCCGCTCCGCGTGCTGCGGCCCGATCTGTGCCCGACCGACGTGATCGGTCCGCACCAGAAGCTCGAGCTGCTCGAGCGCGCGGGGGTGGATGCCACCCTGCTGCTGACCTTCGACGAGGCGCTCGCGGCCCTTCCCGCCGAGGAGTTCGTCCGCCGCATCATCGTGGACGCCCTGCAAGCGCGGACGGTGCTGGTCGGCAGCGACTTCCGCTTCGGTGCCGGGGGAGCGGGCGACCCCGCGCTGCTCACGCGCCTGGGCGCCCAGCACGGCTTCCGCGTCGACGTCGTGGACGACGTGCGCGCGGTGCACGCCGACCGACGGGTGTCGTCGACCTGGATCCGCGAGGCGCTGTCGGCCGGAGATGTGACCACCGCGGCTCGACTGCTCGGCCGTGCGCCGTCGGTCTGGGGCGAGGTCGTGCACGGCCTGAAGCGCGGGCGCGAGCTGGGGTATCCGACGGCCAACCTGTCGAGCGACCTCGAGGGCTTCGTGCCCGCCGACGGCGTCTACGCCGGATGGCTCGTCGATGTCGAGGGCGGCCGGCGCATCAGCTACCCCGCCGCGATCAGCGTCGGCACCAACCCGACGTTCGACGACGTGCATTCCCGCCAGGTCGAGGCGTACGTGCTCGACGAAACCGACCTCGACCTCTACGGACACCACGTCGAGGTGCGGTTCGTCGAGCGGGTGCGCGAGATGACCGCGTTCGACGGCATCGACGCGCTGCTCGTGCAGATGGCCGACGACGTGGAACGGACGCGCGCGATCCTCGCGTGAGGCGGGGCGGATCGGGGCGGCGCGCTGCGGGTGGGGGCGTCGGATGTGGCCCCGAGGTGCGGGGCATGGCCGCGCGGTCACCCACGGCCGAGCGGATCCGGCCGTCAGTCCTGCCGCGACAGGTGATTTCGGATGCCGAGGAACGCGGCCGTGGCGCCCAGCACCATCAGCGCGGCGGTGAAGAGGGCCGCCCGGTGGAAGCCGCCGAGATCGAGCGCGCCGCCCACCACCGCCGACACGCCCGCGATGGCGAGGAGACCGGCGACGCGGGAGACCGCGTTGTTGACCGCCGAGGCGATCCCCGAGCGCTCGGTGTCTATCGCGCCGAGCACGGCGGCGGTGAGGGGCGAGATCGTGGCGGTCAGGCCCAGGCCGAACACGACGATGCCGGGCAGCACCTGCGTCCAGTAGTCGAAGTCCTCGCCCACGGTGAGCAGCAGCAGCGAGCCGGCGGCCATCGCGAGCGGGCCCAGGGTCATGAACAGGCGCGGTCCGAAGCGTCCGGCGAGGGCGCCCATCCGGGAACTCAGCGCGATCATGAGCAGCGTGCTCGGCAGCGACGCGAGACCCGCGAGCGTGGCGGGCAGGCCCGCGCCCTGCTGCAGGTAGACGCTCACGACGAAGCCGTTCAGCGACAGGGCCGCGTACACGAACGCGGTGGCGAGGTTGCCGGCCCAGAAGTTGCGGGCGCGGAACAGATCGAGCGGCATCATCGGATCGCGCGCCACGCGCTGACGCACGAGGAAGCCGACGAAGGCTGCGGCGCCGATCACCCCCGGCATCCAGATCACCGGTGACGTCCACCCGAGGTTCGGCTGCTCGATGAGGGCGAAGACGACCCCGCCGAGACCCGTTGCGCAGAGCACCGCGCCGAGGATGTCGACCCGGGCGCCGGGGCGACGATGGTCCCGCCGGCCCAGACGGGTGAGCAGCCACATCGTCACCGCGATCGGCAGCACGTTGACGAGGAACACCAGGCGCCACGACAGGGTGTCGACGAAGACGCCGCCGATCAGGGGTCCCGCGATCATGGCGACGGTGGTGGCCCCGGTCCAGATGCCGATCGCGCGGGACTGCGCGGGTCCGCGGAAGGTCGAGGTGATGAGGGCGAGAGAGCTCGGCACGAGCAGGGCCCCCGCCACGCCCTGCAAGGCCCGCGCCACGATGAGGAACTCGGCCGTGGGAGCCGCGGCGATCGCCACCGACGTGATGCCGAAGCCGATCAGGCCGACGCGCAGCACGACGACGCGGCCGAAGACGTCACTGAGCGAACCCGCCACGAGGATGAACGCACCGAGGGTCACCAGGTACGCGTCGACCACCCACTGCTGGGTCGACAAGCCCCCGCCCAGCTCACCGGCGATCGCGGGGAGGGCGACGTTGACGACCGTTCCGTCGAGGAACGACACGAACGAGGCCAGGACCGCGATCGCGAGAATGGTGCGCTGCTCGCGTGTCATCGGCTCGGCCATGGCTCCAGCGTAGGGTCGCGCGGCGGGGGCGGGTCCGGTTCGGCCGCGGGACGGGCGGCCGCGGGAGGGAGCTTCGAGCAGCGGAGCCGGCGCGCGGTGGGGCGCGGGGTGCGCGGTGGACTGCTGCATCGTGTCCGGGCGACCCCCCGGAATACCCCCAGGGGGTATCGTGTTGTCCCGGGGGACACGAGGAGGAGCCATGCGCGAGAACACGGATGCCACCGCACCCACCGCCGAGGCGGTGCTCGATATCGAAGGCATGACGTGCGCGAGCTGCGTCGCACGCGTCGAGAAGCGCCTGCACCGCGTCGACGGCGTCGAGGCGGCGGTGAATCTCGCGACCGAGACGGCGCGCGTGCGCTACCCGGCCGAGCTCGACCCCGCCGCGCTGGTCGACGCCGTACGGGCGGCCGGGTACGACGCCCGGGTGCGCGCGCGCGGCGCGACGGCAGCGCCCGCCCCCGTCGCGGCGGTCGCCGTACCCGCCCCGGGGGGAGAGATCGACGCCGTCACCGGTCGTGACATCGTCGCGCCGCACGGTCGCGCGGCGTCGACCCCTGTCGAGGTCGAGACCGCCCGCGACGCCGCCACCGCCGGGCCTGACGCCCGCACGCACGACCACGCCGGCCCCGACGCGCACGGCGACCACGATCACGCGCACGCTCCCGGCGCCCCCGGCGCTCACGTCCACGACCACACCGACGCCCCCGGAACCACGCCCCTGCGCGTGCGCCTCTGGGTCTCGCTCGGCCTGGCGGTTCCGGTCGTCGCGCTCGGAATGGTGCCCGCGTGGCAGTTCCCCGCCTGGCAGTGGGTCTCGCTCGTGCTCGCCACCCCGATCGTGCTCTGGGGCGGGTGGCCCTTCCACCGCGCGACCCTGCGCAACGCGCGCCACGGTGCGGCGACGATGGACACGCTCATCACCCTGGGCACGTTCGCGGCCTACCTGTGGAGCGTGTGGGCGCTCGTGTTCGGGACGGCCGGGCGTATCGGCATCCGGCACGAGGTGATGCTGTTCGGTCCCGTGCACGACTCCACCTCGGTCGTCTACTTCGAAGTCGCCGCCGCCGTGACGGTGTTCCTGCTGCTGGGTCGCGTGATCGAGCAACGATCGACGCGTCGCGCCGGGGCGGCGCTCCGCGCTCTGCTCGACCTGGGTGCGCGCGAGGCCGAGCTGGCCGACGGTCGCCGCATCGACGTCGACGCGCTCGCCGTGGGCGACGAGTTCGTCGTGCGCCCGGGCGCCACCGTCGCCACCGACGGCGAGGTGCTCGAGGGGCGCGCCTCGGTCGACGAGAGCATGCTGACCGGTGAGTCGGTTCCCGTCGAGGTCGGGCCCGGGTCGCGGGTCACCGGCGGCACGATCGCGGCGGGCGGTCGCCTGGTCGTCCGCGCGACGGGTGTCGGCGAGCAGACGCGCCTCGCCCGCATCGCGCGCCTCGTCGAAGACGCCCAGCTCGGCAAGAGCCGCGTGCAGCGCCTCGCCGACCGCATCTCGGGCGTCTTCGTGCCCGTGGTCATCGTGCTCGCGGTGCTCACCCTCGTCGCGTGGCTCGTCGCCGGCCAGCCGGTCGCCGCCGGATTCACCGCGGCCGTGGCCGTGCTCATCATCGCCTGCCCGTGCGCGCTGGGTCTGGCGACCCCGATCGCCATCCTCGTCGGCACGGGGAGGGGCGCGCAGCTCGGCATCCTGGTGACGGGTCCGGCGGCGCTGGAATCGGCCGAGCGCATCGACACGATCGTTCTCGACAAGACCGGCACCCTGACCTCGGGCCGCATGAGCGTCACGACCGTCACGGTCGTCGACGGAGAGGATGCCGCCGACGCCCTGCGGCGCATCGCGGCGGTCGAGCGCGGGTCGGAGCACCCCGTCGCCCACGCGATCGTGGCGGCCGCCGGTGACGGACCCGTCGCCGGCGACCTCGAGGCGCTCCCCGGTCGGGGGATCGTCGGCGTCGTCGACGGGGTGCGCGTATTCGCCGGGCGTCCCGCGCTGGCCGCCGACCTCGGTGCCGCGCTGCCGCCGGCGCTCGCCGCGGCGGTCGAGGCGGGCGAGCAGCGCGGAACGGTGGTCGTGGCCGGATGGCCCGACGATCTGGGCGTCGTGCACGCCCGCGCCGTGATCGAGGTCGCCGACACCGTGCGCCCCGAGAGCGCCGAGGCCGTCGCCGAGTTGCGCCGGATGGGTCTGGAACCGGTGCTGCTCACCGGCGACAACCCGCACATCGCGCGCGCGGTCGCCGCGGAGCTCGGCATCGAACGCGTCCGCGCCGGGGTGCTTCCCGAGGGCAAGGTCGCCGAGATCGCGGCGCTGAAGGCCGAGGGACGCACCGTCGCCATGGTCGGTGACGGGGTCAACGACGCCGCCGCCCTGGCATCCGCCGATCTGGGGATCGCGATGGGCGGGGGAACGGATGCCGCGCTGCACGCCAGCGACGTCGCCCTCATGCGCGACGACCCGCGCGGGATCGTCACCGCCGTCGCGCTCAGCCGTCGCACGATGCGCGTGATCCGCGGCAACCTGTTCTGGGCGTTCGCGTACAACGTCGCCGCTCTGCCGCTCGCCGCACTCGGACTGTTGAACCCCATGCTCGCCGGGGCGGCCATGGCCTTCTCGAGCGTCTTCGTGGTGCTCAACAGCCTGCGTCTGCGCCGCGCGTCCTGACCCGAGGCCGTTCGCGGGAGGTGCCAGTATCTGTCGCTTCAGCGGGCTCCGAGGCGACGAATATCGGCACCTCACGCGAGGAGGGGGTCGGGACCGCTAGAATATCGATGACCTCGTCATCCGCTTTCTCGCGAGCCGTTCCGGCGTAGACGCGTTGCGGGTCGCCGACACCGCCTCTTCGGCGGCGGTTCGCGCGACGATTCCCGGGGTCACTGATCCACCGGCATTCGCCGGACGCTCCGGACTGTCATCCGGACGACACGCTCAGGAGGAGCATGCCGACCACGGCAACCGCCGCCCGAGGCTCGAGCCAGCGGCGCAGGAAGACCACGTCATCCCGACGCGACGAAGAAGCCCCCGTCATCCCGATCCTCGCCCGCAAGGTGCGCGAGATCGAGGCCAAGGCCCAGCGCGGAAAGCTGGGGCCGACCAATCGCATCAAGTTCCAGGTCATCGCGTTCCTGGTGCGCGAAGAGCGCGCCCGGGTCAAGGCCGACACCGAGATCACCGACGCCGCGCGCGCCGAGCTGCTCAAGCGGCTCGACGGTGTGGCGACGATCCTCGCCAAGACCGCCGCGCGCGACACCTCGCTGATCCAGCTGCTCGAGGTCGACCAGACGACCTCGCCCGTCGCCCGGCGCATGCGCCGCGACTGGCTGATCGAGTCGGGCGCCGAGCTGCCGCCCGACGAGCTGATCATCACCGACACCGCCCCGCAGGTGACGCCGATGGTCTCGGCGGCTCTCGCCGAGAAGCAGGTGGTGCCGGCATCCATCGAGGCGCGCCAGATGGCGAACCCGTTCCTCGCCCCCGACCTCACCCCCCGCGCGACCGGTGACGCCCCGCGGCGCCGGCTCGACGGCTGGGAGCTCATGGGCCCGCTGTACAAGGCGTTCGAGATCGGCGCCGGTGGCTCGGCCGCCAGCATGGACCTCCCGCCCGTGCCCGAGTTCGACCGGCTCTCGCCGCGTGGACTCGAGGTCATGCCGCACCAGTCGCGCTTCCTCGAAGCCGTGCGCGAGGGGCACCGCTCCTTCCTGCTCGCCGACGAGCCCGGCCTCGGCAAGACGGCCGAGTCGGTGCTCGCGGCCTCGGTCGCCGACGCGTACCCGCTGCTCGTCGTGGTGCCCAACGTCGTCAAGATGAACTGGGCCCGCGAGGTGCAGCGCTGGACTCCGCAGCGTCGGGCCACCGTCATCTCGGGTGGTGGAGCCGACATCGACGCCTTCGCCGACGTCTTCATCGTCAACTACGAGATCCTCGACCGTCACCTGTCGTGGCTGTCGTCGATCGGCCTGAAGGGCATCGTCGTCGACGAGGCGCACTTCATCAAGAACCTCACGTCGCAGCGCTCGCAGAACGTGCTGGCCCTGGCCTCGCGCGTCCGTCAGCAGACGCGGGATCCGCTCATGCTCGCCCTCACGGGTACCCCGCTGATCAACGACGTCGAGGACTTCGACGCGATCTGGCGGTTCCTCGGCTGGACCAACGGCGAGAAGCCCGGTCCCGAGCTCATGGAGAAGCTGGATGCCACGGGCCTGACGCCCGCCGACAAGGCGTTCTACCCCGAAGCGCGTGAGGCCGTCATCTCGATGGGCATCGTGCGGCGCAAGAAGAAAGACGTCGCCGCCGACCTACCCGACAAGCTCGTGGCCGATCTGCCCGTCGAGCTCGACGACGAATTCGGTCGCTCGATCCGCCAGGCCGAGCGCGAACTGGGTGCCCGCCTCGCGGCGAAGTACCGCCGCATCATCGAGGCCCGCGGCGATCGCGGACTCGCCGCCGGCGAGATCGACGACGACATCGTGCGCCTCGTCGCCCACGGCGAGCTCGAAGAGGCCAAGGCCGCCGGTTCCGGCAGCGAGAACGTCTTCACGATGGTCCGCCGCATCGGTCAGGCCAAGGCGCACCTCGCGGCCGACTACGCCGTGCAGCTGCAGCGCTCGGTGGGCAAGGTGGTGTTCTTCGCCAAGCACATCGACGTGATGGATGCCGCCGAGGCCCACTTCAAGGCATCCGGGCTCAAAGCCGTGTCGGTGCGCGGAGAGCAGACGTCGACGGCCCGCCAGGCCGCGATCGACGCCTTCAACACCGACCCGACCGTCGGCATCGCGGTGTGTTCGCTCACCGCCGCCGGCGTCGGCTTGAACATGCAGGCGGCGTCGAACGTCGTGCTCGCGGAACTGTCGTGGACCGCGGCCGAGCAGACGCAGGCGATCGACCGCGTGCACCGCATCGGTCAGGGCGAGCCCGTGACCGCGTGGCGCATCATCGCCGCGCACACGATCGACACGAAGATCGCCGAGCTCATCGACTCGAAGGAGGGGCTCGCCCAGCGCGCCCTGGACGGGCAGTCGATCGAGGCCGGCTCCAGCGATTCCGTGCAGCTCTCGGCGCTCATGCACCTGCTGCGTCAGGCGCTCGGCGCGGCCTGAGCCGTCGCTTCTCGCACGCCCCGGGGCTTCGGTCTCGGGGCGTTCGTGCGCGTTGCTCGGTTTCCAGGCTTTGTCCGGCGGCGGAGAGGAACAGGGAGGCTAGGGTCGGCACATGACCCTCCATCCCGACGCGTTGCTGGCGGGACCACGAGGGCGCCGCTTGTGTCTCGAGGTTCTGCTGGGCGAGAAGGGCCGGCGCGGCGTTGAGGATGCGGCCGCCGCGGTGTCGTGGGCCGCGCGCCCCCTGGCCGAAAACCCGGGTACGTTCTTGGTCATCGGGTCCGACACGTCCGCGTTCGTCGAGCCCCAGGTGAGCCCCGCCGACGCGGCCGCGGCGCTCAGTCGCCTCCGGGCCACCGCCGTCACCGGTGCCGTGCTCGACACGGCGCTCGCCGTGGCCGTCGATCTGGCCGCCTACTGGCAGCCGCCGTACGGCGAGGACGTCCTGTTGGCGACCGACGAGATGCATCCGGTCCTCGAGCCGGTGGCAGCAGCGATCGCCGCCTCGCCCCTTGCCGAGTGGTGGACCAGTCCGGTGGACCACGCGGCCCAGGCGACGGTGTGCTGGGAGACTCCTCGCCCGCCGGCAGCACACCCGGTCGTGGTCCTGGCCCGCTGGCGCGACGATATCGCAGCGGAAGAACACAGCTTCGCGACGGAATTCGCGGGCCGGGACGTCTCGGGAACCTGGTGGTCGACGCCTCCGACCGGCCTCCCGCGCACGACTCGCGTGCGCGGCACGACGGGTCCCGCCGGACTGACCCTCGTCGAAGACTCCCTCGGATGGGAATCGGCCCGCGTCGAGCCCGTGCGCGCGCCCCATGGGGACGTCATCGAGATCGACGGCCCCGAGACCTGGGCGGCGTTGTGCCGGCGGCATCCGCTCCCCGTCACCGCCTCCCGCCGATACGTGTGGTCCATGACCACCGGACGTGAGGGAGCGTGGGTGCAACCCGATTGGGCGGCGTTCGCGCGTGAGGCCGTCGGCGTGCACCTCAGTGTCGCGGGATACCTCACGACGGCCGGGCGTGCCATCGACGTCGGCGATCTCGGGGCGAGCGTGCTCGCCGGCTGGGGGCCGGACGAGACGTTTTGGTTCGAGGTGGCGCCGACAGTGGGTCCCGCGGAAAGCTGGGTCATCGACCCGCACGGAGACGAGCGCCGATGGCGCCGGTCGTGACGGCTGCGCGGGGTCCCGGGCCCACGGCATCCGCAGGCGGTGCCCCCGCCGTGTGGCACCGCTCCCGTCTGCGGCGATAGGGTCGGAGACGGCAACGGCGCCGACCTCCACCCGAACCACAGCACTTGAGGACTCTGCCCATGAAGATCGGCATCCTGACCAGCGGCGGCGACTGCCCCGGGCTGAACGCGGTCATCCGTGGCGTCGTGCTCAAAGGCACGACCAACTACGACATCGAATTCGTCGGCATCCGTGACGGGTGGCGCGGCGTCGTCGACGGCGACTTCTTCCCCCTGACGCGTCACGAGGTGAAGGGGCTGTCCAAGGTCGGCGGCACCATCCTCGGCACCAGCCGCACCAACCCCTACGAGGGCGCGCGCGGCGGCGCCGAGAACATCTCGAAGACCATGTACGGGCACCGCATCGACGGCATCCTGGCCATCGGCGGCGAGGGCACGCTCGCGGCGGCCGACCGTCTGTCGAAGGACGGTATCAACGTGCTCGGCGTCCCCAAGACGATCGACAACGACCTGCGCGCGACCGACTACTCGTTCGGCTTCGACACCGCCGTGAACATCGCGACGGATGCCATGGACCGCCTGCGCACGACCGGCGACTCGCACCAGCGCTGCATGGTGGCCGAGGTCATGGGTCGCCACGTCGGCTGGATCGCGCTGCACGCGGGTATCGCCGCGGGCGCGCACGTCATCTGCATCCCCGAGGTGCCGATGTCGATCGACGAGATCGTCGAGCAGGTCACCCGCGCCCACGACCGCGGCCGCGCGCCGCTGGTCGTCGTGTCGGAGGGCTTCAAGCTCACCGGCATGGACGAAGCGTTCAGCGACAAGGGCCTCGACGCCTTCAACCGTCCCCGCCTCGGCGGGATCGGCGAGCTGCTCGCGCCCGAGATCGAGCGCCTCACCGGCATCGAGACCCGCTCCACGGTGCTCGGCCACATCCAGCGCGGTGGCTCGCCGTCGGGCTTCGACCGCGTTCTCGCGACGCGCCTCGGCCTGCACGCCGCCGACGCGCTGAACGAAGGCGCCTGGGGGCAGATGGTCGCGATGCGCGGCACCGACATCGTGCGCGTGCCGTTCGCCGACGCCCTCGGCGAGCTGAACAGCGTGCCCCTGTACCGCTACGAAGAGGCCGCCGCGCTGTTCGGTTGAGCCGCGCTCGTTCGTCGCCCCGTCCCGCTCGCGCGTGGCGGGGCGTCTGCGTTTCGTCGAGGCGCGTGTCCCACTTCGTGCAGCTTTACGGTCGCATTCCTGCTCGAAGTGGGACACGCCCGTCGCGAGGCGACACGCCTCAGGATCTGCGGAGACGGTGATCTGGCGGCTTACCTGCCATGTCCCACTTTGTGCAGTTGCGGCGGAGGAAACCTGCACGAAGTGGGACATGCGAGCGGTCACTCACGCCAGCCCGCGCGTTCGAGCGCCTCCCGTACCTTTCGAACCGCCGGAGCACCGTCGGACCGCATGTGGTGGAAGAGGATGCGCACGTGATCCCAGCCGGAGGCGCGGATGGCGTCCCAACGATCGGCGTCCCGTGCGAACTGCCGCATGTCTTCGGCGTGGACGCGGCCGTCGTACTCGGCACCGACCTTCCACCGGGGATAGGCCAGGTCGAGCTCGGCGACGAAGCGGTCTTCGGTATCGCGCAGCACCCAGGAGATCTCCGGCTCGGGCAGACCGTTGCGCACGAGCACCAGGCGAAGGCGGGTTTCGGCCGCCGAACGCGGTCCGTGACGGCTGAGCGCGAGCGCGCGGGCGAGCGCCTTGCCCTCGCTATCGCCCATGCGGGCGATCTCGGCGCGAAGGTCATCGGCATCGACCCGCGGGCGCAGTTCGGTGAGCAGGAAGTCGGCCGCTGCGACGAGGTCGTCGATGCGCCAGAGAGTCGCGCACTGTCGCCATGCCCTGACGGGGTCCTCGACGGGCCAGCCCTCCGGTGTGCGCGCGGTGGCCGCGTCACGCGTCTGAAGTCGATGGCCGCGGACGCCGCCGATGCGCGGCTCGCGTCTCGGGCGATGCGCCGACACATGGATGCCGGGAAGCCAGGGATACGGAGGCAACGGAACGCCGAGCAACCCCAGCGCGGTTTCGTGGCTGAAGAACTGTCCGTCGCGAAGGCGCGGCGCGTACTCGGCGGCGCGGTCGCGCAGATCGTCGGGAGGCGCAGGCGCAGCGATGGAACGAACGCCGCGGTACGGCATCCGCATGCCGACGTGGCGCAGAGCGAAGCGCGAGCGCCCCGACGCCACGGCATCGCGGACGGAGAAGATCAGCGGATCGTCGACCATCACTCGAGGATGCAGGCACTGCGACTGCGGTCACGAGTGCGCGGGGCGTTCTGTGTATGGCCGCGCGCATCGGCGCGCGGGGGAGGACCGTCCCCGCCCGACGGTGCTCAGCAGGCGGTGAGCGGCCGCCGTGAGCCCGTGTCCCACTTCGTGCGAGATTCAGGCGCGATAGCTGCACAAACTGGGACATGCCCACGGGGGCGACGGCAGTGGGCCGCCGCCTCGGCCGACGGTGAGCGGTCGCCGTGAGCCCGTGTCCCACTTTGTGCGAGATTCAGGCGCGATAGTCGCACAAAGTGGGACACGCCCTGCAGCCCATAACGCCGAACGCCCCGCCGCACGAAGCGACGAGGCGTCCAGCACCGGGGCATCCAGCGGCGGCTCGGCCTACTCCGCCAGGCCCAGCACGTCGAGCAGCCACGCGATCTCGAAGGCGCGCTCGCGCCAGGCGTTGTAGCGGCCGCTGACGCCGCCGTGGCCGGCGACCATCTCGCACTTCAGCAGCGCGTCGGCGCCCACGTCGCGCAGGCGCGCGACCCACTTGGCGGGCTCGACGTACAGCACGCGGGTGTCGTTGAGCGAGGTGACCGCCAGGATGCGGGGGTACTCGACGCCCTCGCGCACGTTCTCGTACGGCGAGTACGACTTCATGTACGCGTAGACGTCGGCGTCGTGCAGGGGGTCTCCCCACTCGTCCCACTCGATGACGGTGAGGGGGAGCGAGGGGTCGAGGATGGTCGTCAGCGCGTCGACGAAGGGCACATCGGCGAGGATGCCGGCGAACAGCTCGGGCGCGAGGTTGGCGACGGCGCCCATGAGCAGTCCGCCCGCGCTGCCGCCCTCGGCGACGATGCGGTCGGGCGTGGTGTACCCGGCATCGACGAGGTGACGGGCGGCGGCGACGAAGTCGGTGAACGTGGTGCGCTTCGCGCGCATCTTGCCGTCTTCGTACCACTGCCGACCCATCTCGCCGCCGCCGCGCACGTGCGCCACGGCGAAGACGACGCCGCGGTCGAGCAGCGAGAGACGCGGCACCGAGAAGCCGGGCTCGATGGAGTGCTCGTACGATCCGTAGCCGTACAGGTGCACGGGACGCGGGGCCGCACCGGGCTCGCCGAACGAGCGCTTCCACACCAGCGACACGGGCACCTGCGTGCCGTCGTCGGCGGGGGCCCACACCCGTGCCTGGCCGTAGTCGTCGGGGTCGAAGCCGCCGAGCACGGGCTGGCGCTTGCGCAGCAGCAGTTCGCCGGTGGCGACGACGTAGTCGAACACGGTGCCGGGGGTGACGAACGAGCCGTAGCCCAGCCGCAGGACCGGGGGAGCGTACTCGGGGTTGCCGCCGGTACCGACGCTGTACAGCGGCTCGTCGAAGGCGATCTCGGTCACCGCGCCATCGGCGTACGACAGCATCCCCAGGCGCGGGAGGCCGTCGCGACGGTAGCCGACCACGCCCCAGTCGCGGAACGTGTCGACGCCGAGCAGCCGCTGACCGGTGCGGTGGGGGATCACCGTCTCGCGGAGGCCTTGGGGATCGGATGCCGAGACCCGCACGAGTTCGAAATCGAGGGCGCCGTCGTTGTGGAGCACGTAGAGCACGTCGTCGCCGTCGACGACGGCGTGCGACGAGGAGTACTCGACGCCCTCACGACGCGGCCACACCACGCGGGGCTCGCCACGGAGGTCGTCGGCGTCGAGCAGCCACTCCTCGGAGGTGATCGAGGAGCCCATCTCGATCACGAGGAAGCGATCGCTGCGGGTGAAGTCGGCGCCGACCCAGTAGCGGTCGTCGGGCTCGTGGAACAGCTTCACGTCGGCATCCACGGGGGTGCCGATCTCGTGCAGCCACACGGTGTCGGGACGCCAGGCGTCGTCGACGGTCGTGTAGACGATGAAGCGTCCGTCGGGCGAGAAGGTCGCCCCCGAGAAGGTGTCGGGGATCTCGTCGGCCAGCGTCTCGCCGGTGGTCAGGTCGCGCACGCGCACGGTGTACCGCTCGTCGCCGGCGACGTCGACGCCGTAGAGCATGCGGGTGCCGTCGTTCGAGATCTCGAAGCTGCCGAGCGAGAAGAAGTCGGTGCCCTCGGCCTCGACGTTGCCGTCGAACAGCACCTGCTCGCCGGCGACGGGGGTGCCGGGCGAGAGAGTGGGCGGGGTCCAGTCGTCGGGGGAGTCCAGGGGCGCCCGGCACTGGATGCCGTACTGCGCGCCCGCGACGGTGCGGCCGTAGTACCACCAGTCGCCGCGACGCGCGGGGACCGAGAGGTCGGTTTCGAGGGTGCGGCCCTTGATCTCGCCGAAGATCGTGTCACGCAGTCCCGCGAGGTGCCCGGTGCGGGCCGTCGTGTAGGCGTTCTCGGCCTCGAGGTGCCCGACGACCTCGGCGTCGTCTTTCGCGCGCAACCACTCGTACGGGTCGTCGAAGGTGTCGCCGTGGTGCGAACGCGAGACGGGCCGGCGGGCGGCGACGGGCGGGGTGGGCTGAGGGTCGAGGTCGGTCACCGTTCCACGGTAGTGCGCTCCTCCGACGCGGGCTTCGGAGAACGCTCAGCGAGCCGCGCGCGTTTGACCCCCGGGGTCCCCGATGACAGGATGTGGACGCGACCCCGGTGAACGGGTGTCGAACTCCAGGTGAACTCTTCGTTCGTCGCGCCGATCCCGTCGGCATCCCTTCTTCCTTCTCACGGAAAGCGAACGGTGGAGAGCGCAGCCCTCATCATCGTGCTGGTCATCGCGCTGGCACTGTTCTTCGATTTCACCAACGGATTCCACGACACCGCCAACGCGATGGCCACCCCCATCGCCACCGGTGCACTGAAGCCGAAGGTCGCCGTCCTGCTGGCGGCCTCGCTCAACCTGGTGGGCGCGTTCTTGTCGACCGAGGTCGCCAAGACGATCTCGGGCGGCATGATCCGCGAAGACCAGTTGAGTCCCGACATCTTCCCGCCCATCATCTTCGCCGGTCTGATCGGCGCGATCACCTGGAACATGCTGACGTGGCTGCTGGGGCTCCCCTCGAGCTCCTCGCACGCGCTGTTCGGCGGCCTGATCGGCGCGACGCTCGTGGGCGTCGGCGCCTCGGCGATCGACACGGGCGTGGTGCTGAGCAAGGTGATCCTGCCGGCGTTGATCGCCCCTCTGACGGCCGGCATTATCGCCTTCACCGTCACCAAGATCGCCTACGGCATCACGCGCCGGTACGACATGAAGGCCGACGGGCGCGACGGCTTCCGCTGGGGCCAGATCTTCACCTCGTCGCTCGTGGCTCTGGCACACGGCACCAACGACGCGCAGAAGACGATGGGCGTCATCACCCTCGCCCTCATCACCGTCGGGTGGCAGTCGTCGGCGAACCCCGACCCGCAGCTGTGGGTCGTCTTCGCCTGCGCGATCACGATCGCGCTCGGCACCTACATGGGCGGCTGGCGCATCATCCGCACGCTCGGCAAGGGGCTCACCGACGTCAAGCCCGCGCAGGGCTTCTCGGCCGAGACCTCCACGGCGGCCACGATCCTGGCATCCAGCGCCCTCGGCTTCGCGCTGTCGACGACGCAGGTGGCCTCGGGATCCGTCATCGGTTCGGGCCTGGGCCGCCGCGGCTCGACCGTGCGGTGGAACACCGTGGGCCGCATCATGATCGGCTGGGTGCTCACGCTTCCCGCCGCCGGCGCCGTGGGCGCCGCCGCGGCCCTGATCGTGGTCTGGCTCGGCGGATGGGGCGTGGCGGTGGATGCCGTGATCGCGGTCGTCATCGTTCTCGGTCTGTTCCTGCGCTCCCGGCGCGACTCGGTGACCTCGGCCAACGCGATGAGCGAGGTCGCCGACTCCGGCGCCGCCGTGAAGGTGCCGCGCAAGCCCGAGCCCACGCGCGGCCAGCGCCGCCACGACGACGCGAGGAAGGACCGCGCGTGAGCATCGACTGGGAAGCCTTCCTGCACGTCTTCGTCGCCGCCCTGCTCGGGGCGACGGTGGTCGTGACGTTCTACGCCCTGGGTTTGCGCCTGCTGGTGCGCGGTGGCCGTCCGCCGCTGGTGGCGCCGGCGGAGTTCACCGACGCCATCACCGTGCTCACCGACAAGCAGAAGCGTCGCGCCGAGAGGGCGGTCGACAAGGCCGCCGCGCGCAACCCGCTGAGCGAGGGGCAGAAGCGCCTTTCGCTGGTCGCCGCCTACCTCTGCTTCGCCGTGTGCGCCGCAGTCGTGCTCGGCGCGCTGCTGCTGATCCTGCTCAACCACTGATCCTGTTCACCCGCGGAGGCGCCCGGGGAGCGGTGTCGGAGGCCCCTCGTAGGCTGGGGGCATGGCATCCGTGCAGTTCGGTCAGCATGCGCCCGCCGCGCGCGTGATCCTCCACCTCAGCGACACGCACCTGCTGGGCGGCGACCGGCTGCTCGGCGATCGCTACGACACGGCGCAGCACCTGCGCCGCACGCTCGCGGCCGCCGAGGCGACCGGGGTGCGACCGGATGCCGTGGTCTTCACCGGCGATCTGACCGACCTCGGCGAGCCCGAGGCCTACCGGGCGCTGCGCGCCGAGGTCGAACCGTGGGCGGCGCGTCTGGGGGCGCCGGTCGTCTGGGTGGCCGGCAACCACGATGAACGGCCCGCGCTGCGCGCCGAGCTGCTCGACGGCGAGCCGAGCGAGGAGCCCGTGACCGGGGTGTACGACCTCGGGGGACTCCGGCTCATCGCGCTCGACTCGACCGTGCCGGGGTGGCACCACGGCGACCTCGACGCCGCCCAGCTCTCGTGGTTGCGCGCCGAGTTGGCCGAGCCGGCGCCGCGGGGCACGATCCTGGCGCTGCACCATCCGCCGCTGCCCTCGCACATCCCGTTCTTCGACATCCTCGAGTTACGCGATCAGCGCGGTCTCGCCGACGCGATCGCGGGCACCGACGTGCGCGCGATCCTCGCGGGCCACCTGCACTATTCGACGTCGGGGACCTTCGCCGGGGTGCCGGTGAGTGTGGCCGCGGCCTCCTGCTACACGATGGACCTCGCCCGCCCCGCCGACGAGGTCAATGGAATGGACGCCGGGCGCGCGTTCCACCTCGTGCACGTGTGGGACGACACGATCACCCACGCGGTGGTCCCGGTCGTCGACGCACAGGCCACGGGCTTCTTCACGCCCGAGTGGACGGCACGCATGGCGGCGTTGAGCCCCGAAGAGCGACTCGAGGCGTTCTCGCGCAAGCGGTGACGCCGCCGCGACGGCCGCCGCGTTCGGTATACGCGCCGGAGCGTGTCGGCCGGGCGACAGGCCGCAGTGTCGAACGACCGCAACGGGACCGGTGGCTAGGCTCGTGGCATCCCTGCTCGCCGTGACAACCCACGAGGACACCACATGGCTTTGGACGCAATGACGCGCACCCGTACCGAGACCGATTCCCTGGGATCCCTCGAGATCCCCTTCGAGGCGTACTGGGGCATCCACACCGCGCGCGCGCTCGAGAACTTCCCCATCGCGAAGCGGCCGATCTCGGTCTACCCCGATCTCGTGCGAGCCCTCGCGATGGTCAAGCAGGCCTCGGCCCGCGCGAACCGCGAGATCGGCGTGCTCGACGCGGCGAAGGCCGACCTCATCGACCGCGCCGCCCAGCGCGTGATCGACGGTGAGTTCCACGACGAGTTCACCGTGGGCGTCATCCAGGGCGGGGCCGGCACCTCGACCAACATGAACGCCAACGAGGTCATCACCAACATCGCCCTCGAGCTCGCCGGCCGCGAGAAGGGCGACTACGGCTTCCTCTCGCCCATCGACGACACCAACCGCAGCCAGTCCACCAACGACGTCTACCCGACGGCCATCAAGATCGGGCTGGCGCTCACCCTGCAGAGCCTGCTCGAAGAGCTCGCGTTGCTGCGTCAGTCTTTCCTGACGAAGTCCGAGGAGTTCCACGACGTCCTCAAGGTCGGCCGCACCCAGCTGCAGGATGCCGTGCCCATGACGCTCGGACAGGAGTTCCACGGGTTCGCCACGACGTTGGGCGAGGACTACAGCCGTCTGACCGAGAACGCCTACCTGCTGTACGAGATCAACATGGGCGCCACCGCCATCGGTACGGGCATCACCGCTCACGCCGGGTACGGGGCCGCTGTTCTGCGGCACCTGCGCCAGATCACCGGGCTCGATCTCGAGACCGCGACCGACCTGGTCGAATCCACGAGCGACACCGGCGCGTTCATGTCGTTCTCGTCGTCGCTCAAGCGCAACGCCGTCAAACTGTCGAAGATCTGCAACGATCTGCGTCTGCTCTCCAGCGGTCCGCAGGCGGGCCTCGGCGAGATCAACCTTCCGGCGCGCCAGGCCGGCTCGAGCATCATGCCCGGCAAGGTCAACCCCGTCATCCCCGAGGTCGTGAACCAGGTCGCGTTCTCGGTCGTCGGGGCCGACATGACGGTGACCATGGCGGTCGAGGGCGGGCAGCTGCAGCTCAACGCCTTCGAGCCCGTCATCGCCCACTCGATCTACCAGTCGATCACGTGGATGCGGCAGGCGATGTGGACCCTGCGGGTCAACTGCGTCGACGGCATCACCGCGAACCGCGAGCGCCTGGGAGCCATGGTCGGCTCGTCGGTCGGCGTCGTGACGGCGCTGACGCCCTTCATCGGCTACGCGGCGTCGGCGGCCCTGGCCAAGACGGCTCTGCTGACGCACCGCAACGTCGCCGACCTGGTCGTCGAGGCCGGCCTGATGACGCGCGACGAGGTCATCAAGCAGCTCTCGCCGGCGCGCCTGTCGGGCCTGCACCCGATCACCGAGGCGATCCCGGTCATCCGTGCCGTCGAGGACGTCGTCGAAGGCTGACACGACGAACGACGGGGCCGGGACCGAGTGGTCGCGGCCCCGTCGTCGCGTCGAGGGTGAGCGCCGAGTCGCCCGCCCGGGGGCCGGGCGTCGGTCACCGGGCAGCCGTCACCGGCGGTCCGGCGGCACCGTCGCCGCGCGGGGCGTGGCTCAGTCGACGATCCGGCAGTGCGTGGTCAGCTCGCCGATGCCGTCGATCCCGACGGTCACCGTCGAGCGGTCGCGCAGGAAGATCTGCGGGTCGCGCGAGTAGCCCGCTCCGCCGGGGCTGCCGGTCGAGATGAGCGTGCCGGGCAGCAGGGTCGCCGACTCCGACAGCTTGTGGATGAGCGTCGCGACCGTGCGCACCATCTGGCCGGTGCTGGCATCCTGCACCGTGTGCCCGTCGACGACGGTCCAGATGTGCAGGTCCTGCGGGTCGGGGATCTCGTCGGCGGTCACCACGAACGGGCCCGTCGGGGTGAAGCCGTCGAACGACTTGCACCGCGACCACTGCGCCTCCGAGAACTGGATGTTGCGCGCCGTGATGTCGTTGACGACGGTGTAGCCCCACACGTGGTCGAGGGCGTCGGCCTCGGCGACGTCGCGCCCGGGGCGCCCGATGATCACGCCGAGTTCGGCCTCGTAGTCGACGGCCTCGCTGAGCTGTCGCGGCCACGTCGTCGTCGCACCGTGGGCGGTGAGGGAGTTGGGCCACAGCACGAAGACGGTGGGCCCGGTGTCGGTCTTCAGCCCCAGCTCGCCCGAGTGGGCGGCGTAGTTCAGGCCGACCGCGAGGATCGCCGGGGGAGCGAGCACCGCCGAGGCGAAGGCGACGCCCGAGAGCGCATGCCGCGGTGCACCGACGGACGCCGCGCGCACGCGCTCGAGCAGGGCGTCACCGCCGACGATGAGCTGTTCGAGCCGGCGGGGGGCGCCCTCGAAGAACTCGTCGACGAACGAGAACTCGTCATCGTGGACGCTGACGAGACGGGGGGACTCCGCCCCCTCCGGGGAACGGACGTGGGCGAATCGCATGCCTCCACGCTACCGGGCCGCACCGGCGGGGAGTCGTCGCAAGCCCGGGATGCCGTGTCGCCGGCCGCCCCTAGGCTGTGCGCATGAGCTACCCCTCGCCGTTGGCGCAGCCCGGTTCCGCCGAGCCCGCCCGCATCTCCCCGGCACCGCAGGCGGCCGGCTCGGCCGCGCCTCCGCGCCGGCGCCGCGGGGGCATCGCCCTGTGGGTGGTGGCCGTACTCCTGGTGCCGGTGCTCGCCCTGCTCGTCCGCTACTTCACGGGCGTGTTGGGAACGGCGGCCTCGTTCATCGGGCTCGTGCTGGCGGTGATCCCGTTCGTCATCGTCTGGTTCGCGGTGCGCTACATCGACCGGTGGGAGCCCGAACCGAGACGACTGCTCGTGTTCGCCGTGGCCTGGGGCGCGGTGGCGGCCGTCGCCCTCGCGCTGGGGGTCGACCTGGTCCTCACCCTGGCGGTGGGCCGGCTGCCGGCCGAGTTCAGCTCGGTCGTGCAGGCACCGATCGTCGAAGAGCTCGCGAAGGGCCTCGGCGTGCTCCTGATCTTCGTGTTCGCCCGACGGTTCTTCGACGGCCCGGTCGACGGGATCGTCTACGGCGCGCTGATCGGTGCGGGCTTCGCCCTGACCGAGAACGTGCAGTACTTCGCCATCAGCTATCTCGAGGGCGGCCCGGGCCAGGTCGCCACGACATTCTTCCTGCGCGCGGTGCTGTCGCCGTTCGCGCACGTCATGTTCACCAGCCTCACCGGCTTCGCGTTCGGCCTCGCCGCGCGTCGCGGACTGCGCGGGGGTGGCGCCCTCGCCTACGGGATCCCCGGCGTGCTCGCCGCGATCGTTCTGCACGGGCTGTGGAACGGCTCGGCCACGTTCGCCAATTTCTTCGAGGTGTACGCCACGCTGCAGGTGCCGCTGTTCCTGGCGTTCATCGCCGGCATCCTGGCCCTGCGGCGCGAAGAGACGCGTCTCACCCGCGCACGGCTGGGCGAGTACGCCGTCGCGGGCTGGTTCACGCCGCAAGAGGTCGACATGCTCGCCACCCGCCCCGGGCGCCGTTCGGCCCTCGCGTGGGCGCGCACGTTGCCCGGTGACCGCACGGCGGTGATGAAGGCCTTCATCGCGGATGCCACGGCACTCGCCGCCGCGCGCCAGCGCGCCCTGTCGGGGCGCGATCCGCAGGCTGTCGCCACCGAGCGGTACCTGCTCGAGCGCACCACCGACGCGCGGGCGGCGCTGCTCGCGCCGTGAGGTCTTGACAGCGCGGCGAGGCGGGAGCACCATCGATGTAGGCCAACTCAGCGCCCGGTAGACACGCAGGCATCGCCGCGGCACCGGGCGCTGAGTCTTTGTCCAGGGGCCGTCATCGACCGCCGGGCCGTGCTTGGATGGAGGCATGACTGATCGCACCAAGCCGGAGTTCGACGCTCCCAGCGGCCCCGCCCCCTCCGACCTCGTCATCCGCGACATCGCCGTCGGCGACGGCGCCGAGGCGAAGCCCGGCGACACCGTCACCGTGCACTACGCCGGTGTGGAGTACGAGTCGGGCGAAGAGTTCGACTCCTCGTGGGGCCGGGGCGAGAGCATCCAGTTCCCCCTCCGTGGCCTCATCCAGGGCTGGCAGGACGGCATCCCGGGCATGAAGGTCGGCGGTCGCCGCGAGCTCGTGATCCCGCCGCACCTGGCCTACGGTCCCGCCGGCGGCCACTTCCTGGGTGGCAAGACCCTCATCTTCATCATCGACCTGCTCAAGGTCGGCTGACCAGCCGTTCTTCACGGAACGTTCACGAACCCGAGGGGGCTGCGGCTCCCTCGGGTTCGTTATTTTCCTCGATCGTGGAATACATTCGTGTGAATGGGAGTTGGATCCCGGCAGGACGCCGAAGCGGCTCCCCAGACCTCTAGGAGTGACATGACTGACACCACCGCCCTCGACATCCCCGGCTACAAGACCGGCACCTGGGTCCTCGACCCGTCGCACAGCGAGGTCACCTTCTCGGTGCGCCACATGATGATCTCGAAGGTGCGCGGCACGTTCGGTGTGAAGAGCGCCACCATCGTCGCCCCCGAGAACCCGCTCGAGGCCACCGTCGAGGCCTCCGTCGACGTGACCTCCGTCGACACCAAGGACGAGGGCCGCGACCAGCACCTGCGCTCCGCCGAGTTCTTCGACATCGAGACCTACCCGACGATGGACTTCCGCTCCACCGGTGTGCGCGTCGAAAAGGGCGACTTCCTCGTCGACGGCGACCTCACCATCCGCGGCATCACCAAGCCCGCCACCTTCTCGCTCGACTTCGGCGGCTTCGGCACCGACCCGTGGGGCAACTACAAGGCCGGCGCGACCGCCAAGACGGTCATCAACCGCGAAGACTTCGACCTCACCTGGAACGCCGCCCTCGAGACCGGCGGCGTGCTGGTCGGCAAGGACGTCACCATCGAGCTCGACCTGCAGCTCGCGCTCCAGGCGTGATCTCCGCGAAGGCCCCGGGTGCTCGGCATCCGGGGCCTTCCGCGTTTCTCGGGCGACCCCGGGTGCTCGGCATCCGGGGTCGTTGTGGTCTCTCCGTCGTGCGCGGAAGCCGCCCGCGGTGCGTCACCCCGCGGTGACGCGACGCCGCAGGCGCAGCCTCTGCTGCACGAGCAGGATGCCGACGAACACCACGGCCGCCCCCACGGGTTCGTTCCACGAGATGCGCTCCCCGAGCACGAGGATGCCGAGAGCCACCCCGACCACGGGGGTGATGTACGTGACGGTCGAGGCCCGGGTGGGCCCCCAGGCGCGCAGGGTGTTCTGGTTCCAGACGTAGGCGATGCCGGTGCCGAGTACCCCCAGGGCGACGATGCTGAGCACCACCGGGGTCGTCAGGTCCATCGGCTCGGCGAGGATCACGGGCGACAGCAGCACCATGAACGCCGCCGCCGGGCCGATGTAACCGAAGGCGAAGGCGATGCCCGACAGTCCGGTGTCGCCGAGGAACCGACGCATGTACGCGAGGCTGAAGCCGTAGCAGGCGGTGGCGCCCAGCAGCGCGATCTGCGCGACCGTGCTGTCGCCCACGTCGGCGACCGCGCCGGGCGCGATGATCACGACGACCCCGGCGATGCCCACGGCGATGCCGAGCAGCTGGCCCGGCTTGAGGCTCTCGACGCGGAAAACCGCCCACGCCATGATCGCGGTCATGATCGGCGTGGTCGCGTTGAAGATGCTCGCCAGTCCCGACGAGACGTGCTGCTCGGCCCAGGCGAACAGCAGGAACGGCACGACGCAGAACGTGGCCGCCAGAACGCACAGGTGACCCCACACCCGTCGGCTGCGGGGGAGGCGTTCGCGCCGGATCGCGACGATCGCGGCGAGAGCGAGCGCACCGAACAGCAGCCGCCCGCCGGCGACCTGCGCCGGGGTCATTCCGGTGAGGGCGATCGCGATGAAGAGGAAGCTCGAGCCCCACACGATGCCCGTGAGCACGAACTGCACGGCGATGGAGACGGGGGAGGGAGAGGAACCGGATGCCACGATCCCGACCCTAGGCCCGGGCGCCGACATCGCGCGGGCGAAGCGGATGCGACGGCGGAAATCCGCCGACTGTCGGCAGTGCGGGTGCGGGGCTGTGCTCGCACGAAGCTGCGACACGAGGGGCGTCCCGGGTCCCTGCGGCTAGAAGACCCGGGGACGGGTGCCCTCCGCGGAGCGGGGTGCGCGCGATGCGGCCGTCGTCGCGCGCGGGGTCAGGGCTGCGGGTTCAGCGCGTCGTACGCGCGGAACCGGGGTGTGAAGCGCACCAGTGTGCCGACGAGGCCGAGGATCACGATACCGCCGAACAGCGGCGGCACCCAGAGGGCCGTGGCCGTCGCGAGGGTGCCCGCGTACAGGGCTCCCACGCGCGGGCCGCCGGCGACCACGACGATGAAGATGCCCTGCAGGCGCCCGCGCATGGCATCCGGGACGGCCGCCTGCATCATGGTGGAGCGATAGATCGCGCTGACGTTGTCGGCGGCTCCCGAGACGGCCAGCACCACGGCGGCGAGGGCGATCAGCGCGACCGCGGCGTGCGTCTCGTCGACGACGTCAGGGCGGAGCCAGCCCAGGCTGGCGGCGAGCAGGACGAGACCGAACAGGCCGATCGCGAGGCCGTAGACCTGGATCGCGCGTTCGATGCCGAGCCCCTGTCGACGGACGCGGCCGATCGGCCCCGAGAACAGGCTGGAGAGGAACGCCCCCGCCGCGACCGCCGCGGTCAGCACCCCGGTCGTGATCGCACCGCCGCCCAGCAGCACCGCTCCGATGGCGGGGAAGAGCGCCACAGGCTGGCCGAAGGTCATGGCGATGATGTCGAGCACGTACTGCAGGCGGATGTTGGGCGCGCGTTTCAAGAACCGCGCACCGTCGCGCAGTGACTCGAGGCCCGGGCGCACCACGACGCCCTCGGGACGGAGCCGGGGGAGCGACCACAGCCCGAGGAACAGTGAGCTCATGAGCAGCACGTCGAGCGAGTAGGTCCACGCGTACCCCGCGACGGCGACGAGCACACCGGCGAGCGCGGGTCCGGCCATCACCATGATGCCGACCGTCACGCCCTGCAGGGCCGCGGCGGCGGGAAGGAGGTCGCGGGGGATGAGGCGTGGGGTGATCGCCGACTTCGTCGCCATGACGATGGAGTTCGCCGCCGAGTTCACGACGCTCAGGACGAACAACCAGCCGACCGTCTCGAGCCCCGACCACGCGAGGGCGGCGAGCAAGCCGGTCGACGCGAAGGTGACGAGGGCGGCGAGCAGGGCGACCGTGCGGCGGTCGAACGCGTCGGCGAGCATGCCGCCGTAGAGGCCCGCGATGACCATCGGCACCAGTCCCGCCACGGCGATCATCGACACGGCCAGCGTGCTCTGGGTCAGCTCGAACACGTGCAGCATGACCGCGACGACCGTCAGCTGCCCGCCGAGCCCCGACAGGGTGGAGCCGATCCACAGACGGGCGAAGGCAGGCGACGTGGTGAGGGGCCGCAGGTCGATGAAGGCGCTCTGACGGCTCACTCGTCGACCTCGAAGCGTTTGACGCGCGCGGTGTGGCCGCGTACGACGCGGACGCGGCTCGGGGCGACGTCGAAGTGCGCCGCGAGCACTCGCGCGGCGCCGGCGTTCGCGGCCCCGTCGACCGCGCGTTCGCGGACGTGCACCACCAGGCCGTCGGGCCCGTCTTCGACCAGCGGGCCGCGGCGGGAACCCGGCTTGACGAAGACGGTGAGCTGCACGGATTGAGGGTACGCCAGCCCTCCGACATCGCGTCGCCGCAGGCGCCGAGCATCGGGCGTGTGTGAACGGGTGAGCCGTGCTGTAGACTCATGCGGTTGCCGTTTGATCGGCCGCGGATAAAGAGAGCCCACGTATCAGGCGTCGGGCGCCGCGCAATGAGAGAAAGGGGATCCCATCTATGCCACTCGAGTCTGACGCCAAGAAGGCGATCATCGAACAGTACGCGACGCACCCCGGTGACACCGGATCCCCCGAGGTGCAGGTCGCGATGCTGACGCAGCGCATCAAGGACCTCACCGAGCACCTCAAGGAGCACAAGCACGACCACCACTCGCGTCGTGGTCTGTTCTTGATGGTGGGTCAGCGCCGCCGTCTGCTCGGCTACCTCCAGGACATCGACATCGCGCGTTACCGCTCGCTGATCGAGCGCCTGGGTCTCCGTCGCTAAGCGCGACCCCGCGTATATCGCTTTCTCGAAGGCCGTCCCACGGTGTGGGGCGGCCTTCGCTGTTCCCGGATGCCGGGGGCCCGGCATCCGGGGTCTGGCGCCGATGCCCGCGTCCCCCGGCGCCAGTTCCACATAAACGCCATTCCTGCGCATAAACGCGGTTTCGGAGCGTTTATGCGAAGCAACGGCGTTTATGCGTGCCCGGAGGGAGCGCGGCGTCGGGCAGGACGTGACCCGATGCATCGTCGGGGCCCTCGGCCGGGGCTGTCCCGGCTCGGCTGACCGATCCGCCCGCCCCGGCTCTCATAAACGCCATTCCTGCGCATAAACGCGGTGTCGGAGCGTTTATGCGCAGGAACGGCGTTTATGCGTGCCCGGAGGGAGCGCGGCGTCGGGCCGTATGAGACCGGGTACCTCGTCGAGCCCCGTGCCCGGGGCTATCGGGGCCGCGGCCCGCCCGCGCCGCGCACGCCCCGACCCCACCCAGCGCACGAAGAACGCCCGCCGCCGGCTGGACCGACGACGGGCGTTCGAGAGACGCGGACTCAGGATGCCGCGCGCGCGGCCACCAGGTCGGGATGCCACCGCTCGGCCACGTCGGGGTGCGCGCGCAGGCGCGACTTGAGAGCGTTCTCGCCGTAGGTGGCGTGGATGGGGTTGGTGGGGTCGTCTTCCACCCCGTGGGCCTCGGCCGCGAGATCGGCCGGCAGGTCGATGATCGGCAGGCGCGCGTCGAGGGCCGGATTGAAGAAGAAGGGCACCGAGATGCGCTCGTCGGGGAACCGCGGCGAGATCACGCGGTGGTTCGTCGCGCGGAGGTAACCCTGCGTCGCGTATTCGAGGAGCTCGCCGATGTTCACCACGAAAGCGCCCGGCACCGGAGGGGCGTCGACCCATTCGCCGTCGCGCTCGACCTGCAGGCCGCCCTTGCCGGGCTCGACCCAGAGCAGCGTCAGGACGCCCGAGTCCTTGTGCGCGCCGACACCCTGCTGGGGGGTGGGGTCGTCCTTGCCCGGGTAGCGGACGATCTTGATGAGCGTCTGCGGGTCGCCGAAGTGGCGGTCGAAGTACTGCTCCTCGGCGCCCAGGGCGAGGGCCCACGCGCGCAGGAGCTTGCGGGCGACGCCGGTGAGGTGGTCGTGCCACTCAGTGACGACCTCTTTGAGCTCGGGCTGCGCCGCCGGCCACAGGTTGGGACCGATCAGCCGGTCGTACCCGGGAGCGTCGGGGTCGTCCCCACGCCCACTCGTCGCGTCGCTTGCGCGCCGCGGCGAGCCTCCGGGCGTGTGGGCCCAGATGGCCTCGCGCTCGGGCCCGATGTCGATCTGCTCGCGCCAGTCGACCCGGCCCTGCGTGCGCTCGCCGCCGACCCGCGTGTATCCGCGGAAGTGCGGGCTCGTGACGTTCTCGATCGCGAGCTTGTCGGCCTCGGGCAGCGCGAAGAAGCCCTTCGCGGCTGCCAGCAGGCTCGCCTCGAGCGCGGGGCTCACCCCCGTGCCGGTCAGGTAGAAGAACCCGACGTCGTGGGTCGCGGCGCGCAGCTCGTCTCGGAAGCGGGCGGCGGCATCCGGACCCTGGTCGAGGAGCGACAGGTCGAGCACGGGGAGAGTGAGGTCGGACATGCGACGAGGCTAGGTCGATCCGCGCGGTGCCGCGCGAATGTTGCCGATGGTTACCGACGGAGCCTTCGTGGACGGCGGAACGGAAGGGGCGCGAAGGCGGGTCGATCGCACTCCCGGGGCAAACCCCGCCGATCGGCGGGGTGCGAACCGGCCAGGGAGATGCGTATCGTGTCCTGGTCAGGTGAGGCTGTCCTTACCTTCCCGCAGTGCCGCGGCGCCCCACCCGAAACCCGAGAGTCGGAACCCCGCCCGTGCTTGCCAGCTTCTTCGCCACCTTCCTCATCGGCCTTCGCGAAGGCCTCGAGGCCGCGCTCGTCGTGGGCATCCTCGTGGCCTACCTCACGCGCCTCGGGCGTCGCGACGCCCTCCCGCGGCTCTGGATGGGCGTGGGGCTGGCGATCGCCCTCGCCCTCGCCGTCGGCGCCGTGTTCACCTTCGGCGCGTACATGCTCACGTTCGAAGCGCAGGAGCTGCTCGGCGGCGGGCTGTCGCTGCTCGCGGTGGCGATGGTGACGTGGATGATCTTCTGGATGCAGCGGGCCGGCCGCACGCTCAAGGCCGGTCTCGAGGGGGGCGTCGACAGGGCGCTCCGCGGCGGCGTCTGGGCGATCGTCGCGATCGGCTTCGTCTCGGTGGCGCGCGAGGGGGTCGAGACGACCCTGCTGCTGTGGTCGATGGTGCAGTCGTTCGGCGACACGCCCGCTGCCCTTCTCGGCGCGCTCGTCGGCCTGATCGCCGCCGTTCTGCTGGGCTGGCTGATCGCGCGGGGGATGCTGCGCCTGAACCTCGGTCGCTTCTTCACCTGGACCGGCGGCTTCCTCGTCGTGGTCGCCGCCGGGGTGCTCGCCTACGCGCTGCACGACCTGCAGGAAGCCGGTGCCCTTCCCGGCCCCTTCGGCAGCGCCGCCCCCCTCGATCCCGTCACCGGCCTCGTGGCGACGGGCTGGAGCGGGTTCCCCTTCGGCTGGGCGTTCGACGTCTCGGACACCATCGCCCCCGGTGAGGCGCTCGCCGCGCTGCTGCAGGCCACGGTCGGATTCATGCCCGCCATGACCTGGCTGCAGGTCATCGCCTGGGCCCTGTACATCGCGATCGTGGTGCCGCTGTTCGTGCGCGGAGTGCGCGCGAACCGGCGACCGAAGCCCCGCGCTGCCGACGCGGCCCCGGATGCGAGCGTGAGCCCCACCCCACAGACCCTCGACGCCGCTCGCGCACCCGATGCCGCGGCATCCACCCCTCATCCGAATGGAGCATCATGACCTCGACTCGCCTCCTCGCGGCCACGGCCGTCGCCGGCGCGGCCGTCCTCGTCCTCTCGGGCTGCGTCGCCAAGACCGACGCGGCCGCCTCCGGTGCCCTCACGGTCACCTCGACCGGTGACGGGTGCGCCGTGTCGGCGGGATCCGCCCCCAGCGGCACCGTCGCCTTCGACGTCAGCAACAAGGGCGACCAGACGACGGAGTTCTACCTGCTGGCCTCCGACGGCCTGCGCATCGTCGGCGAGGTCGAGAACATTGCCCCCGGCGCCTCGCGCAACCTCACCGTCGTCGCGCAGCCCGGCGACTACTTCACCCTCTGCAAGCCCGGCATGGTGGGCGACGGCGTGGGCCGGGCGAGCTTCTCGGTCACCGGCGACGCCGTGGCCGTGACGGGACCGGATGCCGAGCAGAAGCAGCAGGCCGTCGACCTGTACGCCGCCTTCGTGAAGGACCAGGTGGGTCAGCTGCTCCCCGCGGTGCAGACCTTCGCCGCCGCCTACGAGTCCGGCGATGACGCGGCTGCGCAGACGCAGTTCCCGCGCGTGCGGGCCTACTACGAGCGCATCGAGCCGATCGCCGAGGCCCTGGGCGATCTCGACCCGCGCATCGACTACCGCGAGGTCGACGCCGTGGCGGAGGGCCTGGACTGGACCGGCTTCCACCGCATCGAGAAGGACCTGTGGGTCCCCGCACAGGACGCGCTGAACGCCGACGGCGAGACGCCGGCGTGGAAGGACTGGGCGCCGTCCACCCCGGCCGAGCGCGCCACCTACGGCGACAAGCTCATCGCCGACACGCAGGAGCTGTACGACTACGTGCACGGTGACGAGTTCGTGCAGGCGCTGGACGCGCAGGGCGTCGCGGGCATCTCGAACGGGGCGATCGCGCTGCTCGACGAGGTCGCCACGGGCAAGATCAGCGGCGAAGAGGACTGGTGGTCGGGCACCGACCTGTACGACTTCGCCGCCAACGTCGAGGGTTCGAAGATGGCCTTCTCGCTCGTGCGGGACTTCGCCGAATCGAAGGGCGACAAGGGCACGACCCTGGTCACCCGCATCGACACCGGGTACGCCGACCTCGAAGCGGCCCTGGCCGCGCACGGTTCGGCCGACGCGGGCTTCGTCGCCTATTCGCAGCTGACCGACGCCGACAAGCGCCAGTTCACCGATCTCATCAATGCGCTGGCCGAGCCGCTCTCGCAGCTCACGGTGACCGTTCTGGAGTGAGCGTGACCGACGAAGAGCAGACCCCGACCACGCCGTCTGACCCGACCCCGGAGGCCACCGGCCTGTCCCGACGCGGCCTGATGGGGCTCGCGATCGGGGCGGGTGCGGCCGGCCTCGCCGTCGGCGCCGGCGGCGGGTTCGCGGGCGGTGCCGCGTACGGTCAGGATCAGGCGCGGCGGGCGATGGATGCCACGGCCGCGGCCTCCGGCATCCACCAGGTCGGCATCACCACCCCGGTGCAGGACCACCTGCACTTCGCCTCGTACGACATGATGGCCCGCACCACCCGCGACGATCTCGCCGAGCTGCTGTCGGACTGGACGTACGCGGCCACCCGCATGATGCAGGGGCTCGACGTCAGTGCGACGGGGGCGGTCGGCGGGTCGCCGCAGGCACCGCCCGACGACACGGGCGAGGCGGTGGGGCTCCCGGCCAGCAACCTCACGATCACGTTCGGCTTCGGCCCGACCCTGTTCGACGCGCGCTTCGGCCTCGAGGGGCAGCGTCCGGCGGGGCTCGAGCGGCTGCCGGCGTTCCTCGGCGACGACCTCGACCCGCTGCGGTCCGACGGCGACCTGTGCATCCAGGCCTGCGCCGACGATCCGCAGGTGGCCGTGCACGCGATCCGCAACCTCAGCCGCATCGCCTTCGGGCGGGCGACGATCCGGTGGTCGCAGTTGGGCTTCGGCCGCACGTCCAAGACCACGGCCGCGCAGGCCACCCCGCGGAACCTCTTCGGATTCAAGGACGGCACGGCCAACGTGCTCGCCGACGACACCGCCGCCCTCGACGACAACGTCTGGGTGTCGGCATCCGAGGGTCCGGCGTGGCTGGTCGGCGGGTCGTACCTCGTGGCGCGGCGCATCGCGATGCTCATCGAGACGTGGGACCGCACCCGCCTCGCCGAGCAGGACCGCGTGATCGGCCGCGACAAGGGCCAGGGGGCGCCGCTCTCGGGTGGCGACGAGTTCACGAAGCCCGACTTCCAGGCGACGGATGCCGCGGGGCAACCGCGCATCGACCCGCGCAGCCACGTGCGCCTGGCGCACCCCGACACGAACGGCGGCATTCAGATCCTGCGCCGCGGGTACAACTTCGTCGACGGGACGACCGACCTCGGGCGGCTGAACGCCGGGCTCTTCTTCCTGTCGTTCCAGAAGGCCCCCGACCGCTACGTCACCCTGCAGCGGTCCCTGTCGACCGATGCGATGAACGAGTACGTGCGTCACGTCGGGTCGGGGCTGTGGGCCGTACCGCCGGCGCCGGCCGCGGGGGAGTCGGTGGGGGCGGGGCTGCTCGGCGCGTGAGGGGAGCCGACGCGCGCGGGGCGGGGAGGGTCACCTACCGCGACCCGCGACCCGCCCCCAGCTCCCGGTCGCGGAAGAGCCACGGCATCCGGGGTTCCACCAGGGGGCGGGTGAGTCGGCGCACGGGCCGGCTCGACAGGCCGACGGCGATCGCCACGCTCGCGACGGCGATGAGGGGGATCCACAGCGCCGCGGGTTCGAGACCCCGCAGGACGCCCGATTGGCGGAACGGATAGAGCACGAACGTGTGCAGCAGGTAGACGTACATCGTGTACCGGCCGAGGTGCGTCCACGACGTCTCGCGGCGCGGGACGAGCAGCAGGAACGCCGTCATCAGCACGAGCGCGAGGGCGATGATCGCCAGCCGCACCCCGCCCGCCCACCACTGCGGGGCGTCCAGGTCGGCGTACGTGTCGACGAAGAAGAACCACGTGCCCAGGCGCACGTCCCGCCAGACGTCGACGAAGGCGAACGCGATCGCCCCGGCTCCGGCCAGGACGAGGACGGCGACGATCCGCAGCCACACCGGTCGGGCGTCGAGCAGCCCCCGGCGCGCGACGACGTCGCGCTCGCGCAGCCACCACCCGAGGGTGAAGAACGGCAACAGGCCGAGGAAGCGCGAGAGCGAGAGGGTCGAGTCGATGCCGGGGAGGTACCCGGCGACGATCGAGATCGCCAACGCCCACAGCACGGGCGCGCGCAGCAGCGCGAGATACGGCAGCACGAGTCGGAACAGCGCCAGCGCCAGCAGGAACCACAGCGTCCACGACGGCTGCGCCGGATCGAGGTTGCTCCGGCCGGTCACGAGCAGTTGGGTGACGGTCCAGAGCGTCTCGAAGATCAGGTACGGCGCGATGAGGTCGGTGAACAGTCGCGCCATCCGCCGGCGGGTCGGTTCGGCCGACGACGAGAAGTAGCCAGCCACGAGGGCGAAGAGGGGCATGTGGAACGCGTAGACGAGCAGGTACAGCGCCTCGGCGGCATCCGAATCGTAGGTCAGTCGCTGCACGGCGTGACCGAACACGACGAGCACGATCGCGGCGAAGCGGGCGTTGTCCCAGAAGGGCACACGGGTCGGTGTCGTCATCGCCAGCGACGATATCCCCGCCGGGAGCGGCGGTCCACGGGGGTGGATTCCGGATGCCGATGAGGTAACGCGGAATAAAGCTCGGTCTCGCACGTTGGAGCATGTATATTCAGTTGCATACAAATAAGAGGGGCGCTGATTCAGATGAGCACGGTGAACGAGACGAACAACTGGCCCGGGATGCAGTTCGGCGTCATGACGGTGAGCGACATCACCCAGGACCCGACCACCGGTAAGACGCCCAGCGAAGCGCAGCGCATCAAGGACACGCTGACCATCGCGAAGCACACCGAAGAGGTCGGCCTCGACGTCTTCGCCCTCGGCGAGCACCACAACCCGCCGTTCTGGTCGTCGTCGCCCACGACGACGCTGGCGTACATCGCCGCGCAGACCGAGCGCCTCATCCTCACGACCTCGACGACACTCATCACCACGAACGACCCGGTGAAGATCGCCGAGGACTTCGCCATGCTGCAGCACGTGTCGGGGGGTCGCGCCGACCTCATGCTCGGCCGGGGCAACACCGGACCCGTGTACCCCTGGTTCGGCAAGGACATCCGCCAGGGGCTGCCCCTGACCATCGAGAACTACGACTTGCTGCACAAGCTGTGGCGCGAGGACGTCGTCGACTGGGAGGGGAAGTTCCGCACCCCGCTGCAGGGCTTCACCTCGACCCCGCGTCCCCTCGACGGCGTCGCGCCGTTCGTCTGGCACGGCTCGATCCGCACCCCCGAGATCGCCGAGCAGGCCGCGTACTACGGCAACGGCTTCTTCGCCAACAACATCTTCTGGCCCAAGGAGCACTACCAGCGCCTCATCACGCTGTACCGCGAGCGCTTCGCCCACTACGGCCACGGCACGCCCCAGCAGGCGATCGTCGGACTCGGCGGACAGGTGTTCATGCGCTCCAACTCGCAGGACGCCGTGCGCGAGTTCCGCCCCTACTTCGACAACGCCCCCGTCTACGGCCACGGCCCGAGCCTCGAGGACTTCAGCGAGATGACCCCGCTGACCGTCGGCTCGCCGCAGCAGATCATCGACCGCTACGCGTCGATGCGCGAGACCTACGGCGACTACCAGCGCCAGCTGTTCCTCATCGACCACGCGGGGCTTCCCACCAAGACCGTGCTCGAGCAGCTCGACATCCTGGGCTCCGAGGTCGTGCCGGTGCTGCGCAAGGAGCTGCAGAAGAACCGCCCCGCCGAGGTGCCCGACGCGCCCACGCACGCCAACATGGTCGAGAAGGCGTACGCCGGTGCCGCTCCGCGCCAGGCCGTTCCCGCCGCGAACCGCGGCGACAACCTCACCGCGGGCAGCCCGTACCAGGATGCCGCGAAGGCCGGCAGCGCCTTCGGTTCCGCCGCGACGCGCGTGGGGGCCTGACGTGGCCGCCCGCCGCATCGCGGTGATCACCGCGGGCCTGTCCACGCCGTCGTCGACGCGCATGCTCGGTGACCGCCTCGCCCACGCGGCTCTGGCCGAGCTGCGCGAGCGCGGCATCGACGCCACCAGTGACGTGTTCGAACTGCGCGACTACGCGCACGACCTCACCGACAACCTGCTCACCGGCTTCGCGCCCCCGGCGCTGGAGCAGATGATCAACACGGTCGTGTCGGCCGACGGCATCATCGCCGTGACGCCGATCTTCTCGACCAGCTACTCGGGCCTGTTCAAGTCGTTCATCGACGTGCTCGACCCGCAGGCGCTGAACGGCACGCCCGTGCTGATCGGCGCGAACGCGGGGACGGCGCGCCACTCGCTCGCGATCGACTACGCCATCCGGCCGCTGTTCACCTACCTGCACGCCAATCCCGTGCCGACCGGAGTGTTCGCGGCATCCAGTGACTGGGGATCGAACGCCGACGAGGTCGCCCCGCTGGGCTCGCGCGTCGACCGCGGAGCCCGGGAGTTCGCCGACGCGATCGCCGCGCGCGAGCCGGTACGCGACGCCGATCCGTTCGACCCGTCGTCGTACCTCGGCGAGGGCCGCTCGTTCGGCCACCTGCTGGGTGGTCTGTCGGGGGAGTGACCCCGTATGACGCCCCGTCGCCCTCGCGGGCGGCGGGGCGTCGTCGTGCGCGGGGTCGCGCACAACCTCGGTCATGCGCACGACCTCAGTCGGGAGGGGCCCGTTCGGGCTGAGGTTGTGCACATCGCTGAGGTTGTGGCGTGGGAGTGGGCGGCCGCGCGCGTTCGAGGACCGGCCGATCGCTGAGCCCGTGCACCCGGCCCGGAGCGGACCCGCCCTAGGGTGGGGGCGAGCAGAAGGAGCCGCGATGGATGCCGCGCAGTGGGACGAGCGATACCGCGCCTCGGCCGGGGGAGTGTGGGCCACCCAGCCGCCCGCCGCTGTGCGCGAGATCGCGGCGACGCTGCCGCCGGGAACCGCCATCGACGTCGCGACCGGCGACGGGCGCACGGCGCTGTGGCTCGCCGGGCGCGGCTGGACCTGCACGGGAGTCGACTTCTCGGGCGCCGGTCTCGCGCTCGCCGCGGCGCGGCCCGGGGGCGACGCGGTCACCTGGACGCGCGGAGACGTCCACGAGTGGGAGCCCGCGACTCCCGTCGACCTCGTGGTGTCGTGCTACCTGCACCTGCCCGACAGCGCCGTCGCCGTCGCACGGATCGCGGAGTGGGTCGCACCCGGGGGTTCGCTCGTCGTGATCGGTCACGATGTCGACAACATCGCCGCCGGTGGTCACGGACCGACCGACCCCGCGATCCTGTACACGCCCGAACTGCTGCGCAGCGCCCTCGACGAGAGGTTCCGCATCGAGCGCTGCGAGCGCATCACGCGCACGAGCGCCGATGCCGAGCTGCGGGGCGGGCACGCTTCCGCCGCGATCGACACCCTTCTGCACGCGGTGCGGGTGGGCTGACGAGCCGGGCCGACGGCCCCGACCTCGTGGAGTCCTCGCTCGCGGAGCCGTCGACGGGCGAGCCGCCGTGCTGCGCGGGGGAGCGAGGCGTCGGCGCGAGCGCTCGCCTCACAGCATGATGTCGTCGGCGCTGCGCAGCTCGCGCGCCGCGACCGGGCGCAGCCCCCGCCGCACGAACGTGTCGGCGGCCTGCAGCGGCCCCACGTCGACACCCGCCTCGGCCGCGATGTCGGCGATGGGCACCTGGAACGTGCGGAACGCCCCGAGCGGCGCCACCGTCAGAGCCTGCCGCGTGTCGACGAGCGCGCTCTGATCGAGCACGAAGCCCGCTGCCGCCAGGGCGTCGCCGTCGCGCCAGGCGGCGATCTTCCAGAACCGCAGGGGCACGCGGATGCCGCGATACGGCGGGTCGTCGGCGCCCCGCACCGGGGCGGTGAACACCGCAAGACGCCGGTCGGTCGTCTCGGCGTAGGCGAGCACGTGGTCTTCGAGGCCCAGCCAGAGCTCTTTCGATTGGTTGAAACCCGCAGCCTGGGGAGCGGCGTTCGTGTAGAAGAACGTCGCCTCGGTGGCAGCTCGAGCCTCGGACGCCGAGCCCCAGCCCGGATCGCGCCGCCGCACGAGATGGCCGCGGTCGAGGTCGTTGCGGCTGTAGACCTCGGGACCCGCCTGCGCGTCGGCGGAGACGCGCGGATCGAGCCGCCACTCGCCCGTGCGCGGCTGCTCGCGCAGCGTCGCCCCGTCGATGACCACGCCGGTGACGGCGGCGAACCGCCGCTCCTCGTCGAGGAGCACCGAGAACCGCGGGTAGTCGAGCCGGGTGACCGGCGTGGTGGGGGAGGGGAGGGGCAGGGGGATGCCGAGGAAGTCCGGGTCGTAGCCGTCGCTCATGCCCCCATGCTGCCCGGGGCCTCCGACATCGCGACAGACGCGTGCCGAGAACATCGTATGAAGACCCGGCCCGCGTCGGCGTTACGCCCGGGGTCCGGCATCCGCCGCCGACGATCAGCCCCGCGACGCCACCCGGCGCTTCGCGCGACGCGCCAGCACGAGATCGATCCCCACGCCGATCCCCACCGCCACGACGATCGACACGACCACCGCGACGACCGGCCCGCCCGGCACCACCGCGGCCACGATCGCGCCGATCACGGCCTGGTACGCCGCCCAGGCGAGCGCCGCGACCGCCGCCACCCCGAGGTAGCGCGCCGGAGCCACCCGCGCGGCGCCCGCGGCCAGGTTGACCGCGAGGCGAGCGAAGGGCACGAACCGCGCGGTGAACAGCACGACCGCGGCGTTGCGTTCCAGGCGTGCCCGCGCCCAGTCGAGGGCGGCGCGCACACGGGGGCGGCGCATCCACGCCCAGCGCTCGACGCCGACCCTGCGACCGACCAGGTAGCAGCAGGCGTCGCCCGCGAAGGCCGCGGCTGCGGCGACGAGCACGACCCCGAGGAGCGGCGGCGTGCCGTGCGACACCGCCAGTGCCCCGAAGGCGGTGACGGCCGCCTCGCCCGGGATGACGACGAGGAAGGCGTCGGCGAACACGAGGACCGCCATGCCGAGCAGGGCCCACGGGCTCGCGGCGATCGCCTGCAGCCACCCGTCGACACCGTCCATTCCGTCACTCTCCGCCGCCGATCGAGACGCCCCGCCCACGCGGCGGTGACGCCCAGCGGAGCATCGGGTGAACATCGCGAACCTGGCCCCGATCCGGCCCCCACCGGCCCGCCCGAGGTCTCACCCTGGAGACGTGAGAGTCGCGCTGCTGGCCGAATCCTTCCTCCCCCACATGAACGGGGTCACCGGTTCCGTTCTGCATGTGCTGCGCCATCTGGCCGAGGCGGGGCACGAGACCCTCGTCATCGCTCCGAAGTCGGGCGATGTCACCGCCGATCTGCACGGCGCGCGCACCGAGCTGCTGCGCTCGGTGCCGCTGCCGTCGTACCCCGAGGTGCGCGTGGTGTTCGCCCGGGCCGCCCGCCTCGGGGCCCTCCTGCGCGACTTCGATCCCGACGTGGTGCACCTGGCCTCCCCGTTCGTGCTCGGCTGGCAGGGGCTCGCCGCCGCCGACGCGCTGAGGATCCCCTCGGTCGCGGTGTACCAGACCGACGTCGTCGCCTACTCGCAGAAGTACGGCCTGCCCCACGCCACGGCGCTCGTCGCGGGGCACGTCGCCCGCCTGCACCGCCGCGCCACGCTCACCCTCGCCCCGTCGTCGGCGTCGACGCGCCAGCTCGAAGGTCTGGGCGTCGACCGCATCCGCCGCTGGGGTCGGGGAGTGGATGCCGTCCGCTTCGCGCCCGAGCACCGCGACGACGCGTGGCGGGCCGAGGTGGCCCCGAACGGTGAACGCATCGTGGGGTACGTCGGGCGCCTCGCCCCCGAGAAGCAGGTCGACGACCTGCGCGCGCTCGCCGACGTACCCGGCACGCGCCTGGTGATCGTCGGCGACGGCCCCTCGCGGCCCGCGCTCGAGAGGGCGATTCCGGATGCCGTCTTCACCGGGCACCTGTCGGGTGCGGCGTTGGCGCAGGCCATGGCCGGCTTCGACGTGTTCGTGCACCCGGGTGAGAGCGAGACGTTCGGCCAGACCATCCAGGAGGCCCTCGCCAGCGGTGTTCCCGTGGTGGCGACCGGCGTGGGCGGGCCGCTCGACCTGGTGCGCTCCAGCGTCGACGGCTGGCTGTACCGTCCCGGTGACCTCGACGACCTGCGCGCCCGCGTCGCCGATCTCGTCGGCGACGAGTCGAAGCGCCGCGCGTTCGCCCGCGCCGCGCGCGAGGCGGTACAGGGGCGCACCTGGCAGGCCCTCACCCGCGACCTGGTCGGGCACTACCAGGATGCCGTCGCCCTCCGCGCCGTCGACGACAGCATGCTGCTGCGCGGGGGAACGCGACCGGCCACCCTGTCGGCATCCCGCACCCGGGGGCGGTGGACGCGCTTCGTCGCGCTCGGCGACTCGCTGACCGAGGGCCTGTGCGACGCGTCGCGCATGCCGGCGGGGCAATACCGCGGGTGGGCGGATCGTCTGGCCGAGCTGCTGGCGCACACCAGCGACGCGGGGCCTTTCCGCTACGCCAACCTGGCCGTGCGCAGCCGTCGGGTGCGTCACCTGATCGACGAGCAGGTCCCCGCCGCGCTCGCTCTCGAGCCCGACCTCGTGTCGATCCTCATCGGCGCCAACGACCTCGTGGGACCGGCGCCCGTCATCCCGGCCATCGTCGCCGAGGTCGAGTCCGCCGTGCGCGCGATCCGCCGGACGGGCGCCGACGTGCTCCTGGTGACGACCTTCCTGCCCCGACGCGCGGCGGCCCGCATCTTCGCGCGACGCTTCGCGACGTACAACGTCGAGCTGCGGCGCATCGCGCAGGAGCAGGGTGCGATCCTGCTCGACCTCGAGGCCGTCGCCGACCTCGGCGAGCTGCCGCACTGGGCCGACGATCTGGTGCACCTGCGCTCGGCCGGGCATCGCCTGGTGGCGTATCGCGCGGCCGAGGCCCTGGGGGTACCCGACGCGTCGGCGCTGCTCGGACTCGACGAGGCGCTGCACGCCGACGACGACGCCCCGCACGGCGCCTGGCTCACGCGCGACGCCCTGCCGTGGGTGTGGCGCCGCGTCCGCGGACGCACCGCGGGCGACGGCATTCTGGCGAAGCACGCGGGCTACGTCGAGCTGCCCACCCGCGGCGATCGCGAGCGTACCCGCGCCGTCTGACGAGGGCCTTGTCGCGGACGTCGTGGTGGCGTCGTCGAGAGCACACGCCACGGCCCGTGCGTTCGCGAAGGACGGGTGGTCTCGTGAGCTAGCGGGCGGCGGGGCCGCGTCAGTACCAGCCGGTGCGTTCCGAGTGCGCCCAGGCGCCGCAGGGGCTGCCGTAGCGGTCGGCGATGTAGCGCAGGCCCCACGAGATCTGCGTCGCCGCGTTCGAGCGCCAGTCGAGACCCGCCGAGGCCATCTTCTCGCCGGGAAGGGCCTGGGGGATGCCGTAGGCACCGCTCCAGGGGTTCAGCGCGTCGGCCCGCCAGCCCGACTCGCGGTTCCACAGCGACACGAGGCACGAGAACTGGTCGTCACCCCAGCCGTAGCCGCTGATCGCTCCGCGCGCGTGGGTGCGCGCCTCGCTCGGGCTCATCACCGGGCCGGCGGGGGCCGTCGTGCCGCCGTCCGAGCCGCCGCCCGAGCCGTCGCCGTTTCCGCCGCTGCCGCCGCCGGAGTTCCCTCCGCCGCCGGAGTCCCCGCCGCCGCTGCCGGAGCCGCCGCCGTTCCCGCCGCCGGGATTCGACCCGCCCCCGGAGCCGCCGCCGTCGCCGGACCCGCCGCCGGGAGTGGACCCGCCGCCCGAGTCGCCGCCGCCGGAGTCCGAGCCGCCGCCGGACCCACCGCCCTCGCCCCCGGAGCCCGGACCGCCGCCGGTCGATCCGCCGGGCTCGGCGGCGTCGCGTTCGGCCTTCTCGCGCTCGCGCGCCGCGCGCTCCTGCTCGGCGGTCGTGCGCCGCAACTCGGCCAGCTGCGCGTACAGGTCGTTCAGCTGGGCCTGGGCGGCGGCGACGGTCGCCGTCTCGGTCGCGGCCTCGGCGGCGGCGGTGGCCGCCGTCGTCTGCGCCTCGGCCGCCAGGCGCGCGGCTTCGGCGCGGGCCTGCTCCGCCTGGGCGCGCAGAGACGTGGCGACGTCGGCCGCGCTGCGGGCTTGGCCGGCCGTGCGCGCCGCCACGGTCGCCATCCGATCCAGGATGCCCAGACGCGACAGCAGGGAGTCGGGATCGGCGCCCGTCAGCAGCTGCGCCACGAGGGGGCCGCTCCCGGTGGTGCGGTAGAGGCGTGAGGCGCTGGCGCCCGCCCGGGTGCGGGTGGACGAGAGGTGCGCGTCGGCGGCGGTGCTCTGCGCCGTCAGCGTCTCGGCGCGGGCGGCGGTGGACTCCGCGAGCAGTCGGGTGCGCTCGGCGGTCGCCGAGGTGTCGAGCGCGCGACGCGACGCCGACGCGGCGGACTGCTCCGCGGCATCCAGCGCCTGCTTCACCTGGGCGACGGCCGCCTCATCGACGGCGGCGGTCACGGCCCTCGTCGCGGAGGCGGGTGAGGCGGCGGCGGCCGACAGAGGGGCCATCGCCGCGCCGAGGAGCACGCACACGAGGAGCGTGTGACTGCTGCGACGGATGATGCCCATGAGGTCACGCTAAAGCACGAATCCGTGCGGTGACCACCCCGTTCCGCGCGGCGCTGGTAGGGTGAGGACGATGCCGTCTTGGCATCCGCTCAATTACACATGAGCTCACGGAGCAGGCCGGCAGACGCTGGTCCCCTGTGGTGGACTCCCCGTCGTTTGCCGGGTGGTCGTCTACTGGTGGCCAGTCGCCGGGATTTCCGGGCCGACACGTCGGCGCGCCCTTTCTGCCTGTTCCTGCTCCTTCGCATGCAGCTCGTCGCCCACACGGGGCGGCGAGCCTAAACAAAGAAGGAGGGACCTCTTGGAAGGTCCAGAAATCACCGCCGCTGAAGCCGTTCTCGACAACGGCCGTTTCGGCACCCGCACCATCCGCTTCGAGACCGGACGCCTCGCTCAGCAGGCCCAGGGCGCCGTTGCCGCCTACCTCGACGAAGAGACCATGCTCCTGTCGGCCACCAGCGCCGGCAAGCACCCGCGTGAAGGCTTCGACTTCTTCCCGCTGACCGTCGACGTCGAAGAGCGTTCGTACGCCGCGGGCAAGATCCCCGGCTCGTTCTTCCGCCGCGAGGGTCGCCCTTCGACCGAGGCCATTCTCGTCTGCCGCCTCATCGACCGCCCGCTGCGCCCCTCGTTCGTCGAGGGCCTGCGCAACGAGGTCCAGATCGTCGTCACCGTGCTGTCGATCGCGCCCGGCGAGTTCTACGACGCCCTCGCGATCAACGCCGCGTCGCTGTCGACCCAGATCTCGGGTCTGCCCTTCTCGGGTCCCATCGCGGGTGTGCGCCTCGCGCTCATCCCCGGCCACGGTGAGAACGCCGACCAGTGGGTCGCGTTCCCGACCGTCACGCAGCTCGAAGAGGCCGTCTTCGACCTCATCGTCGCGGGCCGCGTGCTCGACGACGGCGACGTCGCCATCATGATGGTGGAGGCCGAGGCCACCGAGGGCAGCTGGAACATGATCAAGGGCGGCGCCACCAAGCCCAACGAGCAGGTCGTGGCCGAAGGCCTCGAAGCGGCCAAGCCGTTCCTGCGCCAGCTGGTGGACGCGCAGAACGAGGTCGCCCGCACGGCGGCCAAGGAGATCCAGTCGTTCCCCGTCTTCCCGGCGTACAGCCAGCAGACGTACGACTTCGTCGCCGGTCGCGCCTACGACCGCCTCGTGCCGGTGTACCAGATCGCCGACAAGCAGGAGCGTCAGAACGCCGACGACGAGATCAAGACCTCGGTCAAGGCCGAGCTCATCGCCGCCGTCGAGTCGGGTGAGCTGCCCGCCGTCGCGACGCTCGAGTTCAGCGCCGCGTACAAGTCGGTCACCAAGACGATCGTCCGCGGTCGCATCCTCGCCGAGGGCGTCCGCATGGACGGCCGCGGTCTGGCCGACATCCGTCCGCTCGACGCCGAGGTGCAGGTCATCCCGCGCGTTCACGGCTCGGCGATCTTCCAGCGCGGCGAGACCCAGATCCTTGGCGTCACCACGCTGAACATGCTCAAGATGGAGCAGCAGATCGACTCGCTGTCGCCCATCACGAGCAAGCGCTACCTGCACCACTACAACTTCCCGCCGTACTCGACCGGTGAGACCGGTCGCGTGGGCAGCCCCAAGCGTCGCGAGATCGGGCATGGCTTCCTGGCCGAGCGCGCGCTCGTGCCCGTGCTGCCCAGCCGCGAGGAGTTCCCGTACGCGATCCGTCAGGTGTCCGAGGCCCTCGGGTCCAACGGCTCCACCTCGATGGGCTCCGTCTGCGCCTCGACCCTGTCGCTGCTGAACGCGGGTGTGCCGCTGCGCGCTCCCGTCGCCGGTATCGCCATGGGCCTGGTCACCGACCAGGTCGACGGACAGACGCGCTACGCCGCCCTGACCGACATCCTCGGCGCCGAAGACGCCCTCGGTGACATGGACTTCAAGGTCGCGGGTACGTCGGAGTTCATCACGGCGATCCAGCTCGACACCAAGCTCGACGGCATCCCGTCGTCGGTGCTCGCCGCTGCCCTCACCCAGGCGAAGGAGGCTCGTCTGACGATCCTCAACGTCCTGAACTCGGCCATCGACGCCCCCGACGAGATGGCGCCCACCGCGCCCCGCGTCATCAGCGTGCAGATTCCGGTCGACAAGATCGGTGAGCTCATCGGACCCAAGGGCAAGACGATCAACTCCATCCAGGACGAGACCGGCGCCCAGATCTCGATCGAAGACGACGGCACCGTGTACATCGGCGCGACCGACGGCCCCTCGGCCGAGGCTGCCCGTGCGCAGGTGAACGCGATCGCCAACCCGACCAACCCCGAGGTCGGCGAGCAGTTCCTGGGCACGGTCGTCAAGATCGCGACCTTCGGTGCGTTCGTGTCGCTCCTGCCCGGCAAGGACGGACTGCTGCACGTCAGCGAGGTCCGCAAGCTCGCCGGTGGCAAGCGCGTCGAGAACGTCGAAGACGTGCTGTCGGTCGGTCGCAAGATCCTCGTGCGCATCACGAAGATCGACGACCGCGGCAAGCTGTCGCTCGAGCCGGTCGTCGACGAGGCCGCTGACGCGACCGAGCCCGCCGACACGCAGAGCTCGGCCGCCGCGAGCGAGGGCCCCGAGGCTCCCGCCGAAGGCTGATCCTCTCGTCTGATCGGATGCCCGTCCCGCTTCTCGCGGGGCGGGCATCCGTCGTGTGACGGGTGTGACGCGTGGGGTGATCGGTGCACAAGCGTTACGCAATGTTTATCGCCGTGGCGGGCGAATCGGCGGCCCACCGCGGGCGAAGCTTTAGCCTCGAAGTACGTCGGGGGGCGTGCAGTTACGGGTTCGCCGTACCGTCGCCCGGCATCGAGGGGATTCACCATGAGCGGCCCGGGCGTCGACGAGACGGCCTCGCCACGCCTGCGTCGTGATCGCGCGTCGCACCCCTCTTCTCCGATCACCCTGCAGGGGCCCGGTCTGGGCTCCCACGTGCGGGTTCCGCTCGGTGAGACCGGCTTCGAGGTCTTCCCGCTCTTCCTCGGTGGGGGGGAGTTCGGCTGGAACGTCGACGCCGGCGCCAGCCACGACATCCTCGACGCCTACGCCGAGCTCGGTGGGAATGCGCTGCACACCGCCGACAGCTACGCGGCCGGCCGCAGCGAGTTCATCATCGGCGAGTGGCTGCGCACCCGGCGCATGCGCGACGAGGCCGTGGTCACCGTGCGCATCGGAGGACACCCCGACAACCCCGGGCTCGACTCCGTCAACCTCGTGCGTGCCGTCGAGGCGTCGCTCACGCGCCTGGGCACCGACCGTATCGACGTGCTGTCGCTCGACGCCGCCCGCGGCGACACGGCCCTGCTCGAAGACACGCTCGCCACCAGCGAGTGGCTCGTCGATTCGGGCAAGGTCCGGGCGATCGGTGCGCACGGGTACACCGCCGCGCAGCTCGTCGAGGCCCGCATCCTGTCGTCGGCGGGCTACCCGCGCATCTCGGTGCTCGACGTTCCCTACAACGTGCTGCGCCGGAACGAGTTCGACGGCGACCTGCGACTGATCGCGTCGGCGCAGGGGATGGCCGTGACGCCGTCGCACGCCCTGGCGCACGGTTTCCTCTCCGGCGAGACCCGCACGCGCGACCAGTCGTCGCAGTCGGTGCGGGGGTTCCAACTGGCCGCCAACTTGAACCGCCGGGGGACTCGTGTGCTGCGCGCCCTCGACACCGTCGGCACCGAGCTCGGCATCCCGGATGCCGCGGTGGCCGTCGCCTGGCTGCTCGCGCAGAAGATCGTCACCGCCCCCATCGTCAACGCCTTCGCGCCTCGTCACGTCGTCGAATGCATGCGCGCCGTGGGCGTGCGCCTCAGCCGGGCCCAACTGGCGGATATCGCACGCGCCGCCGAGTGACCGGTCCGCGCGCGAGAGCGTGACGTAGGCTGGAACACGGGGCCGGGGGACGGCAGATCGACGACGAGGTGAGCTGACGTGACGCACTACATCTATCTGGTGCGCCACGGCGAGCACCAGGATGCCGAGCACGGGCTCACCGACGGCCCCCTGTCTCCGCGTGGTCAGCGTCAGGCGGCCCTGCTCGCCGACCGGCTGTCGGGGCTTCCGCTCGACGCGGTGTGGCACTCTCCGCTCGAGCGTGCGGCGCAGACGGCGCGAGCCGTCGCCGAGCGTCTGCCGTCGGTGGCTCCGGAGTCGTCGGCCCTGCTGTTCGACTGCGTGCCCACGGGGATGACGCCCGAAACGCCCGCGGCATACGAGTCGTTCTTCGGGTCGGTCTCCGAGGCCGAGATCGAGGCCGGCCGCGCGCAGATGGCCGACGCCACCGCCGAGTTCCTCGCCCGCAAGGCGGGGGAGGTGCACGAGCTCGTCATCACCCACAACTTCGTCATCTCGTGGTTCGTCCGCGAGGTGCTGCAGGCCCCCGACTGGCGTTGGATGACGATCAATCAGGCCTACTGCGGCTTGACCGTCATCGCGCAGAAGAAGGGCCGGCCCTGGACGCTGCTCTCGCACAACGACCTGGCGCACCTGCCGGTCGAGCTGCGCACGGGGCTGATGGACCCGCTCCCGGTCTGACGGACCGCGCACCGTACATCTGTGGACAGCGCGTCGAACGTGTGCGCGCCGCCTAGGCTGGACGCATGACGACGCGTGTGGCCATCGTGGGCGGTACCGGCAAACTGGGCGGGGTGATCCGCGAGGTCGTCGAGGCCGAGGACGGGTACGAGGTCTCGGCGATCCTGACGTCCACCTCCGACCTCAGCGAACTCGACGGCGCCGACCTGGTCGTCGATGCCTCGACCCCCGCCGTCTCGATCGATGTCGTGCGCGCCGCGATCGAGCGCGGCATCAACGTGCTCGTCGGAACGTCGGGCTGGTCGAACGAGCGCATCGCCCTCGTCCGCTCGCTCGTCGAAGCCGGTGGCACGGGTGCCGTGTTCATCCCCAACTTCTCGCTCGGATCCGTCATCGGCAGCGCCCTGGCGGCCGCGGCCGCCCCGTTCTTCCCGTCGATCGAGATCGTCGAGGCCCACCGCGAGACCAAGATCGACTCGCCGAGTGGAACCGCCGTACGCACCGCCGAGCTCATCGCCGCGGCGCGCGCCGAGGTCGGTCCCGTCGACTCGCCGCACGTCGACCAGCGCGCACGGGGTCAGCGGGTGGCCTCCGTGCCGATCCACTCGCTGCGGCGACCGGGCGTGGTCGCTCGCCAAGAGACCGTGCTGTCGGGGGCCGGTGAGTCGCTCACGATCGTGCACGACACGGTGGAGCCCGCCACCGCCTATGCCCCCGGCATCCGCATCGCCCTCGCGGCGGCGCGCGAGGCGCGGGGCGTCATCGTCGGGCTCGACAGCTTCATCGACATCGGCGTGCGCACCCGCCCGATCGAGCCGGGGGCCCCGATCGCCGACGGCGACGTCTCGGGCCAGGTGGCGGGCGCCACCAGCGCATGAAAACGCGCATCGCCGTCGCCGTGATGACGGTGCTGCTTCTGCTGTACGTTGTCCTGGCCGGACAGCGGGCCATCGTGCTGCTCACGAGCGGCGACGGGGTCGGGATCGCGATGGGCGTCGCGCTCCTCGTGCTTCCGCTGCTGGCGCTCTGGGCCATCGGCCGGGAGCTGTGGTTCGGCGTGGGCGCGCAACGCCTGGGGGAGCGCCTCGATGCCGAGGGCGGGCTGCCCGACGAAGACCTGCCGGTGCGTCCCAGCGGGCGCATCGAGCGCGAAGACGGTGACGCCCTCTTTCCGCAGTACCGCGCCGACGTCGAGGCGCACCCCGAAGACTGGCGGGCCCGATACCGCCTGGCCCTCGCCTACGACGCGGCGGGTGATCGACGCCGTGCACGCGAGTCGGTGCGCACGGCGATCCGACTCGAGGGCGTGGAGCGCCGCGCGCGCTGAGTCGCAGCCGGGGCGCCGACGGCGCCGCGACCGCACCGCGCCGGGCGAGAAGCACTGCCCGGCGCGGGCGTCTCAGGCGGCGTCGTGGGCGGGGACGGCCGAGGCCACGGCCTCGTCGACCGTGCGGTGCGTGAAGGTGAAGCCGTCGTTCTCGAGGGCGGTCGGACGCACGTCGGCGTCAGAGGTCAGCAGCGCCTCGGTGGCGTCGGCGCCGAGAGCGAGCTTGACGCCCCAGATCGGGGCGCGCAGGGCGTAGGGCCGGTTCATGCGTCGGGCGAGGGCGAACCCCAGATCGTTGGCGGTCGCCCGCGTGGGACCGGTGAGGTTGACCGGACCGTCGAGGTCGGAGTCGATGACGTGCCGGATGGCGCGCACCTCGTCTTCGAGCGTGATCCACGGCCACACCTGGGTGCCGCGGCCGATGGGGCCCGAGATGCCGAGCTTGGTGAGCAGCAGCAGGGGCTTGAGCACCCCCTGCTCGTGCACGACGGGAGCCGTGCGCAGGAACGCGACGCGCGCCTTGTCGCCCGCCCCGCGCGCCGCGGCCTCCCATTCGACGCAGATGTCGACGAGCAGACCCCGACCCGAACGGGCCTCCTCGGTCAGTACGACGCCGGGCTGCGAGCCGTAGAACCCGGTGGCACTCGCGTTGATCAGGGCCGGAGCGTCGTCGCCCAACGCGCGTACGGCCGCGGCGAGGGTGCGCGTCGGCGTGACGCGCGACCACAGCAGCTGGCTCTTGTACGACGGCGTCCAGGGGAAGTGCCCGATCGATGCGCCGTTCAGGCACACGACCGCGTCGGCTCCGGCCAGCACGTCGGGATCGAGCGGAGCGGCGTTCTGGAGCCACTGCACCTCGTTCGCGTCGCGTGGCTCGTGTCGGACGAGAGCGGTGACCTCGACGCCGTCGGAGCGCAGCGAATCGGCCAGAGCGGAGCCGATGAGGCCCGACGCGCCGGCGATGACGACGCGTCGGGCCGAAGACTCAGGCAAGCGTGGCCTCGAGGGTGATGTCGATGCCCGCGAGCGCCTGCGACACGGGGCAGTTGGCCTTCGCATCGGCGGCGATCTTCTCGAACGTCGCGGCGTCGAGACCGGGCACGACGGCGTTGACGTTCAGGTGGCTGCCGGTGATGCCGGTGCCGGGCTTGAACGTGATCGACGCGGTGGCGTCGACCGACTCGGGAGGGGTGCCGTTCTCGGCGAGGGCGTTCGACAGCGCCATGCTGAAGCACGCCGAGTGCGCACCGGCGAGAAGCTCTTCGGGGGTCGTGACCGAGTTCGACCCCTCGCTGCGGGCCTTCCAGTTCACACCGAAGGTGCCGATGCCGGACGAGGTGAACGTCACCTCACCCGAACCTTCGAACAGGCTGCCCTTCCAGGCGGTGGCTGCTTCGCTCGTGACGGCCATGGGGACCTCCATCATCACGCGCGGTCCGGAGCGACCGCGACGCGGCCAGCCTAACGAGGGTCTGCCACACCGCTCGGGTCTTGACAGCCTCCGCGAAGGTGGCTGTCAGGCGGATGCCGTGCCCCGGCGCCCGATGAGGCCGACGCGCTGCAGAACGAGGTAGAGCTGGCATCCGAGGCACAGGCCGAACGCGGCGTTGAGGAAGGCGGCGACGAAGGCCATGGCGGCGGCGATCGGCAGGGCCCAGGGGACCCCGGCGAGGTGCAGGACGAGACCGACCGCGGTGACGAACAGGCCGACGCCCTGGGCGAACCGCGGGGGACGCGGGTCTTCGAACTCGGTCGGCGGCGACAGGCGCGGTCGGACGACCCGGCGGAAGAGCACACCCCAGGGGGCGGTGCGCGGGGAGGCGACCCCCCAGACGAAAAGCAGGGCGATGACGAGCAGCAGCAGGAAGCCCGGGTCGACGATCCGCGCGACGACCGAGACCTGCGGCAGCAGCCAGCCGTTGGGGGAGGACGTCTCGTGCGCCGTCGCGACGCCGATCAGGCTGAGCACCGTGGCGATCAGTAACAGGACGGCGGTGATCGACGCGGCGAATCGGGGGCCGCGGACGTCGATGCGGGCGTTCTCAGACATGCGGGGCCTCTTCGTGCAGACGATCGAGTTCGGTTTCGACGACGGCGCGGGTCGGTGCGCCGGCGATACGGGTGCGGATGGTGCCGGTGCGGTCGAGCACGAGGGTCGTAGGGGTCTGGAGCACGCGGAACCGCTGGGCGAGGTCGGGGCGATGGGTGAGATCGACGTCGAGGTGGCGGACACCGGTGCGCTCGTCGGCGACCGCCGACAACAGGCGATGGACGCCCGGGCAGCGCGAGCACAACTCGGTGCTGAACTGCAGAAGGGTCGCGTCCTCGCCCAGGGGGCCCGTGCCGAGCGTGCGCGGGTCGATCGACTCGGCGGAGTCGACGGCGCGGACGCGCCCCTGGCCGCGCCGCAGGAGCAGGCCCACCGCGGCGGTCGCCGCGAGAAGCGCGGCGGCGATCACGAGGGCGAGGGTCAGGTCCACGATCGTCAACGGTAGCCGCCGCCACCGACACCGGGGCGGATGAGTCGTCGCGTGACGGGAGGACCCCTCCTCCCCAGATGGCGGATGTCCGCGATGCCGTAGGGGCAGGGTCGTCGCGGGCCCCGCGCGGGTATCGTGAAGCGCGTGACCGCCGACATCCTCACCCCGTACGAAGACCTGCTGCGCGACGTGTTCGAGAACGGCACGCACAAGTCCGATCGCACCGGTACCGGCACCACGAGCGTCTTCGGCCGACAGATCCGGTTCGATCTCGCCGACGGGTTCCCTCTCATCACGACCAAGCGCGTGCACCTCAAGTCGATCGTGTACGAGCTGTTGTGGTTCCTGCGCGGTGAGTCCAACGTCGGCTGGCTGAAAGAGAACGGCGTCTCGATCTGGGACGAATGGGCCGACGCCGACGGCGAGCTCGGACCCGTGTACGGCGTGCAGTGGCGCTCCTGGCCCACCGCCGACGGCGGCACGATCGATCAGATCGCCCAGGTCGTCGAGCAGATCCGGCGCGACCCCGACTCCCGTCGCCTGATCGTGTCGGCGTGGAATCCCGCCGACATCCCCGACATGGCTCTCGCGCCGTGCCACGCGCTGTTCCAGTTCTCGGTCGCCGACGGCAAGCTGTCGTGCCAGCTGTACCAGCGCAGCGCCGACATGTTCCTGGGGGTGCCGTTCAACATCGCCTCCTACGCGCTGTTGACCCTGATGGTCGCTCAGCAGACCGGCCTGGAGCCCGGCGAGTTCATCTGGACGGGCGGCGACTGCCACGTCTACGACAACCACCGCGCGCAGGTGCAGGAGCAGCTCACGCGGGAGCCGTACGCCCTGCCCACGCTGCGATTCGCCCGCACGCCCGACTCGATCTTCGACTACCGCTACGACGACGTGATCGTCGAGGGCTACCAGCACCACCCCGCCATCAGGGGAGCCGTCGCGGTATGACCTCGATCGGGCTCGTGTGGGCCGAAGCCCACGGCGGCGTCATCGGCGCCGACGGCGGAATGCCGTGGCACGTCCCCGAAGACCTCGCGCACTTCCGCGAGGTCACCGGGTCGTCCGACGTCATCATGGGTCGGCGTACGTGGGAATCGCTCCCGCCGCGCTTCCGGCCGCTGCCCGGCCGGCGCAACATCGTGGTCACGCGCTCCGACGACTGGTCCGCCGAGGGTGCCGATCGCGCGGGGTCGCTCGACGCAGCACTCGACCGCACCGAGGGAGAGCGTGCGTGGGTCATCGGGGGCGGGCAGCTCTACGCCGAGGCGATCGGCTATGCCGACCGCGTCGAGCTCACCCGTCTCGACGTCGCCGTCGACGGGGACACCCACGCTCCGAGCCTCGACGGATGGTCGCTGGCCGCCGCCACCCCTGTCGAGGGATGGCACGTGTCGCGCAGCGGCATCCGGTACCGCTTCGAGACCTACGAGCGCCGGGGCGCCTGAGATGACGCGCAGCGCTCTCATCACGGGCGCGAGTTCCGGTCTGGGCGCGGAGTTCGCCCGCCAGCTCGCCGCGCGCGGCGCCGACGTCGTGCTCGTGGGCCGCAATTGCGAGGCACTCGAGGCCGTCGCCGCCGACGTGCGGGCCGCGCACGGCGTCGGGGTCGAGGTCGTCGTCGCCGACCTCCTCGACGACGATGCCGTGGCCCTCGTCGAGAGGCGGGTGGCCGCGGGCGTCGACATCCTCGTCAACAATGCCGGTTTCGGACTCGACCTCGCGTTCGACGAGAACGCCGTCGACGACGAGGTGCGTCACCTGCGTCTGCACGTCGAGGTCGCCCTGCGTCTCACGCACGCCGCGCTGCCGGCGATGCTCGCGCGGGGGAGTGGACGCATCGTCAACGTCGCCTCGGTGGCGGGTTTCGTGCCGCGCGGCACCTACGGCGCGGCGAAGGGGTGGCTGATCTCCTTCAGCCGCTGGGCCAACGTCGCCTACCGCAAGCGGGGCGTCAGCGTCACCGCGGTGTGCCCGGGGTTCGTGCACACGAACTTCCACGAGCGTCTGGGCCTGCCTCCAGGCGAAGAGGGGGTGCCGCCGGGAATGTGGTTGACGGCCACAGACGTCGTGCGCGAAGGACTCCGCGATGCCGCGCGCGGACGCGCGGTGTCGGTGCCGTCGCTGCGGTACAAGGCGCTGGTCGCCGCGTCGCGGCTGCTGCCCGACGGGCTGGTCGTGCGCGCCGCCGCCGGAGGGCGCTGAAACGCCCCTCGCCGCGGCCGGCTCGGGTCACCGCGACGGCCGGGTCGCTGCTCAGCGGAAGCGTCCCAGGTGGATGCCGGCGAACGCGAGGGCGGCGATCGTCTCGCCGTCCGAGACGGTGCCGTCGGCCACGAGGGCCAGCAGCTCCGCGAACGGGATCCATCGCACCTGGTCGATCCCCTCCTCGTGCTGGGACGTCGTGGCATCCGTCGTCTCGAGACCCCGCGCGAGGTACACGTGCTCCGGGGCGTCGGCGATGCCGTTGAGGGCGTTCATGCGGCCGAGGTAGTGCCACTCGGATGCCGTGACCCCGGTCTCCTCGAGGAGTTCCCGCTTCGCGGCCTCGAGCGGATCCTCGCCGTCGGAGCCGCCCGCGGGCACTTCGAGCGAACGCCCGGTCGTGTAGCGCTCGAGCTCGATGACGCACACGCGCTCGTCGTCGTCGAGGGCGATCACGAACACCGCCGGGTGCTGCACGCGGACGACCCCGTAGATGCCGTCGCCGTGGGGCCCCGTCACCTCGTCTTCGCGCACGTGGATCCAGCGGTTCTCGTAGACGGTGCGCGATGCGCGGGTGGTCCAGGCCATGAGGTCACCCTACGGCGCGGCTCGTGCCGGGGTTCAGATACAGGAGCGGGCTGGGCGCGACGGCTCCATTCGCCACATCTGTGCGCAGGCGCACCAGCGATCATGCATATCGACCGCGCGCGCCGCATGCCGGGCAGGCGGGGCAGGCGGGGCCGGCGGGCGGGCTGTTATCCACAGCCGCGCCGGAGGCGCGCGAGCGCGGATCGCGCTCGGGCACGCTGCACGAGTGCGCACATCCACCGCCATCGAACTCGTGGCGCGAGCCGGGGGCGTGATGCGGCGTGCCGACCTGATCCGCCGCGGTGCCACGCATGCCGACGTCCGCCGATTCGTGCGGGGCGAGGTGTTCGAACGCCTGCGCGACGGCGTGCTCGCTCTGCCCGAGACCGATCCGCTCGTCGCGACGGCGGCGATGCACGGCGGATCCGTCGCGTGCGCCTCCGCCCTCCGCCGGTACGGGGTCTGGTTGTGGGAGGACGATGCGCGCGTCCACGTGTGGCTGGGCACCTCGGGTCGCCGCCACGGTCATCCCGGATGCCGGTGCGTCAACCACCACGATGCCGGGACTGCCTCGTTCGGTGTCGTGTCGATCGTTCAGGCTCTCGTGCAAGTGGCGACCTGCCTCGGAGACGAGGTCTTCTTCGCCGCCTTCGAGTCCGCATGGCGCAAGGGGCTGATCGATCGTGCACAACGGGCCGAGGTGAGGGCGGGACTGCGCGCTGGACGACGATGGCTCGTCGACCTCGCGCGTCCCGATGCCGACAGCGGCCTCGAGTCGATCCTTCGGCTGCGGTTGAGTCGTCTCGGCATCCGCCTGGAGAGTCAGGTACGCATTCCCGGCGTCGGCGTGGTCGATTTCCTGCTCCACGGGCGGATCATCCTGGAGGTCGACGGCCGCGAGAACCATGACGGGGTGTCGCTGCGGCACAAAGATCTGCGTCGGGACGCGATTGCCGCGGCGCAGGGCTTCGAGACCTTGCGCTTCGACTATGCGATGGTGCTGCACGAATGGCATCTGGTGGAGGCGGCGGTCCTGGCGCGCCGCGCACACGCGCGCGGTGGTCGGTATGCATGACCGGCATCATGCAGCGGGGGCACTTCGACGCCCGATGTTCACTGCTGCCCCACCGATCATGCAGACGGACGCCGCGGAGAGCGGGCCGCGAACCGATATCCTGGGTGCATGACGCACTCCGGCAATCCCTTCGGTCAGGTGCTCGTCGCGCTCATCACCCCGATGACCGCCGACGGCGAAGTCGACTGGCCCGCCGTCGAGAAGCACATGGACGACGTCATCACCGCGGGCGCCGACGGCATCGTCGTCACCGGCACCACCGGTGAGACCTCCACCCTGACCGACCCCGAGAAGCTGCGTCTGGTCGAGGTCGGCAAAGACGTCTCGGCGGGCCGCGCGAAGATCCTCACGGGTGGCGGGTCCAACGAGACCGCGCACGCGATCGAGCTCTACAAGGCCAGTGAGAAGGCCGGCGCCGACGGCATCATGATCGTCACGCCGTACTACAACAAGCCCACCCAGGCCGGCATCCTGACGCACTTCCGTCTCGTCGCCGACGCGACCGACCTGCCGGTCATCCTGTACGACATCCCCGGCCGCACCGGTGTGCCCATCAAGTACGAGACGATCCTCCGACTGGCCAAGCACCCCAACATCCTCGCGATCAAAGACGCCAAGGGCGACTTCAGCGAGGTCAGCCGGGTGCTCAACCAGACCGACCTCATGTACTTCTCGGGCGACGACGCCAACGTGCTGCCGCACCTGTCGATCGGTGCGAGCGGGCTCATCGGCGTGACGGCCAACATCGCCGCCGCCCCGTACCGCACGATCGTGGATGCCGTGAACGCCGGCGATCTCGCCACGGCCACCGCCGCGCACAAGGGCCTCGAGCCGCTCGTGCGCGCCGTCATGACGCACGTGCCCGGCACGGTCGCCGCGAAGTACATCCTGCACGGCCTCGGGCGCATCGCCAGCCCGCGCGTGCGCCTGCCCCTGGTCGGCCCCGAAGAGTGGGAGGCCGCGGTGATCGAAGACGAGCTCGCCCTGGTCGCCGACGTCGCGGGTGCCGATTTCTCCAACTTCCGCCCCGACCGCAACGCGGCCGCCGGCGGTGCCCTGCCGAAGGTGCACGGCACCACGAGATAGACATGGGCGTCCGCCGATCCGCGGCCTGGGACGCCACACGAGGGGATGCCACGCGGTGGCATCCGAGGAGGCACTTATGCCCACGACTGTTTACGATCCCCCCGCACTCGCGCCCGGCACGCTGCGCGTGGTCCCGCTCGGCGGTCTCGGCGAGGTCGGACGCAACATGACCGTCTTCGAGTACGAGGGCAAGCTGCTCGTCGTCGACTGCGGCGTGCTGTTCCCCGAGGAGCACCAGCCCGGCGTCGACCTGATCCTGCCCGACTTCGAGCCGATCAGGCACCGTCTCGACGACATCGTCGGCGTCGTTCTGACGCACGGACACGAAGACCACATCGGCGCGGTTCCCTACCTGCTCAAGCTCAAGGGCGACATCCCCCTCATCGGGTCGGGGCTCACGCTGGCGCTGATCGAGGCGAAGCTCAAAGAGCACCGCATCCGCCCCTACACCCTGACGGTGAAAGAGGGGCAGCACGAGAAGGTCGGGCCCTTCGACCTCGAGTTCATCGCGGTGAACCACTCCATCCCCGACGCGCTCGCCGTGGCGATCCGCACGCCCGCCGGCCTCGTGCTCGCCACCGGCGACTTCAAGATGGATCAGCTTCCGCTCGACGGCCGCATCACCGACCTGCGCGCGTTCGCCCGCCTGGGTGAAGAGGGCGTCGACCTGTTCCTCGTCGATTCCACCAACGCCGACGTCCCCGGGTTCACGCCCACCGAGCGGGCCATCGGTCCGGTGCTCGATCAGGTCATCGCGCGCGCTCCGCGCCGCGTGGTCGTCGCCAGCTTCTCGAGCCACGTGCACCGCGTGCAGCAGGTGCTCGACGCCGCGCACGCGAACGGTCGGCGCGTGGCGCTGCTGGGTCGCAGCATGGTGCGCAACATGGGCATCGCCGCCGACCTCGGGTACCTCAACGTCCCCGACGGCGTGCTGATCGACTACAAGAAGGCCCGCGACCTGCCCGACGACAAGATCGTCTACATGTCGACCGGTTCGCAGGGCGAGCCCATGGCCGTGCTCAGCCGCATGGCCAACCTCGACCACGCGATCGAGCCGGGCGAGGGCGACACGATCATCCTGGCCTCCAGCCAGATCCCGGGGAACGAGAACGCGATCTACCGCGTGATCGACGGGCTGACCAAGCTCGGCGCGACCGTAGTGCACAAGGGCAACGCCAAGGTGCACGTGTCGGGTCACGCCGCCGCGGGCGAGCTGCTGTACTGCTACAACATCCTCAAGCCCAAGAACGTCCTGCCCGTGCACGGCGAGTACCGCCACCTCATGGCCAACGCGAAGCTCGCGCGCGAGACCGGGATCCCCGAAGAGAACACGATCCTCGGCGAGAACGGCACGGTCGTCGACCTGCGCGACGGTGTCGCCCGCGTGGTCGGTCAGATCGACATCGGCTTCGTCTACGTCGACGGCTCGTCGGTGGGCGAGATCACGGATGCCGACCTCAAGGACCGTCGCATCCTGGGCGAGGAGGGCTTCATCTCGGTGATCGTCGTCGTCGACTCGGCGACCGGCAAGATCATCTCGGGTCCCGAGATCCACGCCCGTGGTTTCGCCGAAGACGACAAGGTCTTCGACAGCGTCAAGCCCAAGATCGCCGCGGCCCTGGCCGAAGCGGCCAAGTCGGGTGTCCGCGACAACCACGCGTTGCAGCAGGTCGTGCGCCGCACGATCGGTCGCTGGGTCAACCAGTCGCTGCGCCGTCGGCCGATGATCGTGCCGATGGTCATCGAGGCCTGACCCGCATTCCGAAGCGCCGCCGGACGACCCTCGGGTTCGCCGGCGGCGCTTCGTCGATTCACCCGGCGCGGGAGCGGCGCGCCGCCGCTATCATTCGGGCATGCCCGGTCTCCCGATCCGCGCGGCCGTCGCCTCCGACGGCGCCTTCCTCGCCGACATGACGGTCGAGGCCGCCCTGTGGCGCGCGGGAGCGGCACGTGCTCGTCACGAGATCGTGAGCAGCCCCGAGTACCGCCGGTACATCGCGGGATGGATGCGTCCCGGAGACGCCGGCTTCATCGCCGAGTCGCCCGGGGGAGATGCCGTCGGCGCGGCCTGGTACCGGATGCTGCCGCGCGACGAACCCGGGTTCGGGTGGGTGGGTACCGGGGTGCCCGAGCTGATCATCGGCGTCCGGCCCGTCTGGCGTGCCCACGGCGTCGGGCGCGCGCTCCTGCAGCGCCTCGTCGATCATGCCCGTGCGCAGGGCTACGCCCGGATCAGCCTCAGCGTCGAGCGCGGGAACTACGCCGTCAGCCTGTACCGATCCGAGGGCTTCGCGGTCACGCGCCCCGGGATCGGACGCGACGTGATGGTGAAGCGCCTGGCCTGAACCCCGCGTCGGTGCGGGCGAATGTCGGGGGTCCCGCCTACCGTGGAGGCATGGCTCGCAGTTCGTCCCCCACCGGCGGTCGCGCCCCCGCGAAGGGGTCTCCGCGATCGAAAGCTTCGGCTCCGGCGCCGAAGCGCTACGTCGACGAGCCCGAGAAGCCCTCGGCCGCCGTCCGCGCCTGGATGGCGCTCGCCCACGGGGTGGGCGGGATGTTCCGCACCTTCGGCCCCGAGAACCTCGAGCGGGATCAGCGTCGAGACGGCTTCCCGTTCTTCCTCGTCGTGCTCGCCGTCGTCGGTGCCGTCGTGGAGTGGTTCTTCATCGGGACCGAGGCGGCGGCGCTGATCAGCGCGTACAGCTTCGGGCTCCTCTTCGGGCGGGTCGCCTTCGTGCTCCCCGTGCTGTTGCTGCTGCTCGCGGGATGGCTCTTCCGGCATCCCTCCTCCGTCCACGACAACGGCCGGGTCGGCATCGGCTTCGGCCTGTTCGTCGTCACCGTGTCGGGCTTCTGTCACGTCGCGGGCGGCCGACCAGCCCCCAACGAGGGCGGACCGCCGGTCCTCAGCCGCGCCGGGGGGGTCGCCGGCTGGATCGTCGGAGAACCGCTCACCCTGCTGACCGAGGTGGGCGCGTACATCGCCCTGTCCCTGCTGGCCGTGCTCAGCGTCCTCATCCTCACCAAGACGCCGCCCAACCGCATCGGCCGTCGCCTCGGCGACCTCTACGCCTGGATGTTCGGCGCCGAGCGCGTCGAGCGCGACGCGACCACCAAGGTCCTCCCCGTCGACGATCATGACGACGAGCCGGCCGAGAAGTCGCTGCCCTGGTGGCGGCGCAACAAGTCCGGTCGCGAAGAAGACACCGACGGCGCCCTGGGGTCGGACGACCTTACGACCCTGCTCAGCCCCGGCACCACGCAGGGCGGCTTCGAATCCGCGGTCGTGGCACCTGAGCCCGTCACCGCCCCCCTTCGTCCGCCGGTGCCGTCGACCCCCGCGCCCGATGCCCTCACCGAGGTGTTCGACGCGCGCGCCCTCGCCGGAGCCGCCGCCGGTCGGGGGCTGCACGACGACTCGCCCGTCGACGACGCACCCGACCACGAACTGCCCGGCATCTCGGGCCTCGGCGGCGACAATGCGGGGGCCCCGCCCGCGGCGAACTACCGTCTGCCGGCGGTCACGGCGTTGGCCGCCGGAACCCCGCCGAAGGCGCGTTCGGCCGCCAACGACGCGGTGGTCAAGGCCATCGAGAGCGTCCTCGAGCAGTTCAAGGTCGACGCCCGGGTGACGGGCTTCTCGCGCGGCCCCACGGTCACGCAGTACGAGATCGAGGTCGGACACGGCGTGAAGGTGGAGCGCATCACCGCGCTCACCAACAACATCGCCTACGCCGTCGCCTCGAACGAAGTGCGAATCCTCGCGCCCATCCCCGGCAAGAGCGCGATCGGCGTCGAGATCCCCAACGCCGACCGCGAGATCGTCACCCTCGGCGACATCCTGCGCTCCGATGCGGCCACGTCGTCCACGCACCCGATGACGATCGGCGTCGGCAAGGACGTCGGCGGGGGATTCGTCGTGGCGAATCTCGCGAAGATGCCCCACCTCCTGGTGGCCGGCTCCACCGGATCCGGAAAGTCGAGCTTCGTCAACTCGATGATCACGAGCCTGCTGATGCGGGCCAAGCCCTCCGACGTGCGCATGGTGCTCATCGACCCCAAGCGCGTCGAGCTGACGTCGTACGCCGGCGTTCCGCACCTCATCACTCCCATCATCACGAACCCCAAGAAGGCCGCCGAAGCGCTGCAGTGGGTCGTGAAAGAGATGGACATGCGTTACGACGACCTCGCGTCGTTCGGCTTCCGTCACATCGACGACTTCAACAAGGCCGTCGTCAACAACGAGATCACGCTGCCCGCGGGCAGCGAGCGGGTGCTCAAGCCGTACCCGTACCTGCTGGTGGTCGTCGACGAGCTCGCCGATCTCATGATGGTGGCGCCCCGTGACGTCGAGGACTCCATCGTGCGCATCACGCAGCTCGCCCGCGCGAGCGGCATCCACCTCGTCCTCGCCACGCAGCGTCCGTCGGTCGACGTGGTCACCGGTCTCATCAAGGCCAACGTGCCTTCGCGTCTCGCGTTCGCCGTGACGAGCGTTACCGACTCCCGCGTCATCCTCGACCAGCCGGGCGCCGACCGTCTCATCGGTCAGGGCGACGGGCTCTTCCTGCCGATGGGGGCCTCGAAGGCCGTCCGCGTGCAGGGGGCGTGGGTCAGCGAGCAAGAGATCGAGAAGGTCGTCGCGCACGTCACCCAGCAGGCGCGGCCCGAGTACCGGTCCGACGTGCAGGTGGCCGCCGAGAAGAAAGAGATCGACGCCGACATCGGCGACGACCTCGAGCTGCTGCTCGCTGCGGCGGAGCTCGTGGTCTCGACGCAGTTCGGGTCGACCTCGATGTTGCAGCGCAAGCTCCGCGTCGGCTTCGCGAAGGCCGGCCGCCTGATGGACCTGCTCGAATCCCGAGAGATCGTGGGACCGTCCGAGGGATCGAAGGCCCGCGACGTGCTCGTCACCAACGAGCAGCTTCCCGCGGTGATCGCTCGTCTGCGCGGCGACGACGCCCCGTCGGCACCCGCGCCGGCAGCGGCTCCGTCGGCGGCATCGGCCCTCGCCGATGATGACCGCTACGGTACCGATGCCATCGCGTCTCAGTACGATGGCCTCCCGGTCGTCGAGAGCGACGACGACGAAGGCTCGGAAGACGCCTGGCAGCTGACAGGACGCGACTGATGGCAGTGCACCCCCAACTCCCCAACGCGATCACCATCGCGCGCATCCTGTGCGCGCCGGTGTTCCTGTGGTTGCTGCTGGCCGATGACGGACGGGGCGGAGGACTCCGGTGGGCGGCCGCGGTCGTCTTCATCGTCGCGATCGCGACCGACGGCATCGACGGGTACATCGCCCGTCGGTACGACATCGTCAGCGATCTCGGCAAACTCCTCGATCCGATCGCCGACAAGGCTCTGACGGGCGTGGCGTTCGTCGGTCTGTCTCTGCTCGGCGAACTGCCCTGGTGGGTGACGATCATCGTGCTGATCCGAGAGATCGGCATCACGATCTACCGCTTCATCGTCGTCAGCGACCACGTGCTGGCGGCCGCTTGGATGGGCAAGCTGAAGACCGTGGCCCAGGCCGTGGCGCTCTCGATCGCGTTGGTTCCGTTCGCCGGTCTGTCCGACGCGAGCGCGTGGCAGAACACCGTCTGGTGGGTGAGCGTGATCACCATGACGATCGCGGTCGTGCTGACCATCGCCTCGGGCCTCGATTACGTCGTCACCGAGATCAGAGCGGCGCGCAAGGGCCGAGTCGCCCGATGATCGACGGCGTTCCCGAGGACTTCGACGAGACCTTCGTCCGAGACCCTCGTGAGAGTGCGGCGTCGTTGATCGAGCGGCTGGTGGAGCTGGGGTGGACCGTCGCGGTCGCCGAGTCGCTCACGGGTGGGCTCGTGGTGTCGTCGCTGGTCGATGTGCCGGGGGCGTCACGCGTCGTGCGGGGCGGAGTCGTCGCGTACGCGACCGATCTGAAGCACAGCGTGCTGGGCGTCGATGCGGCTCTGCTCGAGGCGCACGGGGCCGTGCATCCCCGCGTGGCGCGCCAGATGGCTCGCGGTGTCCGTGACGTGCTCGGCATCGATGGCGCGGCGGCTCAGGTGGGGATCGCGACCACCGGCGTCGCCGGTCCCGACGAGCAAGACGGACAACCGGTGGGTACCGTGCACATCGCCGTCTCCACGCCCCTGGGAACGCGAGTCGACTCGCTCGTGATCGCGGGAGATCGTGATCGCATCCGTCACGAGACGGCCCACCAGGCGATCCGACGGGCTCTGGCGGCGCTGTGACGGCGACTCGCGACCGGACGCCGAGACCGTCCGCGAGCCGTCGCGAGAACCCGCCCGAATTCGCGGGAACAAATGGTCGCACATCCCGGTTTCGTCTAGCGATTCCCATCCGGTGCACAGCGCGCGGCATTAGGGTGACACAGACGGTGTTTGCAGTTGTCCACCCGGACAGCGACGGAATCAGCAGTGAGGAGGGCCCGAAATGATCCTGGTTCGTCAAGAGATCGGCGAAGTCCTGCGTGACCTCCGCCAGCAGAAGGGTCGCACCCTCCGCCAGGTCGCGAGCCGCGCGAGCGTGGCCCTCGGCTACCTCAGCGAAGTCGAGCGTGGTCAGAAAGAGGCGTCGAGCGAGATCCTCGCCTCGGTGGCCGAGGCCCTCGACGTTCCCATCTCCACCATCATGCGCGAAGTCGGAGACCGACTTTCCGTCCTCGAGGGGCTCCAGACGTTCCCCGACGTCGTTCCCGACGAGCTCGTCGCATCGGTCGAACCCGAGCTCTCGCTGCGCTGAGCAGCCGACTCGTCGTCTTCCATGCGTCGTAGCGAGTTCGATCGCGCCGTGGCAGATGAATTCGGCGCACGCGGCGGCTCTCTGCTGACCGACCTCGTCCTGTCCGCGGTCGGCGGCCGCACGAGCGTCGACGCATTGGCGGCGGGAGTCGACCCGCGCGACGTCTGGCTGGCGTTGTGTGCCGAGACCGACGTGCCCGCCGACCGTCGGTACGGCGTCGGACGCCTCGAGCCGCGACGACACTGAGGTTTCGGGAGTCGGACACGCCGGGCGCGGCGGTCATCGAATCTTCGTTCGATTGTCGGTAGGCTTCTTCACAAGAGCGATTGCGACGCGTTCATCCCCATCGGGGAGGTTCTCCTCCGCCAATGTCGGAGGCCCTCCCTAACGTGGACAACGTCGAACGACACTCTGAACGCCTTGTCGGGCAGCCCCATCGTCGATGGGGAGCGCGACAGCCTATAGGCGACCGGAACGCGAGCAGAAAGAAGACGTCATGCCCTCACCCGCAGAGCGCGAAAAGGCCCTCGAGTCAGCCCTCGCCCAGATCGACCGGCAGTTCGGAAAAGGCTCGGTCATGCGCCTGGGCAGCGACGACCGTGCGCCCATCGCGACCATCTCCACCGGTTCCGTCGCCCTCGACGTCGCTCTGGGTATCGGCGGACTGCCCCGCGGCCGCATCATCGAGATCTACGGCCCGGAGTCCTCGGGTAAGACCACGCTGACCCTGCACGCGATCGCCAACGCGCAGCGCGCCGGCGGCATCGCCGCGTTCATCGACGCCGAGCACGCGCTCGACCCCGAGTACGCCAAGAAGCTCGGCGTCGACATCGACGCGCTGCTGGTCTCGCAGCCCGACACCGGTGAGCAGGCGCTCGAGATCGCCGACATGCTGATCCGTTCCGGAGCCATCGACCTCGTCGTCATCGACTCGGTCGCCGCTCTCGTGCCCGAGGCCGAGATCAAGGGCGAGATGGGCGACTCGCACGTCGGTCTGCAGGCCCGTCTGATGTCGCAGGCGCTGCGCAAGCTCACGGGTGGGCTCAACACCACCAACACGACCATGATCTTCATCAACCAGCTGCGCGAGAAGATCGGCGTGTTCTTCGGCTCGCCCGAGACGACCGCCGGGGGTAAGGCGCTGAAGTTCTACGCGTCGGTTCGCCTCGACATCCGTCGTATCGAGACGCTCAAGGACGGCACCGAAGCAGTCGGAAACCGCACGCGCGTCAAGGTCGTGAAGAACAAGATGGCTCCGCCGTTCAAGCAGGCGGAGTTCGACATCCTGTACGGCGTGGGCATCTCGCGAGAGGGCAGCTTGATCGACTTCGGTGTCGAGCACGGCATCGTCAAGAAGTCCGGGGCCTGGTACACCTACGACGGCGAGCAGCTGGGTCAGGGTAAAGAGAACGCCCGAAACTTCCTGATCAAGAACCCCGACATCGCCGGAGACATCGAGACGAAGATCAAGAACAAGACGGGCATCGGCGCACCTCCCGTTGTTGCCGAAGCTCCCGCTGACGACGAGCTGGCTGCCCGCCGCCCGGCCTGATGACGGAACACGAATCGGGTTCTGGTCTTCGTCCGTTCAGACGGGCGGGCGGCGACCAGAACCCCGACGATATCGACGACCGGGACCTGGGCGCCGTCGATTCGGGCTCCGTCGGTGAGGTCGCGTCGAGCGACGAGGCCGCGCTCGGCGTCGACGACGCACGGGGTGCGCGGCCCGCGCTGCGCGCCCTGGACGACGACACCCTCGCTCCCGTCATCCCGCTTTTCGGGAACGGCGAAGGGGCGCACCCCTCGCGAGGCGGATCGGGCGACGCTCCCGCCGGATCGTCGTCCTGGCGCGACCGGAACGAGCACCCGGCGCAACGCGGCTCACGAGGATCGAGACGAGGGTTCTCACGAGTCGACGGCCCCGGCGACGCCGACGAAGGTCTTGTCCCCGAAGAGGCTGCGCCGAGCCCCGAAGAGATCCGCGAGCGTGCCGAATCCGTGTTGCTGCGCAAGCTGAACTCCCGCTCGCTGTCGTTATCTGAGGCGCGAACGGTTCTGCGCGGTGTCGACGGCGTCGACGACGCGATCACGGCCGAGATCATCGATCATTTCCTCGACCTCCGCTATCTCGACGACGCATCGTTCGCCGAGCAGCTGGCCATGTCGGCGACCGAGCGCCGCGGGCAGGGTCGTCGTGCGGTGGCCGAGACTCTGCGCAAGCGCGGCATCTCGCGCGATGTCGCGGAGGCGACGATCGCCGAGATGCCCGACGACGACGCCGAGCGAGCGTTGGACTTCGCTCGATCGAAGGTGCGGTCGGTGGGCGGCAAAGACTTCGACACCGATCTGCGCCGCCTGGTCGGCCAGCTCGCGCGACGCGGCTACCCCTCGTCGGTGGCGTTGACGGCGGCGCGGACGGCGCTCGACGAGGCCGGACTGGGCCGCAGCCGTTCGACGTTCCGGTCTTCGCCGTCGACGAGCGTTCGTTTCACACCCGACGACTGAGTGTCGCGCGTCGCCCGACGGGTCGCGCACGCCAGACGTCGGCGGGCCCGCTCACCGCGGCCCGGGCGGCTCGCTCACCGTGGGTCCGTCCACCGCGGGTCCGCCCACCGCGGGCCCGCTCACCGCACGCCCGGCGGGTCCGCTCGCCGCACGCGCGGCGGGCCTGCTACCGCACCCCGGGCGGCACAGGCACCACACCGGCGGCCACCATACGGCCCAGATCGCGTCGACTCGCCGCCCCGACCTTCAAGCGCGCCTGGTACACGTGCGATTCGACCGTGCGTACCGACAGGAACAGTCGTGTCGCGATCTCTCGGTTCGTCAGGCCCTCGACGACCAGCACGGCGATCTCGTGCTCGCGTCGGGTCAGTTCTTCGCCCGAGGCCAGGGCAGGGGAGTGCGCGGGGAGCCGCTCGATCCCTCCCGGTTCCGTCCACCGCTCGCCGTGATCCGCGGTCCACAGGTTGTGCAAGCGCAGCTCGTCGACGGGAGTCGATTCCTCTTCCACCGAACGGGCCGACAACCGCCGCACCGCTTCGGTGGCGAGGGGGAGGTCTGTGGTGGCGGCGAGCTGGATGAGTTCGTCGGTCTCTTCCCGGGTGGCTGCTCCCAGGGTCGAAAGGCGGAAGAGGTCGCGGATCCGCAGCGCCGCAGCGGTCGTCCCGGCCGTCACTTCGGCCGCCGCGCGAGCTGTCGCCCGGGCCTCCTCGTCTCGCCCTTCGGCCGCGAGGATGGTCGTTTCGACGTACCGCATGCCGTGAACGAGCAGCGGGCTGGCTTCCAGGTCGAGACCCGCCAAAGAGGCGCGTGCCTCCTTCGTGCGCCCGCTCATCGCGAGTTCCTCGGCGACGCCCAGCTCGATCATCGCGGCATTCGAGTCCGTGACGGCGAGCGGCTGCCGCCCGAGCGCCGCTTCCAACTCCCGCTGCGACTCGACCGGTCGGCCCTCGCTGGCGAAGGCGATGCTGGCCGCAGCGCCCGCGAGCGTCAGCTCTGCTGCCCCGCCCTCGCGTGCCGCGGTGCGCAGCTCTTCGTCGAGCCGCTGGCACACGTCGCTGCCGTCGGCTCCCGCCACCTGATACCCGGCGAGCATGAACATCACGGCGGACAATCGGTCTTTGGCGGAGATCCCCGTGACCTTCTGTCGGGAGTCGAGGAGTCTTTCCGCGGCGCGGTAGTACCGGCATGCGGCGCTCCACCCGCCACGGAAGGCCGCCGATGTTCCGGCGGTGATGAGTGCGCGCAGACGTGCCTCGGGCGACGCGGCCTGCACCGCCACGGCTTGGGCCGCAAGGTCGGCAGCCGCAGCCCAGTCGAGGGCGTCGCCCGCCTGGCCGGATCGCACCAGCAAGACCTCGATCTGGGTGTCCGCGTCACCCTCGTCACGCGGGGCTGCGGAGTCAGCGGCTCCGTCGCGCGGTCGCGCGCGCAGCCGCGCGAGTCGCCGAAGGACGTCGCGATCAGACGCGTCGACCGCGTCGACTCCGGACTCGGAATCGTTCCACCCCCCGGAGGCGAGCACGGCCTCCAGCCGGAGGTCGGGATGATCGTGGGCGCGCAGGCCCCGCGCGGCGTGTGCGGCCGCGTGAGCGGAGTCGCCTCGATCGTTGGCGATCCGCGCCGCGTCGAGCGCGATCCGCGCGCGGACGAGGGGATCGATCTGCGGGGCGTCGGCCGACGAGGACCCATCCCGGTGCCACTTCTCGGCGATGTGGAGCGAGATCGGCAGGCTCCACCACTCGTCGGCCTCGGTCAGCATGCGGTCAGATGCGGCGTCGATGATCGCGCGCGCGCACGCCGACCCGAGCTGACGTTCGGCCTCACGCGCGATGAGCTCGTTCGCCGTGAGGCGCCGAGCCGCAGTGCCGTCGGCGTGCAGCAATCCGCTGGCCACCAGGCCGTCGACGGTGTCGGCCGGGAACAGGCGCGTGGCCACGCTGAGCTCGAGGTGCGGGAGTCGGTGGACGACGGAGAGGCAGACGAGGTCGTCGGGGGCGATGTCGGCGACGTGATGCTCGACAGCGACGGCCAGGCGGCTCTGCGGTGCGATGTTCTCGAGCGCGCGGAGGGGATCACGTCCCGCGGCCACGGCCGAGAGGGCCTCGAGAAGGAGGTGCCGCAGAAGCGTGCGGGAGCCGTCAGCGCGCCAGACGAGCCCCGCGCGGGTGGCACTGTCGAGAGCGTCGCTCCCGGGGAAGAGGGACACGAGCTCCTCGGCGTCGACGGCGATGAGCTCGCCGAGATCGATCCGCTTCGCGAAGCCGTCGTGCCAGAGCCCCAGGGCGAGGCGCTGCGCGTCGGATTCCGCGGTGGGGCGGGCTGCCCGTGCCCGCGCGGTGCGCACGCCGATGAGGACGGTGACCCGCCGCGCGGCCGCCGCGCGGACGATCGCGGTCGTGGAGGCGGTATCGAGCGCGTCGACGTCGTCGACGATCACGATGGTGCGGGCGGAGTCGGGTGGCGGGCCGTCCCGCAGAGCTGAGGCTCGCGGATCGTCGGTGGCGTCGATCGCGCCGAACGGGATGTCGCTCAGGAGGGTGGACGGCCGCAGCACCACGGGCGCGGAGCCCCAGCGTTCGAGCTCGGCGGCGACGGCGCGGAGCAGGTAGCTCCGTCCACTTCCTCGTGGCCCCGCCAGCACGAAAGAGGTGCCCTCTCGCAATCGGGATGCCAGCACGCCGGCGTTCCGGTCTGCCCCCACGAGGGCTTTCGCCCACTCCCGCGATCGTTCTTTCCGCATGCCCATCTCCCCCCGGAAAACCCGCAGGCGGACGGGTTATGGCTACGACCGCAAGGCTACCTACTGAGCGCAGCGTCTTCCGGCCTCTATCCGAAGCGTATTGCGCCTTTTGCGCCAAAGGTGGCACACAGGTAGTCCGCGGCTTTCGACCAGTAGTGCCCCTCAGTAGTCTCCGGTGACCACGGTCGCTCCGCGCCTGCCCGGGTGACGCCGAGTCCGGCCCGAGGCTCGTCCCGCCCCGGCGCTTAGACTTGCTCGCATCATGACGACCCCCGTTTCCTCCCCGACGCTCATCGCTCCCTCTCCCGCCGCACAGGGCGAGACGGGCGCTCGCACCTACGAGGTGCGCACCTTCGGATGCCAGATGAACGTCCACGATTCGGAGCGCCTGTCGGGATCGCTCGAGAGCGCGGGATACGTCCGCGCCGTTGCCGGGTCCGAGGCCGACGTCGTCGTGATCAACACGTGCGCCGTGCGCGACAACGCCGCCGGCAAGCTGTACGGGACGTTGGGGCACCTGAAGTCCCGCAAGGACGCCCGCGCGGGCATGCAGATCGCGGTCGGCGGGTGCCTGGCGCAGATGGACAAGGACGCCGTGCAGCAGAAGGCCCCGTGGGTCGACGTCGTCTTCGGCACGCACAACATGGGGTCGCTGCCCGGCATGCTGGAGCGCGCCCGACACAACGGCGAAGCCGAGCTCGAGATCCTCGAGTCGCTCGAGATCTTCCCCTCCACCCTGCCCACCAAACGCGATTCGGTGCACAGCGGGTGGGTGTCGATCTCGGTGGGATGCAACAACACCTGCACGTTCTGCATCGTGCCGAGCCTGCGCGGCAAAGAGAAGGACCGTCGCCCCGGCGACATCCTGAACGAGATCCGCCTGCTGGTCGACGACGGTGCCATCGAGGTCACTCTGCTGGGTCAGAACGTCAATTCCTACGGCGTCGAATTCGGCGATCGCCTCGCCTTCGGCAAGCTCCTGCGCGCGGCCGGCGAGATCGAGGGCCTCGAGCGCATCCGGTTCACGAGCCCGCACCCCGCCGCGTTCACCGACGACGTCATCGCGGCGATGGCCGAGACGCCCGCCGTCATGCCGCAGTTGCACATGCCGTTGCAGTCCGGTTCCGACCGCGTGCTCAAGGCGATGCGCCGGTCCTATCGGAGCGAGAAGTTCCTCGGCATCCTGGATCGGGTGCGCGAGCGCATGCCGCACGCGGCCATCACCACCGACATCATCGTGGGCTTCCCCGGCGAGACCGAGGAGGACTTCCTCGAGACGTTGCGGGTCGTCGAGGCATCGCGGTTCGCGACCGCCTTCACGTTCCAGTACTCCATCCGCGAGGGGACGCCGGCGGCCACCATGCCCGACCAGGTCCCGAAGGCCGTCGTGCAGGAGCGCTACGAGCGGCTCATGGCTCTGCAGGACCGCATTGCGGCCGAAGAGAACCAGAAGCAGCTCGGGCGCACGCTCGAGGTGCTCGTCTCGGCGGGTGAGGGCAAGAAGGACGCCGCGACACACCGCCTCACCGGTCGCTCCGAAGACAATCGTCTCGTGCACTTCGAGGTGCCGGCGGGCTCTCCCGTCCCGCGCCCCGGCGACGTGGTCTCGGTCACCGTGACGCGCGCCGCGCCCTTCCACCTGCTGGCCGACGCGCCCGATGCCGCGCCCCTGCGCATCCGCCGGACGCGCGCGGGAGATGCCTGGGACCGTTCGCAAGCGGAGTCCTGCGGCGTCCCGGCGCCGGTGGGCGACGCCGCGACCCCGCGCGCGGTCTCGCTCGGTCTGCCGTCCCTGCGCGTCGGAGTGTGAGTTCCGCCGCACCGCGCCTGTGGGCCGTCGTCGGGGCCACGGGCACCGGCAAGACGGGGCTCTCACTCGATCTCGCCGAGGCCCTCGCCGCCCGGGGACGCGCGGCCGAGATCGTGAACGCCGATGCCATGCAGCTGTACCGGGGCATGGACATCGGGACCGCGAAGCTCCCGGTCGGCGACCGCCGCGGCATCGCGCATCACCTCTTCGACGCCCTCGCCGTCACCGAAGAGGCGGCGGTGGCCTGGTATCAGGATGCCGCCCGCGCGGCGATCGCCGAGATCCACGGCCGCGGAGCCGACGCGATCCTCGTGGGCGGCTCCGGCCTGTACGTCTCGGGAGTGCTGTGGGACTTCCGGTTCCCCCCGCGCGACGAGGCCGTGCGGGCACGGCTCGAGGCGGAGCTCGACCGTCTCGGCGCGGGTGCGCTGTACGCGCGACTGCGCGAGGCCGATCCCGCCGCCGCCGAGCGCATCGATCCGCGCAACGGTCGCCGGGTGGTGCGGGCGCTCGAGGTGCTGGCACAGGGCGGCGAGACGCACGGCGGCGCCCTTCCCTCCGCGCCGGAGTTCTGGCATCCCGATACCCGGATCATCGCGACGACGGTCGACCGCGAACAGCTCGTGCCGCTCCTCGACGCCCGCGTCGAGGGCATGTGGGCGGCCGGGATGCTCGACGAGGTCGAGCGGCTGCGCGGTGACGGGCTCGAGCGCGGCGTCACCGCGGCACGGGCGATCGGGTACGCACAGGCCCTCGCTCAGCTCCGCGGCGACCTGACGCGCGACGACGCCGTGGCCGAGACGCAGGCCCTCACTCGCCGGTACGCGCGGCGACAGGTGTCGTGGTTCCGCCGCTACGCCCAGGCGCGATGGGTCGACGCCCGCACCGTGGATGCCACGACCCTGGTGTCCGCGGGGGAGGCGGGGGAGTGAGCGTCGTCGTGCGGAGCTTCGAGCTCGACGACGAGGACGCCGTCGTCGCCCTCTGGGAGGAGGCGGGCCTCACGCGACCGTGGAACGACCCCCGAGCCGACATCCGCCGCAAGCTCACGGTGCAGCCGGAGTTGTTCCTCGTGGCCGTCGACGGCGACACCGTGGTCGGCAGCGTCATGTCGGGCTACGACGGCCACCGCGGGTGGCTCTACTACCTGGCCGCGGCGGCGTCGCACCGTGGTCGGGGCGTCGGTCGCCTGCTCGTGGCCGAGGCGGAGCGGCTGCTCGAGGCGCTCGGCTGCCCGAAGGTGCAGCTCATGGTGCGTCCCGACAACACGGGCGCCCGGGGCTTCTACGACGCCCTGGGGTACGAACCGTTCGAGACGTGGGCCACCGGCAAGAGGCTCGTTGTCGACGGACCGGGCGGACCGCCGCCACCCGGCTGAGCGCGGCGGTCAGCTCTCCCGGCGCCGGCTTCACGCGTCGGGCTCACGGCCGATCGCCGACCCGCGCCCGCTCGTGTCAGTCCCGGACGGTGATGCCGCGGTCCGCGGCCAGGAGCGGGGCCAGCTGCTGCAGCTGCATCGACGAGATGGTCGCGCCCCGCAGCGCCGACAGACCCGCGAGGCCTTCCAGCTCGGCGCCGCGGAGGTCGGTGTGCTGCAGCGTCGCCTGCTCGACGATGAGCTGCGAGATCCGGGTGCCGTTCGCGGCGAAGCGGGTGACCCGGGACTGCCCCAGGTCGAGTTCGTCGATCGTGCAGTCGGTGAAGGCGACGTCTTGCAGGTGGGACCCGCGCAGGTTCACGAATCCGAGTCGGCAGTTGACGAAATGCACGCCGTTCCAGGTCGACTCGTAGGCCTCGAGCGATCCCGTACGCGACCCCTCGATCTCGACGTCGCGCCACGTGGTCCGCGCCGACCGGACGATCGGCACGTCCCAGCCCGACAGCGCGGATTCGGACAGGTGCGCATACCGCAGCGTGACCTCGGGCGCGCGGAGGCCCTCGATGCGGCACAGCGTCAGTTCCGCGCTCTCGAGGTCGAGACCGTCGACGCGGAGGTCGCGGAACGACAGCCCCTCCAGGGCCGCCCGGGGAGCGAGGGCCGCGGGCTCTCCCGGATCGAGATCGTCCAGCGGAGGGCGATCGAACGAGGGCGCGACCAGGGCGGGGGGCTTCGGCATGGGTCTCCTCGAACGGAAGGGCGGAGGGCTGGGACAGCCTAGCGACCGCCGCGAAGAGCGCGTGCCGTCACCCGCGCGGTGCCGTTTCGCAGACGCCCCGGGAAGCGACCCCGACGCCCGCTCCTAGACTGGTCGCATGGCGACTCTCGCGTTCACCAAAGGCCACGGCACCGGCAACGATTTCGTGGTCGTGGCCGACCCCGACGGCGAGCTCGACCTGTCCGCCGCGCAGATCGCCGCGCTCTGCGACCGCCACTTCGGCATCGGTGCCGACGGTCTGCTGCGCGTGGTGCGCTCCTCGGCGATCGACGAGGGGGCGGATGCCATGGCATCCGGCGCCGAGTGGTTCATGGACTATCGCAACGCCGACGGGTCCGCGGCAGAGATGTGCGGCAACGGCACACGCGTGTTCGCCCGCTACCTCACCGACACCGGCCTCGCCTCGATCGAGGGGGGCCTGCGCATCGGCACCCGCGCGGGGGTCAAGACCCTCACCCGCAGCGATCGCGGCTTCGAGGTCGATCTGGGGGCCTACGCGATCGAGGCGGAAGAGACCCTCGTCCGCGCGAAGGGGCTTCCGGTGGCGCGACCGGGCGTGGGCATCGACGTGGGCAACCCGCACGTCGTCGTCGCGCTGTCGTCCGAGGCCGAGCTCGACGGCCTCGAGCTCGCCTTCCAGCCGGTGCTCGATCCCGCGCCGCGGCACGGGGCGAACGTGGAGTTCGTCGTTCCCGCCGATCCGCTGGTGCGTGACGGCGTCGGCGCGATCCGCCTGCGCGTCTTCGAACGCGGAGTCGGCGAGACGCTCAGCTGCGGCACCGGCGTCGCGGCCGCCGCTCTGGCCGTGCGGCACTGGGCGGGCGCGGCTGCTCCCGACTCGTGGGTCGTGGACACCCCCGGCGGCACGCTCGGGGTGCGGGTCGCCGAGGGGCGCGTGTTCTTGTCGGGGCCGGCATCGCTGGTGTTCACCGGCGAGGTCGCACTGGCCTGAGCCCGTCGATGGGCCGCGGTCCGGCGCGCGTCGAGGGGTCGTGGGAACCCCGCTGGTGGCCGGGATCGTTCCGTGCGCCTGAACGACGGCGACTCAGGCGATGATGTCGATCGGCTCGCTCGGCGGCGAGCCGTGACGGCGCACCCGGAGCACACGGAAACCGCGCCCGGTGGCGGCGCGCTGCACGCTGTAGCCGTTCTCGAACGTCGTGGACAGCCAGCGCTGCAGCGAGTCGGAGCCGAGGTTGCGCTGCACGACGAACCACCCGTCGCTGCGCTCGGTGAGCCGAGGGACCCAGTGCTCGAGCATGCCGTGCAGTTCGCTCTTGCCCACGCGGATCGGCGGGTTCGACCGGATGGTCCGGAACGACACGTCGTCGGGAACATCTTCCGGTCGCACCGCGTTGATGTTGGTGAGGCCGAGGGACTGCGCGTTCCGCCTCACGAGATCGAGAGCACGTTCGTTGACGTCGACCGCCCAGATGGTCGCGTGCGGTGAGGCGAGCGCGAGCGACAACGAGATCGGACCCCACCCGCACCCCAGGTCGAGGAAGTCCCCGCCGGCGGGAGGGGGAGGGGTGTTGTGCAGCAGCACCGAGGTTCCGGCATCCACGTGATCGGGACTGAAGACGCCACCCGCCGTCACGGCCTCGAATTCGCGCCCCGCGAGTGTCACTCGGATACGGCGGAGCTGTTCGGGACTCGACGGCGACGCGCTGAAGTAGTGCTCGCTCCCCATCCCCACAGAATATCCGACCCGGCCGCGCGACGCCGCGGGCGGCTAAAGTGCGAGAACACCAGGAAAAACCGTGGGAACACCCGCGGACGGAAGGAACACATGACCGAACAGACCACACCCCCGAGCACGGACGCGACGCCGGTCGACCCGGTGGACCGCGTGCTGTCGCGCGCCGAAGCGCACCGCGGGGTCCGGGTCTTCGGTGCAGCGCAGGCGCTTCAAGACGCCTCCACGGCGTACGGCGGCGACGCCGACGGCGACCAGTGGGACCGCGAGGAACGCGCAGCGCTGCGCCGCGTGGCCGGTTTGTCGACCGAGCTCGAAGACGTCACCGAGGTCGAGTACCGCCAGCTGCGCCTCGAGAACGTCGTTCTCGTCGGCGTGCACCCGCAGGGCGAGCAGGCCGATGCCGAGAACTCCCTGCGCGAGCTGTCGGCGCTCGCCGAGACCGCGGGGGCCGTCGTGCTCGACGGCGTTCTGCAGCGTCGTCCCCATCCCGACCCGGCGACGTACGTCGGCCGCGGCAAGGCGGCGGAGCTGCGCGACATCGTCGCCGCCGTCGGCGCCGACACCGTCATCGCCGACACCGAGCTCGCCCCGAGCCAGCGTCGCGCGCTCGAGGACGTCGTGAAGGTGAAGGTGATCGACCGCACCACGGTGATCCTCGACATCTTCAGCCAGCACGCGAAGAGCCGCGAGGGCAAGGCGCAGGTCGAGCTCGCGCAGCTCGAATACCTGCTGCCGCGTCTGCGCGGCTGGGGTGACTCGATGTCGCGCCAGGCCGGTGGACAGGTCGGTGCCGGAGGCGCGGGCATGGGCTCGCGCGGTCCGGGTGAGACGAAGATCGAGCTCGATCGTCGTCGCATCCGCACGAAGATGGCTCTGCTGCGCAAGCAGCTGCGCGACTTCGCCCCGGCGCGCGAGGCCAAGCGTGCCGAGCGCAAGCGTCACACCATCCCGTCGGTCGCGATCGCCGGGTACACCAACGCCGGAAAGTCCAGCCTGCTCAACCGCCTCACCAGCGCGGGCGTGCTGGTCGAGAACGCGCTGTTCGCGACCCTGGATGCCACGGTCCGCCGTTCCGAGACGACCGACGGGCGCGTGTACACGCTGACCGACACGGTCGGCTTCGTGCGCAACCTGCCGCACCAGCTCGTCGAGGCGTTCCGCTCGACGTTGGAAGAGGTCGGCGACGCCGACGTCATCCTGCACGTCGTCGACGCGTCGCATCCCGATCCGGCCGCGCAGCTGATGACGGTGCGCGACGTGATGGGCGATGTCGACGCGAACTTCGGTCAGGAGATCGTCGTCTTCAACAAGGCCGACCTCGTGACCGAGGACGAACGCCTGGTGCTGCGCGGCCTCGCCCCGAACGCGAAGTTCGTCTCGTCGCGCACGGGCGAGGGGATCGAGGAGCTTCGCGCCGCCATCGAGGACGCTCTGCCCCTGCCCGCCGTCGAGGTGCAGGCGGTCGTCCCGTACGACCGTGGTGACCTCGTGTCGGCCGTGCACGAGAGCGGACTCATCGTGGCGCAGGAGCACCGCGACACGGGGACGTTCCTGCACGCTCACGTGGGGGCGCGCCTGGCGGCCGAGCTGGAGCAGTTCGCGGCCTGACGGCCGTCGCACGACGGGCCCCCTCCGATCGCGGTGGGGGCCCGTCGGCGTGCGGTTCGGGGGCGCGCACCGTGCACGCCGACCTCGCCCCCGACGCTGTCCCGACGCGCGCGCCGACGCCTCGGCTTCTTCCGCACCGAGAGCCTGCATCGCCCGCTTCAGCCGCGCGACAGCCTCAGCTCAGCTCGAGCGGCGGAATACCGGGGGTCTCGAAGCCGAAAACCGCCCCGAGGAAGCCCAGTTCGCGTCGCAGGGAGTCGACTACCGTCTCGGCGCGGCGGAAGCCGTGGCCCTCGCCCTCGTACAGGACGTACGCGTGGGGAATCTCGTGCGCCGCGAGGGCGTCACGGATCGCCTCGGCCTGCGACGGCGGCACGACCCGGTCCTCGCTTCCCTGCAGGATGAGCAGGGGAACGCGGAAGCGCTCGGGATGGCTCAGAGGCGAGCGCTCCACGTACACCGCTTCGGCCTCGGGCAGCGGTCCGATCAGGCCGTCGAGATACCGGGCCTCGAAGTCGTGAGTGTCTTCGGCGAGGGCACGGGCGTCGCCCACGCCGTAGCGCGAGATCCCGGCCGAGAACACGTCGGTGTTCGTCACGGCGGCGAGCACCGTCCATCCGCCGGCGGAGCCCCCGGCGATCGCCAGGCGCTCGCGGTCGGCCAGACCCGCTTCGGCGAGGGCGGAGGCCGCGGCGGCGACGTCATCGACATCGACCACGCCCCACTGACCCTTCAGCCGGTCACGGTAGTCGCGACCGTATCCGGTGGAACCGCCGTAGTTCACGTCGAGCACGCCGATGCCACGGCTCGTGAAGAACGCCGTCTTGGCTGACGGCGCCGGACCCACGTGCGAGGTGGGGCCACCGTGCACGAGCACGACGTAAGGCGGGCGCTCGTTCTCGGGCGCGGCGACGTCGGGGTTCGTGGGCGCGTAAGCGAAAGCGTGCACGGGTCCGTGCGGCCCCTCGGTCTCGAGGGCACGGGCCGTCGGCATCCATTCGTCGCCCCAGGCCCCGGATCCACCGGTCACCAGGTCGACGGTGCCGGCGTCGAGGTCGACCGCCCACAGCCCCGAGCGGCCGCCGGCGTCGGAGCCCGACACGAGCACGCGGTGCCCGCGCACGTCATCGATCGCCGCGCCGGCCACGACGGGCACGTCCACCGGGCGCACGCCGGACGGCGCGATCTCGACGATCTCGTCGGCACCGTCGGTGCGGACGGCGACGATGCGCCCGTCGTCGGTCGCTCCGAACCACCGCGTCCCGAGCACCCACAGCCCGCCGCCCGTGTCGGCGTCGACCGGCGACACCGGCTGCGGCTCGCCGTCGAGGGGACGGCGGAACAGGTTCCACCGGCCGTCGGGGTCGTCGGCGTACAACAGCTCGTCGTCGCCGAGCCACACGGGCTGGAGCGGGGCGCGGCGCGGGGTGTCGGCGATCTCGCGCACCTCGTCGGTGCCGATCTCGGTCACGCGCAGGGTCGTGGCGTCCCAGGGCATGTCGGGGTGGTTCCATGCCACCCACGCGAGAGACCGGCCGTCGGGCGACAGCGCGGGCTGCGCGACGAAGTCGCTGCCCTCGGCGAGCACGTCGACGGCGCCGTCGAGCGAGATGCGCACGATGGCGCGGGCGGGAACGCGGTCACTCCCGTGCGTCTCGCGGACGGCGAGCAGGGTGCCGTGCTCGAACCGCAACCCGCCGTGGCGCACCGTGTCGTCGGCCGGCGTCAGCGCGCGCGCCTCGCCGCCCGGGCGAAGGGCGTAGACGCGCTGGTCGGTCTTCTCGACGTAGAACAGCTCCCCGTCGTCGGAGGCGGTCCAGGCCCCGCCGCCGTATTCGTGAACGGCGGAACGGGCGTTGGCGGGTGCGGGCAGCACCGTCTCGACCGCACCGTCGGTGCGGCGCCGTTTCACCGCGACGCGACCCGCCTCGGCGGGCACGGATTCCGCCCACCACACCTCATCGCCGACGAACAGCGCGCCGTCGATGCGGGGGGAGGACTGCGCCACCGACTCGGGAGTGATCGGGGAGGGCCAGGAACCGTAGGGGAGGGTGTCTGCCATCACTCCAGCGTAGGCCGGGGCTCCGACATCCGTCGGGGGCGGGCACGCCGGACGAGCAGGACGCCCGCGATGCCCGCGACGAGGCCGATGCCCAGAACCGTGTTCGCGGTGCCCACGAGACCGGACGAGAGCTGCCGCACCACGGCGTCGATCCCCGCGGCGTCGAAGCCCCGCAGAACGGCGGTGCGGTGCGCCTGCGCCGCGCCCACGGCGACCGCCACGAGCACGGCGGCCGAGCCGACGGCGACCGCGATGCCGGCGCCGATCAGCGCGCGCCGTCGACGGGGAGCGACGACGACCCCGCCGACCAGGAGCACGCCCACGAGCAGGGGTGCCGCCACTCCCGCCGTGGTGGCGGCCGCGTACGCCGACCGCACGGCCTGCAGCGTCGTTCCGTCGCCGAGGACCACGACCCGGTCGATCGGGGGGACCAGCGCGGCCACGGGCGATCCCTGCAGGTCCAGCTCGGCGACGATCGCCGAGACCACCCCGCCGATCTGCACGCCCAGGCCGTCCGGGGTCTGCACGATGATGCCGCCACCGTCGGAGGTGGCTCCGAAGACGAAGGCGCGGTGCGCGGTGCGCACGACCCCCGACCAGACGTCGGAGAACCGGTCGGAGTGCACCACGTCGGTCACCGCCTGCTGCGTGATCGATCGCAGCGAGTCGGCCGACGGCTGTGCCACCAGGCCGAGGACGCGCGCCGCTTCCTGCGGCACGCCGAGGGCGACGAGACCGTCGACGCCCGCGCCCGCGATCGCCGAGAAGTCGACCGACGCCGAGATGGCGCTCGTCGTCTCGGCGATGACGAGGTCTTGCACGGCGGGGTCGGACGAGAGGGGCGCGAGCGTGGCGACGAAGGAGTCCTCATCGACGAGCTGCACGCGCACCCAGGAGGCGACGAGGGCCACCGGCGTCAGCAGGGCCACCACGATCAGCACCACGACGGATGCCGTGACGCGCACCACGGTTGACGGCTTCGCGACGCGTTTCGTCGAGGTCGATGCGGTCGAGGGCGGGCCGACGGTCATGGCGCCATTGTGGTGCGCCCGCCGCCGCGACGCACGGTTCACACCGCGCGCAGCACCGCCACGATGCGCCCGAGCACGACGGCCTCGTCGCCGAGGATGGGCTCGAACGCGCTGTTGCGGGGGAGCAGCCAGGTGTGGCCGTCACGGCGACGGAACGTCTTCACCGTTGCCTCGCCGTCGAGCATCGCGGCCACGATCTCGCCGTTCTCCGCATTCGCCTGCGAACGCACGACCACCCAGTCGCCGTCGCAGATCGCCGCGTCGATCATCGAGTCGCCCGAGACCTTGAGCATGAACAACTCGCCCTTGCCGACGAGCTGGCGGGGGAGGGGGAAGATCTCCTCCACGTGCTGGTCGGCGGTGATGGGCACGCCCGCCGCGATCCGGCCCACCAGGGGCACGAGGGCGGCGTCGCCCACCGCGGGGGCGGAGTCGGCGGGGTTCTCGGCGGCGGTGCCGGGAAGGTCGATCAGCACCTCCATGGCGCGGGTCTTACCCGGGTCGCGGCGCAGATAGCCGCTGAGCTCGAGCTGGTTCAGCTGGTGCGTGACGCTCGACAGCGACTTCAGGCCGACGGCGTCGCCGATCTCGCGCATGCTCGGCGGATAGCCGTGCCGCGCGATCGATCGCTGGATGACTTCGAGGATCGCGAGCTGCTTGTCGCTGAGGTTCTTGCGCCGTCGCGTCTGCGGTCGTTCGCGCCCTGCGGCGGTCGTCGCGTCGGTCATCTGTGCTCCCCTCGCGCCGCGGGAAGGGCGGCGGAAATTCGAATGTCGGAGGTTGGTGATGAGGTCTCCGTGTCGAAACCGTATCCGGTCGACGACACGAATGACACGGAGCCGCACGCGTGTCGCGTTCGATTCGTTTCCGACAACCGGTGTGTTGACACCGTCGCAGTATCGAAGATAGATTCGGAATACAGATTCGCACACCGCCCTCCCGGCCGAGGGCGGGGTGCGAATCTCTCCCCACCAAGGAGCACACCATGAGCAGCATCACCTCCACCGCCTCGACGACCCGCCTGCGTATCACCGCCCGCGGGCGCCGTGTCGTCGCCTTCGTCGTCGCCCTCCCGCTCGCCGTCGCCCTCGGCGTCGCCGCCGTCGGTGGGGGAGCAGCACTCGCCTCGGGCGACGCCGGCGCACCGGCCGGTTCGTTCACGGAGATCACGGTCATGAGCGGCGAGACCCTGTGGTCGATCGCCGAAGACATCGCCCCCGCGGCCGATCCGCGCGACGTCGTCGCCGAGATCACGCGTCTGAACGCCCTTCAGGGCGGCTCGCTCGCGGCCGGTCAGCGCATCGCGATCCCCACCGAGTACATCCAGGCCGGCTGACCTCCGCGGGTGCGCGATGAGCCGCTCCTCGGCACGCCGCCTACGATGGGTGGGGTGACCGTACGCCTCGATGACCTGCCTCTTCGCGACGATCTGCGGGGGATGACCCCCTACGGAGCCCCGCAGGCCGCCCTGCCCGTGGCTCTCAACGTGAATGAGAACACGCATCCGGTTCCGCCCGAGGTGGCCGATGACATCCTCGACGCCGTGGCTCGGGCCCTGCGCGACGTCAACCGGTATCCCGACCGCGAGTTCACCGCTCTCCGAGAGAGCTTCGCCGCATACCTCGGTCATGGCCTGACGCGCGAGCAGATCTGGGCGGCCAACGGCTCCAACGAGGTGCTCCAGCACATCCTGCAGGCCTTCGGTGGACCGGGCCGGACGGCCATGGGCTTCGCGCCCACCTACTCGATGTACCCGATCCTCACCCGCGCGACGGGCGCGCGATGGATCGCCGGGGAACGCGCGCACGACTTCTCGCTGAGCGCCGAGGCCGCCGCGGCCCAGGTGCGTGAGCACCGCCCCGACATCGTCTTCCTCTGCGCGCCGAACAATCCCACGGGTACCCCGCTGCGTCTCGATGTGATCGAGGCCGTGTACGCCGAGACCGACGGCATCGTGATCGTCGACGAGGCCTACCAGGAGTTCGCTCCGCGTGACGAGCCCTCGGCCGTGTCGCTGCTGCCCGGTCGCCCGCGTCTGGTGGTGTCGCGCACCATGAGCAAGGCCTTCGCCTTCGCCGGCGCACGCGTGGGGTACCTGGCCGCCGATCCTGCTCTGGTCGACGCGCTGCGACTCGTCCGTCTTCCGTACCACCTGAGCGCGCTCACGCAGGCCGCCGCGACGGCGGCCCTCGTGCACGCCGAGACGATGCTGTCGATGGTCGACGAGATCGTCGCGCAGCGCGACCGCATCTCGGCCACCGTGGCCGCCCTCGGGTACACCGCCCACGAGTCGTGGACGAACTTCGTGCTCTTCGGCGGCGTCGACGACCCCGCCGCCACGTGGAAGGCGCTGTACGACCGCGGTGTGCTCATCCGCGACGTCGGCATCGCGCACCACCTGCGTGTCACGGCCGGTACCGACGACGAGACCACCGCGTTCCTCGACGCCCTCGCCTCGGTAGGATCGCGGTCATGACCGGCCCCGCCATGCCCCGTACCGCCTTGATCACGCGCGAGACGAGCGAGTCGCGCATCGAACTCGAACTCGACCTCGACGGTCGCGGGGTCAGCGACATCCAGACCACGGTGCCGTTCTTTGACCACATGCTCACGGCCTTCGCCAAGCACTCGCTGACCGATCTGCGGGTGCGCGCGACGGGCGACACCCACATCGACGCCCACCACACGGTCGAGGACACCGCGATCGTGCTCGGTCAGGCGATTCGTCAGGCCCTGGGCGACAAGTCGGGGATCGCCCGCTACGGCGACGCGCTCGTTCCCCTCGACGAGGCGCTGGCGCAGGCGGTCGTCGACATCAGCGGTCGCCCGTACCTCGTGCACACCGGTGAGCCCGTGGGCTTCGAGCACCACCTCATCGGCGGACACTTCACCGGTTCGCTCGTGCGTCACACGTTCGAGGCCATCTCGATCCACGGCGGCCTCACCGTGCACGTGCGCGTTCTGGGTGGGCGCGACCCGCACCACATCGCCGAGGCCGAGTACAAGGCGTTCGCGCGCGCCTTCCGTCAGGCCAAGGCGCTCGACCCGCTGGTCGACGGCATCCCCAGCACCAAGGGTGCGTTGTGACGCGCAAGCCCGTCGTCGCGGTCCTCGACTACGGTTCCGGCAACGTCCACTCGGCCGTCAAGGCGCTCATCGAAGCCGGTGCCGACGCGCGACTGACCTCCGACCGCGCGCTGCTCCTCGACGCCGACGGGCTCCTCGTGCCCGGCGTGGGTGCCTACAGCGCGGTCATGGGCGCCTTGAACGCCAGCCGCGGGGGAGAGATCATCGACCGGCGGCTCGCCGGGGGTCGCCCGGTGCTCGGTATCTGCGTCGGCATGCAGGTGATGTTCGAGCGGGGTGTCGAGCGCGGTGCCGACACCCCCGGGCTCGGTGAGTGGCCGGGCACGGTGGGCGAGCTCGAAGCGCCCGTACTGCCGCACATGGGCTGGAACACCGTGGCGTCCGGAGACGGGTCGCGCCTGTTCCAGGGCATCGAGAAGGAGCGCTTCTACTTCGTGCACTCGTATGCGGCGCAGCAGTGGTCGCTCGAGGTCACGCCGCCGTTCCCGGAGCCCGTACTGACGTGGTGCACGTATGGCGCACCGTTTCTCGCGGCGGTCGAGAACGGTCCGCTGTCGGCGACGCAGTTCCACCCCGAGAAGTCGGGCGAAGCCGGCATCCGGCTCCTGGCCAATTGGATCGACGGGCTGCGCACGACTACTGTGTGACCTCGTGCCCAGGCTCGGCGAAGTGCGCTGACGGGTGCGAGGAGCCATGAACGATTTCGCGTCGACGCCCGAACTTGTCCTGCTTCCCGCGGTCGATGTGGCCGACGGCAAAGCCGTCCGCCTGACCCAGGGTGAGGCCGGCACCGAGACCAGCTACGGCGACCCCGTCGACGCCGCCGCGGACTTCGCACGCCAGGGCGCGCAGTGGATCCACCTCGTCGACCTCGACGCCGCCTTCGGTCGCGGCAACAACGCCGCCGTGATGCGCAAGGTCATCAAGCAGGTCAAGGGCGTGCAGGTCGAGCTGTCCGGCGGCATCCGCGACGACCGCTCCCTCGAGGCCGCCCTCGAGAGCGGCGCGAGCCGCATCAACCTCGGCACGGCCGCACTCGAGAACCCCGAGTGGGCCGCCGATGTCATCAACCGTTACGGCGAGGCGATCGCCGTCGGCCTCGACGTGCGCGGCACCACGCTCGCCGCGCGCGGCTGGACCCGCGACGGCGGCGACCTGTGGACCGTCCTCGACCGGCTCGAAGACGCCGGCTGCAGCCGCTACGTCGTCACCGACGTCACCAAAGACGGCACGCTCCGCGGCCCGAACATCGAACTGCTGCGCGAGATGACGCAGCGCACCCCGAAGCCGATCGTGGCGTCGGGCGGGGTGTCGAGCCTCGACGACATCGCGGCGCTGCGCGACCTGGTACCGCTCGGCGTCGAAGGCGCGATCGTGGGCAAGGCACTGTACGCGGGGCAGTTCACGCTCGCTGAGGCACTGGATGTCGCCGGACACTGACGGTCCGCACGGCCACGGCGCGCACGGGCACGACCAGCGTGCGCACGCTCCGCACACGGACGCCCTCCATTCGGATGCCGCGAACGCGGATTCCGCCGGCGTCCCGTGGGAGGGACGCAGCTTCCAGTCCAACCCGCACTCGGGTGACGACGGTTCTGCCGACCCCGCCCTACTCGCAGCTCTTCTGGCGTTCCGCGCCGGTGAGGGAGACGCGCGTGCGGTGGTCGACGCCTACCGCGAGGCGCGCCTGCTGATCCCGCTCGTCGCCGAGAAGGGCGACCACGGCATCGGCGCGCACGGCCTCGAGGTCGACAAGACGCAGGAGCTGTCGATCGTGACGGTCGCCGCTCCCGACGGCCGCAAGGTTCTGCCGGTGTTCACGTCGGTGACGGCGCTGCAGACCTGGGACGCCTTGGCCCGACCGGTTCCCGCCGACGGGCGTCGCACGGCCCTGGCCGCAGCCTCCGAGGACACCGAGCTCATCGTCGTCGATCCGGGGTCGGAGACGGAGTTCGTCATCCGCCGCCCCGCCGTCTGGGCGATCGCACAGAGCGAGGCGTGGGAGCCCGCGCACACGTCTCCCACGATCTTCACCGGCCTGCAGGAGAGCATCTCGGGCGAGCTGGCCGTGCTCGACCTGGCCGTCGAGGCGGGAGACCCGACCGGACGCCTGCGCGGTCCCGAGCTGGTGGTGCATCTGCAGCTGATGTCGGGTCTCGCGCAGGAGGAACTGGATGCCGTGCTCGCCCGCGTCGCCCGCCGCTGGGCCGCCGACGACCGCATCGCCGTGCTCGTCGACTCCCTGACGGTCAAGCTGCACCGCAGCACCGAGGCCTGAGTCCCGCGTTCTTCCGGGAGCCTGCCTGCCGGGAGTGGGCGGCGTCGTCGATCGGGGTGGGGGCCGCTGCCCCCCACCTCCCGGGTGTCACGGAGGAGTCGGCCTGCGGCACAGGGCGCAGGGATGCCATCCTCCCGGGTCAATCAGGGAAGGGACAACGCCTCATACCCCTACGGGTGTCACGGTGGAGTCGGCCTACGGCGCAGGGCGCAGGGATGCCATCCTCCCGAGGCAATCGGGGAAGGGGCCCCGTTCTTGCCTCGGGAGGATGGCATCCCGGAGCCCGGTACCCCCAGAACGAACGACCTACGTGACGGGCCCCGTCCACTTCTCGCCCGGCCCCTTACCGATGGGGTCGGGGATCACCGACGCCTCGCGGAACGCGAGCTGCAGGGAGCGGAGGCCGTCGCGCAGGGAGCGGGCGTGCATGTCGCTGATCTCGGGGGCTCCGGCGGTGATGAGGCCGGCGAGGGAGTTGATGAGCTTGCGGGCCTCGTCGAGGTCGAGCTGCTGCGCGGGGTTGTCGGCCAGGCCGGTCTTCACGGCGGCGGCGCTCATGAGGTGCACGGCGGCGGTGGTGATGACTTCGACGGCGGGGACGTCGGCGATGTCGCGGGTGGCGGAGGCGGAGGCGCGCTCCTGCTCTTCCCAGCGGGCGAGGCGCTCGTCTTCGGCTCCGTGGCGGTGTGCGGCGCTGTCGTCGGCGGGCTGGTCGGGGGGGATCGTGTCCACGTGAATCTCTCTGCTAGACTATGGCGGGCTTCGGAGTGCTTCACTCCGGACGAAAGAGGATGAAATCCCACCCGCGCTTGCCGCTCCAGGCTACCGGGTTCCCGCACTCCGCTCCGTTTCGCACGGGGTTGTCTGGGTGCAGAAGCCGGTGCTGGTAGCACTGTGCCGGGTGGCGTGTTTCTCCTCTTCGCCCGCGATTCCCGTGGATCGCGGCGGCCGTCATCCGTAGACAAGAGGAGTTCCGCATCAGCGATCCCCGCACCAACGAGCGCATCCGAGTCCCGGAGGTCCGTCTCGTCGGACCCAACGGCGAGCAGGTCGGCATCGTCCGCATCGAAGCTGCGCTGCGCCTGGCCCAGGAAGCGGACCTCGACCTGGTCGAGGTTGCGCCGAGCTCGAAGCCGCCCGTGGTCAAGATCATGGATTACGGCAAGTTCAAGTACGAGGCCGCTCAGAAGGCCAAAGAGACGCGCCGTAACCAGGCCAACACCGTGCTCAAAGAGGTTCGGTTCCGCCTGAAGATCGAAGCGCACGACTACATAACCAAGCTGAAGCGCGCCGAGGGCTTCCTCCAGGCGGGCGACAAGGTCAAGGCCATGATCCTGTTCCGCGGTCGCGAGCAGTCGCGTCCCGACCAGGGCGTGCGTCTGCTCCGCAAGTTCGCGGAAGACGTCGCCGAGTTCGGCACCGTGGAGTCCAGCCCCACGATCGACGGTCGCAACATGGTCATGGTGGTCGCGCCTCACAAGAACAAGTCCGAGGTCAAGACCGAGCAGAACGCGCAGCGCACGGCGAACCGTGAAGCAGCACGCAGCGCCGCCCGCGGCGACTCGGACTCCGAGGGTGAGCCCACCGCGGCTCCCGCAGACCAGCCCACCTCGGCCCCCGCCGAGTAAGGCCCCCCAGACTCCCGCCCGGCGGGAAACACAACGAAGGAAGAGACATGCCGAAGCAGAAGACCCACTCCGGTGCCAAGAAGCGTTTCAAGTTGACCGGCAGCGGCAAGCTCATGAAGCAGCAGGCCGGCATGCGGCACAACCTCGAGGGCAAGGCGTCCAAGCGCACCCGTCGCCTGAACCAGGAGCAGGTCCTGGCCAAGGGTGACGCCAAGGTCGCCAAGAAGCTCCTCGGCCTCTGAGCGCCGACGCACGTTAGGAAGAAGAAGAAATGGCTAGAGTCAAGCGGGCAGTAAACGCCCACAAGAAGCGTCGCGTCATCCTCGAGCGCGCGTCCGGTTACCGCGGTCAGCGTTCGCGCCTGTACCGCAAGGCCAAGGAGCAGGTCACCCACTCCCTCGTCTACGCGTACCGTGACCGTCGCAAGCGCAAGGGCGACTTCCGTCGTCTGTGGATCCAGCGCATCAACGCGGCGTCCCGCCAGAACGGCATGACGTACAACCGCTTCATCCAGGGCCTCGGCCTCGCGGGTGTGCAGGTCGACCGTCGTATGCTCGCTGAGCTCGCCGTGAACGAGCCGGCCGTGTTCGCCTCGCTCGTCGCGACCGCGAAGGCGGCGCTGCCCAGCGACGTCAACGCCGCGAAGACCGCGTAATACGCAGTTCCTCGTCGAACGGGCGTCCTCTTCGGAGGGCGCCCGTTCGTCGTTCCTGCGCGGCGTCCGGAGCGCATACCGCAGACGCCATACACTGAGGACGTGCTCGAGAACCCCCGTTCGCCCCGGGTGCGCGCCGTGGCAAAACTCAGCAAGCGCGCCGCCCGTCAAGAGACCGGTCTGTTCCTCCTCGAGGGACCGCAGGCGGCCCGCGAGGCGTTGGCGTGGGCACCAGAGACGGTGATCGAGATGTACGCGACCCCGACAGCCCTCGAAAAGCACGGCGATCTGCGCGAGGCCGCCGAGGCCGCGGGCGTCGACCTGCAGTACACGACCGAAGCGGTCCTGGATGCCATGGCCGACACCGTCACGCCGCAGGGCATCGTCGCCGTGGCCCGCCAGTCGCCGACCGCCCTGAAGGACGTTCTGGCAGCGGGCCCCCGCCTCATCGCCATCTGCGAGGAGGTGCGCGACCCCGGCAACCTCGGCACCATCATCCGCGCGGCCGACGCGGCGGGAGCCGACGCGGTGATCCTGACCGGTCGCACGGTCGACCCGTACAACCCCAAGGTGGTCCGCTCGACCACGGGGTCGCTCTTCCACCTGCCCGTCGCCGTCGACCTCGAGCTGGCCGACGTCGTCGCGCGGGTGCACGAGGCGGGGATGCGGGTGGTGGCCGCCGACGTCGAAGGCGGTGACTTCTTGGCATCCCGCGACATGCTCGCCGAACCCACGGCATGGCTGTTCGGGAACGAGGCGCGCGGTCTCGACGACGAGGCGTTGGCGCACGCCGACATCGCGTTGCGGCTGCCGATCTACGGGCGTGCCGAGTCGCTCAACCTCGCCACCGCGGCCAGCGTCTGCCTCTACGAGACGGCGTTCGCGCAGCGCGATCGCTGAACCCCTGCTGTTACAGATCGGTTAAGGCGCGCGCCGGAATGTGGTCGGGCGCCCAGCATCCTCATAGGGTGTTGACATGGCATCCGTTCCCCCGAAGACCGAGCCCCTGGTCGTCGTCAGCGACGTCCAGAAGCACTATGGACAGTTCCAGGCTCTGAAAGACATCGACCTCACCGTCGACCGCGGCGAGGTCGTCGTCGTCATCGGACCCTCGGGTTCGGGCAAGTCGACGCTGTGCCGCACCATCAATCGCCTCGAGACCATCACGAGCGGGACGATCACCATCGACGGCAAGGAGCTTCCCAAAGAGGGGAAGGGCCTGGCCGAGCTGCGCGCCGACGTCGGCATGGTGTTCCAGTCGTTCAACCTGTTCGCCCATCTCACGATCCTCGAGAACGTCACGCTCGGCCCCCTCAAGGTCCGCAAGATGAAGAAGGCGGATGCCGAGAAAGAGGCGCGCGCGCTCCTCGAACGCGTGGGCGTCGGTCACCAGGCCGACAAGCTCCCCGCCCAGCTCTCGGGCGGTCAGCAGCAGCGTGTCGCGATCGCCCGCGCCCTGGCCATGAAGCCCAAGGTCATGCTCTTCGACGAGCCCACCTCGGCGCTCGACCCCGAGATGATCAACGAGGTGCTCGACGTGATGGTCGGTCTCGCCAAAGACGGCATGACGATGATCGTCGTGACGCACGAGATGGGCTTCGCGCGCAAGGCCGCGAACCGCGTGGTGTTCATGGCCGACGGGCAGATCGTCGAGCAGGCGACGCCCGAACAGTTCTTCACGAAGCCCGAATCCGATCGGGCGAAGGACTTCCTGTCGAAGCTCATCACCCACTGACGCTCTTCCCCTTGACGGCGATGAACGAGGAGGTTCTCCCGCCGACCGCCTGGTTGCCGTTCCCCCCGGTCTATCTCGCGCGCCGTCACCGACGACCCTTATCCGCACAGCACACGTAACCAAGGAGACATCACATGCGTAAGACACGTTTTCTCGCCGGCGCGAGCATCGTCGCCGCCGGCCTTCTGGCCCTGACGGCCTGTAACAGCGGCACCCCGGGCGCGGCTCCCGGCGCCGACGGCGGCACCGAATCGACGCAGCTGTGGGAGGTCGCCTCCGACGTCTCGCTCGACGGCAGCCCCACCTACGACCGCATGGTCGCCGCCGACAAGGTCATCGTCGGTGTGAAGGAAGACCAGCCCGGTCTCGGCTTCAAGGACCCGGTCAGCAACGAGCGCGGCGGCTTCGACGTCGAGATCGCCCAGTGGATCGCGGCCTCGCTCGGCTTCGACGCGGACCAGATCGAGTACAAGACGATCCCCTCGGCCAACCGCGAGCAGGAGCTCGTGAACGGCAACGTCGACTACTACGTCGGCACCTACTCGATCACCGACAAGCGCAAGGCGCAGATCGACTTCGCCGGCCCCTACCTGATCACCGGTCAGGGCCTGCTCGTCGCCGCCGACAACGAAGACATCACCGGCCCCGACGACCTCGCCGGCAAGATCGTCTGCTCGGTCACCGGTTCGACGCCGCTGCAGCGCATCCGCGACGAGTACGCCCCCGGCGACACCGTCGAGTACGACACCTACACGCAGTGCCTCGAGCAGCTGCGCGCGGGTTCGGTCGACGCGGTGACCACCGACCAGGCGATCCTCGCCGGTTACGTCGCCCAGGAGCCCGACGCGTTCAAGATCGCTGGCGACACCTTCAGCGAGGAGCGCTACGGCGTCGGCCTGCCCAAGGGCGACACCGTCCTGAAGGACCACATCAACACCCTGTTCAACGACGGCGGCGACGTCTGGACGGCGCTGTTCGAGAAGAACCTCGCGCCCGCCGGTATCAAGGGCGACCAGCCCACCGCCGACGAGTGATCCGTTCGGGGGCGGTGCACCGCACCGCCCCCGAACCCCCGACCAAGATAAGGAGCACGCATGGGCGTCATCACCGACAACCTCGACGTGTGGAGCGAGGCGCTCGGCGGAACCCTTCTGCTGTTCTTCGCGGGCGGAGCGCTGGCCCTCGTGCTCGGCCTCATCGTGGGCGCCATGCGCGTCTCGCCCGTGCCGATCGCCCGCGGTGTCGGCACGTTCTATGTGAGCGCGATCCGCAACACCCCCCTCACGCTCGTCTTCTTCGCGTTCGTGTTCGCGCTGCCCCCGCTCCTGGGGCTGCGTCTGACGGGCGACGTCTCGCTGACGCTCGGGATCTGCGCCCTCGGCATCTACACGGCGACGTACGTCGCCGAGGCGATCCGGTCGGGCGTGAACACCGTCCCCGTCGGTCAGGCCGAGGCCGCTCGAGCGCTCGGCCTGGGCTTCGGCCAGGTCATGACGCTCGTCGTGCTGCCGCAGGCGTTCCGTTCCGTGATCCCCCCGATGATGAGCGTGTTCATCGCGCTGCTCAAGAACACGACCGTCGCCGCGGGCTTCTCGATCGTGAACCTGGGTTCGGTTCGCAACTACCTCAGTGAGCGCGGAGAGAACGCGTTCGTCGTCATCCTGTGGGTGATGGTCATCTTCGTCGCGCTCGTCCTGCTGCTGTCATGGCTGCAGCGAACGCTCGAGAACCGATGGAGGGTCGCACGATGAGCAGCGTCCTGTACGACGTCCCCGGTCCCAAGGCCGTCGCCCGCAACCGCGTCCTCGGTGTCGTCACGATCCTGGTCGTGCTCGGCATCATCGGATTCTTCGTCTGGCGTCTCGCCGACACCGGTCAGTTCACTGCCCAGAAGTGGTCGGCGTTCACCTACACGAACGTGTGGGCGCAGATCGGCGAGGCCACGATGCGTACCATCGCCGCCTTCGTCGTGGCCGCCCTCGGTGCGCTGGCCCTGGGCTTCGTGCTCGCGATCGGCCGCCTGTCCGATCACAAGTGGGTGCGCTGGCCGTTCACCGCCGTGATCGAGGTCTTCCGCGCGATCCCGGTGCTCGTGTTCATGTTCCTGCTCTACTACGGCTTCCCCGTCCTCGGCATCCGCATGGAGCCGTACTGGGCCGTCGTCATCGCCCTCATCTGCTACAACGGCTCGGTGCTCGCCGAGGTCATCCGCGCGGGTGTGGAGTCGCTGCCCAGCGGGCAGGCCGAGGCGGGCTACGCCGTGGGCCTGCGCAAGGCCGGGGTCATGCGCCTCGTGCTGCTGCCGCAGGCGATCCGCGCGATGATGCCCGTCATCATCGCCCAGCTCGTCGTGACCCTGAAGGACACGGCTCTCGGCTTCATCATCACGTACCCCGAGCTGCTGTTCTACGCGAAGTACATCGGTGCGCAGCCGAGCGTGGGCTCGCCCATCATCCCGGCGACGATCATCGTCGGTGCGATCTACATCGCCCTCTGCCTGCTGCTGTCTTACGTGGCGACCCTGGTCGAGAAGCGTCTGCGCCGGTCGCCGCGCGTCGGCCAGGTGGCCGCCCCCGTGCAGCCCCCGCAGCAGGGCGGCACCGACACGGCGCTCATCGTCGCCCAGCGCGGCGGTCGGGCGATCTGATCGAATCCGCCGACGGGCGGGGGAGTGTCCCCGCCCGTCGGTAGACTCTCATCTCGTGTCCGACGCACCCGAGATCACCCCCGAGGCCGTCGCCTCCGCCGTCGAAGCCGCACTCGCGGCCATCGCCGCGGCCGCGACCACGGCCGACCTGAAAGCCGCCCGCTCCGCGCACACGGGGGAGCAATCCTCCCTCGCGCGACTGAACGCCCAGATGCGCGCCGTCGCCCCCGAGCACAAGGCCGCCTTCGGCAAGCTCGTGGGTCAGGCCCGCGGCCAGGTCACTCAGGCGCTCGCCGCCCGCGAGGCGGAGCTTGCCGAAGCCGAGACCGCCGCCCAGCTCGAAGCCGAGCGCATCGACGTGACGGCGCTGCCGCAGCGCGCGCGCGTGGGGGCACGGCATCCGATCTCGCTCCTGCAGGAGCAGGTGTCGGACATCTTCGTCGGCATGGGATGGGAGATCGCCGAGGGGCCCGAGCTCGAGCACGAGTGGTTCAACTTCGACGCCCTCAACTTCGACGTCGACCACCCGGCGCGCCAGATGCAGGACACGTTCTTCGTCGACCCGGTCGCGCGGCACTTGGTGCTGCGCACGCACACGAGCCCCGTGCAGGTGCGCTCCATGCTCGAGCGCGATCTGCCGATCTACGTGCTGTGCCCCGGCCGCGTGTACCGCACCGATGAGTTCGACGCGACGCACCTGCCGGTGTTCACGCAGTTCGAGGGCCTCGTCATCGACAAGGGCATCACGATGGCCCACCTCAAGGGCACCCTCGACCACGCCGCGCGCGTGCTGTTCGGGCCCGAGGCCAAGACGCGTTTCCGCGCGAACTTCTTCCCGTTCACCGAGCCGAGCGCCGAGCTCGACCTGTGGCACCCCACCTTCAAGGGCGGGGCGCGCTGGATCGAGTGGGGCGGGTGCGGAATGGTGAACCCCAATGTGCTGCGCGCCGCCGGCATCGACCCCGAGGAGTACTCGGGCTTCGCCTTCGGCATGGGCATCGAGCGCACGCTCATGTTCCGCAGCGACGTGCAGGACATGCGCGACATGGCCGAGGGCGATGTGCGCTTCAGCGAGCAGTTCGGAATGGTGGTCTGATGCGCGTCCCTCTCTCCTGGTTGCGCGAGTACGTCGACGTACCCGCGACGGCCACGCCCGAAGACGTCCTCGCGGCGTTGGTCTCGGTCGGATTCGAAGAAGAAGACGTGCACCGCTTCGAGCTGTCGGGCCCGATCGTCGTCGGCGAGGTGAAGGAGTTCACCGCCGAACCGCAGTCCAACGGCAAGACCATCCGCTGGTGCCAGGTCGACGTCGGCGCCGACAACGGGGGAGTGCGCGGCGTCGTCTGCGGTGCCGGCAACTTCTTCGAGGGCGACAAGGTCGTGGTGACCCTGCCCGGTTCGGTGCTGCCCGGCCCGTTCCCCATCGCCGCGCGCAAGACCTACGGCCACGTCTCCGACGGCATGATCGCCTCGGCGAAGGAGCTGGGTCTCGGCAGCGAGCACTCCGGCATCCTGCGTCTGATCGACCTCGGCATCGACGCGCCCGTGGGAACGGATGCCATCGCGCTGCTGGGGCTCGACGACCTCGCGGTCGAGATCAACGTCACCCCCGACCGCGGCTACGCCCTGTCGCTGCGCGGGGTCGCCCGCGAGTACTCGCACGCCACGGGTGCCGACTTCCGTGACCCCGGTGCCGGTCACGACGAGGCCGTCTCACGCACGCCCTCGGGCTTCGCGATCACCGTCGACGATCAGGCGCCGATCCGCGGTCGTCACGGCGCCACCGAGTTCGTGGCCCGCATCGTGCGCGACGTCGACCCCTCGCGTCCGACTCCGCCGTGGATGATCACGCGGCTCTCGCTCGCCGGTATCCGCTCGCTCGGCGTGCTGGTCGACATCACGAACTACGTCATGCTCGAGCTCGGCCAGCCGATCCACGGCTACGACCTCGACCGCCTGCAGGGCGGCATCACGGTGCGACGCGCCACGGCGGGCGAGAAGCTCGAGACCCTCGACGGCCAGGTGCGCACCCTGAACGCCGAAGATCTGCTCATCACCGACGAGTCGGGCCCCATCGGCCTGGCCGGTGTCATGGGCGGTGGCCCCACCGAGATGAGCGACGCCACCCGCAACGTGCTGATCGAGGCGGCGACGTTCGACCAGGTCTCTATCGCGCGTACCGCGCGGCGGCACAAGCTGCCCTCCGAAGCGTCGCGGCGTTTCGAGCGCGGCGTCGACCCGCTCGTGCCCTACGTCGCCGCGGAGCGCGTCGCGTCGCTGATGGTGGAGCTCGCCGGCGGCACGCTCGACACCGAGCTCGGTGGGTCGCTCTCGTCGGCGTACCGTCGCGACGCGATCACCCTGCCGGCCGGGTTCGTCTCGGGCCTGATCGGCGTCGAGTACACCGACGACGAGATCGTCTCGGCGCTCCGGCTCATCGGATGCACCGTCGACGAGCGCGAGTCGGGCTGGTCGGTCGTCGCCCCCTCGTGGCGCCACGACCTCACCGACAAGTGGACGCTGGCCGAAGAGGTCGCCCGCATCGAGGGATACCACCGCATCCCCTCGGTGCTGCCGACGCCTCCCTCGGGCCGGGGCCTCACCGCCGCGCAGCAGGGTCGTCGTCGGGTGACGAACGCGCTGGCCGCGGCCGGTTTCGTCGAGACGCCGTCGTTCCCGTTCACCACCGACGAGCAGAACGCCCTGCACGGCTCCCCCTCGGGCGACGCGCTGCCGAGCGTGAAGCTCGCCAATGCGCTCGACGGTCTCGCGCCGTACCTGCGCCGATCGCTCGTGCCCGCGCTGCTGCAGGTCGCGCACCGCAACGTCTCGCGCGGCATCGTCGATCTCGCGCTGTTCGAGATGGGCACCGTCTTCCTGCCGAAGCCGGGCGTGCAGTACGGCACCGCGTCGGTTCCGCCGCTGGCCGTGCGACCGGATGCCGCGACCCTCACCGCTCTGGACGCCTCGATCCCGCCGCAGCGCCGACACGTCGCCGTGCTGCTGGCCGGAAACACGGTCGCCAAGCAGCCCGGGCAGCCGGCCGTCGCGGCCGACCTGGCCGATGCGGTCGACGCCGTGCGCGTGCTGGCCTCGGCGGCGGGCCTCGACATCGAGCTCGTGCAGGCCCAGCGCGCAGCCCTGCACCCCGGCCGCACCGCACGCGTCCTGGCCGCGGGGCAGGACATCGGCTACGTCGGCGAGCTGCTGCCCGCCGTCTCGGCCGACGCCGACCTGCCGGGCCGGGTGCTCGTGGCCGAACTCGATCTCGACGCGATGCTCGAGCTGGCGCAGGCGCGCGTGGTCGCGGCATCGCTCTCGGGCTTCCCGGCGGCGACGCAGGACGTCTCGCTGACGGTCCCGGTCGAGGTGTCGGCGGGATCGGTGCGTGCCGCCCTCATCGAGGGTGGAGCCCCGCTGCTCGAGGGGGCGCGTCTGGTCGACGACTACCGCGGCCCCGGGGTGACCGATGGCACGAAGAGCCTGACGTTTGCCCTGCGCTTCCGCGCCGACGACCGCACCCTGACCGCCGCCGAGGCGACGGAGGCCAAGCTCGCCGGCGTCGCGGTGGCCGCGGAGCGCTTCGGCGCGGCCATTCGCGACTGACGCCCTGATCGAACGGAGCGCCGCCGGCTCATGCCGCGCGGCGCTTCGTCGTCTCGGCGGGCGGGTCGGCGACACTGGCGCGCGCCGTGGCGATCGTGCGGCGCGCACGCGAGAGGACCGCGCGGCCCACGGCCTGCACGCGCAGCCACGACTGGTCGCGCACGAGCAGCAGATCGAGCGCGATCATCGCGAGCGAGAACGGCCACAAGCCGAGCAGCAGACCGATGCCGAAGTGCGTGAGGGCGAGGCCGGCGACGGCGATGTAGCGGGTGGGCTTCCACAGCAACGCCACCGGGAACGTCAACTGCACGACCACGGCGAACCAGGTGCCGAGCATGACGAACGGCGTCACCTGCCAGACCGCCTGCCCGAGCGCCGGGAGCACTTGGAACTCGGTGATTGACAGCGCGTAGTAGAGCGCTGTTCCCGCGATCCATTCCTCGCCCTGGAGCTTCAGGATCGACGAGACGAGGTAAACGAGCAGGATCTGGTAGCAGCACAGGATCAACGCGGTGTTGTGCAGCAGCGGCGACAACCACTCGGGCAGGCGTCGACGGATGCCGTCGAACCGACCCGCGCGATCACCCCGACGGCGTCGCAGCCAGGCGTCGACGGAGAGGTGGCGGCTGAGGTCGGCGACGAGCGCGAACACGAGCACGATCCGCATGAGGGTGTCGCCGCCGTTGGTCAGCAGCGTGGTGTTCGTCGACAGGCCGACCCAGAAGAGCAGCAGGACCGGTGTGACCCACCGGGTCTTGAACCCGACGAGGAAGAGCAGCGCGAGGGCGATGAGCACGAAATACGCCACGTCGAACAGCACCGGGTCGTTCTTCGAGAAGATCAGGCGGAATGGTTCCCACCACCCGCGCCGGCGCGCTTCGGGTTCGACCCACCATGAACCGGCGCCCCACAGGTAGTGCCGGTCCGCGAAGCTCGGGAGCAGCACCAGCAACATCGCCACGGCGAAGATGATGCGCAGCAGCGAGAAGCCGATGGTGGCGTGGGGCGCGGAGGTCAGCCACGACTGGAAGCCGTTCCACGCGCGCACCGGGCTGAGGCGCTCGCGCCAGCCGGCGCGTCGGGTGAACTGAAGGGTCATGGCCGCTCCTCGCCGGTGTAGCGCGTCTGCACGTCGGCGAAGACGTCGCGCACGGATGCGTCATCGGGTTGCTCGGCCTGACGCCACCCGAAAGTGAGCTGCGACAGCGGGAACTGCCGCTCGTCGTCGAAGCGATACAGGAACTCGTTGGGGCGGTCGAACTGCGCCTGCCACCGCACGCGTTCGACGTCGCGGCCGAAGTAGGCCTCGGTGAAGACCGTCGAGTAGCGGTTCATCATGTAGTCGTAGCGCACGAAGGGCACGGCCGCGCCGCTGTCATCCGCGTCGCCGAGTGACTCCAGATCGTCGAGCAGCTCGGCATCCGGAATCGCCGAGAAGCTCCCCTCGGCGGTGCGCTCGATGAACGAGTCCTGTACGCGTTCCTGCTGCGCGTCGGACAGTTCGTCGTAGCGCTCGATGTAGGAACTCAGCGCGTTGATGCTGTTCTTCGAGATACGAGAGGGGGCGGGGATGCCGCGGACGGCGGCCAGCTCCATGTCGGTGACGTCGACCCAGTCGCTGGTGACGAGTTCTCCGTCGTCGTCGCGCCACTGCGCCTGCACCTGGAGCGCGCTGTTGACGCGCAGGAGGTTGGGGGCGAAGACGTCCCACCGTTGCGAGAAGTACGGAGCGAAGCCGTCGCTGACGGCGGCGCGGGCGGGGGAGGGCGGCGCCGTGAACGCCGCACTCACGAACACGTAGGCCCCGACGACCGCCACGGCCGCGACCGTCGCGATCGTGGGCGCCAGGCGGCGCGGCGCCGCCTGCGATGAACCGGGGGCCGGGGCCGGCCGCGTGGTGCGGCCGACCCCTGTCTTCTTCGAGGTCATCTCAGCCGCTCAGCGATTCCGAGTCGGTCCCGTCCGCGGGACGTCCACCGTCACCGCGTCGGGGACTGTCTGGTCGGAGTCCCTCTCGGGCTCGGGATGCCGTCGGCGCCTGCGCTCGCGGCATCCCCCTCTCAGCGACTCGGTGCACGCGGCCGTCCGAGCGAGGCGTCGTCGCGGCGACGGCGGTCGGTGCCGAAGGTGCGGCGGCCGATGCCGACGACATCGCGGGGCGAGCCGAGGAACCACGTCGGCGAGCCGACATCAGCGCCAGGCCGGCGATCAGCAACGCACCGGCGAGGAGCGAGAACGACGCGGCGCTGGTTCCCGTGTCGGAACCCGTGATGGCGAGGTGCGAGCCGGTCGTGGGAGCAGCGTATCCCGCAGGGGTGCCGGAGCGGTTCGAGGAGTCGGTGGAGTCCGTGGCGTCGCGGGAGTCCGTGGAGTCCGTGGAGTCAGCCGAGTCGGTGGAGTCGGTGGCGTCGGCCGAGTCGGTCATGTCCTTGGAGTCGGTCGAGTCCTTGGCGTCCCAGGAGTCGGTGGAGTCCTTGGAGTCGGTGGAGTCGGTGGAGTCTTTCGAGTCGGTGGAGTCGGTGGAGTCGGTGGAGTCTTTCGAGTCCTTGGAGTCGGTGGAGTCCTTGGAGTCAGTCGAGTCCTTGGAGTCGGTCATGTCCTTGGAGTCGGTGGAGTCCTTGGAGTCAGTCGAGTCCTTGGAGTTCCTTGGAGTCAGTCGAGTCCTTGGAGTCGGTCATGTCCTTGGAGTCGGTGGAGTCCTTGGAGTCAGTCGAGTCCTTGGAGTCGGTCATGTCCTTGGAGTCAGTCGAGTCCTTGGAGTCGGTCATGTCCTTGGAGTCGGTGGAGTCGGTGGAGTCCTTGGAGTCAGTCGAGTCCTTGGAGTCGGTCATGTCCTTGGAGTCGGTGGAGTCCTTCGAGTCAGTCGAGTCCTTGGAGTCGGTCATGTCCTTGGAGTCTTTCGAGTCCTTGGAATCAGTCGAGTCCTTGGAGGTGGAGTCCTTCGAGTCAGTCGAGTCCTTGGAGTCGGTCATGTCCTTGGAGTCTTTCGAGTCCTTGGAATCAGTCGAGTCCTTGGAGTCGGTGGAGTCCTTGGAGTCGGTGGAGTCCTTGGAGTCGGTCATGTCCTTGGAGTCTTTCGAGTCCCAAGAGTCAGTCGAGTCCTTGGAGTCGGTCATGTCCTTGGAGTCTTTCGAGTCCCAAGAGTCAGTCGAGTCCTTGGAGTCGGTGGAGTCCTTGGAGTCGGTCATGTCCTTGGAGTCTTTCGAGTCCCAGGAGTCAGTCGAGTCCTTGGAGTCGGTGGAGTCCTTGGAGTCGGTGGAGTCCTTGGAGTCGGTGGCGTCGTGCGAGTCCTTGGAGTCTTTCGAGTCCTTGGAGTCAGTGGAGTCCCAGGAGTCGGTGGAGTCCCAGGAGTCGGTGGAGTCCTTGGAGTCGGTGGAGTCCCAGGAGTCGGTGGAGTCCCAGGAGTCGGTGGAGTCCTTGGAGTCRGTGGAGTCCCAGGAGTCGGTGGAGTCCTTGGAGTCGGTCATGTCCTTGGAGTCTTTCGAGTCCCAAGAGTCAGTCGAGTCCTTGGAGTCGGTGGAGTCCTCGGAGTCGGTCATGTCCTTGGAGTCGGTCATGTCCTTGGAGTCGGTGGAGTCCTTGGAGTCGGTTGCGTCGTGCGAGTCTTTCGAGTCCTTGGAGTCCCAGGAGTCAGTGGAGTCTTTCGAGTCCTTGGAGTCGGTGGAGTCCCAGGAGTCAGTGGAGTCTTTCGAGTCCTTGGAGTCAGTCGAGTCCCAAGAGTCAGTCGAGTCCTTGGAGTCGGTCATGTCCTGGGAGTCTTTCGAGTCCTTGGAGTCGGTGGAGTCCTTGGAGTCCTTGGAGTCGGTCACGTCATGCGAGTCCGTGGAATCCTTGCCGTCGACGCTCGTGTCCGTGTGGCCGTCGACGCTCGTGTCCGTGTGGCCGTCGGTGGTTCCGTCCACGTGACCGTCGGTCGTGCCGTCGGAGTGGCCGTCCGTGGTGCCGTCGGTCGTGCCGTCCACGTGACCGTCGGTCGTTCCGTCGGTCGTGCCGTCCACGTGACCGTCGGTCGTTCCGTCGGTCGTGCCGTCGGTGTGCCCGTCGGTCGTGCCGTCCACGTGACCGTCGGTCGTTCCGTCGGTCGTGCCGTCGGTGTGCCCGTCGGTCGTTCCATCGGTGTGCCCGTCGGTCGTTCCATCGGCGTGCCCGTCGGCCGTCCCGTCGGTGTGCCCGTCGGTCGTGCCGTCGGTCGTTCCGTCGGCCGTCCCGTCGGTGTGCCCATCGGTGGTGCCGTCGGTCGTGCCGTCGGTGTGCCCATCGGTGGTGCCGCCCGTTGTGCCGTCGGTGTGCGACCCGTCGGTGGTCTGCGGCTCGATCGTCGCCGCTGACGACTCCTCCGTGACCGATTCCCCGAGAGCCGAAGCGCTCAGCGGCGCTCCGAATGCTGCGAGTGCGCTCAGAGCGAGCACAGCTGTCGTCTTGATGATGGTCCGGCGCACTCGCATCGTGCGAGATGCGCGAACTCCGTGAAAGTTCGTGCGAAGCACAAGAATCCTCTGGTTACCTAGGCCCCCCTAAGCACCACGTGGTCGAAGCTAGAGAGCTTTATGGATCATGCGGGGGTGGTTGACTCCGCCGTCGGCACCCGTCATAGTTCGCGATTCGCGGGGCGAACGGTGCGTCGATCTCGTCCACCGGTGGGCGTGACGATGCCCCCATCGCCGGTAAGGGGAGCACGGGGAAGTGCACGGCGATGGGGGCAGCGCGGATCAGCGTAAGACCCCTGGCGGTGAAGGCCATGCCTTTGTGTGGCCGGTCATTCGCTGATATCACGCGGGCGTGGATACGGTCGCTGATTTGCCCTCGCCCGGGCGCGGCGGATAACCTCGCCACATGTCGTCGACCGTCGTGTGCACCGAGGAGCTCTCCGTGAGCCCCGTTGCCGTGCGTCGACGTCGGGTCGCACGCCGAGTTTCGGCGACCTCGTAACCCGCCGACGGTCGGGCATGCGGGCGTCGCCGCCCCGGTTATCGCTGAGTTCAGCACCAGCCCCGACTCCTAAGGTGGACACATGACCCTCTCGGTCGCCGTTTCCGGCGCTTCCGGCTACGCGGGCGGCGAGATCCTCCGTCTGCTGGCCGATCATCCCGACGTCCAGGTGCGAACGGTCACGGCGCACTCCAGTGCCGGCCAGCCCCTCGTCGCCCATCAGCCGCACCTGCGCTCTCTCGCGCATCTCGAACTGAAGCCGACGACACCCGAGGTGCTCGCCGGTCACGACGTCGTCTTCCTCGCCCTCCCGCACGGCCAGTCCGCGCAGTACACCGACGCGCTGGCCGACACCCCGCTCGTCATCGACGCGGGTGCCGACCACCGCCTGACCTCGCCGGACGACTGGGCGGAGTTCTATGGCGGAGCGCACCCCGAGCCGTGGGCCTACGGCGTTCCCGAGCTGCCCGTCGGGCGCCGCAAGCAGCGTGAGCTGCTGCGGGGCGCCGCACGTATCGCCGCTCCGGGATGCAATGCCTCGACCGTCGCCCTCTCGCTCGCGCCGGGGATCGCGGCGGGGGTCATCGAGCCCGGCGACATCGTCTCGGTGCTCGCGGTGGGCCCGAGCGGGGCAGGAAAGTCGGCCAAGACGAACCTCCTCGCGAGCGAGATCCTCGGGACCGCCAACCCATATGCCGTCGGCGGCACACATCGTCACATCCCCGAGATCCGCCAGGCGCTGGCCGCCGCGGGCACGCCTGCCGCCGGCATCCGCATCTCGTTCACCCCCGTCCTGGTTCCCATGGCGCGCGGGATCCTCGCGACGTCGTCGGCCCCGATCCGTGAGGGGGTCTCGGATGCCGAGATCCGCGCCGCGTGGGAGCAGGCCTATGCCGACGAGCCCTTCGTCGAGCTGCTTCCCGAGGGTGTGTTCCCGCGCACCGCCGACGTGCTCGGCGCCAACGTCGCCTCGCTGGGTCTCGCCATCGACCGCGCGGCGAACCGCGTGGTCGTGGTCGCCGCCGTCGACAACCTCGTCAAGGGCACCGCCGGTGCCGCCGTGCAATCCATGAACATCGCGCTGGGCCTCGCCGAGACCACCGCCCTCCCCTTGAACGGAGTCGCCCCGTGAGCGTGACCGTCCCCGCAGGATTCGAGGCAGCCGGAGTCGCTGTAGGCCTGAAGCCGACCGGTGCGCGCGATGTCGCCGTCGTCGTGAACCGCGGCCCTCTCAAGGTCGGTGCGGCCGTCTTCACGTCGAACCGTGCCAAGGCCAATCCGATCCTCTGGTCGGAGCAGGTCGTGAAGGACGGCGTCATCGAGGCCGTCGTGCTCAACTCGGGTGGGGCCAACTGCTTCACGGGCGCATTCGGGTTCCAGACGACGCACCAGACCGCCGAGCGTGCCGCCGAGCTGCTGGGTGTCGGCGCCGGAGACGTGGTGGTCTGCTCGACCGGGTTGATCGGCACGGGCGACGAGGTCTTCCGCGCCAAGGTGCTCGCCGGTGTCGACACGGGTATCGCCACTCTCTCGACCGACGGGGGAGAAGACGCGTCGCTGGCGATCATGACCACCGACTCCCGCCCCAAGCGCGCCGTGCACGTCGGCGACGGATGGAGCATCGGCGCGATGGCGAAGGGCGCCGGCATGCTGGCTCCGGGCCTCGCCACCATGCTCGTCGTCGTCACCACCGACGTCGTGCTCGACGCCGACGAAGCCGACGCGGCTCTGCGGGCGGCCACGCGCGTGAGCTTCGATCGTCTGGATTCCGACGGCTGCATGTCGACCAACGACCAGGTGACGCTGCTCGCCAGCGGGGCCAGTGGCATCCGTGTGCCCGCCGATCAGTTCGCCACGGCGCTGGCCGCGGTGTGCGACGACCTCGCCGCGCAGCTGCAGGGCGACGCCGAGGGGGCGAGTCACGACATCACGATCCGGGTGACCCAGGCCGCCTCCGAGGACGAGGCCGTCGAGGTGGGCCGCTCCATCGCGCGCAACAACCTGTTCAAGGCCGCCGTGTTCGGCAACGATCCCAACTGGGGGCGGGTCCTCGCGGCGATCGGCACGACCTCGGCCCGGTTCGACCCGTACGACGTCGACGTCTGGATGAACGGCGTGCGCGTGTGCACCGCGGGTGGCCCCGACCGCCCTCGCGAAGACGTCGACCTCACCCCGCGCGCGCTCGACCTCGTCGTCGACCTCCGTGCCGGCTCGGCCGAGGCCACGATCCGCACCAACGACCTGACGCACGATTACGTCCACGAGAACAGCGCCTACTCCTCATGACACACATCGACCTTCAAGACACCGATCCCGCCCAGGCCAGTGACCGGGCGGTCACGCTCGTCGAGTCGCTGCCGTGGGTGCGCAAGTACCGCGACCAGGTCGTGGTGGTGAAGTACGGCGGAAACGCGATGGTCAGCGACGAGCTGCAGGACGCTTTCGCGGCCGACATCGCCTACCTGCGTTACGTCGGGGTGAAGCCGGTCGTCGTGCACGGTGGCGGACCTCAGATCTCGTCGATGCTCGACCGCCTCGACATTCCGAGCGAGTTCCGCGGCGGCTACCGCGTGACCTCCACCGAGGCCATCGGCGTCGTGCGCATGGTGCTCACGGGACAGATCAACCCGCAGCTCGTCGCGAAGGTCAACGCCCACGGACCACTGGCCACCGGACTGAGCGGTGAGGATGCCGGCCTGTTCGGCGGTCGTCGTCGCGGTGTGGTCGTCGACGGCGTCGAGCACGACCTGGGCCGCGTGGGCGATGTCGTCACGGTCGACCCGCAGCCGGTGCTCGATCACCTCGCCGCGGGCCGCGTGCCCATCGTCTCGAGCATCGCGCCCGACCTCGACCACCCCGGCGCGTCGTTGAACGTGAACGCGGATGCCGCGGCCGCGGCGCTCGCGGTGGCGTTGAACGCCAAGAAGCTCGTGGTGCTGACCGACGTGCCCGGCCTCTACGCCGACTGGCCCAACCGCGACTCGCTCGTGTCGCACCTGACCTCGACCGAGCTGCGCGAGATGGTGCCGCGTCTGGAATCGGGCATGATCCCCAAGATGCAGGCCTGCCTCGACGCGGTCGACGGGGGAGTGCCCTCCGCGGCCATCATCGACGGTCGTGTGCCGCACTCGGTGCTCGTCGAACTGTTCACCAGCAAGGGAATCGGAACGGAGGTGGTGGCATGACCACCGCAACCTGGCAGGAAGACGCCGGACGCGACCTCGTCCGCAGCTTCGGCGACCGCATGGCACTGTTCGTGCGCGGCGAGGGGGCCTACGTCTGGGACGCCGACGACACGAAGTACCTCGACTTCCTGGCCGGAATCGCCGTCAATGCCCTCGGTCACGCGCACCCCACCTTCGTCGAGGCGCTGACCGCCCAGGCATCCACCCTGGCGCACGTGTCGAACTACTTCGCCACGCCGCCGCAGCTCGCGCTCGCCGCGCGTCTGAAGCGTCTCGCGGGCACGGGCGAATCGGGCCGGGTGTACTTCGGCAACTCGGGTGCCGAGGCGAACGAGGCGGCGCTCAAGCTCGCGCGTCTGCATGGTCGCGGCACCGAGCGCACTCGGATCCTGACGCTCAAGGGCGGCTTCCACGGGCGCACCATGGGCGCCCTCGCGCTCACCGGCAAGCCCGCGCTGCAGGCCGACTTCCTGCCCATGGTCCCGGGGGTCGAGCACATCGACGCCACGATCGAGGCGCTGGAGAGCGCTGTCGATGACCGTGTCGCAGCCCTGCTCGTCGAGCCCATCCAGGGCGAGGCCGGGGTCGTGGAGCTGCCCGAGGGCTACCTGCAGGCGGCCCGCGAGATCACCGCCCGCCACGGCGCGCTGCTGATCATCGACGAGATCCAGACGGGCGCCGGCCGCACCGGTGCCTGGTTCGGCTTCCAGCACTCCGGGATCGTGCCGGATGCCATCACCGTGGCCAAGGGCATCGGCGGCGGCTTCCCGATCGGCGCGCTCATCACCTTCGGGGCGGCCAGCGATCTGTTCTTCCCCGGTACGCACGGCTCGACCTTCGGCGGCAACGCGCTGGGGACCGCCGTCGGCGGCGCCGTGCTGCACGAGATCGAGTCGTCCGGCCTCGTCGAGAACGCCGCCCGCCGCGAGACCGAGCTGCGCGAGGGTATCGCCGGGCTGGGCTCGCCCCTGGTCGCCGGCGTCCGCGGGCGTGGCCTGTTGCTCGGCATCGGTCTCACCAGCCCCGTCGCGAAGGCCGTCGTCGCCGCTGCCCAGCAGCACGGGCTCATCATCAACGCGGCGAACGACGACACCATCCGCATCGCGCCGCCCCTCACGATCGGCGATGCCGAAGTGGCCGAGTTCCTCTCGCTCTTCGGCGCCGCGCTTGCCACCGTTTCTGACGCCCTCATCCTCGAAGGAGCCCCCGCGTGACCCGCCACCTGCTGCGCGACGACGACCTGAGCCCGGCCGAACAGGCCGAGATCCTCGACCTCGCCATCGAGCTGAAGAAGGACCGCTGGGCGCAGAAGCCGCTCGCCGGCCCTCAGACCGTCGCGGTGATCTTCGACAAGTCGTCGACCCGCACGCGCGTGTCGTTCGCCGTGGGCATCGCCGACCTGGGCGGCTCGCCGCTCATCATCTCGACGGCCAACAGCCAGCTCGGCGGCAAGGAGACCCCCTCCGACACCGCCCGCGTGCTGGAGCGGCAGGTCGCGGCGATCGTCTGGCGCACGTACGCGCAGGCGGGCCTCGAAGAGATGGCGCGCGGCACGCGCGTTCCCGTCGTCAACGCGCTGAGCGACGATTTCCACCCGTGCCAGCTGCTCGCCGACCTGCTGACGATCCGTGAGCACAAGGGCGAGCTCGCGGGGCTGACGCTGTCGTTCTTCGGCGACGGGCAGAGCAACATGGCCCACTCGTACGTGCTCGCCGGCGTCACGGCCGGAATGCACGTCCGTGTCGCAGCTCCCGCCGACTACGCGCCCCGCGCCGACGTCATCGCCGATGCCGAGCGCATCGCCGCCACCACCGGCGGATCGGTGACTCTCACCAGCGACCCCGAGGCCGCGGCATCCGGAGCCGACGTCGTCGTCACCGACACGTGGGTGTCGATGGGCAAAGAAGAAGAGAAGCTCGCGCGCATCCGCGACCTGGGCGACTTCAAGGTCACGAGCGAGCTCATGACGCGCGCCGACGAGGGGGCGATCTTCATCCACTGCCTGCCCGCCGACCGCGGCTACGAAGTCGACGCCGAGGTCATCGACGGTCGCCAGAGCGTGGTGTGGGACGAGGCCGAGAATCGGCTCCACGCCCAGAAGGCGTTGCTGGTGTGGCTTCTGCGCCAGGGCTGACCACGCGGATCGGCCGCACCTGGACCCGCTTCGACGGGCCGGGGCGGCTGATCGGTGTCGACCTGGCCCGGGGCCTCGCGGTCCTGGGCATGCTGGCCGCGCACCTGCTCGACACCGAGGACTTCGTCGCGCGCGACCCGTCGTCGTGGCTCGACGTGGTCAACGGGCGCTCGTCCATCCTCTTCGCGGTGCTGGCGGGCGTGTCGATCGCGCTGGTGACCGGCGGTCCCCGTCCGCTCGAGGGACCCCGGCGCGCTCGCGCGGCCGCGCGGTTGGCGCTGCGCGGGGCGCTGCTGTGGGTGATCGGCATGCTGCTGGTGTTCACCGGGGTGCCGGTGTACGTGATCCTTCCCGCGTACGCGCTGCTGTTCGCGCTGTCGCTGCCGTTTCTGGGAATGCGTCCGCGCGGGCTGTTCCTCACGGCGGGGGCCGTCGCCCTCGTCATGCCGTGGATCCAACCCGTGCTCGATGCGGCCCCCCTCTGGAGCGGCCGGTTCGGCGAAGAGATCTCCGCCGCGCTCGGCTGGAACTACCCGTTCCCGGTGTGGATCGCGTTCCTGCTGGCGGGCATGGGGCTCGGACGCCTCGACCTGCGTCTGCTGCCCGAGCAGACCCTGATGCTGCTGTCGGGTGGTGCCCTCATGCTCGCGGGTTACGGCCTGGCCCTGGTGACGGAACCCGCCGTCGCCGGCGATCGGTACCTGTCCACCGTCCTCACCGCCGAGGACCACTCGGCGGGGCTGTGGGAGGTCATCGGATCGGGCGGTTTCGCGATCGCGACGATCGGGCTGTGCCTGCTGCTGTGCCGGACGCCGGTGCGGTGGCTCGCGATCCCGCTCCGCGCCGTCGGTTCCATGCCGCTCACGGCCTACGTGCTGCAGCTGATCGTGTGGGCGTTCGTCGCGCTCGCGGTGCTGGGCGACACGTCGGACCTGTGGGGGATCCGCGCCCTGGGCCTCTTCGGGCCGCTGACCCTCGGCCTGGTCGTCGGCTGCACCGCGTGGGCGCTGACGGTGGGGCGCGGGCCTCTCGAGGCGCTGATCGACGCCGTGGTGCGCTTCGTCGTGGGCCGGGATGCCGCGACCCCGGCCGCGGTTCGCTGAGACGCCTCGGTAGGCTGGGGGCATGAGTCACGAGAGCGGTCAGTCGACGAACGAGGGCGCCCTGTGGGGGGCCCGTTTCTCGGGCGGCCCCTCTCCCGAGCTGGCGGCCCTCAGCCGTTCCACGCACTTCGACTGGGACCTCGCCCTGTACGACATCGCGGGCTCGCACGCGCACACCGCCGCCCTCGAGGCGGCGGGCTACCTCGACGCCGATGAGGCCGCGGCCATGCACGCCGGTCTCGACGACCTGGCGGCGCGCCTGCGCGCGGGCACCTTGGTCGCCGCTCCCGGCGACGAAGACGTGCACGGCGCCCTCGAACGCGTGCTGATCGAGACCGTGGGTCCCGCGCTCGGGGGCAAGCTCCGCGCCGGACGCAGCCGTAACGACCAGATCGCCACCCTCGTGCGGCTGTACCTGCTCGATCACGCACGCACGATCACCCGCGAGGTGCTGCGCCTCATCGACGCGCTCGTCGCCCAGGCCGAGGCGCACGACACCGCGATCATGCCGGGCCGCACCCACCTGCAGCACGCGCAGCCGGTGCTGCTGGCCCACCACCTGCAGGCCTACGGTTGGGCCTTCACACGCGGCATCGAACGCCTCCGCGACTGGTCGGTGCGCGCGTCGGTGTCGCCCTACGGCGGCGGGGCGCTCGCCGGGGCGACCCTGGGCCTCGACCCGCAGCTGGTCGCCGATCACCTGGGCCTGGCCCGACCTGCCGAGAACTCCCTCGACGGCACCGCGTCGCGCGACGTCGTGGCCGAGTTCGCGTTCATCACCGCCATGATCGGCGTCGACCTGTCGCGCCTGTCCGAAGACGTCATCCTGTGGAACACGCGCGAGTTCGGCTTCGTCACGCTCGACGACGCCTACTCGACGGGCTCGAGCATCATGCCGCAGAAGAAGAACCCCGACATCGCCGAACTCGCGCGCGGCAAGGCCGGCCGCATGATCGGCAACCTGTCGGGCCTGCTGGCCACTCTCAAGGGTCTTCCGCTCGCGTACAACCGCGACCTTCAAGAAGACAAGGAGCCCGTGTTCGACTCGGTGCGCACGCTCGAGCTCGTGCTGCCGGCCTTCTCGGGCATGATCGCGACGCTGCGGTTCCACACCGAGCGCATGGCCGAGCTCGCCCCCCAGGGGTTCTCGCTCGCGACCGACGTGGCCGAGTGGCTCGTGCGTCAGGGCGTGGCCTTCCGCGACGCGCATGAGATCTCGGGGGAGCTCGTGCGCGCCTGCGAGGAGCGCGAGATCGGCCTCGAAGACGCCGATGACGCTCTGCTGGCCTCGGTCTCTCCCCGTCTCACTCCGGCGGTGCGCGAGGTGCTCTCGATCGAGGGGTCGGTGTCGAGCCGCACGGGCGTGGGGGGAACGGCGCCCGCACGCGTGAGCGAGCAGCGTCACGAGCTCGTCTCGCGCGCGCAGGCCGCCGCTCGCACACTCATCGAATAAGTATCAGCTTTTCGCTTATCAAACCGTAAAGATAAGCGATACGCTTATGTCATGAGTATCGCCGTGATCGCCGACATCGTCGCCTCGAGGCAGCTCGTCGACCGCGCCGCCGCACAGCGACGCATCGCACGGGTCGTCGGCGACGCCGACCGCGATCTGCCGGTCGCGAAGCAGCCCCTCGCGGCCGTCGTGGGCGATGAACTGCAGGGCGAGTACGACCGACTCGGCGACGCGCTCGCGTCGCTGCTGCTCGTGCGTCTGGCGCTCCCCGACGGGATCGACTGCCGCTTCGGTGTGGGTGTCGGCGCGGTACGACCCATCGAGCTCGACGGACGCACCGTGCCCGAGGGGCCGGCCTGGTGGGCGGCCCGCGCCGCGATCGAGAGAACCGCGCGACTGCAGCAACGCGCCGCGCCGTTCGCGCGCACGTGGATCGAGGCCGCCGAGGGAGAGGATGCCGCCATGGTCGACACCATCTCGCTCGCCAACGCCTACGCGCTCAGCCGCGACCAACTGGTCTCGACGATGAGCGAACGCACGCGCCGCCTCACCTACGGCCGGTGCCTGGGTCGCTCGCAGCGGGAACTTGCCGAGACCGAGGGCGTCAGCCAGTCGGCCGTCTCGCAGGCCCTGGCCTCCGCCGGCTCCGCCGCGATCGTCGAGGGCTTCGCCGCCCTCACCCGCGGAGCGCGCTCGTGATCGCCGCGGGACTCCTGCTGCTGGCCGTCGGGTCGGTCGACCTGCTGCGCCAGATGATCCGATCCCGCCGCTGGATCGCCTTCGCTGCGGCGGCGGTGGCGCTCGTCGTGGTGTCGGCGGGACTGGATGCCGTGATCGCGGGCCTGCTCGCCGTCGCCGTCGCCGCGATCTGGACGTGGGTCGTGCCCGAGCACGGTCCCGCGCGCGCGGGCCTCTGGCCCGTGGCCCTGCTGGCGCTCGCCGCGGCGGCCTGCGTGGTCATCGCCCCGGGCCGCGTCCGCCCCGGCATGCTGGGCGAGATGTGGACCACCTACCGACCGGCCGACGCCGTGTCGGTCGACGTGATCGTGCTGGTCGTCGGGTGCCTGGTGTTCCTGCTCGAGTCCGGCAACGCGGTCGTGCGCATCGCGCTCCGCTCCGAGATGGGTGGCCGCGTCGCCCCCGACGAGACGGCGACGCCGACGCTCAAGGGTGGACGCCTCATCGGACCGCTGGAGCGCATCCTGGTCTTCGTGCTGACGCTCGCCGGGGCGTACACGCTCATCGCCGCGGTGCTCGCCGCGAAGGGCATCGTGCGCTTCCCCGAGATCTCGCGCGACGGCGACGGGGGAGACCGCGCGGAGTACTTCCTGATCGGCAGCCTCGTGAGCTGGGTGACGTCGTTGGCGGCGGCGTTCCTCGTGTGGTGGGGCGTGCACGCGGGCTGACGGCAGTGTGCGGCCGCGCGTGCGGCCGAGCGGCAGGGGGCGATCGCGCGGCACGCGGGGCGAGCGCGTCGGCGGCGGGGTCTCGGCATCCGGAGGCCCACGACCCCGCTGATACCCTGGGCCGGTGTCTGCACCGATCGACGCGGCGCCCGTGAGCGCCCTCACCCCCGCCAACGACCCGACCTTCGACAACGTCTGGGACGAGCTGGTCTATCGGGGGCTGATCCACGTGTCGACCGACGAGGGCGAGCTGCGCGAACTGCTCGGCGGAGCCCCGATCGTGTTCTACTGCGGCTTCGACCCGACCGCGCCGAGCCTGCACCTGGGCAACCTCGTGCAGCTGCTCACGATGCGTCGCCTGCAGCTCGCCGGCCACCGCCCGCTGGGCCTCGTCGGCGGCTCCACCGGTCTGGTGGGCGACCCGCGCCCCACGGCTGAGCGCACGCTCAACACGCGCGAGACCGTCGCCGAGTGGGTCGCCAGCCTGCGGGCGCAGGTCGAGCGCTTCCTGAGCTTCGAGGGCGACAGCGCCGCCCGCATCGTGAACAACCTCGACTGGACGGCGCCGCTGAGCGCCATCGACTTCCTGCGCGAGATCGGCAAGTACTTCCGCGTCGGCACGATGCTCAAGAAAGACGCGGTGAGCGCGCGCCTGAACTCCGAGGCGGGCATCAGCTACACCGAGTTCAGCTACCAGATCCTGCAGGGGCTCGACTACCTCGAGCTGTACCGCGCCTACGGCTGCGTGCTGCAGACCGGCGGCAGCGACCAGTGGGGAAACCTCACCAGCGGCACCGACCTGGTGCGGCGCGCCGAGGGCGCCTCGGTGCACGCGATCGGCACGCCGCTGATCACCAACAGCGACGGCACGAAGTTCGGCAAGAGCGAGGGCAACGCCATCTGGCTGGATGCCGAGATGTGCAGCCCGTGGGCGATGTACCAGTTCTGGCTCAACACCGACGACCGCGACGTGCTCGAGCGCCTCAAGGTGTTCACGTTCCTCACGCGTGCCGAGATCGAGGAGTACGCCGGCCAGGTGGAGGCCGAGCCCTTCCGGCGCGCGGCGCAGAAGCGTCTCGCCCGCGAGGTCGTCACGACCGTGCACGGCGCCGAGGCGACCGAGGCCGTCATCGCCGCCACCGAGGCCCTGTTCGGTCAGGGCGACGTGACGGCCCTCGACGCCGCCGTGCTGCGCACCGCGCTCGAGGAGCTGCCACACGCGACCGTCGCCCGGGGCACGACCGTGGTCGAGGCGCTCACCGCCACCGAGCTGTCGGGCAGCCTCAGCGAGGCCCGCCGCGCGATCGCGCAGGGCGGGGTGTCGCTCGACGGCCAGAAGGTGACCTCCGACGACGCGGTCGTCGAGGGGGCCCTCCCGGGTGGAGTGTCGGTGCTGCGCCGCGGCAAGAAGACGCTCGCCGGCCTGTTCCTCGACTGACATGCCGTTCACGGTCAGTCACGCCGTCGTCGCGCTGCCGTTCCTGCGCACACCGCTCGTGCCGGCGGCCATCGCGATCGGCGCGATGACGCCCGACCTTCCGCTGTTCCTGCGCGGGATCGTGCCCCCGTACGCGGTGACGCACGATCTCGCGTGGCTACCGGTGACGGTGGTCATGGCGTTCGTGCTGCTGCTGGTGTGGAGGTGCGTCCTGCGCCCCGCGACGCGGGAGCTGACTCCCCGCGTCGTCGCGGACCGTCTTCCCGACGGGTGGGATGCCGGGGCTCGCGCCGCCGCCCGCGAGACGCTGAGCGGGGGAGTGCGCGGCATCGTGTGGCTCGTGCTCTCGCTCACGATCGGTGTGGTCACGCACGTCGTCTGGGACTTCTTCACGCACGAGGGACGGGCGGGCGAGGGGCTGCTGCCCGTGCTGGAGCAGCAGTGGGGGCCGCTGCTCGGCGTGAAGTGGCTGCAGTACGGCTCGGGGGTGTTCGGGCTGGCGGGTCTTGCGGCGTTCGGGCTGTGGTGGTGGTCGCGGCGCGCGGCGACGCCCGTGCGCCGCGTGCTTCCGGATGCCGTGCGCGTCGCGTGGTGGCTGTCGCTGCCGGCCGCCCTGGTCGTCGCGTCCATCGTTGCGCTCGCTGTCGCGGGCGGCTTCGACGCGGGCTACACCCCGACCCACCTCATCTACGGTGTGCTGGTGAAGGTCGCCGCCGCCTGGGGAGCGGCGACGCTGGTGCTCGCGCTCGCCGTGCAGGCCCGCGGCGCCGCGGTGCGTCGCAGCCGCTGACCCGCGCCCGGCGACCCCGCGCCCACGCGCCCGGCACCGCCCGGCGCCGAGACCGCATGCGATTGTCGAGGCCGCACGGCTTCGACGCCCATCCCGTGCGTCCTCGTCAATCGCGTGCGTCTCCGGGGGCTTCGCCCGCGTCCGGCGGCACGCCCCCCGCCCGACGGTCGCCCCCTGCGGCCTCCCAGCGGTCTCGGCACCGACCGGGCCGGCGTCCGGCGCGTGCACCGGGCGGGGGAGCGGGCGGCGGTTAGACTCGGGGGCGTTATGACGAAGGCGGGAGACTCGGTGTCGGCGAGCACGAAGGGCAAGAAGACGGTCGCGGACGAGGTCATCCTCGGACCCACCGGTCGCCCCTACCAAGGGTTCCCCACCCCGGCCGCCCTCGACAGCCACGGTCCGGCGCGCATCATCGCGCTGTGCAACCAGAAGGGTGGCGTCGGTAAGACGACCACCACCATCAACCTGGCCGCCGCCCTCGCGGGGTACGGGCGCCGCGTGCTCGCCATCGACTTCGACCCCCAGGGTGCGCTGTCGGCGGGTCTCGGCATCCAGACCCACGACGTGCCGACCATCTACGACCTGCTGCTCGACACCAAGCGCGACCCGCGCGAGGTCATCGTGGCGACGCGCGTCGAGGGCCTCGACATCCTGCCGGCCAACATCGACCTGTCGGCGGCCGAGGTGCACCTCGTCAACGAGGTCGCCCGCGAGACGATCCTGGCGCGCGTGCTGCGCAAGGTCGCGGCCGACTACGACGTCATCCTCATCGACTGCCAGCCCTCGCTCGGCCTGCTGACCGTCAACGCGCTGACCGCGGCGCACGGCGTGCTGATCCCGCTCGAGTGCGAGTTCTTCGCCCTGCGCGGCGTCGCACTGCTGGTCGAGACGATCGACAAGGTGCGCGACCGCCTCAACCCGGCGATCGAGCTCGACGGTGTGCTGGCGACGATGTACGACCCCCGCACGCTGCACTCGCGCGAGGTGCTCGAGCGCGTGGTCGAGGCATTCGGCAACGATGTGCTCGAGACGGTCATCGGGCGCACGGTCAAGTTCCCCGACGCCTCGGTGTCGGGCATGCCGATCACGGAGTTCGCGCCCGAGCACGCCGCAGCCCAGGCCTACCTGCGGTTGGCGCGGGAACTGGTCGCCCGTGGCGCCGTCGCCTGACGACACCGCCTCCGCCGCGCCGCATGACGGCGCCCCCGCCGCGACGCTCGATGCTCCGGCCTCGGACTCCCGGCCGGCGTCGGTGCCCGAGCCCGCGCCGGTGACCGAGCCCGCCTCGGCCCCCGAGCCCGCGGGCTTCCGCGTCACCCTCCCCGATTTCGACGGTCCCTTCGACCTGCTGCTCACGCTCATCTCGCGGGCCGAGCTCGACATCACCGAGGTCGCCCTCAGCCGCGTGACCGACGAGTTCATCGCCTACCTGCGCGCGATGGGGCCCGACGGCGATCTCGATGAGGCGTCGGAGTTCCTGGTGGTCGCCGCGACCCTGCTCGACATGAAGATCGCGGGTCTGCTGCCGCAGGGCGAGCTGGTGGATGCCGAGTCCGTGGCGCTGTTGGAGGCACGCGACCTGCTGTTCGCCCGCCTGCTGCAGTACCGGGCGTTCAAAGAGGTGTCGGCGTGGTTCGCCCGCTGCCTGCAGCGTGAGGACCGCCGCCATACGCGTGCCGTGCGCCTCGACGAGAAGTACCGCAGCGCCGTGCCGGAGCTGAAGTGGACGCTGAACGCCGCGGACTTCGCGGCGCTGGCGGTCGTGGCGCTCGCCCCGAAGCAGATCCCCACCGTCGGCCTCGATCACCTGCACGCCCCGCTCGTGAGCATCCGCGAGCAGGCCGCCATCGTCGTGACCCTGCTGCGCTCCGCCGGTACCCTGAACTTCCGCGACCTCGTGGCCGGGGTCACCGAGACCGGGGTCGTCGTGGCACGCTTCCTGTCGATCCTCGAGCTGTACCGCCACGCCGCCCTGTCGTTCGAGCAGCTCGAACCCCTGGGAGAATTGACGCTGCGCTGGACCGCCGAACGGTGGTCGGAAGAGAACCTCGCCGCCCTCGGAGCCGACTATGACCGTTGATCCCCCCGCCGTCGCCGTCGACGCCGCGGCGACCCCCGTCGACGCCGTCGCGCCCGCAGAGCACCCGGTGCCCGCGCCGGCCGCCCGCCCGACCGATCCGGCATCCGTCGCCCGTCGCCTCGAGGCGATCCTGCTCGTGCTCGACGAGCCGCAGAGCCTCGTGAGTCTGGCCGCCGCGGTCGCCGCTCCCGTGCCCGCGGTGCGCCAGGCCGTCGCGGGCCTCGTCGCCGACTACGACGGACAGACGGGCGGACCCGTGCGCGGCTTCGAACTGCGCGAGGTCGGCGGGGGATGGCGGTTGTACGTGCGCGAGGAGTACGACGACGTCGTCGGCGAGTTCGTCAACACCCAGGCGCCCTCGCGCCTGTCGCAGGCGGCGCTCGAGACCCTGGCCGTCATCGCGTACAAGCAGCCCGTCACGCGCGGGCAGGTGGCATCCATCCGCGCGGTGAACGTCGACTCGGTCGTTCGCACCCTGCTGTCGCGGGGGCTGATCGCCGAGGTCTTCACCGACCCCGACACGGGCGCCATCCACTATGGGACCACCGACCAGCTGCTGGTCAACCTCGGCATCAACTCGCTCGACGAGCTGCCGCACATCTCGCCGTTGCTCGACGACGGCGCCGACGGATTCGACGGAGAGGTACTGAAATGAGCGACGCTTCGACAGGCGCAGCGACCGGGGGCGCGGGCTCCGCGAGCGACGAGGGCATCCGCCTGCAGAAGGTGCTCGCCAACGCGGGCGTGGCCTCGCGGCGCGTGGCCGAGAACATGATCGTCGAGGGCCGCGTGCGCGTGAACGGCGAGACCGTCACCGAGCTGGGCTCGCGCATCCACCCCGAGACCGACCTCGTCGACGTCGACGGCGTCGCCATCCAGCTCGACGAGTCCAAGCGCTACGTGGTGCTGAACAAGCCGACCGGTGTCGTCAGCTCGATGAACGACGACCGCGGTCGCCCCGACCTGCGGGAGTGGGCCGACGAGTGGGAGGAACGCCTCTACAACGTCGGACGACTGGATGCCGACACGAGCGGCCTGCTCGTGCTGACCAACGACGGCGACCTCGCCCACGTGCTCGCCCACCCCTCGTTCGGGGTGACGAAGGTGTACATCGCCAAGGTCGAGGGGCTCGTCACGCCGCAGACCATCGCGAAGCTGACCCGGGGCGTCGACCTCGAGGACGGGCGGATCGCCGCCGACAAGGCACGCCTGCTCGACGCGTCGCGGGGCGAGAGCCTGGTCGAGCTCACGCTGCACTCGGGGAAGAACCGCATCGTGCGGCGCATGATGGACGAGGTCGGACACCCGGTCATCGAACTCGTGCGGCGGCAGTTCGGTCCCCTCCACCTGGGAACTCTCCCGGTGGGCAAGGCACGCGAGTTGACTACAGTAGAACGCGGCGCCCTTCTCACGCTGTCTCGTCGAGACGGCGACACCTCGGCCGATCCGGCTGAGTGACGTGCGGCGCGTCTCGCGGTGCGAGCGGCGCCGCCCAGGGCAGCAGGAGACCCGATGACCGAACCGAAGGAAACGTCCGCGCGCGCGGCCGGGCCTTTGGCGACCCGCACGAGCGGCACCGTCCGCATCGTCGGCTCCGGACTCCTCGGCGCGAGCATCGGTCACGCGCTCACGGCCCGCGGCGTCGACGTCGTGCTCGTCGACGCGTCTCCGTCGCAGCTGCGTCTGGCCATCGACTACGGCGCCGGCCGCGCCGAGCGCGCCGATGACGCGCCCTCGCTCATCGTCGTCGCCACGCCTCCCGACGTCGTCGCCGACGTCGTGCAGCGCGAGCTCGCGGCGTTCCCCGATGCCGTGATCACCGACGTCGCGAGCGTGAAGCTCGAGCCGCTGCGCACCCTGCGCGAGCGCGGCGTCGACCTCACGCACTACATCGGCTCGCACCCCATGGCCGGGCGCGAGCGCGGGGGAGCCATCTCGGCCCGCGCCGACATCTTCGTGGGGCGTCCGTGGGTGGTCTGCCGCGACGGCGAGACCTCGGCTCACGACCTGTCGCTCGTCGAAGGGCTCGCGCTCGACCTCGGCGCGACGCTCATCGAGATGACGCCCGAAGAGCACGACGAGTCCGTCGCGCTCATGTCGCACGTGCCGCAGCTGGTGGCGAGCCTGCTCGCCGGGCGGTTCATCGAGGCCCCCGACGGCTCGCTGCGGCTCGCGGGCCAGGGCGTGCGCGACACGACACGCATCGCGGCGTCGGCCCCCGAGCTGTGGGTGCAGATCCTCGGCGCGAACGCCGCCCCCGTGGTCGAGGTGCTCGATCAGCTCGCCGCCGACCTCGGCGACGTCGCCGACGCCCTGCGCGACCCCGACGTGCCGGGAGCCCGCCGCACGGTCGCCGACACGATCCGCCGCGGCAACGAGGGCGTCGAACGCCTGCCCGGCAAGCACGGCCAGAACCGCCGTTTCGATACTTTTGTCGTCATGGTCGACGACACCTCCGGCCAGCTGGGTCGCCTGTTCGGCGAACTCGGTGACCTCGACGTCAACGTCGAAGACCTACGCCTCGAGCACTCGCCCGGTGCCCCCTTCGGCTTGGCCGAGATCAGCGTCGTCCCCGACGCGGTCCGCCGGGCCGTCGACGGACTCCAGCAGCGCGGATGGCGGATTGCGAGCACCACCCATGACTGACTCCACCCCCTCGCTGACCACGACGCCCGCGGGAGCAGCAGCTCCCGTCGTCGTGGCCGTCGACGGCCCGGCCGGCAGCGGGAAGTCGAGCGTGTCGAAGGCCACCGCGACCCGCCTCGGGTACGGCTTCCTCGACACCGGCGCCGCCTACCGCGCGCTCGCCTGGCACGCGCTGCAGCACGGGATCGACACCTCCGACGCCACGGCCGTGGTCGAGGTGTTCGGCGACTTCGACTACGCGATCTCGCTCGACGCGTCCGACCGCTGGGTGCGCGTCGGTGGCACCGACGTGACCGCCGCGATCCGCGAACCCCGCGTGACCGACGCCGTCAGCGGCGTCGCGCGGGTGGCCACCGTGCGGCACGCGGTGAACGAGCTGTTCCGCCGGCTCGTGGCATCCGCGGGTCTTCGCGGCGTCGTCGTCGAGGGCCGCGACATCACCACGGTCGTGTTCCCCGACGCGCCCGTGCGCATTCTTCTGACCGCGGCGCCCGAGGTGCGCGCCGCGCGTCGCAGCGCCGAGCTGACAGGGCACGACGCCGCCAAGGTCGCCGCAGCTCTGTACCAGCGCGACGCCGCAGATTCCACGGTCGTCGACTTCCTCACCGCCGCCCCCGGCGTGCAGGTCGTCGATTCGACCCACCTCGATTTCGAACAGACCGTCGACGCCGTGCTGAGCGTCGTCGACTCCACGATGGGAGCCCGCGATGGGCGTTGAAGACGAGTACGAAGGCGGGCCCGACCAGCTCGCCGAAAAGATGGAGCAGCTCGACGAGGTGCTCGCCGAACAGCGGGCCGAAGCGTTGCGCGCGGGACTCGAGGATTTCGACCTCGACGAAGAGGATGCCGCGCTGCTCGCGGGCCTCGCGTCGGGCGAAGGAGCCATCGAGTTCCTGCCGGCGCTGCCGGTCGTCGCGATCGTCGGCCGGCCGAACGTCGGCAAGTCGGCGTTGGTGAACCGCATCCTCGGGCGCCGGGAGGCGGTCGTCGAGGACACTCCCGGTGTCACCCGCGACCGCGTCACCTACAAGGCCGAGTGGCTCGACCGGCGGTTCTCGCTCGTCGACACCGGCGGGTGGGAGCCCGACGCGCGCGGCATCGACCGTTCGGTGGCAGCTCAGGCCGAGGTCGCGATCGACCTCGCCGACATCGTGCTGTTCGTGGTGGATGCCACGGTGGGGGCGACTTCGACCGACGAGCACGTCGTGAAGCTGCTGCGCAAGAGCGGCAAGCCGGTGTTCCTCATCGCGAACAAGGTCGACGACGCCCGCCACGAGCCCGAGGCCGCCGCCCTCTGGAACCTCGGCCTGGGCGAGCCGCACCCCGTCTCGGCCATTCACGGCCGCGGCGTGGCCGACCTGCTCGACGAGATCATGAAGGTGCTTCCCGAGGTCTCGGCCGTGGCACGGTACGAGATCGGCGGCCCGCGTCGCGTCGCGATCCTCGGACGCCCCAACGTCGGCAAGTCCTCGCTGCTCAACAAGGCGGCGGGCGAAGAGCGCGTCGTCGTCAACGAGCTCGCGGGCACCACTCGCGACCCCGTCGACGAGGTCGTCGAGCTCGGCGGCAAGCTCTGGACGCTGGTCGACACCGCCGGCATCCGTCGTCGCGTGCACCTTCAGCAGGGTGCCGACTTCTACGCGTCGCTGCGCACCTCGACGGCGCTGGAGAAGTCGGAGGTCGCGGTCGTCGTGATCGACGTCTCGCAGCCGATCAGCGTGCAGGACCTGAACATCATCGACCTGGTGCTCGAATCGGGCCGCGCGCTCGTGCTGGCGTTCAACAAGTGGGACCGTCTGAACGACGACGACATGGAGAACCAGGACCGTCGTCGGTACCTCGAGCGCGAGATCGAGCAGGACCTCGCGCACGTCGCGTGGGCCCCGCGCGTGAACATCTCGGCCCGCACCGGCCGCCACCTCGACAAGCTGGTGCCGGCGCTCGAGACGGCGCTGGAATCGTGGGACACCCGCATTCCGACCGGCAAGTTCAACGCGTTCCTGTCGGAGCTCGTGGCCGAGCACCCGCACCCGCTGCGCGGCGGCAAGCAGCCCCGCATCCTGTTCGGCACCCAGGCGGCGACGCGTCCGCCGACATTCGTGCTGTTCACGACCGGATTCCTCGACCCGGGCTACCGCCGCTTCATCCAGCGTCGCCTGCGCGAGATCTACGGCTTCGACGGCACCCCGATCGTGCTGAACATGCGTATCCGCGAGAAGCGCCAGCGCTGACGCGCGTGTCGAATGCCCCGGTCCCCGCGAGGGATCGGGGCATTCGTCGTCTGCGGGCATGGCCTGGGCACACGGGAGAGGCATACAGCACACATGTGTCGTGTGCACAGCCAACACTCAGGTTCGATAAGGTTCATTCGCGGCGGTGCAATACCCGCCCGCACCGTCGTGATCGAAACTTCAGCCTGGGGGAACCATGAGCAATTCCACGATCGAGCCGCCTCTGGCTCAGCCGTACTACGGGGCGCCGATCGGCGCCGCCGTCAAGCGCTTCTTCAAGAAGTACGCCACCTTCTCGGGCCGCGCCAGCCGCAGCGAGTTCTGGTGGTGGGTGCTGGTTATGTTCATCGTCGGCGGCGTCCTGAACGTGCTCGCCGCGGCCACCGGCGGCGCCGGCACGGTCGACGAGTACGGAATGATGGCCACTCCCTCGGGCGTCGGCCTCGTCTTCTACATCGTCTACATCATCTGGTCGCTCGCGACGATCGTGCCGTACCTGGCCCTGGTCGTGCGTCGCCTGCACGACTCCGACAAGAGCGGCTTCTGGATCTTCATCGGTCTGGTTCCGCTGGTCGGTGGCATCGTGCTCTTCGTGTTCATGCTGATGGGCCCGAAGCCCGAGGGTGCGCGCTTCGACCGCTGATCCTCGCTCTCATCGCGCCCCGGTTCCCTCGTGGAGCCGGGGCGCGTGGCGTTTGCGGAGGAACGCCGGCCGATGACGGCGCCGTATGACGACCGAGGGTCCACGCGCGGCCGGGGTGTGTCAGGCTGGGGAGGATGACGATCCAGCCTCCCGCCCCGGGCGAACCGCGGCGCCCGCATGGGCCCCGCGACCCCGGCGATGCCTGGGTGGTCGCCCCGACGGGCGAGAAGTACTGGGGTCGTTTCGGCGCGGCGGGTCTGCTTGCGCTCGATCCGCGGCGGGGCGTGCTGCTGCAGCACCGGGTCTCGTGGAGTCACTTCGGCGACACCTGGGCTCTGCCCGGGGGTGCGCGCCACGAGAACGAATCGGCCCTCGACGGCGCCCTGCGCGAGTCGGGCGAAGAGGCCGGAGTGCCGGCGGATGCCGTGCGGGCACGTTTCGAGAGCGTCCTCGACCTCGGGATCTGGTCGTACTCGACCCTCGTCGCCGACGTCACGGTGCCGTTCGAGCCCGTGATCAGCGACCCCGAGAGCGTGGCCCTCGAGTGGGTCGCCGTCGACCGGGTCGACGCGCTGCCCCTGCATCCGGGCTTCGCCTCGGCGTGGCCCGCGCTGCGCACCGCGCTGTCGACGCGCCCCGCGGTGGTCGTCGACGTCGCCAACGTCGTCGGGTCGGTGCCCGACGGCTGGTGGAAGAATCGCGCGGGAGCAGCATCGCGACTGCTCGCGCGCGTCTCGGCGAGGGCTGTGGCGGGAATGGATGCCGACACCCTCGGCCTCTCGGCGACGCGCTGGTTCCCGCCGGTCACCGCGGTGCTGGAGGGTCAGGCGCGCTCCGCCACCGTCGACGAGGCGGGGGTCTCGGTGCGTATCGCCGAAGGCTCCGGCGACGATGAGATCGTCGCCGTCACACGCGAGCTGGTCGCGCTGCACAGCCCGGTGATCGTCGTGACGAGCGATCGGGGCCTCGCGGCGCGGGTGCAGGAGATTGGCGCCGTCGTACAGGGCACGCGGTGGCTGCTGGAGCAGTTGGACTGAGCTCGCGCGTGCGTCGGGCTCGTTTTCGGCGCTGCGGGGTTGTCGCTGGGGTCGTGGCGCGGCGCACGCTCAGCGATGCGCGCAACCTCTGTGCGATTCAGGGGTGGGTGGCTGAGGTTGTGCGCATCGCGGAGGTTGTGCGCGGGGTTGCGACCGCCGGGTCGTGTGTGTGGCTGGTTCGGTGCGGCGCGGCGGTGGGGTCGTGGCGCGGCGCACGCTCAGCGATGCGCGCAACCTCTGTGCGATTCAGGCGTGGGTGGCGGAAGTTGTGCGCATCGCGGAGGATGTGCGCGGGGTTGCGACCGCCGGGTCGTGGCGGCTGATGCCTCACTCGCCGTCTCGGCCGCGCAGTTTCTCGATGTCGCGACGATCACGCTTGGTCGGCCGACCGGCTCCCCGGTCGCGGACGGGAACGAACGGCACGCTCTCGCGCGGGGGCGGTGGGGGAGTGCGGTCGTCGACCGACTCGGCGACGAGGGCTGCTCCCACGCGCTTGGCGATGGTCTTCTTCACCACCAGGATGCGGTCGAAGCCCTGAACGCGCACGCGCAACTCGTCGCCCGGACGCACCGGCTGCGCCGCCTTGGCTCGGTCGCCGTTGACGCGCACGTGACCCGCGCGGCAGGCGGACGTCGCGGCCGACCGGGTCTTATAGACGCGCACCGCCCACAGCCACGCGTCGACGCGGGCGCTGGTGGGGGCGTCGGTCATGTCGGGTCTCTCGTCGGGGGAACTCCCATCGTAAGTGGGGTGCTGCGGGTGGGCGTCTCGGGCGCCGTTACCGACACGGGTCGGTGCTGCTGGCGTACGGCGCGGGGGCTCACACGGGCTCGGGCCGTGGCGTGACCGCGCGGGTCAGTCCCGCAGGGTGAGCGAGACGAGCGCGCGGTCGGGCTTCGGCCGGTCGACGATGGTGAACCCCGCGTCTTCGAACACCGACACCGTGCCGCGGAAGAGCTGGTTCGACGAGCGCTTCGCCGCTTTCGGGTCGAGGGGATACCCCTCGACCACCCGGGCGCCGGCTTCTCGGGCGGTGGAGATCGCGGCATCCAGCAGCTTCGCCGCGAGGCCCCGCCCGCGGTGCTGCGTGCGCACGACGAAGCACGAGACCGCCCAGACGTCATCGGCGTCGAAGGGCTCGGCGGTCGACGAGGTCACGTCGCGCGTGCGCAGCAGACGGGGCTGCGCGACACGGGGGCCGACGCGCACCCATCCCGCGGGCTCGCCGTCGACGTAGGCGATGAGGCCCGGCGGGCGCGGCCCGTCGAGCTCGGCGCGAAACAGCTCGGTGCGCTGCTCGACGGACGCCTCTTTCCAGGGGCCGTTCGGCAGCAGCCACCACTGGCATTGGCACTCGGGGCCGTCACCGCTGTCGAGTGCCGTCTCGGCGTCGTCGAAGCGGTCGCCGGTCGCGGGGAGGATCTCGATGGTCATGACGCGACGGTAGCGAGGGGCTCCAACATCGACAATCCTTCGCGCGCAAGAACGGGCCGCCGAGCCCCACACGCCCGGGGCGTGCGCTGGTTCGCGGCGGGGTCGGGGAGGGGCTAATATAGGGGAGTTGCCCGCTCGCGGGTAACGGGATGTGGCGCAGCTTGGTAGCGCACTTGACTGGGGGTCAAGGGGTCGCAGGTTCAAATCCTGTCATCCCGACCATATTGAGAATGTTCCAACCTTTAGGCAAAGGGACCTTCTCGGAGGTCGAAAGAGAATCCCTCGCAGAAATGCGAGGGATTCTCTTTTTTGTTGGCGCCTCAGTCCGCGGGTCAGTGATCTGGCGCTGCGCGTTCCAGGCGTGGAGGGCACCGTTCACTTCGGTGCGTTCGTCATCGATGACAAGGGCGTCGTCGTCAACTTGCACGACGAGCTGAGTGAACATCGCGCCGAGCAGATCGCGACGGACATGGTCCGGCACTCGGTTGTAAAGCTCGATCGGGTTCGCCAGCATGTCGACGTAGGCGAGGACTAGCTCGGCGCCGTAGTTGAGTCGCTCCTGCGTCTGCACAAGCTTCTCCTCGATGACTCCCTTCTTCAGAGAGACCTGCTCGAGCCGTTCGCGCAACTTGTCGATTGCCATCGCGCCGTCCGCAGCGAGTTCGATCAGGCGGTCGGGCGTAAGGAACGGATCGGTGACAACTGATCGTTAGTGCTGGTAGGCGCTGGCGGGGAGGATGTCATCATGCCCGGTCCTTATCCCAGAGAGTTCCGTGAAGACGTTGTCGCGGTTGCTCGTCGCCGCGAGAGCGGCGTCACCATCAAACAGATCGCCACTGATTTCGGGATCAGCGAAGCGACGCTGCAGAACTGGCTCCGCCAAGCCGACGTCGAAGACGGCAACCGTCCCGGTCAGACCGCAGCCGATGCCGCCGAGGCGCGGGAGCTGAAGAAACGGATCCGCCTGCTCGAGCAGGAGAACGAGGTCCTTCGCCGTGCGGCGGCGTATCTGTCGTAGGCGAACCTGAAACTCGGTGGCTCCCCAAAATGACGTACCCGCTCGTTGCTGAGCTCGCCGATGCGGGGATTCCCGTGACGGTGTCGTGCCGGGTTCTCAAGCTCGCCCGCCAGCCCTACTACCGGTGGCGCAACAACCCCGTCCGTGACGCGGACGTGTTGCGTGCGTATCGGACAAATGCGCTGCATGACGCGCATCACGACGACCCGACGTTCGGTTACCGATACCTCGCCGACGAGGCTCGCCGGGCGGGGTGGCGGATGAGCCGGCGGACGGCGTGGAAGCTGTGCTCGCAATCCGGAATCCTGTCGTCCGCGCAACGCCGGCGCCGCGGGAAGGGCAAGAAGGCCGGCCCGCCCGTGTTCGACGACCACGTGCAACGCGTGTTCCGCGCTGACGCCCCGAACCGGCTCTGGCTCACGGACATCACGGAGCACTGGACGAGCGAAGGCAAGCTCTACTGCTGCCCGATCAAGGACGTGTTCTCCAACCGCATCGTCGGCTACTCGATCTCGGATCGGATGACCGCGAAGCTCGCCGTCAACGCCGTCCGAAACGCCATCGCGCGCCGCGGTGAGGTCGCCGGGTGCATCCTGCACGCCGATAGGGGCAGCCAGTTTCGGAGCAGGGCGATGGCCCGTGAGTTGCGCCGCCACGACATGGTCGGATCGATGGGAAGAGTCGGCGCAGCAGGCGACAACGCCGCCATGGAGTCGTTCCGGTCCCTGTTGCAGACGAACGTACTCAACCAGCACCGGTGGGCCACACGGAAGGAGCTGCGGCTCGCAATCGTCGTATGGATCGAGCGGAAGTATCACCGACAGCGAGCACAGGACACCCTCGGCGGCTTGACGCCCACCGAGTTCGAAGCCAAGCTGACCGAGCCGCTCACACTCGCGGCCTAAACCGAACCTGTCACCAGTTCGTTCCTCACGCCCCTGTCATCCCGACAGAAAGACCCGGTGAGAAGTTATTTTCTCGCCGGGGCGTCATCGTCGGAGTTCACGAGGTCACGCGCACGCGTGCCGTCTGAGGCGCGTTGTGTCGCGAGGTTGCAGCCGGAGGGCTGTCACGCACCGCAACACAGTCGGGACGCCGCGCCCGGTTCGACGCTCCCGATGCGGAAGAGCGGGGAGCGGAGGCATCGGCGTCCCAGCATGCCCGCGTGTGTCCCATTCTCGGTTCGCTGAGCTGGCCTGCTCGGCGCAGCGACCGCCGCGCTCGATGTCGAACATGAGCCTTGACAGATTCTTCCTCGGTCCAATAACATCCAGTCATACGATTAACCGGTCACGAGGAAGTGATGAGATGGCGGGCAGGAAGCGACAGACGGCCACGATGTGGCAGGTTGCTGAGCGTGCGGGCGTCTCGCAAGCCACGGTCTCTCTCGTGCTGAACAACGTCGGCGGAAGTCGCGTCAATGACGCCACTCGCGAGCGGGTGATGAACGCGGTCGTCGAACTCGGCTATCGCACCAACGCGTTCGCGAAGTCACTGCGAAGCGGCGAGTCGGGCATGATCGGTTTCATCTCCGACGAGGTGGCGAGCTCGCCGTTCGCCGGCCGCCTCTTGAAGGGCGCCCAGCTTCGAGCGTGGGAGTCGGGGAACGTCATCCTGAGCGTGGATACGTTCAACGACCCCAACCTGGAAGCGGCTGCGATCGACATGATGCTGTCGTATCGGGTCAAGGGAGTCGTCTACGCGTCGATGTACCACCGCGCCGTCGACGTCCCCGCCGAGCTGCAGGCGATCCCGACCGTGGTCGTCAACGCGCAGGATCGCGCCGGTGGCGTGCCGAGCGTCTTCCCCGACGAAGAGGGCGGTGGCTATGCGGCGACCCGCCACCTCATCGACGCGGGGCACACCCGCATCGCGATGATCAACATCCAACCCCCCGAGAGCGACCTTCCGGCCGGTATCGGTCGTCTCGCGGGCTACCGTCGCGCGCTCGCCGCGGCGGGTATCGCCGATGACCCCCGCCTGATCCGAAGCGGGACGGGCGTCGTCGAAGACGGGTTCTCCTTCACTCTCGATCTCCTCGCAGAGGCAGATCCCCCCACGGCGATCTTCTGCGGCAACGACCGCACCGCGTGGGGCGCGTATCGCGCGCTGGAATCTCGAGGTATGCGGGTCGGCGAGGACTGCTCGATCGTCGGGTTCGACAATCACGACATGCTGGCCCCGTTCCTCGACCCCGGATTGACCACCGTCGAGCTGCCCTACGAGCAGATGGCGCGGCAAGCCCTCGGCATCCTCCTCAGCGATGCCCCCGACAACCCCCCTCACACGTCCGTCGAATGCTCACTGATCCTGCGCGGGTCTGTGACGAGTGCAAAGGTGCGCGCATGACCATCGAATCCCCACCCCAGGCCGAGGCGGCGAAGATCACGCCACCGCAGAAGAAGGGCCGGCTCCGTCTCGCGGCTCGCCGCGCCCTCCACTCTTGGCAGTTATACGTACTACTTGCGCCGGCCGTGCTCTACATCGTGATCTTCAAGTACTGGCCGATGTACGGAGCACAGATCGCCTTCCGCGACTACAACCCCGCACTCGGCTTCGGCGGCAGCCCATGGGTCGGGCTCGAGCACTTCGTCCGCTTCATCGGCTCGTTCCAGTTCGAACGCCTGATCGTGAACACCCTGACGGTGAACTCGCTCGGACTGCTCATCGCGTTCCCCGTGCCGATCATCCTGGCTCTCGTGGTCAACCAACTGCAGAGCGCGCGATTCAAGAAGTTCACGCAGACGGTGCTGTATGCGCCCTCGTTCATCTCGGTCGTCGTCGTCGTCGGAATGATCTTCCTTCTCTTCTCGCCGCGGTCGGGCATCGTGAACAACGCCATCGTCGCCTTCGGCGGCGAACCGGTCTTCTTCATGGGCTCGCCCGATTGGTTCCGACCGCTGTACATCGGCTCGGACATCTGGCAGACGGCCGGGTTCTCGATGATCGTGTACCTCGCGGCGCTCACCGCGATCGATCCTTCGCTGCACGAGGCCGCACGCGTCGACGGGGCGAACAAGTGGCAGCGCATCCGTCACATCGACATCCCCGGCATCATGCCGGTGATCACGATCCTGTTCATCCTCGCCATCGGCAATCTCTTCAACCTCGGATTCGAGAAGGTGCTGCTCATGCAGACCGACCTGAACCTCCCGACCTCCGAAGTCATCCAGACCTACGTCTACAAGATCGGACTGCAGCAAGCGCAGTTCAGCTACTCCGCCGCAATCGGCCTGTTCAACTCCCTGATCAACCTCGTCCTGCTGCTGACCTTCAACTGGATCGCCAAGCGGGCCGGACAATCGACCCTTTGGTGATGACGCCATGACACACACGATTCCCGCCTCGAAGACCGCGGCATCCGTGCCTTCCTCCGACGGCTCGCCACGGCGCTCGCGTCGTCCATTGCCCCGCAGCGGCCGCTGGCGCGACCGCGCCGCCGACCCGATCTTCAACGTCGTGGCGATCGGGATGCTGCTCCTGGCCATCGTCGTCATCCTCTACCCGCTGTACTTCATCGTGATCGCGTCGGTCAGCGAGCCCTCCGAGATCCTCAACGGCAACGTCTGGCTGTGGCCGCAGGGATTCACGCTCGAGGGGTACGCGCGGATCTTCTCCGACTCGACGATCATCCGGGCCTTCGGCAACTCCGTGTTGTACACGGTTCTCGGCACGGGGATCAGCGTGGTCGCCATCCTCTGCGCCGCCTATGCGCTCTCACGCAAGGATCTCTACGGCCGAACGTTCTTCATGCTGCTGTTCATCATCACGATGTTCATCGACGGCGGCCTCATCGCCCGCTACCTGGTCGTTCGAGACCTGGGCATGCTCGACACCATCTGGGCGATCGTGCTGCCCGGGGCCATCGGCGTCTGGAACCTCATCATCGCCCGGGCGTTCTTCGAGAACAATGTGCCGGCCGAGCTGCGGGAGGCGGCGCAGCTCGACGGCGCCAACGACTTCCGGTTCTTCCTTCAGATCGTGCTTCCGCTCTCCAAGCCCCTGATCTTCCTGATGATCATGATCCACCTCGTCGCCAACTGGAACGCGTTCTTCGACGCGCTGATCTTCCTCAACGACGAGAGCAAGTACCCGCTCCAGCTGGTGCTGCGCAACGTACTGATCCAGTCGGAGGTGAACTCCGCCGGTGGCACAGGGGCTCTGGACTCGTATGCCGCAGCTCAGCGCCTGGGGGAGCTGATCAAGTACGGAATGATCGTCGTCTCCACGATCCCCCTCCTGATCGTCCTCCCCTTCATGCAGAAGCACTTCACCAAGGGCGCCCTCCTCGGCGCGGTGAAGAGCTGATCGTGTCCCGCTCGCTTACCGCTGCCCGCCGTCCCTTCACACCGTTCCCTCACCCGACAAGGAAGAACACCATGAGACACCGTCGTTTCCTCACCGCATCCGCCTTCGCCCTCACCGGCGCCGTTCTCCTCGCCGGCTGCTCCGCCGGGGGAGCCGACACCGAGATCGTCGACAAGTCCGCCGACTTCGGCTTCAACGAGGAGGGGCTCCCCATCGTCGACGACACCCTCTCGCTCACCTTCGGCGGCAGCAAGACGCCGCTGGCGCCCGACTACTCCGAGATGGAACTCGTGCAGCAGTGGGAGGCCGACACCAACATCGCGATCGAATGGGAGAACCTTCCCGATCAGGTGTACGCCGAGAAGAAGAACCTGATGCTGGCCAGCGGTGACCTTCCCGACGTCCTGTTCAACTCGGGACTCTCGGATGCCGAGATCGTGCAGAACGGCAGCAACGGCACGCTCCTTCCGTTGGAAGACCTCATCGCCGAGTACGCCCCGACCCTCACCGGCATCCTCGACGCGCGACCTGACATCCGCGCGGCGATCACCGCGTCAGACGGGCACATCTACACGCTCCCGTCCGTCGAAGAGCTCGGGCTCGTGCAGTACCCGAACTTCCTCTACATCAACACCGCGTGGCTGCGCGCGCTCGGATTGCCGATGCCGACCACGATCGAGGAGTACCACGCCGCGCTCGAGGCCTTCAAGACGCAGGATCCGAACGGCAACGGCGCCGCAGACGAGATTCCCCTCTCGTTTCGCACGGACTCGTTCTGCGCCAACCCCAACGACCTGATCGCCGCTCTCGGCGGGCAGCCGGAGAACAACGATCACCGCATCGTGCGTGATGACGAGGTGCAGTTCACGGCCAACACCGACGGCTACAAGGACGGCGTGAACGCGCTCGGCGACTGGTACGCCGACGGGCTCATCGATCCCGAGTCGTTCTCGCAGGACGACGTCGCGTACCTCTCCAAGGGGAAGTCGGGCACGCCGATCCTCGGGTCGTTCTTCTGGTGGGAGGCGAAGGAGATGGTCGGTGAAGACCGGGTCGGCGACTACGCTCTCCTCGGCATCCTCGAGGGCGTGGACGGGCAGAAGCTTGCGAGCGTCGCCAACAACCAGGAGATCGCCCGCGGGGCGATGGCCATCACCAGCGCCAACGAGTACCCGGCGGCGACCGTCCGCTGGGCGGATCGGCTCTTCGAGCCCGCGATGTCGGCCCAGTCGAACTGGGGTCCCATCGGCGTCACGCTCGAGGAGGACGCGAACGGCATCCTGGTGCAGATCCCGGCCGGAGCGGGCGAGTCCGAGGGAGAACGACGTCAGCGCGTCGCCCCCGGCGGACCCAAGATCACGACCGCGGAGGACTTCGTGAGCGTCGTCGCGCCGGAGCCGCGAGCGAAGGAACGTCAGGATCTCGTCGCCGAGTTCTACGCACCGTTCCAGGCGAACGAGGCCTACCCGCCCGTCATGCTCTCGAACGAGGAGCTCGACCAGGTCTCTCTCGCGAACACGGACATCAACACACTCGTCAAGGAGAAGTTCGCTTCATGGATCGTGAACGGCACGATCGACGGTGAGTGGGACGCATACGTCTCGCAGCTGCAGACACTCGGCGTCGACGATGTCGTCGCCACGTACCAGCAGGCCTACGACCGGTTCCAGCAGGGCGGCAAGTAACCGTCTCTCGCGCGGGCGGGCCCCGAAATCCGCCCGCCCGCGCGATTCATCCCGACCGGCCGCCGCATCGCCTCGACCACGCCAGGAGCACCCCCGTGACCACGTCCTCGACCACCACACCCGACAGCCTCTCCGTGCGGCCCACGGCGCACTTCACCGCGGAGAGCTCGTGGCTGAACGACCCGAACGGCCTTCTGTTCCACGAAGGGCAGTACCACCTGTTCTTCCAGAACAACCCGCACGGGAGCACCTGGGGGAACATCTCCTGGGGGCACGCGACCTCGCTCGACCTCGTGACCTGGGAAGAGCACGGTATCGCTATCCCGGCCACGGCCGATGAGATGGCGTTCTCCGGAAGTGCCGTGGTGGATGAGCGCAACACGGCGGGGTTCGCAGGACCGGGTCAGTGCGCCCTGGTGGCTGTCTACACGAGTGCCCGTCCGCCGCGGGGCGACGCACCGGCATCCCAAGCCCAGTCCCTCGCCTTCAGCCTCGATGACGGAGCGACCTGGACGCGGTACGCGGGCAATCCGGTACTCGACATCGGATCCGCCGAGTTCCGTGACCCGAAGGTGTTCTGGCACGGGGGCGACGACGGTCATTGGGTGATGGTCGCCGTCGAGGCTGTCGAGCGGCGCGTGGTGCTCTACACGTCTCCCGACCTCATCACGTGGACGTACGCATCGCACTTCGGGCCTGCGCACGCGGTCGGAGGCGTGTGGGAGTGCCCCGACCTCTTCCCGTTGAGGATCGGCGAGAGCGACGAGACACGGTGGGTGCTCGTGGTCAGCATGAACCCCGGCGGCATCGCGGGCGGTTCGGGAACCCAGTACTTCGTCGGGGACTTCGACGGGTTCACCTTCACGGCGGACGGAGTGACCGACTCGACCGACCCCAAGGACTACGACTGGCTCGACTACGGGCGCGACTACTACGCCGCCGTATCGTTCAACAACGTGCCAGACGGTCGACGGCTCATGATCGGCTGGGCGAGCAACTGGGACTACGCGAACGAGACTCCGACGCATCCGTGGCGCTCTGCGATGTCGCTCGTGCGAGAGGTGACGCTCGTCCGGACCGCTGAGGGCAGGCTCCGACTCGTCCAGCGGCCGGTGCTGCCACTCGATCAGGCGGGGCTCACGGACTTCGCGCTGAGCGTGCCGTGCGCACCGGGTGACCGAAACGCCGTCGTACTCTCCAGCGAGGCGGGCGATCGACTCGTGATCACCGTCGACGGCGAAGACCGCAGCATCACCTGCGACCGGACGCAGAGCGGCGCGACCGACTTCCACGCCGAGTACCCATCGGTCGACTGGGCTCCGATTCCCGCCGCATTCGACACTGTCCTGGATCTGAGGATCATCGTCGATGCGATGATCGTCGAGATCTATGCGGGGGATGGTCTGGTCACCTTCACTGAGCAGGTGTTTCCCGCCTCTCCGCTCGATTCCATCCGTGTCGAATCGCGCGACTCGGACGGCTGAGCGGATGGAACCCCCTTTCGACCTCGAGGTTCTCGTGATCGGTGAGGCTCTCATCGACATCGTCGACACGGGCACCGAGGTAACCGAGCACGTGGGCGGCAGCCCCGCTAACGTCGCGCTCGGGCTCGGCCGGCTGGGGGTGTCAGTGGGTCTGCTCACCCACCTCGCTGATGATGCGCGAGGACGAAAGATCGTCGGTCACCTGACCGCCTCCGGCGTGCACACGCTTCCCGAGTCCTACTCGGCGCGGGCGACGTCCACGGCGATTGCGAAGATCGCGTCGGACGGGCATGCGGACTACGAGTTCGACCTGGCCTGGGAGGCCGCCGCCGGTCCGCTCCTGGACTCGCCGCCGCGCATCGTGCACACCGGGTCTGTAGCCGCATTCATGGAGCCCGGCGCGACCGCCGTCCGAGAGTTTCTGCGACGCTCGTCGGCGCAGGAGATCACGTTCGACCCGAATATCCGGCCCGCCTTGGTCGGATCGCACGCGACCGCACTCGCGGTGTTTGAGGCTGTCGCACGGATTGCGACCGTCGTGAAGATGAGCGACGAAGACGCAGCGTGGCTCTACCCGGCGACCTCCGCCGACGAGGTGCTCCGTTCTGTTCTCCAGCTCGGCCCCCGTCTCGTGGCGATCACGCTCGGGGCGGAAGGCGCACTGGTCGCCAATGCCGACAACGTCGCGCACATACCCGCAGTGAAGGTCGACGCTGTCGACACCATCGGAGCCGGTGACACGTTCATGGCATCCCTCATCCTCGATGTCCTGACCTTCGGCAGTCAGGGGCTCGACGACGAATCTCTGGAGCGCTTCGGCCGCAATGCGGTGCAGTCAGCGGCGATGACCGTGTCGCGCAAAGGTGCCGACCTTCCTTGGCTCGACGACCTTCCTGGTCGCCGATGACGCTCGGTGAGGCGATGTTCTTGCGCTCCGAGCTTCACGAGCGCGGCTCGCTGCTGCGCGGGCAATCGGAGTCTCCATTCCGGTTATAGTGAGTAAGCGGAGTATCCACTCCTCTTGATCACGGGAGACCCATGTCGTCATCCACCAAGCGCACCCACCACCAGGTGACGTTCCTCGTTCTCGCACTGGGCGTCGCGGCGTTCGCACTGCTTCAGTCGCTCGTCATACCGGCGCTGCCGACGATGGGCGAGGCCTTGGGTGTCACGCAGAGTGATGTGACGTGGGTACTGACGGCGTATCTGCTGTCGGCGTCGATCTTCACGCCGATCATGGGTCGTCTGGGGGACATGTCGGGCAAGAAGCGGGTGTTCGTGATCGCGCTGATCGCCCTCGCCCTCGGCTCGCTGCTGGCCGCATTGGCGCCGTCTCTCTGGGTGATGATCGTGGGCCGGGTGATCCAGGGTGTGGGAGGCGGGGTGCTCCCGCTCGCGTTCGGGATCATTCGGGACGAGTTTCCCGGTGAGAAGGTCGGGGGAGCGGTCGGTCTGATCGCGGCGCTCTCGGCCATCGGCGCCGGGTTCGGCATCGTCCTCGCTGGCCCTATCGTGTCGGCCTTCAGCTACCACTGGCTGTTCTGGTTCCCGATGATGATGGTTGTCATCGCGGCCCTCGCGGCCGTGTTCTTCGTCCCCGAGAGTGCGGAGCGAAGCCCGGGCCGGATCAACTGGGGAGCCGCTGCATTGATGTCGGGCTGGCTGGTCGCACTCCTCGTCGCTGTCAGCCAGGTGCCCGTCCAGGGTTGGGTCTCAGTCCCGGTCCTCGGCCTTCTCGCCCTGGCCGTCGTTATCGGAGTCGTCTGGGTGATTGTCGAAAAGCGCAGCGCGAATCCCCTGATCGACATGAGGATGATGTCGATTCGCTCCGTGTGGACCACGAACCTCGTCGCCTTCCTGTTCGGCGTCGCGATGTATGCGATGCTCGGCTTCCTGCCCACTTTCCTGCAGACCCCGTCGAGCATCGGCTACGGATTCGGGGCGACTGTCACCCTCTCGGGCGTGATGCTGCTGCCCAACGCGCTGATGATGTTCCTGGTCGGCCTGGTCGCAGGGCGACTGGCCCAGCGGTTCGGCTCACGCTTCGTGCTCGTCTGCGGAACCGTCGTGTCCCTCGCAGGCCTGCTGATGCTGGCGCTCGCGCACACGGAGGTGTGGGAGATCATCGTCGCGACCACGATGACGGGGATCGGCTTCGGGCTGGCCTTCGCGTCGATGTCGAACATCATCGTCAACGCCGTCCCCCGCGAGCAGACCGGAGTCGCGAGCGGCATGAACGCCAACATCCGCACTATCGGCGGCTCCCTCGGTGCGGCGGTGATGGCGAGCATCGTCACCTCCGGTGGCGCGTCTCGGGGATTCCCCGAGGAATCCGGCTACACCGCCGGTTTCCTGGTTCTTGCCGGCGCGATGCTCCTCGCCGGAGTCGCCGGCATGTTCATCCCCCGAATCACGCGCCACGTCGTCGGCTCGCACCGGGAGGAACCCGCCGTGCCCCTGCGGCACGGCGAGATGGCGATGGTCGCGGGCGGTACCGTCGTCGGCGACAAGTCCGAGTAGCGACGCGGAGCGCGTCGCTCCACCCCCCACCGTGACGGAGACTGAAATGACCATTTCGACCGAATCCGGCGAGCCGCACGAGCAGAAGACACCCCGCGCGTTGCGGCGCGACGCGGCCGAGAACCGCCGACGCCTCCTCGATGCCGCCCGGGAGGTGTTCGCCGAACACGGGCTCGAGGCCGGAGTCGAGGAAGTCGCCCAGGTCGCGGGGGTGGGGGTGGGCACCCTGTACCGACGGTTCCTCACGAAGGACGCGTTGATCGCAGAACTCGTCCGCGAGTTCATGGAGCAGGTGCTCGCCCTGGTTCGTGAGGCGACGACGGTCTCCGACGGCCGAGGGCTCGAGCAGTTCGTCTTCGCGCTCGGAGACGTCCAGTCGGCCAACCGTGGGTGCCTCGCCCGGATCTGGACCGATGAGCACAGCACCGCGCTGCGGCAGCAGTATCGGATTCATCTCGCGGAAGTCCTCGAAGACGCCAAGGCTCACGGAGTCGTCCGAACGGATGCCGCCATGACGGATCTCGATCTGCTGTTCTGGGCGTTGCGCGGCATCATCGAAACGACGGGCGCGCTCGCTCCGGGGGCGTGGAGGCGGCACGCGGCGATCCACCTCGCAGGCCTCCGTCCCTCCGCCAGTGAACTCTCGCACCCGCCCGTCGGTGAGGACGTCGTCGCCCGGTCCCGCGATTCCCTGCTGCAGCAGAGCGGCGCCCCCGTCAACCGAACTGAAAGAGAACGATGACCACCCGCACGCAGATGATCCTCGGGATGCACCTCGGCAACGGATACGGGTCCCAGACATCCGCCTGGCGCGCCCCCGGCGTGGACCCGGCGAACTACACCAGCTTCGACGCCCAGGTGCGCTACGCCCGGGCCGCCGAGCGGGGCAAGTTCGCCTTCCTCTTCCTCCCCGATTTCCTCGGCGAGCACCGCGACCTCGACCGGGAGTCCCTCATGATCACTCTCGATCCGATGTTGACCCTGGCCGCCATCGCGCGCGAGACAACGCACATCGGGCTCGTCGCAACCGGGTCGACCACCTTCAACGAGCCCTTCAACCTCGCCCGCCAGTTCAAAGCCCTCGACATCATGAGCCACGGCCGCGTCGGGTGGAACGCCGTCACCACGAGTGATCCCGCCGCCGCCGCGAACTACGGTCGGACGATCGCCCCGCGGCCCGAGCGGTACCAGCGCGCGCACGAGACGATCCAGATCGTCCAGGCCCTCTGGGGCAGCTGGGAACAGGACGCGTGGGTGAAGGACACCGCCTCGGGTCGTTGGGCGGACTCCACGAAGATCCGGCCGATCAATCTGCGGGGTGAGTACGTCGCCTCGCGCGGACCCCTGCCCCTTCCCCCGTCTGAGCAGGGGCAGCCCGTGATCTTCTCAGCCGGCGGCGGCGCGAACGGCGCCGAGATCGCTGGACGCTACGCGAGCGGCGTCATCGGAGCCGTCTTCACCATCGACGACGCCCGAGAACAGCGCGAAGCCCTGCGCGACGCCGCGCGGCGGGCCGGCCGCAACCCCGACGAGGTGAAGTTCTTCGCGGGAGTAATGCCCGCGATCGGCTCCACGAAGCGCGAAGCGCTTGACCGTCGTGTCGCCCTGGGCGAACTGACCGCCGCCGACCGCGTCCCCTACCTCAGCGCCATGCTCAGCCTGCCCGCCGCCCTGACGGCAGAGCAGCTCGACCGCCCGCTCACCGCTGCCCAGCTCGCCTCCGCGAGCGCGAACCCCTTGGACCCGAGGTCAGCACGAGCCCTCGAGGTGGCCCGCGAAGGATGGAGCATCCGCGACATCCTCGCCCACGGCGTCATCGACTATCACCCGACCCCGGTCGGGCCCGCATCCGCCACCGCGGACCACATGCAGGAATGGTTCGAAGCCGGAGCCTGCGACGGTTTCTGGGTCTCGATCGACGTGAACGAGGACGGCATCGACACCTTCGTCGACGAGGTCATCCCGATCCTGCAAAGACGAGGGCTCTACCACGCCGATTACGAAGGCAGCACACTACGAGAGAACCTCGGAGTGCCGGCCCAGTACGGCCTCGACCCGCGCGTGACCGTCACCGGCGAATAGTGCGCCGCCGCGCTTCACGCCCAGCCGGCGGAGCGCCTGACGCCGGCACACCGCGCCCGTCCGCTGTGCTCTCCGGCGCCCCGACGGCGAGCCGTGAAGCGTACCCGCCGTCGCCCGCGATAGCGAGGGGGGAGCGTCGCTCCCCGATGCTGCGGACACTTCGAGGACCATTCCCCCTCGGAGGCGCCATGTATTTCCACCTGCAGGAATTCATCAACGAAATCGCCCAGGACGAGCCCGATCCGGCGGCGGCCAATGCCCTCCAAGAGGGCTTGGGCGGCCAGTTCGGCGAAATGCGCACGATGATGCAGTACCTCTTCCAGAGCATCAACTTCCGCGGCCCGTCCGGCAAGGCGTACAAGGATCTGATCCAGGGCATCGGAACCGAGGAGATCAGCCATGTCGAACTCATCGGCACGACGATCGCCCGCCTTCTGGACGGCTCTCCCGCTTATCAGGGCAAGCCGGGCGATCCGGTGGATCAGCCGGGAGCCGGCGGCGCGACTCCGCTGAGCATCGCGGTGGATCACAGCAACATCCACCACTACCTCGTGGGTGCTCAGGGTGCGCTGCCCGTGGATGCGGCGGGCAACCCGTGGTCGGGAAGCTACGTGTACAACTCGGGCAATCTCGTGCTGGATCTGCTGTACAACCTGATGCTCGAATCGACCGGGCGGCTGCAGAAGTGCCGTCTGTACGAGATGACCGACAACAAGATGGCGCGCAGCACCATCGCGTACCTGATCGTGCGCGACCAGGCCCATGAGAACGCGTACGCCAAAGCCCTCGAGACGCTCGGGGTGAACTGGCGGACCTCGCTGCCGATTCCGAAGACGAACGCCGAGCAGTTCCCCGAGGTGAAGCGACTGCTCGACCTCGGCCTGCAGAGCAAGCAGTACTCCTTCGACCTCGGCAACCAGTCCGAGGCGGGCAAGATCTTCCAGGGCGCCTCGCCCTCTCACGACGGAACCCAACTCGACGCCAGCGAGCAGGCACCCGTCGGCACCCCGATGACCGTGGCGCCCGAACGTCTCGAGGAGTTCTCTCCCGGAGCGGATGCCGAACTGCGCGAGCTGATCGAGGCGACGGCCGCGATGGAGATGGCCGACATCGATGCGACCTTCGGACGTATGAAGTAAGGCGTCCCGCCGAAGCGCCGCATCCCGGATCGTGGGGGTGCGGCGCTTCGCGTCTGCACACGTCGATGGCATCGTCGACGAAGTGCGACGTGAAGGCACCCCCACCACAACGGTCGTGATGTCAAGTGCCCCGCGTCGCGGCGGGTGCCGACGCCCCGCCGGGTACCGTGAGGTGTACACGCGCAGAAGCGCCGCGAAACGAACTGAATCGATATGACGAACGAATCCTCCCCTGTCGTTGACGCGCTGAACCGGTATCTCGTGGAACGGGCGCGGTGTCTCGCTGAGGCCCGCCGCATTCTGGGCTTGAACGAGGTCGACGTCGTCGCCGTCCTGCACATCACCCGCAATCCCGGCATCCGCCCCTCGGAACTGCGGCAGCACCTCGGGGTGACGTCGGCGGGAGTGACCACGATCGTCGACCGCCTCGTGCGCCGAGACATCCTGCGCCGCGAGGTCGACCTCGACGACCGGCGCGCGAACCACATCTTCGCCCAGGTCGATCTGAGCGTCGAACCGTGGGACTGCCTCACCCGCTTCGATGACGCCTTCTCGGCCGCCCTCTCGGGGGTCGACGCGAAACAGCAAGAAGCGGTGGCATCGCTGCTGGATAGCGCGACGGCGGCTGCGGCGCTCGACTAGAACGGGTGCCGCGGCTCCTTCGGCCTGACCGAGGTGCCCGGCTGCACCGCATCGCCCCCGGTCCCGGGGTTCAGGCGTGGAAGACGGCGCCCTTGACGATGCGGTCCACGGCGTTGCGCGGACCGCGCACGGCGATGCCCACCAGATCGAGGTCGGCGGCGGCGACGCCGGCGACGGCGGCCCGATTGGCGGCGTCGTGCGAGGTCGTGAACAGTTCGCGCGTGTAGATCGCCAGGGCGATGTCGTCGCGCGCGGCCGCTTTGGCCCGCGCGCGGCCGAGGAGGCCCGCGTCGGCGGTGAGCACCATCACGGGCTGGCGGAGCATCGGCAGGTAGTCGGTGCCGTCGGCGTCGCGGTAGGGCTCGCCGACGAGGTCGGGCGCACTGGTGGCGATTCCGGAGGCGAGGAACGCGGTGACGTTGAGCTCCTGCCAGGCGGTGAGGTCGTCGGCGAGCACCACGACGACCTTCGTGTCGAACAGCGGGGCGGGGGAGGCGGTGTCGTCGGTCATCCCTCCAGCATCACGACCGGGCGCCGCGGCGTCTTGTACGTTTCTTGCATGGAGAACCGGGTGCGCGCGTGGCACCCGGACGTGCCGATGCTGCGCGAGGTCTACCACGCGAGCTTCGCGCACAGCTACCCGATGCACACGCACGAGGACTGGGCCGTCATGCTCGTCGACCGCGGCGCGGTGACGTACGCCCTCGACCGCGCGGAGCACCGGGCATCGCCCGCCGCGGTGACCCTGCTGCCCCCGGGCGTCGCCCACGACGGGCGCCCGGCCGTCACCGGGTCGGGGTACCGCAAGCAGGTGCTCTACCTTCGGCGCGACTGGCTCCCCGACGAGCTGACGGGCCGGATCGCGCACCGGCCCACCGTCACGGCGCCGCCCGCGCACGCGGCCGCGCGGAGGGTGCACGCGGCTCTGGCGCACCCGGGTGACGAGATGGCGGCCGAGCACTGGCTGCTGGCCGTGCGCGATTCCGTGTACCGCCACGCCGGAACGGCCCGCCCGGCGACGCGCGACGTGCCCCTCGCGCGCCGGCTTCGCGTGCTGCTCGACTCCCGCTACACCGAGTCGTTCACGATCGCGGCAGCCGCCGCCGAGCTCGGCGCCCACCCGAGCCACGCGGTGCGGGTGTTCTCCGAGACGTACGGGATCGCCCCGCACCGGTACCTCGTGGGGCGACGGGTCGACGCCGCGCGGCGGCTGCTGGGGAACGGATGCCGTCCGGCCGACGCCGCCGCGCAGACGGGCTTCCACGATCAGGCACACCTGACCCGGCACTTCCGCCGCGTCTGGGGTGTGACGCCCGGCGCGTTCGCGACGCGGTCGTGAGACCCGAGCCCGCTCAGCGCGTGGACAGCAGCGACGCGACGAAGTCGAGCTTGTCGAGCACGCGGTCGGGCAGGGCGAACGGGTAGAGGTCGTTCTTGCCCATGGAGCGGTTGACCATGTTGAGGGCCACGGACAGCGGCATCCACACCTCGGTGACGAACTCGCGGAAGCGCGGGACCTCCCCGGGGCCCGACACGTTCGTCAGCCCGAACGTGGAGGCCGTCTCGATCGTGTCGGTGATGTGCAGGACGTGCGCCCACGTCTCGGCGAAGTCCTCGTAGGGGTGCATGCTCGCGTAGGTCGAGATGTACCGCTCCGCCCAGTCGCTCGGCGGGCCCTCGGAGTAGTGGCGATCGATTTCGGCCTGGTAGTCGGCGGTCTCGTCGCCGAACAGCGCGCGCGCCTCGGTGATGCGGTCGGTGCCCTCGACGAAGACCCACTCGACGTAGTGCCCGACCTCGTGGCGGAAGTGGCCGAGCATCGTGCGATAGGGCTCACCGAGCTGCCTCTGCACGCGGACGCGGTGCGCGTCGTCGCTCTCGGCCAGATCGATCGTGATCACGCCGTCGGCGTGACCGATGGTGACGTTCTCGGCCACGCTCGACAGCAGGTCGAAACAGAGGCCGCGGTCGGGGTCTTCGGCCTTGCTCGCGATCGGGATGCCGAGGCGGTCGAGGTCGACGAGCAGCCACCGCTTCGCGCGTTCGGCGACCGGGTACTGCGACAGACCCCGGGCGTCGGCGTCGTTCGGCCGCACGCGGGTCAGCTCGCAGGCCGAGCACTGGCCACCCTCGAAGCGGGAGAGCCACGTGCAGCCCGACAGGTTGAGGTTGCGGCAGACGTGCCAGATGAGTCCGGCGGCGTCGACGTACCGGCCCCGGGCATCGACCGGCACGATCTCGGCCTCTTCGCGCGAGTAACCGAGGCCGGTGCCGCACGAGAGGCAGACCGAGTTCTCGAAGAACAGGTGATTTCCGCAGACGCGGCAACGGAACGACTTCACTGCCCGAGCATGACAGACGATCAGTCCACCGCCGTCGGGGTTGCGCGGGGCGGCGCGGTGGTCGTAGCGAGATCGCCGCGCGCGAGCGGCGGGCCGGGGCATCGGCATGATCCGCCGCCGCCCCGGCCCGCCGCTCGGCGCACCGCCGTCACTCGTATCGCAGCGACTCCACGGGGTCGGCCCGCGCGGCGCGCGCGGCCGGGAGCGTCCCCGCGAGGAACGCGATCCCCATCACCGCGAGCACGGTCAGCAGAATCGACACCGGGTCGAAGGCGATCAGCTGCAGTCCGGGCAGATCGCTGAACAGGCTCGCCGCGAGCTGCGCGCTGACGGCGGTGCCGACACCGATGGCGATGACGGCGCCGAGAGCGCTGCCCAGCAGACCGATGAAGATCGCCTCGAGGCTGAACAGGGTGAAGACGCGCCCGCTGCCCATTCCCATGGCCTTCATCAGACCGATCTCGCGGGTGCGCTCCTGCACTGACATGAGCAGGGTGTTGACGATGCCGAAGCTCGCCGCCAGGAGGGCGATGACCGCGAACGCGTTGAGCACCAGCACGATGCCGTCGATCACCGACTCGAACGTGCCGAGCTGATCGGCGACGGTGGTTCCGGTGTACCCCGCGTCGGTCAGCGCGGCCTTGACCTCGTCGATCTGCGCCGTCGTCGCCGACGATGACACGGTCGCGCTCGCCGAGGCGTAGCGGTCGAGCTGGTCGGCGGGCACGCCGGTGTTCTGCAGGCTGAACAAGGTCTTCTCGAGCGCGGAGTTGGTCGTCAGCGAGGTCGTCCCGCCGAAGGCCGCCTCGGTCACTCCGCTCACGGTCGCCTCGACGAGGTGCTGCGTGCGCACCGGGTCGGTGACGGCGATCGTCACGGTCGAGCCCACCGCGTCGTTCGCGTCGGCGAACCCCAGGGGTGCGACCAGCGCGTCGGGGAGCGCGACCTGCAGCGCGTCGGAGGCATCGTCGGGCGCCGCCCCTTCGGCGATCTGCGGCGTCTGCCCGGCGACGAGACTGCCCACCTGCGCCGTGTAGGGATCCCCGCCCGGGGCCTCGACGTAGTCGATCGACACCGAGGTCACCGGAACGACCTTCTCCACGCCGGGGAGCTGCGAGACGGTCGCGATGTCCTGATCGGTGAGCGCCGTCACTTCACCCGTGGCGCCGGGGCGGCCCCCCGTCTGCTGCGCCGAGGCGACGGCATCCGGATCGTACTTCTGCGGCCCGGTCGAGGTCGCCGACGTCGTCTTGGTCACCGTGAGCACGTCGGAGGCCCCCATCGAGGCGACCGTCTTGTCGATGAACGCATTGATGCCCGTACCGAGGCCGTTCGTGATGGTCAGGGTGAAGGCACCCACGAAGATCGCCAGCACGGTGAGGATCGTGCGCGTCTTGGAGCGGAAGGTGTTCGCGACGGCGGTCGAGACGAGATCGACGGTTCTCATGCGGCGTTCCGTTCGTCGGCGACGATGAGACCGTCGCGGATCTGCACGCGCCGGTCGCAGCGCGCGGCGAGGTCTTCGTCGTGCGTGACGACGATCAGGGTGATGCCGTGCTCGCGGTTGAGCCGGAACAGGATGTCTTCGACGACGGCCCCGGTGGCCGTGTCGAGGTTGCCGGTGGGCTCGTCGGCGAAGATCACCTGCGGGTCGTTCACCAGGGCCCGCGCGATCACCGCACGCTGCTTCTGTCCCCCCGAGAGCGCGGTGGCCTTGTTGCGCGCCTTGTCGTCCATGTCGAGCTCGGCGAGAGCGGCCCGCCCCCGTCGGCTCCGCTCGGCGCGCCCGACGCCCGCGATCTTCAGCGGCAGCACGACGTTGTCGAACACCGAGGCGCTGGGCGTGAGGAAGAACTGCTGGAACACGAAGCCGAACGTCTGATTGCGGGTGCGGTTGAGCTGACGTCCGCGGAGGGTCGTGGCATCCACCCCGTCGAGGCGCACCGTGCCCCGGGTCGGGGCGTCCATCAGGGCGAGCAGGTGCATGAGCGTCGACTTGCCCGAGCCGCTCTTGCCGATGATCGCGATGCTCTCACCGCGATGGATGTCGAGGTTCACCCCGCGCAGGGCGTCGAAGCGGGCGGAACCGCGACCGTACGACTTGTGCAGATCGGTGATCGAGAAGAGCGGGGGAGGAGGGTCGGATGCCATGACCTCAGCCTCGTTCGCGGCGGAGCCACGCGCGTCCCACCGCCGGGTCGGTCGTCTACCCCCGGTGGGGGATTCGCGAATGCCCCCGCCAGGCGATGGCCGGGGGCCGAAGGACGCGGGAGACTGGAGCCGTGAGGCCCGACGAGACGAACGAGCCGGCGCCGCGCTCGCCGTGGGCCGGTCGGCCCTGGATGATCGACGTCGTGCTGATCGTGCTCGTCGCGGTCCCGGCCCTCGCGCCCGTGCCCTTCGCCGAGATGCGGCCGTCGCACCCGTTCGTGCTCGTGCTCGTGCTGCTGCCCGCCCTGGCGCTGCCGTTCCGTCGCCGGGCGCCGCGGGTCGTGCTGGCCGTGAGCGTCGCCGTCTGGATCGCCGCCCTCGCCCTCGGCACGCTCTCGCCGGGCGGGGCGATCGCGATGGTCGTGGCCACCTACGGCATCGCCCACCGCGCGCAGCGGCGCACGTCGGTGCCGGCGACCCTGGCCGCCGTGGGGGCCGTGGTGTCGGCGGGGGTGATCGTCGCCCTCGTCACCGGCATGGACACCCGTGTGCTGCAGGTGGCCCTCTCGCTCGCGCTCGCGGGAGCCGTCGGCGACGCCGCCCGCTCGCGTCGTGCCTACCTCGAGGCGGTGGTCGAGCGCGCCCGTCGCGCCGAGCAGACGCGCGAGGCCGAGGCGAGCCGCCGCGTCACCGAGGAACGCCTGCGCATCGCGCGCGACCTGCACGATGCCGTCGCCCACCGCATCTCGGTCATCAGCCTGAACGCCGGGGTCGCCTCGTCGACGCTCGAGAACCGCCCCGACCGCGCACGCGAGGCCCTCGCCACCATCCGCACCGCCTCGCGCGACGTGCTCGGCGAGATCGGCACCATGATGAGCCTGCTCCGCGCGCCCGACGACGCCGCCGTGCGCGCGCAGCCCGGGCTCGCGCGCGTGCCCGAGGTGGTCGAGTCGGTGCGGGTCGCCGGGTGGGACGTCGTGGTGCGCGACGAGATCGGAACGGATGCCGAAGCCGCCGGCATCCCGTGGGGGATCGACATCGTGGCCTACCGCGTCGTGCAGGAAGGGCTGACGAACGCCCTCAAGCACGGCAGCACCCGCCGCGCCCACGTGCTGCTGCGTCGCGACGGCGATGACCTGGAGGTGGTCGTGACCAATCCGATCGAGCGCGTGCCCGAGGCCGCCGAGTCGGCATTGCCGTCGTCGGGCTTCGGTCTGGTGGGGCTGCGGGAGCGCGTCGACGCGGTGCGCGGCGACCTCGCGGCGGGTCTCGCCCCCGGCGGTTACCGCCTGGCCGCTCGCCTGCCCCTGCCCGCGCGTGCGGGGGAGTCGGGCTCGTGACCACCGCGATCGTCGTCGACGACCAGTCGCTGATCCGCTCGGCCGTGCGCGACCTCCTCGACGCCGCCGACGGGATCTCGGTGGTGGGCGAGGCCGCCGACGGTGAGACGGGTGTCGCGCTCGCGCGCAGGCTCCGCCCCGACGTCGTGGTGTCGGACATCCGCATGCCACGCATGGACGGCATCGAGGCGACCGCGGCGATCTGCGCCGACCCCGCGCTGGCCGACACGCGCGTGCTGATCCTGACGACCTTCGAGGAAGACGATTACGTCGTCGCGGCCCTGCGCGCCGGGGCGAGCGGTTTCATCGGAAAGGGCGCCGAACCCGACGACATCGTGCGGGCCGTGCTGTCGGTGCACGAGGGCGGCGCGCTGCTCTCTCCCGCCGCGACCCGCGCGCTCATCGAGCGGTACGTGCGGGCCACGGGCGCCGCCGACGTGCCGGCGCCCGCCTCGCTCGACGCGCTCACCGATCGCGAGCGCGAGGTGCTGCTGCACGTGGCCCGTGGTCGCTCGAACGACGAGATCGCGGCGCTGTTGTACATCTCGCCGCACACGGCGAAGACGCACGTGAAGAACACGATGATCAAGCTCGGCGCGCACGATCGGGCGCAGCTGGTGATCGCGGCGTACGAGAGCGGCTTGCTGGCACCCGGGCGGTGAGGCGCGCCGTCGTCCGGTCAGGCCGGCGTGGGCGGCCGGGTCGATGCGCGGGGCGGATACTCGCGGAGCGAGAGCTCGCGGATGTCGAACATCCCGCGTCGCGCTCGCACCATCGTCACCCCCTGGTGGCGCAGGTCGTCGGCGTGGTCGACGGTCAGCGGTTCGTGGTGGGCTCTGCGCCATCCGCCGTCGAGCGTGTAGGTGTGGGTCACGGTGCGTGGTCGAGTCATGCTCACCCCCTTGCGGGGAACGGTAGTCCTCTTTCTCCGGTACTACCGAGATGTTCCCTCTCCGTAACGTAAGGGTTCGCAATGAGGTCTTTTCGGGCGCTGTTCGTTCGGAAAACGAGCCTCGGAGGAGAAACTGGGACGCATGACCACCGCGCGTATCGTCGTTCTCTTCGCCCTCGCCGCGGTCGCCGAGATCGGCGGGGCCTGGCTCATCTGGCAGGCGGTGCGCGAGAATCGCGGGTGGTGGCTCGCGCTTCTCGGCATCCTGGCCCTCGGCGCCTACGGCTTCGTCGCGGCTCTGCAGCCTGACGCGCACTTCGGACGGGTGCTGGCCGCCTATGGCGGGGTGTTCGTGGCCGGCTCGCTCGCGTGGGGGATCGTCGTCGACGGGTTCCGCCCCACCTCGTGGGACTACATCGGTTCGGCGGTGGCGCTCGTGGGGGCGGGCATCATCATGCTCGGGCCGACGGCGACGACGGCGGACTGAGGCTGAATACTTGGCAGGCGAGTAGTTAGCTAGATGAAGTAAAGCTGAATGTCAACCGACGTCGATCTCGGGGTCCGGTCGGTCACACTCGGGGAATGCACAACGAGAACACGCCCCACGAGGGCCTTGCCGACGACTTCGCCACCACCGACGCCTCGCGCCCCTTCGGTGCCTACCTGTCGGTCATCAACGGCGGCAACTGAGGTCGTCCACGTGCGGGCCTCGGGCTCGTCGCGAGAGGGTCGGATGCCGTCAGGCTCCGGCCCTTCGTCGTGAGAATCGAGAAGAGGGAGACGCCATGAGCCCGCTCACCTTGCGCCTCGAGGGATCGCGCGTCGACGGCATCGCCTCGCTCTACCGCGAACTGGGTCGCGTGCTCATGCCCGACGAGCCGTGGACGCTGGGGGAGAGCCTCGACGCGCTCGACGACCTGCTGTACGGCGGGTTCGGTGTGCTCGACGGGGCGGCCCCGGCCCGCGTGACCTGGGTCGACCACGCCGCGTCACGCGCGGCGCTGGGGGTCGAGGCGACTCGGGCGTACTACCGCGCGAAGCTCGAGAGGCCCGAGGTGTACGCCGCGGGACCGGCGCAGAGAGCGCTCGACGCCCTCGACGCGGGAGCGGGCGAGACGTACTTCGACCTCGTGCTGCGCGTGTTCGCCGACCACGAGAACATCGAGCTCGTGCTGGCCTGACGCGGAATCGTCCGCCTGGCGTCGGGGCGTCATCGCGCCAGCGCACGCCGGAGAATCCGTGCGTGACCACCGGCTCCGCGTCGCCGCGTGGAGGTGAGCCCGGTCGAGCCGTCGGGTGCCGCCCGCTCAGTCGTTCGACTTGTCGATCCCGCGCGCGCGGATCTCGTCGAGATCGAGCCCGGCGAGGATCTTGCGCGCGACGAGGTCGTCGATCGTCCCCTCGCGGCGCAGCCGCAGCAGCACCTCGCGCTTGCGGTCGAGCACCGCCAGGCGCAGCCGCACGGCCTCTTTGTGGCGCAGCAGCGGAGAACGCTGCGTCACATCGATGTCGTCGCTGACGGCGATCATCTCGAGCGGGCCGGCGGCGAGCCGCGCGGCGGCGTCGCCGGTGTCCATTCCGGTGGCGTCGGCGCCGCCCAGGCCGCCGTGGGTGCCGTCGGGGGGCGCGGGAAGCCGGCGTCGCGGGCGGCCCTCGTCCTTCGCCTCGGGCGGGACGGGGCCCATCGTCGAGGACTCGCCGGCGTCGTCGTCGAGCGAGGCGTCGAGCTCGGCCAGGTCGCGTTCCTCGATCGCGCGCTGGCGGGCGACGGCGCGTGCGTTGGCGAGTTCGAGGCGCTCGTAGCCTTCGCGCCGGGCACGGTCGCGCACCCGGTCGCTGATGCCGTGTTCGACGGCGAGGTCGTCGAGTGCCGCCAGCGCGGCGCCCGAGATCGCGCGTTCGGCGAGTTCGTACTCCTCGATCGCGGCGTCGTCGTTGGGGAGCTTCGCCCACCGGATCACGGCCGGCAGCAACGGCCCCTGCACGAGCAGCGTGAGCACGATGACGCCCGCGGTGACGAAGACCACGGCGTCGCGGCCGGCGACGGGCTCGCCGTTCGCGGTCGTGATCGGCACCGACAGGGCGATGGCGAGCGAGACGGCGCCGCGGAACCCGGCGACCGTGCTCACCACCCGGGAGCGGTGCCGGAGCGACCGCGATGACCCCGCGGGCGGCCGCGAGAACGGCGAGAAGAGCCACTGGAACAGGTAGCGCACGACGAACAGCACCACCCACGCGGCCACCGTGATCAGCAGCAGCATCCCGATCTCGGACGGCGAGATCTCGTGCAGTACGAGCTGCACCTCGAGACCGATGAGCACGAACAACGCCCCGTTGAGCAGGTACACGCCGAAGGGCCAGGTGGCGTCGGCTGCTCTTCTCGACATCGCCGTGGTGATGCGCGGCGAGACCCAGGCCACGATCAACCCCGCGAACACGACGGCGAGCACGCCCGACGCCTCGATCAGTTCGGCGATGAGGAAGGCGAGGAACGGCACGAGCAGCAGGGTGAGGTTGATCGTGAGTGTCGACTGCATGCGACGCAGGGCGACGTACGCCAGCGCGGCCACCGCGATGCCCGCGGCCGCACCTCCTACGTACGACAGCAGCACCATGCCCGTGATCGACCACGGCGTGACCTGCCCGCCGAGCAGCAGCGACACCGCGATGGCGTAGAGCACGAGGGCCGTGCCGTCGTTGGTAAGGCTCTCGGCCTTGAGCTTCATGAAGGTCTTGGCGGGCAGCAGTCGACCGAGGGCGGCGACCGCGGTGGCGTCGGGCGGGGCGACGGCGGCTCCGATGACGAGGGCGGCCTCCCACGGCACGCCCATCCAGGTCGCAACACCGGCGACGGCGAAGGCCGAGGCGACGACGAGGAGCGTGCTCATCGGGATGATGTAGCGCAGCGACCGGCGGACCGAGCGCAGCGACGTGGTCCACGCCTCGCGGAAGAGCATGACCGGAAGGAACAGCAGCAGCACCGTCTCGGGCGGCAGCTCGATCGCGCGGAGCTCGGGGATGAAGCCCAGCGCCAGGCCGATCACCAGCAGCACGAGCGGCGTCGCCACCCGCAGCCGCGGCGCGAGCACCGTGCCCACCAGCATCGCGAGTCCGAGCAGAACCGTGACTTCGAGTCCCTGCATGCCAACCGCCTTCCCTGCGCCCTCACCACACAGCGTAGAGAGAGGCCCGGACATTCCCGAGGGTCAGGCGGATCCGCGTCGCCCCAACGTCAGCGCGACGAGGCCGGCCACGAGATACAGCGCCCCCTGCACCTGCAGCGAGACGGTGAACGCCGGTCCCGTGCCGATGAATCCGCCGACCAGGGTGCCCACCGCCTGCAGCGCGGTCAGCGCGGCGAACAGCAGGCTGGTGACCCGCCCGCGATGACCGGCGGGCGTCTCGCGGTCGACGATCGTCAGCATCGCGGTCATGGCGAGCAGGCCCGGAGCCCCGACCAGCGCGAACAGGGCGACGTACAGCGGGAACCACGTCGTCAGCGCCGGCAGGTTCCAGATCAGGAGCGACAGCACGCCGAATCCGAGGATCGAGGCGGCGGCCAGGCGCGCGGGTGCGACGCGTCCGACGACGCCGAGCAGTCCGACGCCCGCCACGAGAGCCCCGATCGCCTGGATGCCGCGCAGTACGCCGATCTCGACGTCACCGCCGCCCAGCACCTGGGGCACGAAGAGCACGAAGAGGATCGAGAACAGGCCCTGCGCGAGCGACATGAGCACCGCCACGAGCATGAGACGTCGGAGCACGCGGTCGCCGGCCACGATCGCGAGTCCCGACCCGAGCTCGCCGAAGAACGTGGCGCGCGCGGGGGCGCCCGCGGCGTCGACCTCGAGGGTGCGCAGCGCCGCGGTGTCGTCGCTCACCGGGGTGGCGGCATCCGGTCGCCGTTTCGCCCGCGGGAAGAGCACGACGGATGCCACGGCGTAGGCACCCGCGGTGGCGACGACGAGGGCGTCGACTCCGCCGAGCCCCAGCGCCAGACCGCCGAGCGGTGCCCCGACCAGGCGGGCGAGACCCGAGCCGATGCCGAGCAGCTGGTTCACGGGTGCGACGTGGTCCGAGGGCACGAGAGCGGCGGCCACGCTCGGCCGCGCGGGTTCGATGATCGCCCCGAGCACCGATTGCACGACCGCGACGAGGGACACGATCCACAGGTCGGCGGCCGAGTCGACGAACAGCAGGGGGAGCACGGCGATCACCTGCAGCGCCGCGGTGCCGCCCATCAGGTGCCAGGGGTCGGCCCGGTCGATGAGCAGGCCCGCGAGCGGGGCGGCCGCCACCGTGAGCACGGCCTGCAGGACGAAGACGATCGAGGTGATCAGCGGCGACCCGGTGACCCCGAGCACGAAGAGGGGCAGGGCGACCAGCAGCATCCAGTCGGCGGTCTCGGCGATCGCGCCCCCCGACATCAGGCGTACGACGCCGGGGAACCGCCAGGTGCCGCCGCTCACGTCGCGCTGTCGGGGGAAGGGAGGTCGGGTGTGCGCGGGGGGCCTGTCTGTGGGTCGGTGTTGGTGTCCCGGGCGCGCGGGCCCATCGCGTCCGCGTTCCGGGCGCGCCGGCCGCTCGAGCCCGCGTCGACCGAGCCCGGGTCGACGAAGCGCGGGTCGACGACACCGCGCACCGAGATCGAGGCGACGGCGCTGCCCGCGGGGGCGTCGGCCCGGGTCGCACGCACGTAGGGGCGCACGATCGCGTCGATGCGCGCACCGAGGTCGGCGAGTTCGTCGGCGGTGAGCAGCACGGCGTAGTCGCTGATCACCGCCGCTTCGCGCCAGGGTTCGGGGAGGTCGCTCTCGTGCCGCAGGTAGTCGTCGAAGCGCGCGTCGGTGTCGGCGAACCAGGCCGAGCGCACCGCGGCGCGCGTGAGTTCGTCGGCGGGTCCGCCGCCGGCATCCAGGTCGATGCCCGTGATCGTCGCGCGCCAGGGTCGCTTGCGCGCGTCGCCGGAGTCGTCGTCGGATCGCTCGACGAGGCCGAGCCGGGCGAGTTCGCGCAGGTGCCACGAGCAGTTGGATGCCGTCGCCCCGACCACCTCGGCGCATTCGGTCGCCGTCCGGGGCCCGACCGACAGCAGCAGCGACAGGATCGCGAGGCGCGACGGCACCGCGAGGGCGGCGAGCATGGCCGAGGTGGGGATGACCCGGCGCTCCGGGAGATGTGAAGGCACGACTTCATACTATGCGCCGCGCCGGTACGGCGCTGGACCGCGCCGGACCGCACCGTCCCGCGCCGCGCCGCGCTGAGCGGACCCGGCCCGTGCCCGTTCAGCCCCTCCCGACGTATCCCCTCCACGCTTCGCCGAGACGCTGAATTCCGGCCTCGAGCACCGCGGGCGTCGAGGTGACGGGGATGCGGATGTGGTCGTCGGCATCCATGTCCGACATGAACTGCGCCGACCCGGCCACCGACACGCCCAGCCCCGCGGCGTAGCGCGCGAAGCCGGCCGCCGAGCCCGACGGCAGCTGCGCCCAGAGCCACAGCCCCCCGCGCGGCGGACGGAACCGCCAGTCGGGCAGGTGGACGGCGAGCAGCTTCGCCGCGGCGTCGGCCGCTTCGCGGTGCACGGTGGCCACGGTGCGGCGCAGAACCGGAGCCTGCGCGATCAGGTCGATCGCCAGCAGCTGCGAGGGGACGCTGGTCGACAGGTCGGTGGTCTGACGCAGTCCGCGCAGCCGCCGCACGAGCACGGGGTCCGCCCGCAACCACCCGACCCGCAGGCCTTCCCACGCCCACTTGGACAGCGACTCGACCACGACGATGGGCGCGTCGGGGCGCAGGCTCGCCAGCGAGGGAGGGGTCACGCCGTCGAACGACACGTGCGCGAGCACGCGATCCTCGATCACCGTCACGCCGTGCTCGGCGGCGAGATCCGCGATGCGCCGCCGCACGGCGAGACTCGTCTGTACGCCGGTGGGGTTGTGGTTGTGCGGGTTCAGCGCGATGAGAACGGGTCGGCGCACCACGATCGCCATCTCGAGCGCGTCGATGTCGACGCCGTCGGGCGTGAGCCGGATGCCGTGCACCTGGCCTCCGCGACGACGCACGGCATCGGTGAAGCCGGGCCAGGCCACCTCTTCGGTGAGCACGGTGTCGCCGGGGGAGACCAGCTCGTCGACGAGCAGGCTGAGCGCCTGCTGCGCCCCGTGCGTGACCAGGATCTGCGCCGACGTCGTGGCGGTGCCGTCGTCGGTCATCAGCTGCGCGATGAGGGAGCGCAGAGCGGGGAGGCCCGCGGGGTCGCCCTCGACGGTGCTCGCGTCGAGCACGGGCCGGTGGCGCTGCACGATGTCGACGGCGAGCGGCGAGATCGGGGGGACCGCGCGCAGCAGATCGATGCTCGAGGGCAGGGTGGCGTACAGCGCCTCCGCGCGACCGGCGGTCTGACGCGCGGCCGTCGGGGGCGTCCCCGCGACGCGCGTGCCGCTGCCCTGGCGGCGATCGAGGATGCCGTCGTCGTACAGCCGCGCGTAGGCGCTGACGACCGTGCCCCGCGACACCGAGACCGTCGCCGCAAGCGTGCGTTCCGAGGGCAGCCGGTCGCCGCCGCGCAGTTCCCCCTCGCGCACGAGCCGGGCGATGCCGTCGGCGAGGCTCGCCGAGAGGGTGGCGTCGGTCGTCGCCCAGCGGCCGAGGCGCAACGCCAGCTGTTCCGCCGAGACGACAGCCGTGCGCTGGTCCACCAGGGCGGAAGTGGCTCTGTCGAGAAGGGTCATACCTGGTGATTCTGGTCCAATGACCCTCTCGTTCGCTTCCTCTGATCGCATCCCCAGTCCATTCACTCCCCAGTGGACCATTGCCGCGGTGCTCGAGTGGATCGGTGTCGACGACGAGCGCTGCCACGACGAACGGCTGTTCGAGATCCTGGATGCCGTGGACCAGGCGCTCGAGGGCGATTCGGTCGCCGGAGCCCGCACCGCTCCCGGGAGCCACGCGGTCGTCCCCTCGGCGCGGGTCGTCGTGCTCGTGCGCTCGGTCGCCTCGCGGGTCGTCGCCGACCCGGCGCAGGGTGTTCGGCGCCTGGGCGAGGTGTTGGGTTTCGTGGAGCGGACGGAGGTGCCGCGGGGGGTGCTCGTGACGGTGTGACGGGTTCGTGGGGAGTGGCGCGGCGGGTAGGGGTGGGCTCGTGGCGACTGGCGGGTGTGGGCCGGTTCGCGGGCTCCCCAGGTGCCGCTCGCGGCGATGTCGTACCCCCTCGCTAGATTGGGTGCATGGACACCATGGCACCTTCGAAAGGCCGGTCACAGCCGGTTTCTTCGGGGTGGGGCGTGCCGTGGCCCAGCGATGAAGACCTGTCCGCCGACGCCGCCACGGCGTGGGCGATCGACGTGGGTTTGGTCGACCCCCACCCGTTCGGTGACGGTGTGACCGACGCCGCCGACGAGGATGGCGCGTGGCTCCTCACCCCCACTCCCGCGCACCTTCTCGGCGAGCTCGAGTACCACGTGCGCGAACGCCACCGGGCCACGGCCGCGGAGTACCGCCTCCTGAGACTGCTGCTCCACGAGGCGGTGGCCGATCCCGAGCCGTGGGTGGGTCCCGACCCGACCCTCGACATCGCGTGGACCGACCCTAGGCGGCGCACCGTGGCGGCGGTGCGCCGCGACCGGCGTGACATGGCCGAACGGGCGGTGATCGCCGAGATCGCGACGCGCCTGCGGCTGTCGGAGCAGACGGTGCGCACGCGAGCCGCCCATGCCGAGACGTTGCGGAGCCGTTGCCCCGAGGTCTGGAACGCCTTCGTCGACGGCACGATCTCGGAGCGTCACGCCGTCGAGTCGGCGCGGCTGGCGACGTCTCTTCCCGACGAGCCCGAGTCATCGCCGGCCGACGAGCCCGAGTCACTGCCGACCGGACCGACCGGGGCCGATGGCCCGGCGTCTGGTTCTGACGGGTCGACCCTGCTCCCCGACGCGCTTCTGGACGACACGGCAATGCTCGCCGACGAACCGGCACTGGCTTCGGGCGAGCAGGCTCCGGCCTCTGGCGACCCGGCTCCGGCCTCCAGCGAGCATGAATCCTGGCGGGCGTTCGACGAGGGTGCCCTCGACCGCGCTCTCCGGCTTCCGCCCGCGCGGTTCTCCGTCTCGGCGCGCGCTCTCCGCGAGCGCGTGCACCGCGAGTCCCTTCAGGCGCGGCACCGTCGGGCGGCTCGCGACCGCGGCGTCTGGCTCGCGGCCGAACTCGACGGCATGGCCACACTGACCGCTCTGCTCCCCGCGGATCGTGCGCACGATGCCCTCGCGCACGTCGATCGCGCGGCCCGTCACCTGCGGGTGGCCCCCGATGAGGAACGAACGCTCGCGCAGCTGCGCGCCGATGCTTTCGCGGATTTGCTCACGCGGTCCACGGGCGGGGCCGGGTCCCGCGCGGGGACCGGTTCGATCCATCGCGCCGAGGAACGCCCGGCGAGTGCGGGTGATCGTACCGGCGACGATGCCTTCTTCGCCGCGCCGACCGTCGCTGCACCAACCGTCGCCGAATTGACTGCGCCGACCACCGTACCGACGGCGCCGACCGCCGTACCGATCGCCCCCGCGCCCACTGCCATCGCGCCGATCGCCGCAGTGCCGACCACGGCAATACCGTCTGCCGCCGCGCCGACTGCCGCCCCGCCGCCCGACGCCTCACCGCCGACGCCCTCCGCGCCCCCGGATCGTCGCGCGTCGATCGTCATCACGGTCCCCGCACTCACGCTTCTCGGGGCGGGCGACGAGCCCGCCCGTCTTGACGGGTACGGCCCGATCGACCTCGACACGGCTCGGCGTCTCGCCGGCGAGGCCACCTCGTGGGTGCGGATCCTCACGCATCCGGTGACGGGCGTGCCCCTCGCCCTCGATCGTTCGACCTACCGTGTGCCGACCGCGTTGCGTCGATGGTTGGGCGTGACCTCGCCGACCTGCGTCTTCCCGGGATGCGGACGACCCGCACGCGAGTGCGACCTGGATCACCTGGCCGCGTGGAGCGCCGGCGGTGTCACCGATGACGACAACCTCGCACCCGAGTGCCGACATCATCACCGCATCCGTCACGAGACCCGGTGGAATCCCTCGCGCGACCCCGACACCGGCGACCTGCGCTGGACGTCGCCGCTCGGCGCCCAGATCGCCGAGGATCCGCCGCCGTTCTAGCCGAGTCGAAGCGGGCACGCCGCCGCCGAGGTCGACGAGGCAACGCCGGGGCAGGATCGAAGCCGCCGGCCCTCCCGTCGTGGTTGGCCTGTGACATGATTCTCCGCGTGAGCGGCGTGGACGATCTGCCCACCTGGGCCGATCTCCCGTGGTTCTCGGAAGACTGGGAGGGCTCCGCCTTGCCGGTGGGGGCGGAGGATCTCGACGAGCTGGAGCAACTCGTCGGATGCGCGTTGCCACGGGCATTCCGCGCGTTCTATCTGCGGCACAACGGCGGGTGGCCCCTCGCTGAGTCCGGTATGTTGCACGGCTTCACGGCGGTCAAGCACGGAGCGCTTCCGATCGAACGGCTGTGGGCGGACCTTCGCCAAGGCGGCGGCGACGCGTTCGACGAGTGGATGCCGTTCGCACACGATCCCGGGGGCAACCTGTTCTTGCTTCACGTCGGCCGCGAATCCACGGGAGCCGTGCGGGTCTACCTCGGCGGCGAAGACCGGTGGATGCCAGCTGCGGACTCTTTCGAACAGCTGCTGCGTGTGGTGCCTCGGGACGGCTGACGAACACCCGAGAACGCCCTTGCCCACGCGCCCGGGCCGTTCACGACCCGGTGTCTCGGCCCCGCAGTCTCGCTCCTGAGTCTCGGCCCCGCAGTCTCGGCCCCGGAATCTCGGCCCCCGCGTCTCCGCAGCGACGGCTCACCCCGCCCGCCGAGCCCGCAGCGTGGAAGCACCCCTCCGCAGCGACGGCTCACCCCGCCCGCCGAGCCCGCCGCGCCGGCCCACCCGGCCCGCAGCGCCGCCTCACCCCTCCGCCGCGACCCCCACCTTCGCCTTCGCCCACGACCGTCCGCGCGTGTCCTTCAAGATGTCGTACTCGACGTCGACGTGCGGCTCGATCGCGCTGTATTTGTCGTTCGGGGCGCCGATGACGAGCTGGAATCCGAGGCCGCGCCACGCGCCGATCGCGCGCTTGGTGAAGTGCGCGTCGGCCTTGATCAGCGCCTCGTCGAGGAACACCGGGGCGTAGCGGGGGCGCTCGGCTCCGGCATCCCCGAGCTGGTACCGCAGCGCCGCTCCGACGATGAACGCGATGAGCTCCTGCGACTCCCCGCCGGATTTCTCACCGATGTGGTCGTAGAGGGCGACGTGCTCGCCGGTGTCGGCGCGGAAGCGCTCGGCGCTCACCCGCACGTGGTTGCGCACGTCGACGAGGTCGGCGAAGTCGGGCGCTGTCGAGCGGATGCGGTTGATGAGGCGCGCCATGCGGGTGTACACCGCTTCGCGTTCCTCGTCGGACGAGGCCGCGTCGATGGCCGCACGCACGTCGCGCAGCTCGCGACGGAAACGGCGACGCACCTCGGACTGCCCCTCGCGCGGCACGATCTGCAGGCGGTGCTCGTCGTCGTAGAACGGCAGGTCCTGCATGATGTCGTTGATCGGCGCGATCCGCTCCCGGATCTCACGCAGCGCCCGCGTCAGCGCCGAGTCGAGGCTCGTCAGGTCGTTGCCCGACAGGCGCAGCAGACTGTCGCGCCACTCCGCTTCGAGCTCGTGCAGGCCGCTCGCTTCGAGGTCGGCGAGGATCCGCTCGAAGTCGCCGAGCGACTCGTCGGGGTCGGCGAGCAGGTTCGGACTCGGCCACCGGTCGGTGAACGCGATGAGCGTGCGCCGCAGGCTCTCGCGCTGGTCGCCCCACGTCTCCTGCGCCGACCGCTGCTCCTCGAGCAACCGTCGGGAGGCGGATTCGAGGGCGGCGTCGAAGCTCGCGAGAAGCTGCGACGGCGTCGCGTCCGACGCTCCCGGAGCCACGAACAGAGCGTCGAGGTAGTCGATCTCGTCGGGCGAGAGGGCGGTCTCGGAATCCTCCGCGCGTTCGATGAGCATCTGCGCCGCGTCGACGTCGTCGGTGATCTCGGCCCAGCGCGCGGCCATCGCCTGCTGTTCGGTCTTGGCCCCCCCGATCTCCTCGCGCAGGCGGCCGGCCCGGGCACGGGTGCCCGAGATCTGCTCCTGCAGCTCGGCGATACGGGGATTGCCGGCGGTGATCTCGGCGATCGTCTCGTTCCAGCGGTCCAGATCGCGCTGAACGGATGCCACGTCCACCTGGTCCCATGACAGGTCGGCGATCTTCTCGAGGGCGCTGCGCCGCTCGTCGAACGCGTCGAGGGCAGCGGCCGCCTCGTCGACCGTGGTTTTGGCGGCCGTGAGGGCGCGGCGCGCGGCGACGATCTGCTCGCCGAGCTCGGTCAACCGCACGCGCGACGAGAACCCGAGCACGCTCTGACGGATCGACCCCCCGTGCGCGCCGCGTGCACCCTGGCTCGTCTGCCCCGAGATGGTGAGCGCCAGGCGGTGCCGCGACAACTCCGACGCGGCATCCACGCAGACGAACGCGAACTGCTGCTCGAGCCGGTCCTGCAGCCACCCGGTGAAGGGCGAGGTGCGGAATTCCAGACGCCCGGGAAGGGTCGCCGGATCCAGCCCGCCGCGTTCGGGGAGCCCGGTCGACACGCCCTCGAACCGCAGGCGCTCCGACAGCCGGACGCCGTCGATCGCCGCGCGGAACGATGTCAGGTGCGCGGCATCCACGAGAAGGGTCGTCGCGAACCCCCCGAGCGCGAGGGTGAAGGCCCCGCGCCACGGCTCGTACTCGGTGCGCACGTCCACGAGCTCGGCGACGAAGGGCAGCTCGGCGGCGGTCAGACCGGCGGCCTCGGCCAGGGTCTCGCGTGCCTCGTGCAGACGGGGCGGGATGTTGTCGTCTCGCGTCTGCGTGCGGCGGTGCTCGGCCTCGAGGGCGGCGAGCTGCTGGCGCAGGTCGGTGTGGGTGCTGCTGGCGGCGACGAACGCGTCGCGGACGGCCGTCTTGGCATCCGCGTCACCGAGGGTGCGGCGCGCGTCGTCCACGAGGGCGGCGAACTGCTTCTCGGTCGACACCTCGGTCTGCAGCACCGCGAGCGCCGTCTCGAAGCGCTCCCGGTCGCGCTGCATGCCGGCCAGGCGCCGCTCGAGCGTGCGGAGCTCGCGCTGGGCGGCGTCGAGGCGGTCGCCGCCGGCCGCGCGCAGCACGTCGCCGAGGCCTTCGCGCTCGGCTTCGGCGGCGTCGGCGAGGGCCTGGCGTTCGCGCACGAGCGCGTCGGTGGCGTGCGTGCGGTCGCGCAGCTCCGCCTCGACCGCGCCGAGCAGATCGACTCGGCGCTGCGCCCGCCAGAGCGAGGCGCGCGAGTCGGGGTCGGTGAAGCGTCCGAGCGCGTCGATCAGCTGCAGACGTTCGGCGGCCTCGTCGATGCGCGTTTTCATCGCACGGATGGGCTGCAGCGCCCGCACCTGCTGGCGCGCCTCGAGCATGCGCGTGCGCGTCGACTCGAGCCCGTCGAAGTGCGACACGACGGCGTCGGCGACGGTGAGGGTCTCGGGCTCCTCGAGCACCATGCGCTTGTAGAGGTCGTCGACGGTGGTGATCTGCTGCCCGGCCTGGATGCGCGCGAGCAGGCTCATCGCCTTCGTGCCCGCCCCCGCCGCACCGATGCCGAGAACGCCGTGCAGTCGGGCCGAGAACTCGCGGTCGGTGGCGAGGGTGTCGAGTCCCGTCGCCCGCACCGCCGCGTCGGACAGGTGCTGCTGCGCCGCCCGCTCCAGATCGCGCAGGTCGAACGCGCCGTGCACAGTGGCGCGCACCTTGACGGCGTCGTCGAGCGTGCGGGCGGCGGCGGGGATGTACCAGGCGCGTACCGCGGTGAAGCGGGCGCCGTCGTGGTCGGCCCACGTCATCGCGATCGCGGTCCACGTGTCGACGCCGTCGCCGCGCAGCACCCGGATCTTCGTGCCCTCATCGGTGCGCGACTCATCGAGCTTGCCGCGGCCGTACGAGAGGATGTTGCGCTGCTCCTGCCCGCGCGGGCGCCCCACCACCGCACCGTTGGAGGCGCCGTTGAACGGGGTGGTGTGCGGCATCATGAGCGCGACGTAGGCGTCCATCAGCGTCGACTTGCCCGAGCCCGAACCACCGCAGAGCAGCGTCGCGGTGGGGGCGAAGCGCACGCGATGCGTTCCGTCGTAGCCGCCCCAGTTGACGAGCTGCAGGTCTTCGGCCACCCACTGCTGTCCGCGCGAGGCGGCAGGAATGAGGCCGAACAGGGTCTCGAGCATGGTCATCGGGGGTCTCCCTCGAACGGTCCGGATGCCGCGACCTCGCGGTCACCGGCAGCCTCGGCATCCTGTGTGTGCTCGTCGAGGGCGGATGCCATGACGCCGCCCTCGCGTGGGCTCCCGGCATCCTGTGTCTGCTCGTCGAGAGCGGGTGCCACGCCGCCGCCCTCGCGTGAGCTGTCGGCATCCCGCGTCTGCTCCTCCAACCAGAGCTGCAGCTCGCGGAGCGTCTCGGCGCTGAGCACGACCTCGATGAGCGGCCCGATGCGGTACCGCCCCTCGGACTCCTCCTCGATGATGCCCTCGCGGTCCAGTCGCGCGATCGCGGTGCGCACGGCCCGCTGCTGACTGGCGCGCGTGCCGTCGCTCTCGGCGAAGTACGTCAGCACGGTCTGCTCGACCTCTTCGACGTCGACGCGCGCCGACGCGGTGCCGGCGGTGGTCTCGCGCTGGAACACCGTGCGCAGATATACGAGCACGAGCGTCTCGGCCCGTGAGTACGCCTCGTCCTTCAGCAGGATGGGCACGTCGATCTCGTCGCTGCGCACCTGCTCCTTGTACGCGACGCCCCGCGCGTGGTCGACGACGAGCCGCACGAACAGATCGTTCAGACGCGACTCGATCATCTGCTGGTGCTCGAGGAGCAGCTTCCACTCGGCGGGGGAGTTCTCGGCGCTCAGGAACCGGCGCTGCAGGATGCGCACGAGCACGCGCCGCACCTCGGAGTCCAGGATGCCGCGATCGCCCGGGAACAGCGCGTCGGGGTCGTTCTCCATCGCGACCGGGGCGATGAAGGCGGAGGACTCCGTGCCGCCGGGGGAGACCTCGGCATCCGGCGACGACGGCGTCGTCGAGGAAGCGGGGGCCTCGGCGCCCTCGCCCGAGGGCACGAACGTGTCCGCGTCAGTCATCGGCATCCTTTTCTCGCAGGCTGTTCGCTCTGACCGCTCCGAAGGCGAAGCGTCGCGTGGTGCCGTCGGGGCGTACGGCCTCGACGATCGAGACGTCGTCGGTCTCGGTGAGCCCCCCGCGATGCACGATCTCGAGCAGGCCGACCAGATCGACCGGGCGGCGGGTGTCGGCGGAGCCGCCCGAGAAGGCGGTCGCCAGATCGAAGCCGTCGCCGAGCGTGGCGACGTACGCCTCGAGCTCGGCGTAGTGCGGGCCGCCCCAGGCGCGGGTGTCGGCGTCGACGAACTCGGCCTCGACGTCTGCGGATGCCAACGGCGCCGGCGCCCCGGCCGGACGTACGTCGCTGAGCGACTGGCGCAGGTGCCCGATGTCGGCGAGCGGGAGCGTGCGCACGGGCTCGACGCGACCGGGGGTCTTGGTCTGGCTCCAGCGGTGCAGCCCCGCCATCACGCCGCGCAGCAGGTCGTCGACCTGGCGATCGCGGATGGGATCGTGCGTGCGCACCTGCGCGGTGATGACGTGCGAGGCCCGCCGCTGGGCGGTGAGCACCTCTTGCACGCCCGCTTCGACGCGTCGGGCGATGGCGTCGAGCTCGGCCCGCTGCTCGGGGGTCATCAGCCGCGAGAAGGGCTGGGTGAGCACGGCGTGCAGCTGGTCGGTGAGGTCGTCGATGTTCTCGGGATCGCCGATCAGACGCAGCGCGCCCTGGAAGGCTCGACCCTCGGGGGTGGCCTGCATCACCTGGCGCCCGCGCTCGAGATACTCGCGCAGCACCTCGCCGGTGGGGCGCACGTCGCGGCGGAGCTCGGCGACGACGTCGCGCTGCATCGCGGCGATCGACTCCGCCACGCGCGAGAAGTCCGCGGGCAACTCGCGAGCGAGGTGGATGACGTTCTCGGCCTCTTCGAGCAGGTGGTCGTCGTCGAGGGGCTCGACGATGCCCTCCTCCAGCGCGGCGATCTCGGCGTCGAGGGCCGCCCGCTCCTCGAGCAGTGCCTCGCGGCGTCGGGCGGGGTCGCTCTCGGCGTCGCGGGCGAGGCGCTCGACCGCGTCGAGAAGCGTGCGCACGCGCGAGCGGGAGACACGGGCGCGGCCGCCGCCGGCGCGACCGGCGATCTCGAGGGCGCCCACGGCGTGCGCCGAGAGGCGGTACACCTCGACGTCGTCCTCGATCTGCAGGCCGAGCCAGCCCACGCGCACCCAGCCGCGACAGATCTCGCGCGCCGACCCCGCGGGGATGCGGCGGTCGTCGTCGGTGTCGTAGCCCGCCGCGCGCAGCTCGTCGATGGCCTCGGCCACCTCGACGTGCGCGTCGGCGACGGTGACCGCCGCGCGGTCGGGGGTGAAGACCACCGAGAGCACGGCCACGACGAAGGGGGCGAAGCGCCCGTGCAGCAGGTCGAGCGTGGGGTTCTTGAACGCCGTCACCGAGCGCAGGTACGCGGCTTCGGTTCGGGTGCTGCTCACTGGCTCGAGTCTACCGGCGCCCCGCCCGCGCCGCCGGATCGGCGACATCGCGCGGCACGACGGGTGACGTTCCGGGTGAGCCCTGCCGTCTCCGGGCGCCCGCTGCGCGTCGGGAGCGCCAGCCGGATGCCGCGTCCTCGGGGCCGCTCACCCGCTCCGGCCCGCGCGGCCGCTCGCGGGACCCGCCCCTCACCCCGGGCATCGTCGCGAGAACGCCGTGTGCCACGGCGCCGGTCGCCCCGCGGCCGACGACGGGAAGGATGACCGGTGCGTCACAACCTCGACGGCCCCCGGGCTCCGATCGACCTGTCCGGTGCCGCCCCGAGTCGGCGCGCCGTGGTGGTGGCGGGCACGTGGGCGGTTCCCGCCCTCGCGCTCGTGGTCACGAGCCCGGCCTTCGCGGTGTCGGGGGTGACGTTGTCGTTCTCGTCCGGCTCCTACGCGGGAGTGCCCTGCGAAGACATCACCGACGCCGTCGTCCGCGCGGCCACGGGGGGCGTCCCCCAGGCGGGGGTGAGCGTGGTGCTCCAGCTCTCCGACGGCTACACCTTCGATGCGGCCGCCGTCACCGCCACCGTCGTCACCGACGCCGACGGCACGGCCCCGTGCGGGACCATCCACGTTCCGGGCAGCGGCGCGACCGGCACCCTGGCCGCCTCGGCGAATGGCGCGACGAGCGCCTCGGCCACCCTCACCGCGTTCAGCGGACGGCTGCTGACGACGCCGGGGACGCTGTCGGCGGTCTCACTCGTCCCCGCGGGGGCGGTGCCCCTCGCTCACGACCTCTTCCTGCACGACGCTGCGCTCTACCGCGCCGGTGTCGGCGTCGTGCACACCGGGGTGGCAGCCGCGGGCGCCCTCGCCGAGGCGCCCGCGAAGAACGGGGCCTTCCTGCTGCCCCTGCGCCTGGAGGGCGGTTCCGCGGCCGTCTACGACACGCAGGCCGGCACGGTCGTCCCTGCCATCGGCGTCCCCTTCGGGGCGACGCCGGTAGCGGCCGACCTGTTCCTGGCGGGCAGCACCGTCTACCGCGCCGGCGTCGCGATCGCCACCGATGTCGCCGCCTACGGCCAACTGCTCGAGCACGAGCAAGGCGCGGGCGGCACCGGACAGTTCGAGCTGCCCTACCGCGCCCTGGACGGGACGCCGCGACTGCTGCGCGTCCCCGCCGACCAGACGCGTACCGCCTTCGAGTTCGACGGCCCCTCGGGGCCACCGCGGGGCGCGACGCCGGTCGCCGGCGACCTCTTCATCGCCGACGGCGTGCTGTATCGCGTCAGCTGGAACGGCGACTGCCCCTACGGCGCCGGTGCCGTGGCCGCGGGGATCGCGTCGTGGGGGACCCTCACCCCGAACCCGTCGTACATCGGCGAGCGAGTGCTGCCCGTCGTCACCGCGGCGGGCGCGCCGGCTGTGTTCATGGTGTCGGGCAACACCGTGCGCGAAGCCACGGCCGTCCCGAACGGTGCGACCCCGATCGGTGCCGACCTGTTCCTGCTCGGCGAGAGCATCCACCGCGACGGCGACGGCGTGGTCGCCACCGGCGTGGCCGCGGTCGGGTACCCCGTGCCCGCGGCGTCGGGGTCGTCCCAGATCGTCATCCCCCTCGCATCCGTGGCGCCCTCATGCTGAGCCGTCCGCACGAAGGAGAACCCGTGACCCCCACTCCTCGCCCGCCCGGGCGTCGCCCGTCCGGTGCTCGTCGCTGGTGGGCGGTCGGCATCGTCGGGGCCCTGCTGACCACCGCCGGCGTGGTCGGTGTGTGGCCCTCCGCCCCCGCGACGCCGGAGGCCGCGGCCTCCCCGCCGCCGGCGCCCGCGGTCGCGGCGGCGACCCCGTCGTGGTCGGAGGCGATCGGCATCCCCGCGGACGCCACCGAAGAGGAGCGGCTGCGGATCGAGCTGTCGTACGACCTCGTCGCCGTGCCGACCGCGCGCTACGACCAGCTGCGCGCCCTGCCGGACGTCTCGGAGGTGAGCCCCGTCACGCGCGGCGACACGGTCTACGTCGCCGTGCCCGCCGCCGAGGTGCCGACGATCCTCGCGGTGATCCCCGAGGCCCGCTTCCTGCCCAACGAGATCGTCACGGCATCCGCGGATCAGACCCCCACCCCCTCGTGGGGTCTGGATGCCGTCGACAACACCGCCGCCCTCACCGACGACCACTACCTGTACGACTCCACGGGAGCCGGCGTCACGGCGTTCATCGTCGACAGCGGCGTGCAGTCCTCGCATCCCGACTTCGGGGGACGCGTCGACGCCGCCAACGGTCACAGCGAGGTCGACGACGGTCGGGGCACCGAGGACTGCAACGGTCACGGAACCCACGTGGCGGGCACGGTCGGCAGCACCACGTACGGCGTCGCCAAAGACGTGCGGATCGTGCCCGTGCGGGTGCTCGGCTGTGGTCGGGAGGGCTCGGGCCTCGCCCTGCTGTACGCGATGTTCTGGATCTACGACAACCACGACGGTGCGAACGCGGTCATCAACATGAGCCTCGGTCTGCCGCGCAACGCCTTCGTCGACGACGTCATCGACGACGGGATCGAGCTCGGTTTCGTGATCGTCGTCGCCGCCGGCAACGAGACGCAGGACGCGTGCAACGTCTCGCCCGCCGGCGCTCCCGATCTGCTGACCGTCGGAGCGATCGACTCGAGCCGCACCCTCGCGTGGTACAGCAACTACGGTCCGTGCGTCGACATCCTCGCCCCCGGCTCGGGAATCACCTCGACCTACCTCGACTCCTCGACCGCGGTGTTCGACGGGACGTCGATGGCCACGCCGCACGTCGCCGGCCTCGCGGCCCGTCTGCGTCAGCTGCACCCCGCCTGGGGCCCGGCCGAGGTGCAGGCCGCGCTGACGACGGCGGCGGCGACCGGCCACGTGGCCGATCTCCCGGCCGGGACGCCGAACCTGCTGGCCGCCCTCCCCGCTGTTCCCCGCATCACCGCGCTGACGGCCACCGCCGACCCCGCGGGTGTCGCGTTGGCCTGGACCACCAACGACATCGGCACGCCCACCGCCTTCTCGGTGACGGTGACCGACACCTCGACCGGTCGCGCCTATCCCGTGGTCGTCGCGGGTCTTCACGGATCGACCGTCTTCACCGAGGTGGCATCCGGTCGCACCTACAGCGTGAGCGTCACGGGCACGGTGCGGATGCCGGCGGAAGCGGCGTCGACGACCGAGACGGTCACCACCGAGTACACCGCGCCGTAGCGCCCCCTCACCACCGGGCGCGGGCGGGTGCCTCGGCATCCTGCCCCGCGAGGCGGCGAAGGCGCGCCAGCTCCGGAACAGGGTCGGTGTGGTCGTCGACGCGCAGATCGAGCACGGTGTCTGTGCGGGAGGCCACCAGCAGCGCGGCGCTCTGGCGGCCGCGCGCATCGCCCCCGGCCCCGTCGCCCGCGGCGAGCGTCTCCAGCAGCCGGTCCGCCAGATCGATTCCGGCCGTCGCCGTCCAGGTCTCGGCCATCGCCTCGAGCACCTCGCCGCCGACGAGCAGGTTGCCGACGAAGACGGCATCCGGCCCCACCCGGTGGCCCGCCCAGGCGGTGATGTCGGCGCCGGAGCGCGCCGCACCGTCGCCGGCCCAGCCGAGCACGGCGACCTGCCGCAGGCGCGACCCGTCGTCCCAGTCGGGGACGCGCGCGACAGCCGCGGCCGCGTCGGATCCCGCCCGCATCTCGTCGAGCAGCAGCGCACGCAAGGAGCGGTTGGTCCACGCCTGACTCGCCACGACGCCCACCGCCGGGGCGACCGCGAGCACCGAGGCGCCGACGGCGAGCGATCTGCTCGCGGTGGCGGCGCCGATCCGCCCGCGCAGAGGGTCGCGGCCGAGGACGGTGAAGGTCATGGATGCTCCCGAGGGGTCGGCGAGGGGCGCCCGGGGGGATGACGGCGCTTTGTGAAGATCGTGTTTCGGTGCCGGCCGGGGCTTGTGTCCGTCCCCATGCTTGCACATACTGATCGAAACATCATCTAAATGATGATTCGCTCACCCGATTGGCATCCACATGAACACGCGCATCACACTCGGCATCGCCGGCGCGCTCGCCGCGACCCTCGCCCTCGCCGGCTGCTCGGCCGGTCAGGGCGTGGACCTCGGCGACTCCGGCACCGCCTCCGGCCAGACCCTCGTCGCCGCGATCGGCGGTGAGCCCGACCAGCTCGACCCGCAGAAGACGACGTCGTACTTCGCGTTCGAGGTGCTCGAGAACGTCTACGACACCCTCGTCGCGCCCGACGCGGCGCTCGAGATGCAGCCCGCGCTCGCCGAGAGCTGGGAGACCAGCGACGACCAGCTCACGTGGACCTTCCACCTGCGAGACGGCGTCACGTTCCACGACGGTTCCGCCTTCACCAGCGAAGACGTCGTCTACTCCTACCGCCGCATCATCGACGAAGAGCTCTCGAACGCGTGGAAGTTCGCCACCGTCGCCGACGTCGCCGCCCCCGACGACGCCACCGTCGTCATCACCGTCACCCAGCCCACCCCGAACCTGCTGTCGAACCTCGGCGGCTTCAAGGGGATGGCGATCGTCGAGAAGGCCAACGTCGAATCGGGCGACATCACCACCGCGCCCGTCGGCACCGGCCCCTTCTCGCTCAGCGACTACACCGCCGGCGATCACATCACCCTCACCGCCAACCCCGACTACTGGGGTGGCGCACCGTCGCTGGGCGGCGTGGAGTACCGCTTCATCTCGGAACCGGCGACCGCCCTCGCCTCGCTCAAGGCCGGCGACATCGACTGGACCGACGTGGTGCCCGCCCAGCAGGTCGAGCAGCTCGGGAGCGACAGTGCGGTGACCCTCGGCCTCACCCCCTCCAGCGACTACTGGTACCTCGCGCTCAACGAGGCCAAGCAACCGTGGAGCGACGTGCGCGTCCGCCAGGCGATCGCGTACGCCATCGATCGGGATGCCATCGTGCAGGCCGTCAGCTACGGCACCGCCGAGAAGAACCAGCTCGCCATCCCGACGCAGAGCGTCTGGTACACCGAGTACGACCAGTACTCCACCGACGTCGACAGGGCGAAGCAGCTGCTCGCCGAGGCCGGGTACACCGGCGGGACGCTCGACCTGCTCGCCACGAGCGACTACCCCGAAACCGTGACCGCGGCCCAGATCATCGCCGCCAACCTCGAACCCCTCGGCATCCAGGTGCAGATCCGTCAGCCCGACTTCTCCACCTGGCTCGACGAGCAGAACTCCGGCAACTTCGACATGTTGATGATGGGGTGGCTCGGCAACATCGACCCCGACGACTTCTACTACTCGCAGCACCACACCGACGGTGCGAGCAACGCGCAGAAGTTCTCGGACCCCGACGTCGACCGCCTGCTCGACGCCGGTCGGGTCGAGACCGACGCCGACGCCCGCAAGAAGCTGTACGCGGACGCTGCGACGATCATCGCCGACAAGGCCAGCTACATCTACCTCTACAACCCCTCGGTGACCCAGGTGTGGTCGCCGGCCGTGACGGGGTACGAGACCCGGGCCGACCGCGCGATCCGCTTCGCCGGCACCAGCCTCGACAAGTGATCCCTGCCGTGGGGGCGCCGGGTCGGCGCCCCCACGGCTCGAACAGAGGAGGGACCCATGAGGATCGCCCCCGCACAGGTGCTCCGATTCATCGGCACGCGCGTGCTGTCGTCGGCCGTGGTGCTGCTCGGTGTGCTGATCGTCGTGTTCGCCCTGGTACACCTCGTCCCCGGTGACCCGGTGCGGCTGGCCCTCGGCACCCGGTACACCCCCGAGGCGTACGAGGCGCTGCGTACGGCGTCCGGTCTCGACCGCCCCCTGCCCGAGCAGTTCGTCTCGTACGTCCTGCACGCCGTCACCGGCGACTTCGGCGTCAGCTTCCGAAACGGTCAGCCGATCACCACGACCCTCCTCCAGCGACTGCCCGCCACGGTGTCCCTCGCCGTCGTCGGGCTCGTCGTCGCCCTGCTCATCTCGCTCCCCGCCGGGGTGTACTCCGCCCTCCGCGAGGGACGCGTGAGCGACGTCATCGTGCGGGTGAGCAGCCAGTTCGGCGTCTCGATCCCCGACTTCTGGCTCGGGATGCTGCTGATCTCCCTCTTCTCCGTGACCCTCGGATGGCTCCCCGCCAGCGGGTACGTCGCCCTGACCGACGACCCGGCGGGGTGGCTGCGACAGGTCGCGCTGCCCGGACTCACCGTGGGTCTCGTCGCGGGCGCCATCATGACGCGCTACATCCGCGCGGCGGTCATCGACGTGGCGTCGGCCGGATACGTGCGCACCGCGGTGTCGAAGGGGCTGCCGCGGCGCATCGTCGTGTCGCGGCACATCGTGCGCGGAGCACTGGTGCCGGTGCTGACGATCGCCGGCATCCAGCTCGCCACCATCCTCGGCGGCGTGATCGTCGTCGAGGTGGTCTTCGCCTGGCCGGGCCTCGGCCGCCTGGTCTACGACGCCGTCGCGGCGCGCGACTACCCCCTCATCCAGGGGGCCGTGCTGCTGGTGGCCGTCATGTTCATCGTCGTCAACCTGATCGTCGACGTGCTCTACGCCGTCGTCGACCCGAGGATCCGAGCCGCATGAGCGCCACCGACCCCGCCCTCGTCCCCGCCGCGCCCGCGACTCCCGCCCGCGTGGCGTCGTGGCGCCTGCTCGCCGCGAACCCCCTCACCGTGGCCGCCGCCGTCGTGCTCGCGATCATCGTGGTCGCCGCGCTCCTCGCCCCCTGGATCGCCCCCTACGGCGTGAACGAGATCGACGTCTCCCGAGCGCTCACCGCGCCGAGCCCGGCCCACTGGTTCGGCACCGACGAGCTCGGCCGCGACGTGTTCTCGCGCGTGCTGCGGGCGGCATCCACCTCGCTCACGATCGCCGTGATCGCCGTCGCCCTCGCCCTGGTGCTGGGCCTGCTGCTGGGCGTGGTCGCCGGTTACGCGGGCGGCGCGGTCGATGCGACCCTCATGCGCGTGGTCGACGTGATGTTCGCCTTCCCCGTCCTGCTGCTGGCGCTCGCCATCATCGCGATCTTCGAGCCGGGCATGCTCACCACGACCATCGCCATCGGCGTCGTCTACACGCCGATCTTCGCCCGCGTCGCCCGGGCCAGCACGCTGTCGCTACGGACCTCGCCGTTCGTGCAGGTCTCGCGCAGCATGGGCACGCCCGCCCCGATGATCCTCGTGCGCCACGTGCTGCCGAACATCGGCGGTCCCGTGGTGGTGCAGACCTCGCTCTCGCTCGCGTTCGCGATCCTCTCCGAGGCGGCGCTGTCTTTCCTCGGCCTCGGGATCCAGCCGCCCGCGCCGTCGTGGGGCGGGATGCTGTTCACCGCGCAGGGCTTCCTCGCCCAGGCGTGGTGGATGAGCGTGTTCCCGGGAGCGGCGATCTTCGTCACCGCCCTCGCGTTCAACCTGCTGGGCGATGGTCTGCGCGACGGACTCGACCCCCGCCAGCGCACCATCATCGAAGCGCGCCAGGGTCAGCGCCGGAGAGAGCGCGTCGCCGCCGCCCTCTCGCGCAGGTCGACTCCGACGCACCGTGACGGAAAGAGCACACGATGAACGTTCTCGAAGTGCGCGATCTGCGCGTCGCGATCGGCGAGACCGCGATCGTGCGGGGCCTGGACTTCTCGGTGGAGCGGGGTCAGACCCTCGGCATCGTGGGGGAGTCGGGTTCCGGCAAGTCGCTCACGGTGCTCGCCGCCACCGGGCTCATCGACGCCCCGGGGCGACGGGTGAGCGGCTCCAGCGTGCTGCGGACGAGCCCGGATGCCGCGGGCCTCGAACTCGTCGGAGCGTCGGAGGCCGCGCTCCGCTCGGTGCACGGCGGTTCGGTGGGCTTCGTCTTCCAGGACCCCTCCACCTCTCTCAACCCGTTCCTCACCGTGGGGCGGCAGATCGCGGAGTCCCTCGAGGTGCACCGGGGACTCTCCCGCCGGGCAGCGCACACCCGAGCCGTCGAGTTGCTCGAGGCCGTCGGCATCCCGGACCCCCAGGAGCGCGTCGAGGCCTACCCGCACCAGTTCTCGGGCGGGCAGAAGCAGCGCGTGATGATCGCGATCGCCCTGGCGTGCGATCCGGCCCTGCTCGTGGCCGATGAGCCGACGACCGCCCTCGACGTGACGACCCAGGCGCAGATCCTCGACCTCGTGCGCGAGCTGCAGCGCGACCGCGGGACCGCGGTGGTGTGGATCAGCCACGACCTCGGCGTCATCGGGCAGGTCGCCGACGACGTGCTCGTGCTCCGCGGCGGCGAGGCCGTCGAGCAGCGCGCGCTCGCCGAGGTGTACGCCGACCCGCACCACGCCTACACGAAGGAGCTGCTCGCGGCGCGTCCCCGGGTCGTGGCCGGAGCCGGTCCCGCGCCCGCGCCCGCGGCGGCCCCGCTGCTGCGCGTAGCGGGGTTGGACGTGCGCTTCGCCGTGCAGACGCCCGCGGGGCGCCGCACGGTGCACGCCGTCGACGACGTCTCGTTCACGGTGCGCCGCGGAACGACCCTGGCCCTGGTGGGGGAGTCGGGGTCGGGCAAGTCGACCATCGCGAACGCCCTCACGGGTCTGATCGCCCCGCACGCGGGCACCGCGACCCTCGCCGATGCGCAGGGACCGGAGGTGCGCGACGTGCTGCGCGCGCGGCGGCGCGAGCGTCGACGCGTGGCGATGGTCTTTCAGGACCCCTTCGCCTCGATCGACCCCCGCCGCACCGTCGCGGATGCGATCGCCGAACCGCTCCGCGTGCACCGGCTGGGCGGGGCGACGACCACCGCGCGCTCGGCCCGCGTCGCGGAGCTGCTCACGCTCGTCGACCTCGATCCGGCCTTCGCACGCCGCTACCCGCACGAGCTGTCGGGCGGCCAGCGTCAGCGGGTCTCGATCGCCCGCGCCCTGGCCCTCGAGCCCGAACTGATGATCCTCGACGAGGCCACGGCCTCGCTCGACGTCTCGGTGCAGGCGCGGGTCCTGCAGTTGCTCCGGCGCCTGCAGCTCGAGCAGGGGCTGACGTACCTGTTCATCGCCCACGACCTCGCGATCGTGCAGCAGATGAGCCATGACGTCGTCGTGCTGCGCGGCGGCAGGGTGGTCGAGGCAGCGCCCGCGGCCGAGTTGTTCGCCCATCCCCGCGAGGACTACACGCGCGCCCTGCTGGCTGCGGTGCCGCCCGACGGTCCGCGCGTACGGGCATGACGGCGATACGCTGACACGGTCATGACTCGAGCCACGGATGCCGACGAGCAGCGCGCCGTCGAGACCCTCGGGGCCGCGGTGCGCGATGCCCGCAAGCGCCTCGGCCTCAGCGTGCACGCCCTGTCCGAGAAGGCCGGGGTGAGCTTCGGGCTGGTCAGCCAGCTCGAGCGCGGCCTCGGCAACCCCTCGCTGCAGTCCCTGCAGCGTCTGGCCGGGGCGCTCGGCATCCCGGTCGGTCAGCTGCTGGACGAACCCGCCGTGCCGCTGGCCGTGGTGACCCGCGCCAAGCGTCACGTCATGCCCACCGCCGCCGACGCCCCGGCCCACCAGCGCGCCGTCCGCGAGCTGCTCACGCCGCGGGGCGAATCGATGCTGCAGCTCATCCGCTCGACCCTGCCGGCGGGGTTCACGAACGAGGCCAGCCCGTTCCGCCACATCGGCACCGAGACGGTGACGGTCGAGGCGGGCGTCCTCGTCGTCTGCCAGGCCGACCGGCGCGTCGAGCTGCACGCCGGCGACACCGTGACCTACGGCTGCTCGGCCCCGCACTGGTGGGCGAACGGCCACGACGGCGAGACCGTCGTGCTCGGGGCGGTCACCCCGTTCGAGCGCTGACGCCGTCGGCGAAGCGTGCCGGACTCCGGATGAACCGGCCGTTCGAGCCGCTTTCCCGCTCATGGCCCGCGTGTGGCCGCGATGACTCAGGAGTGCGGCACGCTCCCCGGTCGGCGGCGGCACCGTCACGGCCGCGGCATCCCGGAACGAAGGGAGGCCGCGGCCGTGATGGCGGGACTCAGATCTCGGAGCGCGGACCCGAGACGGTCTTGTTCACGCCGGTCACCGGCTGGTTCTCGTCGAACGAGGCGATGGGCCGCCGGAAGCCGCGGGTCAGGATCACGAGGTAGACCACCCCGAGCGTCGTCCAGATGAGACCGCCGATCAGCGCGTGCCCGTCGAGGTTGACCCACAGCAGAGCGGTGAGCAGTAGGCCGATGGTGGGCATGAGGATGTAGCGCACGATGTCGCCGGGGGTCTTGCGCAGTCCCCGGCGGATCGCGAACCAGGCGATGACCGAGATGTTGACGAACGAGAACGCCACGAGTGCGCCGTAGTTGATGTACGCGGCGATCTGCTCGAGGGTGAACTGGATCGCGAGCAGGCTCACGACGCCGACGATCACGATCGAGAACGTGGGGGTGTGCGTCTTCGGGTTGATGAAACCGAAGATGCGGCGCGGCAGCACGTTGTTGCGTCCCATCACCATGAGCATGCGCGACACCGAGGCGTGCGAGGCGAGCCACGACGCGAGGGTCGCGGCGAAGCCCGCCGCCGTCAGCACGGCCTGCAGCACCGGGCCGCCGACCTGCACTCCGATCTCGGGAAGCGTGCTGTCCTCGGTGGCCTCGGGAGGGAACGCGGTCGAGTCGGGGAAGCGCAGCTGCGTCACGTACGAGGCGACGAGGAAGATCAGGCCTCCGACGACGAGGGTGAGCAGGATCGCCCGCGGCATGATCTTGGGGGTCTTCGCCTCTTCGGAGTACATCGACACCGCGTCGAAGCCGATGAACGAGAAGCACACGACGGTGGCTCCGGCCAGCACGGCGCCGAACTGCACCTCGCTGTGGGCGAAGGGGGCGAGCGACACGGCGGTTCCCGCGCCCGCACCGCCCACGAGCTGCACGACGACCACCACGACGAAGACGGTCATGACGAGGATCGAGAACACCAGCAGGATCATGTTGACGTTCGAGGTGCCCCGCATGGTCAGGTAGATCACGAGGGTCACGCCCGCGGTGAAGACGACGACCCAGATCCAGCCGGGGATGTCGGGGAAGAGCGCCTCCATGTAGCTGCGCAGGATGAGGGCATTCACCATCGGCAGCAGCATGTAGTCGATCAGCGCGGTCCAGCCGACGACGAAGCCGACGCCCGGGTGGATGGCCTCGCGGGCGTACGTGTACGCGGAGCCCGCGCTCGGGATGACGCGGACCATCTTGCCGTAGCTGATGGCGGTGAACACGAGCACGACGAGGGCGACCGCGTAGGCGGCGGGCACGACGTTGTTGGTCTTCTCGGCGACGAGGCCGAAGGTGTCGAAGACGACGGTGGGGGTCATGTACCCCAGGCCCAGGCCGACGATCGACCAGAGTCCCAGGGTGCGGGCCAGTTTCGCGCCCGAGTTCGTGTGCGCGGCCGTGGCGGCGCGGGTGTTGTCGTTCGTGGCTCCTCCAAGAGGGTGCGGCCGCGCGCGCTCGGCGCGAAGCGGGGATGGTGTCGGGTACAGCATCAGGAGCACCGCTCAGGGGTGGGAGCGGGAGAGGGATGCCGGCATCGGTCGGGCCGGCATCCCGGGGGTCAGAGGCGGGTCCAGGCCTCGGTGAGGACGGAACGCAGGATCTGCTCGATCTCGTCGAACTCGGCGGGACCGATGGTGAGGGGCGGCGCGAGTTGGATCACGGGGTCGCCCCGGTCGTCGGCGCGGCAGTACAGGCCGGCGTCGAAGAGGGCCTTCGACAGGAAGCCGCGCAGCAGGCGCTCGGACTCGTCGTCGTCGAAGGTCTCTTTGGTCGCCTTGTCCTTGACGAGCTCGATGCCGAAGAAGTACCCGTCGCCGCGCACGTCGCCGACGATCGGCAGGTCGTTCAGCCGCTCGAGGGTCGAGCGGAAGATCGGGGAGTTCGTGCGCACGTTCTCAAGCAGACCCTCCTCTTCGAACACGTCGAGGTTCTCGAGTGCGACCGCCGCCGAGACGGGGTGTCCGCCGAAGGTGTAGCCGTGCGGGAAGGTCGCGTCGCCGTGGGCGAACGGCTCGTAGATGCGGTCGCTGATGATCGTGCCGCCGAGGGGGGAGTATCCGCTCGTGACCGCCTTGGCGAACGTGATCATGTCGGGTTGGTAGTCGTAGGCGGTCGCGCCGAAGTAGTGGCCGAGTCGGCCGAAGGCGCAGATCACCTCGTCGGAGACGAGGAGCACGTCGTACTTGTCGCAGATCTCCCGCACGCGCTGGAAGTACCCGGCCGGGGCGGGGAAGCAGCCGCCCGCATTCTGGACCGGCTCGAGGAACACCGCGGCCACCGTCTCGGGACCCTCGAACTGGATCATCTGCTCGATGCGGTCGGCGGCCCACAGGCCGAACTCCTCGGGCGTCCCGCCCCCGAAGCCCGACTCCTCGGCGCGGTAGTAGTTCGTGTTCGGCACCCGGAAGCCGCCGGGGGTGACGGGTTCGAACATGTGCTTCATGACCGGCAGGCCGGTGATCGCCAGGGCGCCCTGTGTCGTGCCGTGATAGGCGATCGCGCGCGAGATGACCTTGTGCTTGGTGGGCTTGCCCTGCGTCTTCCAGTACTGCTTGGCGAGCTTGAAGGCGGTTTCGACCGCCTCACCGCCGCCGGTGGAGAAGAAGACGTGGTTCAGGTCGCCGGGGGCGAGGTGCGCGAGGCGTTCGGCGAGCTGGATCGCGGCGGGGTGCGCGTAGGACCACAGGGGGAAGAACGCCAGTTCCTCGGCCTGCTTCGCCGCGGCCTGGGCGATGCGCCGACGGCCGTGACCGGCGTTGACGACGAAGAGACCGGCGAGGCCGTCGATGTACTTCTTGCCGGTGGCGTCGAAGATGTGGTGGCCTTCGCCCTTGACGATGATGGGAACACCCGGGCCGTCGGTCATCGTCGACTGGCGGGAGAAGTGCATCCACAGGTGGTCGCGGGCCTTGGCCTGGAGGTCGGTGTGCAGATCGGTGTCGAGAAGGGTCATCGCGTTCCCCAGTTGTAGAGCTGTCGGTGGAGCTTCAGATAGACGAACGTCTCGGTCGAGACGATGTCGGGCAGCGACCGGATGCGGTCGTTGAGCAGGTCGATCAGGTCGTCGTCGCTCTCGCAGACGACCTCGACGAGCAGGTCGAACGACCCGGCCGTGGAGACCACGTAGGTCACGCCGGGCAGCTCGGTCATCGCGGCCGCGGCGACCCGGGTGTCGCCCGAGACGCGCACGCCGATCATGGCCTGGCGTGCGAAGCCGAGCTGCAGCGGGTCGGTGACCGCCACGATCTGCAGGATGCCGGCATCCTGGAGCTTCTGCACGCGCTGGCGGGTGGCGGTCTCACTGAGACCGACGGCTTTGCCGATCTCGGAGTAGGAGCGCCGCCCGTCCTCCTGCAGCTGCTCGACGATCGCCTTCGACACTCGGTCGAGGACGGCGGTGCGATCAGTGAGGGGAGCCATGATCGGCGACGGTATCAGCGCTGAGCAACCTTTATCAATGATGTTTTCGGCATTTACCAGGGCGTAACAGCGCGGAAACCGCCGAATGCGGAGCGCGCAACCCCGCGGCGGGCGTCTTCGGGAGGGGCCCGCGTATCCCGGGCGCGTCGGGCCCCGTTACGATGACCGCGGGGGTGCGCATGTCCGGGTGGCGGGAACGATGGCGATCGACGCGTCGAGCGGTCGTGCGCGGGGCCGCGGTCGCCGCGGCGGCGACGCTGCTGGCATCCGGTGCCGTGGCTGCTCCGGCGGCGTCTGCGGCGCCCTCGCTGCCGGGCTGGCTGTCGACCCGCGGCTCGACGATCGTCACGGCGTCGGGGTCTCCCTTCACCATCAAGGCGGTCGCCTGGTTCGGCATGGAGACCTCGAACTGCGCCCCGCACGGTCTGTGGTCGATCTCGCTCGACGCGGGACTCGACGCCATCGCCGGCATGGGGTTCAACGCCATCCGCCTCCCGTTCTCGAACGAGTGCCTCGCGGCGAAGACCTCCAACTCGATCAACGGTTCGGTCAACGCCGACCTCGTCGCCCTCTCGCCGCTGAGGCTGATGGACACCGTCATCGCCCGCGCGAAGGCCCGCGGCATCTCGGTGATCCTCGACCGGCACCGGCCCGACTCGGGCGCGCAGAGCGAGCTGTGGTACACCGCGCAGTACAGCGAGAAGCGCTGGATCGACGACTGGAAGATGCTCGCCGCCCGATACAAGAACGAGCCGGCGGTCATCGGCGTCGACCTGCACAACGAGCCCCACGGCCCCGCCTGCTGGAACTGCGGCGACCCCGCGCGCGACTGGCGCGCGGCGGCCACCCGCGCGGGCAACGCCGTGCTGTCGGTCAACCCGAAGCTGCTGATCGTGGTCGAGGGCGTCGAGCGTCAGAACGACGGGAGCAACACGTGGTGGGGCGGCGGCTTGAAAGACGTGCGGTCGGCGCCCGTCACCCTCTCGGTGAAGAACCGCGTCGTCTACTCCCCGCACGAGTACCCCGCGACCGTCCACGCCCAGGAGTGGTTCTCGGCGCCGAACTATCCGGCGAACCTCGAGGGGATCTGGGATGCCAACTGGGGCTACCTGGTGCGCCAGAACATCGCCCCCGTGCTGCTCGGCGAGTTCGGCACCAAGCTCGAGACCGACAGCGACCGGGCCTGGCTGAAGACGCTCGTCGCCTATCTCGCCAAGACGAAGACGAGCTACGCCTACTGGTCGTTCAACCCCAACAGCGGTGACACCGGCGGCCTCGTCGCCGACGACTGGAAGACCCTGCAGAAGGCGAAGCTCGCGGCCCTCGCGCCCATCCTCACGCCGGCGGCGACGCCCAAGCCCACGACGAGCCCGAAGCCGTCCTCGTCGCCGAAGCCCTCGGTGAGCGTCAAGCCGACGACGGTTCCGCTGCCGTCGACCAGCCCCAAGCCCACGTCGAGCCCGAAGCCGTCATCGAGCCCGAAGCCCACGTCGAGCCCGAAGCCCACGTCGAGCCCGAAGCCCACGTCGAGTCCGAAGCCCACGTCGAGCCCGTCGTCGTCGCCGAAGCCCTCCTCGTCGGCGGCGCTCCGCGCGGAGTGGATTCCGCAGAGCGCGTGGGGCGAGGGCTACGTCGCCGAGCTGGCGCTGACCGCCACCGGGTCGGTGAAAGCCTGGACCGTGACCTTCGACGCCCCCGGAACTACGGCCATCACCAGCGCCTGGGGCATGACGTGCAGCGTCACGGGCTCGAGAGTCACGTGTGCCGGCGACGGGTACGGCGCCGTGCTCAGCCCCGGCCAGACCGTGCGCGTGGGGCTGCAAGCGGCGGCCACGCGCGCGCCGACGTCTCCGAAACTCACCGTCGCGGCATCCTGAGCAGACCCCGCTCGTCGTCGGGCGGGCGGTTGCTGCCGGAGCGTCAGGCGTCGCGCGAGAGGAACTCCAGGCCCGCCTCGCGGAACGTCCGCGCGCCGGGGGCGTTCACGTGGTGGCGCCCGGGGATGTCGGCGAACTCGCCGCGGGGGAGGAGCCCCGCCAGGTGCTGCGACTGGTCGTGGATGGGATCCTCGGTGCCCGTCGCGATGAGCACGGGTTGCTGCGGCGGCGACGCCGGGTCGGGGTCGGTCTCGCCCAGGCGCATCCCCTCGGCGATCGCGACCAGGGCCCGCAGGTCGTTTCCGGGTACGCGCTCGGCGAGCGAGACGTAGCGCTGGGTGGTGGCGTCCTCGACCGGGGTGCCGTGGTCGAGGAACGCCCGCGCCTGGTCCACCTGCAGCCGCGCGAGGGGGCGCCCGTCGGGGATGCCGCCGAGCACGGCGCGCTCGACGTGCTCGGGGGCGTCGACGGCGAGCTGCCATCCCACGCGTCCGCCGAGGGAGTACCCGAGGTAGCGCACCTGGTCGAGCAGGTAGGTGTCGAGCACGGCGACGAGGTCGCCCACGAGCGTCGGCATCGTGTACGCCGAGGCCTCGTGCGGCTTGTCGCTCGCCCCGTGGCCGCGCTGGTCGACGGCCACGACGCGGAAGCCCGCCCGCAGCAGGTCGCGCACCCATCCGGTGTTCACCCAGTTGTCGCGCGTGCTCGATCCGAACCCGTGCACGCACAGCACCGGATCGGCGTCGGGGTCGCCCCACGTGTACGTCGCCAGGCGCACGTTGTCGCCGACGATGACGAACTGCGGCGTGGGTATCTCGGTGAGCGCGGGTACGGCATCCATTCCTCCGATCCTGGCAGATGCGCGGGGTGCGTCCGGGTAGTGGTCATAGTGGTCTCATGGGATACACGCGCGCCGAGCTCGAGTCGTACCGGGATGCCACGCGGCCCGACCTCGTCGAGACCGGTGTGCGATTGCTCTTCGTCGGCATCAACCCGGGGCTGTGGACGGCGGCGACCGGCACTCCCTTCGCCCGCCCCGGCAATCGCTTCTGGCCCGCGCTCGTGCAGGCGGGGATCCTCCCGCGGCTGCCCGCCCATGCGGCGCCCCTCGGCGACGAGGATCGCCGCATGATCTTCGACGCGGGGATCGGGGTCACCAACCTCGTCGCGCGGGCGACGGCGCGGGCCGACGAGCTCTCGCGCGACGAGCTGCGCGCCGGTGCGGCGGCGCTCGTCGAGCGCGTCGACGCGCTGCGGCCCCGCGCGGTCGCGGTGGTGGGGCTCACCGCCTACCGCCAGGGCTTCGCGCGTCCGAGAGCCGCCGCGGGGCGGCAGGACGAGGCGATCGCCGGTGTTCCCACGTGGGTGCTCCCCAACCCCAGCGGTCTGAACGCCCACGACACCGTCGCGACTCTCGCCCGCGCCTATGCGGGCCCCGCGCGGGCGGCGGGAGTGCTCGCGTGACCGCCGGTCGTCGTCGCGTGGCCGCACTGGGGGCGCTGATCGTCGTCGTGGGGGCCGGTCTCGTCGTCGCCCGCGGGCTGCCCGACTCGGAGGCCACCGACGTCGCGGGCGACGCGCTGTACGCCGTCGCCGCGTACACCGGTCTCGTGATGCTCTTCCCGCGCGCGTCCCGCGCGCTGCTCGCGCTCGGCGCCGCGCTGTGGTGCGTGGGCGTCGAACTGCTGCAGCTCACGGGGATCCCGCTGGTGCTGGCCGAGGGGTTCCCCCCGCTCGCGCTCGTGCTCGGCGCCGGCTTCGACGCCCGTGACCTCGTCGTGTACGCGTCGGCGGTGGCGGTCGCCCTCGGCGTCGACGCCGTCGTGTCGGCACGGTTCCTCCCCAGGCGACGGGCGCGCACCGACGTCGGAGCCTCCGAGTAGGGTGACCGCGACGACAGGAGGACCCATGTTCGTACGGTTCGAGGGCGAGGTCTTCCGGTGGGAGGCCCGCAGCGACAGCGACTGGTACTTCGTGGCGGTCCCGGTCGAGCTCAGCACCGAGATCCGCGAGGTGCAGACGTATCGTCGCGGGTTCGGCGGCGTGCGCGTCGAGGCGACCATCGGCGGGTCGACCTGGCGCACGTCGATCTTCCCGCAGACCGGTGGCGTGTACGTGCTGCCGCTGAAGCGCGCGGTGCGCGACGCCGAGGGCATCGCCCCCGATGCGGTGGTGCTGGTCGACCTCGTCGTTCTCGACGCCTGAGGTTGCGGATGCCGTGGGCTCTCGCCCCCGCTCTGGCGGTGTTCGCGGTGCTCGGCCTCGTGCTGGTGGTCATCGACGTGCGAACGCACCGCCTCCCCGATGGGCTCGTGCTGCCGGGCGGGGCGATGATCCTGGTGCTGCTGGTCGGCTCGGCGCTGACCATCGGTGAACCCGAACGCGTGGGTGGCGTCGTCGGGGGAGCGGCGCTGGCGTTCGTCGGCTGCCTCGCGGTGCATCTCGCCCGCCCGGCGGCGTTCGGCGGGGGCGACGTCAAGCTCGCCGCGGTCTGCGGCGCGGTCCTCGGATGGTGCGGCGTCGAGGCCGTGGTGTCGGGTCTGGCGGCCGGTTTCGTCGCCGGCGGGGTCGCGGCGGCGGGAACGGTCGCGGCGGGGGAACGCGGCGCCGCGCTCGCCTTCGGCCCCTTCCTTCTCGCCGGAACGTGGTGGCGGGTGCTCTCCGGCCCGGGGTGAGAACAGCGGCCGGCGCCCCCGGAACGTCACGCCTCGGGTGTGAGAGCGTCGAGAGGCGCGCGGCCCGTTCGGCTGTCGCGCGCAGTCCGATCGGTCAACCCCGCTGGCCGGTCGTCTCGGCGTGGATACGCTGACCCCATGCCCGCCCTCATTCGTCGTGTCACCGCGTGGGCCCTGTCGCTCCGTGTCGTGCGCGCCTTCCTCGTCTACTCGGGGGCGCGTGGCCCCATGCTCGCCGACAGCGTGACCTACCGCACCCTGTTCAGCCTGTTCGCCGCGGTGCTGCTGGGCTTCTCGTTCGCCGCGCTCTGGCTCGCGGGGAACCCCGCCGGGTTGAGCGCCCTCACGAGCTCGGTGAACAGCGTGGTCCCCGGTCTCGTCGGCCCCGAGGGGCTGCTCGACGTGAGCAGCATCGATGCCCCGGCGGGCTTCACGCTGGGCGGCATCCTCGGAACCCTCGGTCTTCTGGGCGCCGCGATCGGCGCCATCGGCTCGCTGCGCTCCGCGCTCCGTCAGATCGCCGGGGTGACCACCGACGACACGCTGATCGTGTGGGTGCTGCTGCGCAACCTCGGCGTGGCCCTCGGCATCGGCGTCGCGCTCGTCGCCGCCGCGCTCGTGACGTTCGTCGCCACGGCCGGACTGACCTTCGTGCGCGAGCTCATCGGCGTGTCCGCCGACTCGTGGGTGACCGCGTTCTTCACGTGGCTCGTGTCGACCATCATCGTGCTGGCGCTCGACTCGGCCGCCATCGCGGTGGCGTTCGCGGCCTTGTCCGGGGTGCGCACCCGCCGCAGCACTCTCCTGCGCGGGGCCCTCCTCGGCGGCTTCGGCCTGGTGGTGCTCCAGCAGCTGTCGGGACTGTTCATCGGCGGCGCGAGCAACAACCCGCTGCTGGCGACGTTCGCCTCGCTGATCGCCCTTCTGCTCTGGCTCAACCTGTCGAGCCAGGTGATCCTGATCGCCGGGGCGTACATCACCGTGGCGACGGAAGAAGACCATGACCGCGTCCGCGCCAAGTTCGGCGCGTCGACGATGATCCAGTTCCGCGTCCGCCGCGCCGAGAAGGCCGTCCAGGCGGCGACCGGAGAATTGACGGCCGCGCGCGAGGCCGAAACGAAGGAACGCGAGACGCTCGCCACCGCCGATCCCACCGCCGCCGCGCGCGAGAGCGAGGACGAGTCGAACGCCGGGGCGAAGGCCGGCTCCCGGACCGATGTCTGACCCGCGATCGGCCGTGCTGGCCACCGGTGAACGCGTCGCCGCCTACACGGCCGACGCGGTGCGGGCCGCCGAAGCCCCGCGGCTGGCCGAGGGGCACCCGCTCATGCGTTGGGCGGCGTCGGCCCTCGCCGAGATCGCCGCGGCCGAGTCGGCGCGGGCACCCGGCCCCGTGCTCGTGCTCGTCGGCGCCGGCGACAACGGCGGCGATGCGCTCTACGCCGCGGCCGAGCTCGCCCGGGGGCCCGAGCGCGTCGACGTCGTGCTGGTGCGCGACCGCGTGCACCGCGCCGCCCTCGACGCGGCCGTCGCCGCGGGCGCGCGCGTGCTGCCGGCGTCGGAGGTCTGCGCGCGGGTCGGCGACTACGCGCTGGTGCTCGACGGCATCCTGGGGATCGGGCGCCTGACCGACCGGCGGTTGCGCGGGGGTTCCCGGGCGATCGTCGAGTGCATCCTCGCGCTCACCTCGCGTCGACCGCGGGTGATCGCCGTCGATGTACCGAGCGGGCTCGACCCCGACGAGGGCACCGCGGATGCCGCCGTCCTCCCCGCCGACCTCACTGTGACCTTCGGCGCGCTCAAGGCGGGACTCGTCCGCGGGCGCGGACCCGAGCTGGCCGGACGCGTGCACCTCGTCGATCTCGGCCTCGACCCGTTCCTGCGCCGCGCGCACCCGGCCGTCACCGCGGCGCTCGACGTCGTGTGGGTCACGCCGCCGCAGCACGCCTGAGCGGTCGCGGCGTCGCGGTCTCGCTCCGGAGCGACAGTCGCGTACCCGGGCACGCCGAGCCCCTCGCGATTCGCACGAGGGCTCCGCAGCGACGCCGCGGGGGAGCGCTCGCGACGCGCACGGCCCCGAAAGGCGCGTGCGGCGTCAGCGCGCGTAGCGCTCGACGAACGTCCGCAGTAGGAGCGAGGGTGCCTCGACGGGCGCGCGTCGCACCGCGGCGAGCGTGAGGTCGAGCTCGTCGGCGGCGAAGTAGCCGAAGGCCGCGTAGGCGTGGATCCGAGTGACGATCCCGTCGAGGTCGAGCTCCGGGTGGAACTGCGTCGCGTAGACGTTCTGCCCCAGCCGGAACATCTGCACCGGGCACGTAGGAGACGAGGCCAGCAGCACGGCACCCGAGGGGAGCTCGCTGATCGCTTCTTTGTGGCCGACGAAGGCGGGGAAGGTTTCGGGAAGCCCCGCGGCGAGCGGGTCGTGGCGTCCCTCGGCGGTGAGGGTCACGTCGACGACGCTGATCGGCTCGGCGTACGTGCCGTCGATGGGTGCCCCCAGGTGCGTCCCCAGGGTGCCCACGCCGTAACAGGCGCCGAGGAACGGGGTGTCGCGCGCGACGACCGCCTCGACGAGCGCGGCGATCTCGGCCTCGACACGCTGCTGCACCGCGGACTTGCGCTCGATCGGGTCCGAGGCGTTGAACGGACTTCCCCCGACCAGGATGCCGGAGATCTCGTCGAGGTCGAGATCGGGCATCGACTCGCGTTCCAGGCGCACACGCCGCAGGCGCTCGGGAGGCAGACCCGTGAACCGGAGGAAGAGTGCGTACTCCTCGTCTGCCGGGCCGTCCTGCGCGCGCGTGGCGAGAAGGACGAACGGGCGATCACCGGGCAGGTCCGTCGATGTCACCCGAGCGATTCTAAGCCCGCCCTGTCAAGGCGCGGGGCGCGGTCGGCCCCGCGGTCTACGCTGGCGGTATGGCTATTGCACGACTGACCGGAGGCCCGCTCGACGGGCAGGTGCTCCCCCTCGAGAACGAGACCGACGACACGCTGATCATGCCCTACAGCGAGGGACAGCTCGTCTACCGTCGCGACGGCGGTCTCGAGAACACCGGAGACGCCGACGGCCCCACGCAGGCGGTCTTCGTCTTCTCGGAGGAGACCGAGGACATCAACCCGAACGCCGACGGACGCGACGATTGAGCGCAGACTCGCACGCCGCCTCCAGCGTCGAGATCGAGTCGAAGTACGACGTCGACGACACCACACCCCTGCCCGACTGGTCGGCGCTGCCGGGTGTGGTGTCGGTCGGCGCGGCCGAACCGCGTGACCTCGACGCACGCTACGTCGACACGCCCGCGGCCGACCTGGCCCGCGCCGGCATCGCCGTGCGTCGACGCACCGGCGGCCCCGACGCGGGGTGGCACGTGAAGGGCCCGCTCGACGGCGCGGGTCGCACCGAGACCCACTGGCCGTTGGACGACGACACGTCCACCGCCCCGGGTGCAGACCCGGTGGTGCCTCCGGCGGTCCAGGATGCCGTCGCCGCTCACGCGGCGCCGCCGTTCATCCCGCTCGCGCGGCTGCGGAACGACCGCACCGCGTACGCCCTGCTCGACGCCGACGGTGAGCAGGTCGCCGAGTTCGTCGACGACCACGTGCGCGCGCGCGACGAGCGCCGCGGCGCGGAATCGGCGTGGCGCGAGTGGGAGGTCGAGCTGGGCCCCGCCGGTCCCGCCGACGAGCAGGGGCGCGCGGCATTCTTCGCCGCCGTCGACGCGGCGGTGTTCGCCGCGGGCGGTCGCCCCGCGGCATCCGGATCGAAGCTCGCTCGGGCGCTCGGCCACTGACGCGCCTCGACTCCACACGCCTCCCACCGACGACGAAGGCCCGCCCGGAACACCGGGCGGGCCTTCGTTCTCTGACGGGTCAGAGGTTGATCATGTGCCCCGCGAGGCCGTGGAAGGCCTCTTGCAGGCCCTCCGACAGCGTCGGGTGGGTGTGCACGTTGCGGGCTGCTTCGAGAGCGGTGAGGTCCCACTTCTGCGCCAGCGTGAGCTCGGGCAGAAGCTCCGAGACATCGGGGCCGATGAGGTGGCCGCCGATGAGCTCGAGGGTCTCGGCGTCGGCGACGAGCTTGACGAAACCGACGGGCTCGCCGAGGCCGTTCGCCTTGCCGTTGGCCGAGAACGGGAACTTCGACACCTTGATGTCGTGGCCCGCGTCGCGTGCCTGCTGCTCGGTCAGGCCGAACGAGGCGACCTGCGGGTTGCAGAACGTCGCGCGCGGCATGTTGCGGTAGTCGCCGAGGGTCTGCGTCTCGGCATTGCCGATGGTCTCGGCCGCGACGACGCCCTGGGCCTCGGCCACGTGCGCGAGCTGCAGCTTCGCGGTGACGTCGCCGATGGAGTAGATGTGCGGCACGTTGGTGCGCATGTGGTCGTCGATCTCGATGGCGCCGCGCTCGGTGAGCTTCACGCCCGTGTTCTCGAGACCGAAGCCGTCGACCTTCGGCGCGAAGCCGATCGACATGAGCACGCGGCCGGCGTCGATCGACCCCTGCGAGCCGTCCTTCGCCGTGTAGGCGACGGTGACCTTGTCGCCGTGGTCGGTGACCGAGTCGACCTTGGTCGAGGTGAGGATGTCGACGCCGTAGCCCTTGTACTGCTTCTGGATCTCTTTCGAGACCTCGGCGTCTTCGTTGGGCAGGGCGCGATCGAGGAACTCGATGATGGTGACCTTCACGCCGTAGTTCGTCATGACGTAGGCGAACTCCATGCCGATGGCACCGGCGCCGACGATGACGATCGACTCGGGGAGCTCGCGGGTGAGGATCTGCTCCTCATAGGTCACGACGTTCTCGCTCAGCGTGACGCCCGGGAGCAGACGCACGGTGGAGCCCGTGGCGATGATGACGTTGTCGAAGGTGACCTGCTCCTTCGAGCCGTCGGTCTTGGTCACGTCGAGCGTGTGGTCGTCGGCGAAGTACCCGCGACCCTCGTACTCGGTGACCTTGTTCTTCTTCATCAGGTAGTGGATGCCCTTGACGTGACCGGCGGCCACCGACCGCGAACGGTCGAACGCCTTGCCGAAGTCGAAGTGCACGTCACCCGAGATGCCGAACATGTCGGCCTTCGCGTGGAAGGTGTGAGCGAGGTCGGCGTTGCGCAGAAGGGCCTTGGAGGGGATGCACCCGACGTTGAGGCACACACCGCCCCAGTACTTCTCTTCGACGATCGCGACCGAGAGTCCGAGCTGTGCGCCGCGGACGGCGGCCACATACCCGCCGGGACCCGCACCGAGAATGACCAGATCGTAATGAGGCATGCGCAAATCCTATCGCGCGGGGGTGCCGGTCGACCCGCCACCGGACGCACGACGACGGCCGCGCGACACGACGACGACGATGATCACCGCGGCGACCAGCACGAGCGCGACCACCAGCAGGATCCACGGCAGGGGAGAGGCCTCCGACGCGGTGTCCGCCGGGACGGCGGTGGCATCCGGAGTCGACGTGGGAGCGGCGCTCTCGGCCGTGGTCTGGCTCGCCGAGGGCGCGGGTGAGGAGGTGGGCGTGGCCGTCGCGGTCGGGGTGGGGGCGGCCGCGGGCACGGTGAACGAGAACGACCCGTCGATGGGGTGACCGTCGCTCGACACCACGCGCCAGAGCACCGAGACGGCGCCCGATGCGGGTCCGGCCAGCGGCTGCACGACGGTGCTGCCGTCGACGACCGGCGCGCCGGAGGTCAGCGACGCACCCGACGCGTCGGTGACCTGCACGACGGTGGCTCCGGGGTCGGTCAGCACATCGGCGCTGTAGGTGAAGGTGATCTCGGCGGGCAACGTCTCGAGCACGGCATCGGCCGACGGGTCGGTCGAGACCAGCTCGTCGTGCGCTGCGGCGGGGAGCGCCGGCACGAGCAGAGCCGCGGCGGCCAGCAGGGCGGTCGCGAGGAGGGCGGGGAGGGTGCGCCGACGCGGCGCCACGGGGGAAGTCACTCTCCGACCCTAACGAGGCCTCCCGACACGGGCCTGGGAGCGTCCGTGACGCGCCCGCGTCGGGTGAGAGAAGGAGTGCGCGCGGGTGACCCGGAGCGGGGCGGTGTCCGTCCCGTGGGCCCGCCGCACCCGGGGCGCGGCATGACGACGATGACGCCGCGCGGGCGCGGACTCGACAGGGCCGTCTCCGGGTCGGTAGGTTCGAGTGTCCCCGCCTGGCCTTCCGCGACCCGAAACGCGTTGCCCGGCGTCGACGAACGAAGACACATCACGCATCATCACGGCCCGCGCGAGGCCGGTTCCCCCTCCCCAGGCGAACCGGTCGGGTTATGGTGAACGAGAAGGAGAAGCCGTGGACGAGACCCGCCGATTCGATCGCGACGACATTCGGCGCGCGGCTGACGCCGTCGCGTCCGAGCGCTCGCACGACACGACCGAGACCTTCGGCCACGACGCCGACCTGTCGTTCGTCCCCTTCGGCGCCGACCTCACCGAGGCCGAGCTCGAAGCCATCGACGCGCTTCCCGGAGGCGCTGCCCTTCTGATCGTGCGCTCCGGCCCGACCACCGGCGCTCGGTATCTGCTCGACACCGACGTCACCACGGTCGGACGCCACCCCGAGGCCGACCTCTTCTTCGACGACGTGACCGTCTCGCGTCGCCACGCCGAGATCATCCGCACGGGCACGGCGTTCGAGATCGTCGACCAGCGCTCGCTCAACGGGAGCTACGTCAACGGCGAACGCGTCGACCGCTCCGCCCTCGTCAACGGCGCCGAGGTGCGCATCGGCAAGTTCCGGCTGAACTTCTTCGGTTCGCCGGTCGACCTGCCCGCGGCAGAGCACTGATGGCGGCAGCCCCCTCCCGTGGTCGTCAGACGGCTGCGGGGCTGCTCAGCATCGGTCAGGTGCTCGCGCGTCTGACCCCCGATTTCCCGGCCCTCACCTCCAGCAAGCTGCGCTTCCTCGAGGTGCAGGGCATCGTCTCGCCCACGCGCACCGAGTCGGGCTACCGAAAGTTCTCACCGGCCGACCTCGAGCGTCTGCGCATGGCGCTCACGCTCCAGCGCGACCACTACCTGCCGCTCGTCGTCATCCGCGACTACCTGGCCGAGCTCGACGCGGGCCGTAACCCCGCCCCGCCGACGTCGATCCCGTCGATGACCGCCGCCCCGCGCCGCTACCGGCGCGACGAGCTGCTGAGCACCGCGGGTGCCGGCCCCCAGCTGCTGAACGACGCCGTGAGCACCGGCGTGATCACGGCGGCCGAGACCTACCCGGAGCAGACCGTCGCGCTTCTGCGCGCCCTGGTCGCCCTCGACCGTCACGGGATCGAGCCCCGCCACGTGCGGGCGCTGCGACAGAGCGCGGAGCGCGAGGTTGCACTCGTCGAGTCGGCGATGTCGGCCCTGCTGCGGCGTCCCGACGCGGCATCCCGAGCCCGTGCGAGCGAGCTCGCGCCCGAGCTCGCCACCCGTCTCGACGAGGTGCGGGGGATGTTCGTGCGCGAAGCGCTCGAGCGGATCCTGTCCTGATTGCGACACGCCGCAGCCCCCGACGCGGATGTCATTGCCGGGGGACCCTCGCTGATCTAGCGTGGAAGGAACGAACCGATGAGGAGGAACGCGAGCATGAACGCTGGCGACGCACTCGGTGAACCCCGGTTCGCTTCCGATCTCCTCTTCACCGACGGTCTGCCCGAGATGGACGACGACACCGGTTATCGCGGCGCCGTCGCCGCCCGTGCCGCCGGCATCACGTACCGTCAGCTCGACTACTGGGCCCGCACCGAACTCGTCGTTCCGACCGTCCGCGGGGCGAGCGGCTCGGGTTCGCAGCGTCTGTACGGCTTCCGCGACATCCTCGTGCTCAAGCTCGTCAAGCGCCTGCTCGACACCGGCATCTCGCTGCAGCAGATCCGCACCGCCGTCGATCAGCTCCGCGCGGCGGGGATCCGCGACCTCGCCGGCACCACGCTGATGAGCGACGGGGCCTCGGTCTACCTGTGCACCTCGAACGACGAGGTCATCGACCTGGTCAGCCGCGGTCAGGGCGTCTTCGGCATCGCGGTCGGCAAGGTGCTGCGCGAGGTCGAGTCGACGCTGGTCGACTTCGAGTCGGCCACGTCCGACTCCGTCGACGAGCTGGCGGCCCGTCGTGCCGCCCGCACCGCCTGACCGCACCCCGCACCTCTCCGCCCCCCCCGGATGCCACGGCATCCGGGATTCGCTTTGTCCCGCGCGCGAGGGGCCACGTTCTGTCGCTTCGCCCCGACCCGAGGCGACAATGCTCGGCGACTCACGCGGGGGCGACCACGGGGAGCGAGACGAGAGACGCCGCCCGGCTGCGGGGCAGCGGGACGGCGTCTCGTCGAGAAAGCGGCGTCGGTCAGGCCTGCGGGGCCTCGTTCTCGACGGGGATGCGGCCGGTGCGCACGATCCGGTCGAGCAGGGCGTCGAAGTCGGCGGCGAGTTCCTGCGCGCTGTCGCCGGGCCAGACGTGCAGCGGCTTGGCCGCACCCTGCGCCTGCTGCAGCGAGGTGCGCTCGGGCAGCTGCGGGTTGAGCACGAGGGGGCCGAACATGTCGCGGAGCTCCTTGATGCGGAACTGGTGCTCGATCGACTGCGGGCGCACGCGGTTCACCACGACGCCGAGGGGCTGCAGCCGCGGCGAGAGACCGCGGCGGATCTCCTCGATCGCGCGGAGCGCGCGGTCGGCGGCGGCCACCGAGAACAGGCCCGGCTCGGTCACCACGACGACGCGGTCGCTCGCCGCCCACGCGGTGCGCGTGAGGGCGTTCAGCGACGGGGCGCAGTCGATGAGCACGAGGTCGTAGTCGGCCTCGATCGTCGCGAGCGCCTCTTCGAGCTTCCACACATCGCGGACGCTCGGGTGCGGACCGTCGAAGTTGATGGCCGAGGGGCTGCCGATGAGCACATCGATCGTGCCGGGGTGGACCTTCGCCCAGCCGCTCGAGGTGATCGCCTGACGGACGACCTTCTCTTTCGGGTTCGCGAGGACATCGGCGATGTTGAGACGGCCGGCGACCTGGATGTCCATACCGGTCGACACATCGGACTGGGGGTCGAGGTCGACGACGAGAGTGCGAACGCCACGTGCGAAGGCAGCGGATGCCAGCCCGAGCGTCACGGTCGTCTTGCCGACCCCGCCTTTCAAAGAGCTGACGGAGAGTACGTGCACGAGAGTCCACGTTACCGTCCCCTAGGCTGTGAGCACATTCAGCTCCGCCAGCTTGACGTGAGGTGCGCATGTTCTCGAAGATTCTGGTCGCCAATCGGGGAGAGATCGCCATCCGCGCGTTCCGAGCCGCCTACGAGGTCGGCGCGCGCACGGTCGCGGTCTACCCCTACGAGGACCGTGCGTCGCTGCACCGCCTGAAGGCCGACGAGGCCTACCAGATCGGCGAGCGCGGCCACCCGGTGCGCGCGTACCTCGACGTCGACGAGATCATCCGCGTCGCACGCGAATGCGGGGCGGATGCCATCTACCCGGGCTACGGGTTCCTCTCCGAGAACCCCGAGCTCGCCGAGAAGGCCGCCGCCCACGGCATCACCTTCATCGGCCCGCCCGCCGAGGTGCTGTCGATGGCGGGCAACAAGGTCACCGCCAAAGAGCACGCGGTCGCCGCCGGCGTTCCGGTGCTGCGCTCCACCGCGGCCTCCGACGACATCGACGCCCTGGTCGCGCAGGCCGACGACATCGGCTTCCCGCTCTTCGCCAAGGCCGTGGCCGGCGGCGGCGGGCGCGGCATGCGTCGCGTCGAGGCACTCGGCGAACTCGCCCCGGCGCTGGCCGAGGCGATGCGCGAAGCGCAGAGCGCCTTCGGCGACGCGCGCATGTTCCTCGAACAGGCCGTGCAGCGTCCCCGCCATATCGAGGTGCAGATCCTCGCGGATGCCACGGGCGAGACCATCCACCTGTTCGAGCGCGACTGCTCGGTGCAGCGCCGGCACCAGAAGGTCATCGAGATCGCCCCCGCGCCCAACCTCGACGAGACGGTGCGACAGGACCTGCACCGCTACGGGGTCGCGTTCGCCCGGTCGATCGGCTACCAGAACGCCGGAACCGTCGAGTTCCTGCTCGAGACCGCGGGGCCGCGCACCGGCGAGGTCGTCTTCATCGAGATGAACCCCCGCATCCAGGTCGAGCACACCGTGACCGAGGAGGTCACCGACGTCGACCTCGTGCAGTCGCAGATGCGCATCGCCGCCGGCGAGACCCTCGCCGACCTGCACCTCACGCAGGACGAGGTGCACCTGCGCGGTGCCGCCCTGCAGTGCCGCATCACCACCGAGGACCCCACGCAGGGCTTCCGCCCCGACACCGGCAAGATCACCACGTACCGTTCGCCGGGCGGTGCCGGCATCCGCCTCGACGGCGGCACGACCGCCGCGGGCTCGCAGGTGAGCCCGCACTTCGACTCGATGCTGTCGAAGCTCAGCTGCCGCGGCCGCGACTTCCCGGCAGCCGTCGCCCGCGCCCGCCGCGCCCTGGCGGAGTTCCGCATCCGCGGAGTGTCGACGAACATCTCGTTCCTTCGGGCGGTGCTCGACGATCCCGCCTTCGTGGCGGGCGACCTCAGCACCTCGTTCATCGACGAGCGCCCCGAGCTGCTGGTGGGCCGCGAGTCGAAGGACCGCGGTACCAAGGTGCTGTCGTGGCTCGTCGACACCACGGTGAACCGACCGAACGGCGAGAACCCGCTGTCGATCGACCCGGGTGCCAAGCTCCCCGCGCTCGACCTCGTGGAGCCCGCGCCCGCGGGCTCGCGCCAGCGCCTGCAGGAGCTCGGGCCCGTCGGCTTCGCCCGAGCGCTGCGGGAGCAGACGGCTCTCGCGGTCACCGAGACGACGTTCCGCGACGCCCACCAGTCTCTGCTCGCCACCCGCGTGCGCACCCGCGACCTCGCCCGCGTCGCGCCGTACGTCGCGCGCATGACGCCCGGCCTGCTGTCGGTCGAGGCCTGGGGCGGCGCGACGTACGACGTCGCCCTGCGCTTCCTCGGCGAAGACCCGTGGGAGCGCCTCGACGCCCTCCGCGCCGCGCTCCCGAACGTCGCGATCCAGATGCTCCTGCGCGGGCGGAACACCGTCGGGTACACCCCGTACCCCACCGAGGTCACCCACGCATTCGTCGCCGAGGCAGCGGCATCCGGTGTCGACATCTTCCGCATCTTCGACGCCCTCAACGACGTCTCGCAGATGCGCCCGGCGATCGACGCGGTGCTCGCGACCGGAACCGCGGTGGCCGAGGTGGCCATCTGCTACACCGGCGACCTTCTCGACCCGGCCGAGACCCTGTACACGCTCGACTACTACCTGGGGCTCGCCGAACAGATCGTCGACGCGGGCGCGCACATCCTCGCCATCAAGGACATGGCGGGTCTGCTGCGCCCGGCCGCGGCGTCGCGCCTGGTCACGGCGCTGCGCGAGAGGTTCGACCTGCCCGTGCACGTGCACACCCACGACACCGCCGGGGGACAGCTCGCCACCCTGCTGGCCGCCTCGGCGGCGGGGGCGGATGCCGTGGACGCGGCCGCCGCTCCCATGGCGGGCACCACGAGCCAGCCGTCGTTGTCGGCCCTGGTCGCCGCCCTCGCGCACACCGAGCGCGACACCGGGCTGGATCTCGAGGCCGTGAGCGACCTGGAGCCGTACTGGGAGGCCGTGCGCCACCTGTACCGTCCGTTCGAGTCGGGCCTCTCGGGCCCCACCGGCCGCGTGTACCGTCACGAGATCCCGGGTGGCCAGCTGTCGAACCTGCGTCAGCAGGCCATCGCGCTGGGCCTGTCCGACGACTTCGAGCTCATCGAGGACATGTACGCCGCCGCCGATCGCATCCTGGGGCGCGTTCCCAAGGTCACCCCGTCGTCGAAGGTGGTGGGCGATCTCGCCCTGCACCTCGCCGCGGTCAAGGCGGACCCCGCCGACTTCGAGCAGAACCCCGACAAGTACGACGTCCCCGATTCGGTCGTGTCGTTCATGGCGGGCGAGCTCGGCGACCTGCCCGGTGGGTGGCCGGAGCCGTTCCGATCGAAGGTGCTCGCCGGTCGCGACGTGAAGATCGGCGTCACGCCCCTCTCCGATGACGACACGGCGGCGCTCGCGGGAGCCCCGGCCGAGCGCCGCGCGCGCCTCAACCATCTGCTGTTCCCCGGGCCCACGCGCATCTTCGAGGAGATGCGCGCGTCGTACGGCGATCTCAGCGTGCTCGACACGGCCGACTACCTGTACGGACTCCGCGCGGGCGGGGAGCACACCGTCGAGATCGAGCGCGGCGTGCAGCTGTTCGTGGGCCTCGAGGCCGTGGGCGACGCCGACGACAAGGGCATGCGCACCGTCATGACCACGCTCAACGGGCAGCTGCGCCCCGTGTTCGTGCGTGATCGCTCGGTCAACGTCGAGGCGCGTCAGGCCGAGAAGGCCGACACGTCCACGCCGGGGCAGGTCGCAGCTCCTTTCTCGGGCGTGGTCACCATCAAGGCCGCGGTCGGCGACCACGTCACCGCGGGTCAGGCCGTCGCATCGATCGAGGCGATGAAGATGGAGGCCGCGATCGCGGCGTCCGTCGACGGTGTCGTCGAACGTGTCGCCATCGTTACCACACAGCAGGTGGAAGCGGGAGACCTTTTGCTGGTAATCCGCCACGCGCAGTAACCTGGGAGGGGGCGCTTTCGCGCCCTCTTCCCGTTTGGAGACTGCAGTGACCCCCGACCGCACCGACGCGAACCCCGACGAGAACGCAGAACACGGCGTCCTCGACGAGAGCGGGAACCTCGACACCGCCAGCATCACGATCCTCGGAGGACACATCGCCCAGGTCAACGTCGACCTGCCGACCGTGTCCGACGACGACGACCTCGACGACGACGTCATCGAGGACGAGGTCGTGATCGACGACGCCGATCTGCGCCCCCTCGAGGCGCCCGAGTTCCGTGATTCCCCCCTTGAGCGTTCCACCGAGATCGTCCACGAGCCGCATGTCGAGCAGTTGCCGACCGGCGACATCATCCTCGAGCCGCACCATGACGAGGCCTCTGTCGGCGACGCCGAAGACGGCGATCACGACATCCACGACGCCGAGATCGTGCACGACGACGACCAGGCCGGTCATGCGTCGGCGGGCGATACGTGGGTCGACGTGGCCGTCGCTCACGCGACGGCGGACGACGAGGGGGATGCCGACGCCACCGACGCGCGGGAGGATTCCGCGCCGTCGCACGCTCAGGAGTCTCATGCCGCAGCGTCGGAGGTCGACGAGACCTCGGAGCCCGAGAGCACGGGCGGCCAGGACTCGGAGGACGACGTCGTCGAGAGCGACGTCGTCGAGACCGACCTCGGCGATACGCACCGCGGCGATGCGCACCGCGGCGATGCGCACGGCGGCGATGCGCCCGCCGTCGACCCGCAGGACGACGCTGCGGACCACGACGACGACGCTCACGCCCCGGACGCGCACGACGCGGAAGCTCACGCGTTCGACGGAGTGACGTCGTCGGCCGACGACGAGGAGAGCGGCGTGAACGAGAGCTCCGCCGCCCTCGACGACCTCCACGACGTCGAGATCGTCGACGACGCCGAACTGTTCGCCGCGGATGCCGCGGACGGAGACGTCGAGCAGACCGAGCTGACCGCCGATCCGGCGCTGGCCGCGCCCGCCGATCCCGAGGGCGATGCGCCGCGGGAGGCCGAGTCGACCGACGTCGCGCGCACCGAGATCGATGACGACGTCACCGAGTCCGCAGGTTCCGACACCGCGGCCGAGGCCGTCGGGCTGCGCGCCGACGACGAGAGCGCGCGTGAGGCCGCCGTCGTTTCCGACGTCGACGCCTCGACGTCGCTCACGCGTGCTCCGTGGGTTCCCGCCCCCGCGGCGGGCGGACCCCGTGCCGAGGCCGAGGCGCCCGGCGAAGACGACGCGCACACCGACACCGACGCGCACACCGACGCGGCCGTCGACACCGACGTGCCCGTCGAGGCAGACGACACCGCCGCAGAGGCTTCCGTCCGCACGTCCGCCGAGGAGGCCGATGTGCCCGACGCCGAGCAGCTCGACGCGCGCCCGGTCGTCCGCGAGTTCGAGACGTCCTCGACGTCGATCGTGATGGCGCCCCCCACCGACGACGTCGCTGTCGCCGCGGCATCCGCCGGTACCCCGTCCGCCAGCGGCGCCACCCCGACCGCGCCGCAGGCTCCGACCACCGCGTCGACCACCGCGCCGAGCACAGTGACCCCCGAGCCCGCGTCCCCCGCGGACGAGGTCGCACAGGCCGAGGTCGCGCCGCGGAAGGCCACCGCCCCCGCCACGGGGACGGTCCCGACCACCCGCGCAGAGCGCGCGGCGACCGGTGTGATCGGAACGGTGCCGCTCACGCGCCGCAGCGCCCAGCAGGCCGATGAGGCCGCGCGCGTCGGGCGCGCCCACGCGCTCGAACGCGTGAAGACGCCCGAGCCCGAGGTGTCGCTCACGAGCAAGCGTCTCGGCCAGGTGGGGGACACGCGTGAGAGCGCCGACCTGCTCACCGCCGACCGGCTGCTCGATCCGCGGCAGATCGCCCGCCCCGAGCCCGAGGGCCTGTGGCGTCAGCTGGTGTACTCGGTGTCGGGTCACCGCATCAACCTCGGCGACGGCCGTCGTGCGCGCCAGCGCAAAGAGCTCGACCGCCGCATCTCGGCCCCGCTCGTCGGCGGTGCGCGATTCGTGCCGGTGCTCTCGCGCAAGGGCGGCGTCGGCAAGACGACCGTGACGTCGCTGCTGGGTATGGCCTTGGCCGACGCCCGCGAGGACCGCATCATCGCGGTCGACGCGAACCCCGACCGCGGAACCCTTGCCGATCGTGTCGGGAGCGCCAACGGCCGCACCGTGCGCGACCTCGTCCGCGCGCACGACGAGATGTCGGGATACAACGACGTCTCGTCGATCGTGGCCCGGGATGCCACGCGCCTGGACGTGCTGGCATCCGATACCGACCCGCGGGTGTCGGAGGCCTTCAGCGACGACGACTACCGTCAGGTCGCCGACGTCGCCGCGCACTACTATTCGATCGTGCTGACCGACACCGGCACGGGCATCGTCCACTCGGTGATGGGGGCCACCCTCGAGCTCGCGGACACGCTCGTCATCGTCGCCGGCCTCTCGGTCGACGAGGCCCGCCTGGCCTCGGAGACGCTGACGTGGCTCGAGACGAACGGGTACACGACGCAGGTGCGCGATGCCGTCGTCGTGCTCAACAACTCGCGGCCAGGTGCACCGCTCGTGCGCGAGAGCGAGCTCGAGGCGCACTTCCGCTCGCGCGTGCGCACCGTCATCCGCATGCCGTACGACGCGCGCATCGCCGCGGGCAGCGCGATCACGTTCCGCGAGCTGCAGCCGGCCACCCGCCAGGCGGCCCGCGAGCTCGCGGCCGCCGTGGTCGAAGGGCTTCGCGCTCCGGTGGCCGCGGCATGACCGTCCGTGCGATCCGGCTGTTCGGCGACCCCGTGCTCCGCGCCGTCAGCGCGCCCATCGAGACGATCGACGACGGCATCCGCTCGCTCGTGCGGGATCTGCTCGACACGGTCGCGCTCCCCGGCCGGGCCGGAGTCGCGGCCCCCCAGATCGGGGTGAACCTGCGCGCCTTCAGCTACAACATCGACGGTGACATCGGCTACGTGCTGAACCCCGTGCTGGTCGAGACCCGTGGCGAGCCGCAGCCGGTGGGAGAGGGCTGCCTCTCGGTTCCGGGCCTCTGGCACGACGCGCAGCGATTCCCCTGGGCGCGGGTCGAGGGCATCGACCTCGACGGCGAACCGGTCGTGCTCGAGGGTGAGGGCTTGCTCGCCCAGGCGCTGCAGCACGAGACCGACCACCTCGACGGGATGCTGTACCTGTCGCGTCTTCCCGCCGACACGCGGCGCGAGGCCATGCGCCAGGTGCGCGAGAGCGACTGGTTCTGACCCGCACGCCGTCGCATCCGGTCGGGCGCATCGTCTGCGCTGCGCGCGGGGTGAGTCCGATCCGCGGCGGAGGGACTGAGGTCGCGCGCGTCGCGAAGGTCATGCGCCACCGACGGAGAACGGCCCGGCCCCCACGCGGGGGACCGGGCCGTTCGCGTCGCGCCCGTCAGGGCAGCGAGACGTTGGTGGTGTTGACCGGCACCGCGTAGATGTCCTCGATGTCGTCGGCGAAGTCGGCCACGATGACGTTGCGCTTGATGCTCATCTTCGGCGTGAGGTGGCCGCTGGCCTCGGTCCACTCCGTGGGCAGGATGGTGAACTTGCGGATCGACTCCGCGCGGGACACCCGCGCGTTGGCCCGGTCGATGGCGCCCTGCACCTCGGCGCGCACCTTCTCGTTCGCCGCGGCGGCGGTGAGCGTCATGTCGGAGGGCAGGCCGTTGTTGGCGAGCCACGTGGGGAGCATCTCGGAGTCCAGGGTCACGAGGGCCGAGATGAACGGCTTGTGGTCTCCGACGACGACGACCTGGCCGACGATCGGGTTCGCGCGGATGGGGTCTTCGAGAGCCGCGGGGGCGACGTTCTTGCCGCCGGCGGTGACGATGATCTCTTTCTTGCGACCGGTGATCGAAAGGAAGCCGTCGCTGTCGAAGGCGCCGATGTCACCCGTCTTGAACCACTCGCCGTCGAACGCCTCGGCGGTGGCCTCGGGGTTCTGCCAGTACTCGCGGAAGACGTTGATGCCCCGCACCTGGATCTCGCCGTCGTCGGCCAGACGCACGCCCACGCCGGGCAGCACCGGACCGACCGAGCCGATCTTCGACTTCGTGGCGAGGTTGACCGTCGCCGGCGCCGTGGTCTCGGTGAGGCCGTAGCCCTCGAGGATGACCACGCCGAGGCTGCGGAAGAAGTGACCGAGCCGGGGGCCGAGCGGAGCCGACCCCGACACCGCGTACACGATCCGCCCGCCCATGGCATCCCGCAGCTTCGAATACACGAGCTTGTCGAAGAGCGCGAACTTGATTCTGAGGCCGAGCGGGATGGACCGGCCGTCCTGCAGACGCTCGGAGTGCTCGATGGCCGCCGCGGCGGCCGCGCGGAAGATCTTGCCCTTGCCGCCGGCCTCGGCCTTCTGCTCGGCCGAGTTGTAGACCTTCTCGAACACGCGCGGCACGGCCAGCAGGAACGAGGGCCGGAACGAGCCGAGCGCGGGCAGCAGCTGCTTCGTGTCGGGCTGGTGGCCGGTCTTGACACCGGCGTGCACGTTCAGCAGCGAGATGAAGCGGGCGAAGACGTGCGCCGTCGTGATGAACAGCAGCGTCGAGGCGCCGGGCGTCTCGACGACCTCGTGCAGCGCCTTGGCGGAGTTGCGGGCGAGCTCGACGAAGTTGCTGTGCACCAGCACGCAGCCCTTCGGGCGTCCCGTCGACCCCGAGGTGTAGATGAGGGTCGCGACATCCGACGCCTTGGCCAGGTGGCGGCGGCGCTCGATCTCTTCGTCGGTGATGTGCCCGCCCCCGGCCACGAGCGTGTCGAGCGCGCCCGTGTGCATCTGCCACACGTCGCGGATGAGCGGCACGTCGCTGCGCACCTCGTCGAGGCGTTCGGCGTGCTCCGCCGACTCCAGGACGACGGCGATGGCGCCCGAATCCGAGAGGATCCACGAGATCTGCGCGGGGGAGCTCGTCTCGTACACCGGCACCATCACGGCGCCGGCGTAGAACAGCGCGAAATCGACGAGCGTCCAGTCGTAGGTCGTGCGCGCGATGAACGCCACCTTCTCGCCGGGCTGGATGCCCGCGGCGACGAATCCCTTCGCGAGCGCGATCACCTGCCGTTCGAACTCGGCGGCGGTGACGTCGCGCCATCCGTCGGCATCGGGCACCGCGAACAACGCGCGGTCGGGGGTCGCCCGCACACGGTCGGCCAGCAGGTCGGACGTGTTGGCGTCCGGGTCGGCGGCGACGAGGGGGGAGAGGTCGAACTGGATCACGGTAACTCCTTTGGCACCGGAAGAACGTCGAGCGGTTCGTCGAGTCTATCCGCACGTCTTTCCCTGCCCCGGGTGAAGTGCGTTCCTCGGACGGGTGTCCCGGGTGGCTAGACTGCTCCGGGCCGGCCGAGCGGTGGGCCCGGAAGGGAACGCGGTGCAGAACGTCGGCATCGACATCGGGGGCACGAAGATCGCGGGCGGCGTCGTCGACGCCGACGGGACGATCATCGAGAAGCTCCGCGTCGACACCCCCATCGACCCGTCGGCCCTCGTGGATGCCGTGGTCGACATGGCCGACCACCTGCGTCGTGCCCACGAGGTGCACGCCATCGGCGTCGCGGCGGCGGGCTTCATCAGCCGCGACCGCAGCACCGTGATCTACGCGCCCAACATCGACTGGCGCGACGAGCCGCTGCGCGCGCGCCTCGAGCAGCGCCTCGACGCCCCCGTCACCATCGAGAACGACGCCAACGCCGCCGGCTGGGGCGAGTACCGCTTCGGCGCGGGCCAGGGCGTGCGCGACATGGTCATGCTCACGATGGGCACGGGAGTGGGCGGCGCCGTCGTCACCGACGGCGAGCTCTTCCGCGGCGGACACGGCATCGGAGCCGAGCTCGGACACCTGCGCTTCGTGCGCGGCGGACACCCCTGCGGCTGCGGGCAGAACGGATGCCTCGAGCAGTACGCCTCGGGCCGCGCGCTGCAGCGCGAGGCGAACGCCATCGCCGACGAGGGCGGGATCGGCGCGGCTCTCGCGGCGGTCCGCGACGAGAAGGGGGCCATCCCCGGTCCCGCCGTCTCGCGACTCGTGCTGGCGGGCGACCCGGGTGCCGTCGAGGCGCTGCGTCGGGTGGCCACGGCCCTCGGCGAGGCCTGCGGGGGCTTCCAGGCGGTACTCGACCCCGAGGTGTTCGTCATCGGCGGGGGAGTCGCGCAGCTCGGTGCCGACCTGCTGGAACCGGTGAAACTCGCGTACGAGACGTCGCTGCCGGGATACGGTGAACGTCCGGTCGCGGAGTTCGCGATCGCACGCTTGGGCAACGACGCCGGTCTCATCGGGGTCGCCGACCTCGCCGGGAAGGAACGCTGACGATGTTCTACTGGCTCATGAAGTACGTGGTGATCGGACCGATCATCAAGGCGATCTTCCGCCCGTGGATGGTGGGCCGGCGAAACATCCCCGTCGAGGGCGCGGCGATCCTCGCCAGCAACCACCTGTCGTTCTCGGACTCGATCTTCCTGCCCCTGATGATCGACCGGCGCATGGCCTTCCTCGCCAAGAGCGACTACTTCACCGGGCGCGGTCTGAGGGGCTGGGCCACCCGCCTGTTCTTCACCGCCACGGGCCAGTTGCCCATCGACCGCTCCGGCGGCAAGGCGTCGGAGGCATCGCTCAACACCGGTCTGGGCGTGCTCGGCCGGGGCGAGCTGCTCGGCATCTACCCCGAGGGCACCCGCAGCCCCGACGGCACCCTGTACCGGGGCCGCACGGGCATCGCGCGCATGGCGCTCGAGGCGCGCGTCCCCGTGGTCCCGGTCGTCATGGTCGACACCGGCGCCGTCATGCCGATCGGTCAGCGCCTGCCGCGGGTGGGACGCGTCGGCATCGTCATCGGCGAGCCGCTCGACTTCTCGCGTTTCGAGGGTATGGAGGGCGATCGCTACGTGCTGCGGTCGGTCACCGACGAGATCATGGTGGCGCTGCAGCGCCTCGGCGAACAGCGGTACGAAGATGTGTATGCGTCGACCGTGAAGGACCGCCTGGCCACCGCGCAGGCGGCGAAGGCGCCCGCGGCGCGCCACTAGACTTCAGGGGTGAATCAGCAGCTCCACGACCTCGACCACTGGCGAACCCTGCCCATCAAGCAGCAGCCCCAGTGGTATGACGAGGCCGCGGTCGACGCGGCATCCGCAGAGCTGGCGACCCTCCCGCCGCTGGTCTTCGCCGGCGAGGTCGACAATCTGCGCGATCGCCTCGCGCGCGCCGCCGCCGGTCAAGCGTTCCTCCTGCAGGGCGGTGACTGCGCCGAGACCTTCGCCGGCGCGACCGCCGAGCAGATCCGCAACCGCATCAAGACGGTCCTGCAGATGGCCGTCGTGCTCACCTACGGCGCGTCGATGCCGGTGGTGAAGATGGGGCGCATGGCGGGCCAGTTCGCCAAGCCCCGTTCGAGCGACGTCGAGACGCGCGGTGACGTGACGCTGCCCGCCTACCGTGGCGACATCGTCAACGGGTACGACTTCACCGAGGAGTCCCGCAAGGCCGACCCGGCGCGGCTGCTCAAGGGCTACCACACGGCCGCCTCGACGCTGAACCTGATCCGCGCGTTCACGCAGGGCGGCTTCGCCGACCTGCGCGAGGTGCACAGCTGGAACAAGGGCTTCGCCAGCACCCCGGCCAACCAGGCCTACGAGAGCATGGCGACCGAGATCGACCGCGCGATCAAGTTCATGGAGGCCGCCGGCGCCAACTTCGACGAGCTCACGCGCGTCGAGTTCTACACCGGCCACGAGGGTCTGCTCATGGACTACGAGCGCCCCATGACGCGCATCGACTCGCGCACGGGCATGCCGTACAACACCTCGTCGCACTTCCAGTGGATCGGTGAGCGCACGCGCGAGCTCGACGGCGCGCACGTCGACTACTTCTCGAAGATCCGCAACCCCATCGGCGTCAAGCTCGGCCCCACCACGACGGCCGAGACGGCGCTCGCCCTCATCGACAAGCTCGACCCCGAGCGCGAGCCCGGCCGCCTGACGTTCATCACGCGCATGGGCGCGGGCAAGATCCGCGACGCCCTGCCGCCGCTGCTCGAGGCCGTCCGCGATTCGGGCGCCACGCCGCTCTGGGTGACCGACCCGATGCACGGCAACGGCATCACCACGCCCACCGGCTACAAGACGCGTCGCTTCGACGACGTCGTCGACGAGGTGCGCGGGTTCTTCGAGGCGCACCGCTCCGTCGGCACGCACCCGGGTGGCATCCACGTCGAGTTGACCGGCGACGACGTCACCGAGTGCCTGGGCGGCTCCGAGATGATCGACGAGGCCACCCTCGCGACCCGCTACGAGAGCCTGTGCGACCCGCGTCTGAACCACCGGCAGAGCCTCGAGCTGGCGTTCCTCGTCGCCGAGGAGCTCGAGAAGCGCTGAGCCGCGTCTCCGTCGCCTCGACGCCCCCGATCCGCTGTGGTCGGGGGCGTCGTGCGTGTGCGTGCGGCGTCGCAGCCCGCGCGCGCCGATCAGCGCACGGACCCGCGCGCTACAGCGTGGGGGTCAGGGTGATCGTCGAGCCCTGGGGCGCGGTGCCGCCGGCCTTCGGGTTCGTCGCGCGCACCTTGTAGATGTCCCAGTACTTGAACCCGAGCGGCAGTGTGCCGTCGTCGATGCCCGCGTTGACCTGGAATCCGAGGTTCTCGAGCGCGTTCACCGCGTCGCGGATCGTCATGCCCACGATGTTGCCGGGGATCTCCACCGGGCGCGGCCCGATCGAGACAGTCAGGGGAACGGTGTCGCCGGGGCGCCAGTTGCCGCCGCCGTCGCGGTCGCCGATGCCGATGATGTTCCCGGATGCCACGGAGTTGCTGTACTCCTCGGTCGTCGACGTCTCGAGTCCCACGGCGTTGAGCGCCCGCTCGGCCTGCGACTGCGAGCGGCCGGTGACGTCGGGGATCGGCCCGAGCGAGACGACCAGTGAGGCCGCGTCGCCTTCGTAGACCGTGCAGCCCGAGGTGCAGTCGATCGCGTTCGCGCCGGAGCGGGGGATGACCGACGCCGACAGCACGGTGCCGTCGCCGGCATCCGCGAACTCCCGCGTCGGGTCGCCGACGCCCACGACGGCCGCCTGCAGGATGCCGGTGACCTCGTCGGCGCTCTTCCCGGCCAGCTCGGGAATCTGATGGGTCGCGGGCCCGATCGATACGAAGACGGTGACGACCGTGTCTTTGTCGAGTCGTTCTCCCGCGGCCGGATCTGTTCCGACGGTCGTTCCCGCCGGGATCTCACGATCGGTGACCTCTTGCGCCTGTCCGCGCAGGTGCTCCTGGATGAGCAGGGCCTCGGCGTCGGCGTAGCTGCGCTGCGAGACGTCGGGCACGGCGACGAGCGATCCCGGGCCGGAACCGAAGTACCAGCCCGTGCCGGCGGCGCCCGTGGCCAGCAGCAGCACGAGCATGAGCATCCAGATGCCGCGGGCGGTGCGGCGGCGGGTCTTCGTGCGGAGCCGGGCCGCATTGTCGGGCTCGTCGGCGGGCGCCGACGGCAGGGACGCGGTCTGGGGCAGCACCTTGGTGAGCTCTCGAGACTCCGCCGCGGTCGCCGGGCTCGTCGTGCCGACCGAGACGGCGCGGGCCACCTGCGGGGCGAGGCCCAGTTCCTTCTCGACGGCGCGCAGGCGCTCGAGCATCACCGCGGCGTCGAGCGGCCGGTCGTCGGGCTCGCGCTCGGTCGACCACAGGACGAGCTCGTCGAGCTGCTCGGGGACGGAGGGGTTCTTCGCGCTCGGGCGGGGCACGGAGTCGGTGGCGTGCTGGTAGGCGATCTGCATCGGCTGCTCGCCCTTGTAGGGCTGCTCGCCGGTGAGCATCTCGTACAGCATGATGCCGAGCGAGTAGATGTCGCTGCGGGCGTCGGCGGTGCCGCGCGTGACCAGCTCGGGAGCCAAGTAGGCGATCGTCCCCATCAGCTGGGCGCCGCTGGCGGTGTTCGCCGTGGTGGCTCGGGCGAGACCGAAGTCGCCGATCTTGATGCGGCCGTCCTCGGCCAGCAGCACGTTCTCGGGCTTCACGTCGCGGTGCACGATGCCGGCGCGGTGCGCGGCGGCCAGCCCCGAGAGGATGGCATCCATGATCGTCAGGGTCTGATCGACGGTGAGGCGCTTGTGCTCGCGCAGAAGCTCGCGCAGCGTGATGCCGGGCAGGTACTCCATGACCAGGTAGGCCATCTCGCCGTCCTGGCCCTGGTCGAAGACGTTCACCACGTGCGGGTCGCTCAGGCGCGCCGCCGAGCGGGCCTCCTGGATGAACCGGCTCTGGAACACCGTGTCGTCGCTGAGGTGCCCGTGCATGACCTTCAGCGCGACGCGGCGCTCGAGGCGCAGATCGGTCGCGACGTACACGGTCGCCATGCCGCCGCGCGCAATGCGCGCGCGGACCCGGTACCGGCCGTCGACGAGACGGCCGATCAGCGGGTCGGCCTGCTGACTCGTGCTCACGGGTCGAGTCTACGGAGCGCCCCCTGGGAGCCCGGGCAACGGCTCACCGCCACCTCAGCCGAGAACGGCGAGCCAGGTGGTCGCGGGCTGCTCCCATTGCGCGTAGCGATCGGGGTAGGCCGAGATCTGCACGGCCTGAGCCGCGTCGGCGTACGACAGCTGCTCCCAGCCCCCGATGTCGAGCAGTCCGCGCGTGTCGGAGCCGTTGGGGTCGGCGGATCCGCCGTAGAAGGCCCGGGTCGATCGGTCGCGGTCGAGGATCTGCTCGGGCGAGCCCCACCCCGTGCTGGGCCGCTGCTGGAAGAGACCGCGCGAGTCGCGGTCGCCCCCGTCGAGGTTGCGCAGCCACGACTCCTGCATCGCGGTGCCGAGGGCGATCCGGATGCCGTGATCCGACACGCCGAGCTCCCGCCCGATCCGGATGATGAGGCGCGCGTTCTCGGACTGCTCGGCGTCGAGGCCGGGAGCGGTCGCCGGGGGGAGCGCCGCCGGGGCGGGAGCCGCCGGAGCGGAGCCGGAGGGGATCCGCAGCACCTCGCCGGGGTAGATGATCGACGAACGCGTGAGGTCGTTGGCCGCGAGGACGGCGTCGATCGAGACGCCGTGGGCGGCGGCGATCGCCGAGACGGTGTCTCCCGGTCGCACCTCGTAGGTGGGCGTCGGGGCGTCAGCGGGAGCCGCCGGTGGCGCGATCGCGGCGACGAGGGCGAGGACTTGGCCGGGGCGGATGACGGCGGAGGCGTCGAGCCCGTTGGCCGCGAGCACCGCCGCGGTGTCGAGGCCGTGGGCACGGGCGATGCCCCAGACGGTGTCGCCCGGCTGCACGGTGTAGGTGGCGGATGCCGCGAGCGCGGCCGTGGCGGGAACGTCGAGCGCGCGGGGCGCCGGCGGCAGCGCCGCGAGGGGCGGGGCGGGTGGTGCCGCGTGCGCGGCGTGCTCGCCCGTGAGGGCCAGGGCGATGGAACCGGCCACCGCGGCCGGCCAGATCGCGGCGACCCGCTTTGCCGTGGAGATCTTCGCGGTGGGCGGCGTCGACGCGGCCGGGGCCGGCGCGGCGAGAGAGGGGAGTCGTTGCATGGTGGGGGATGTCCGTTCTTCCGACTTCCTTCGACGCTCGCACGGGCTGTGAGAGATGTCAACGCGTGGGGCTGGTGTGACGCGTGTGACCCGACCCGGCGCGGCCGCGCCGGCACTCCTGCCCGTGCGGAGGGTGAGATAGTGGCATCGTGACCGACACTTCCCCCTATGAGACCGCCTGGCTGACCCTCCCCGATCTGGTGGAGATCCTGGACGAGCCCCTCGGCCGGGTGCGTCGCCTGCTCGATGAGAACTACCTGGTCGGCTCCCGTCGGCACGGTGCGCTGCGTGTTCCCGAGGTCTTCCTGGTCGACGGTCGTCCCCTCGCGTCGCTGCGCGGCACGATCATCGTGCTGCACGACGCCGGGTACGACGAGGACGAGACGATCGACTGGCTGCTGACGCCCGAGGACAGCATCGGCGTCGCCCCCATCGAGGCGCTGCGCGCCGGTCGCAAGAGCGAAGTGCGCCGCGTCGCGGCGTCGCTCGCCTGAGCCCATCGCCCGCTCGGGCGCCGGATGTCGCCGCGTCAGGCGGAGCGTTCGGTGGCCGCCCGCGCCAACGCACGCAGTTCGCCGACGGCCGAGGCGCCCAGGCGCGTGTCGGTCAGGGCGGCGTCGGCCCGACGGGCGTAGTCGGCGATGAGCTCCTCGGTGCGAGCCAACGCGCCGGTGTCGACGATCGTGCGCTGCAGGCCCGCGATCCGGTCGGCGTCGAGGGTGGCGTCGCCGAGCAACGCGTCGATCTCGCGGCGTTCGGCCTCGGGCAGCGATTCCCGGGCGTAGGCGACGAGCACGGTGCGCTTGCCCTCGCGCAGGTCGTCGCCGACGGGCTTGCCGGTGACGGCGCTGTCGCCGAACACGCCCAGCACGTCGTCGCGCAGCTGGAAGGCCATTCCCACGTCGTGCCCGAAATGCCCGAGGGCCTCGAGCTGCGCGTCGTCGGCCCCGGCGAGTTCGGCGCCGATGAGCAGCGGCTGCTGGATGCTGTAGCGCGCCGACTTGTAGGAGGCGATGCGCAGCGCCCGCTCGGCGTGGGTGTCGTCGGGGTAGACGACGTGGGCCGACTCCTCGGCGACGTCGAGGAATTGCCCGATCGTGACGTCGCGGCGCATCCGCGCGTAAGCCCGCCGGGTGGCACCGGCGGTCGCGGCTCCGTCGAGCCCTTCCTCGAGCAGGTCGTCGCTCCAGGCGACGAGGAGGTCGCCCAACAGGATGGCGCCCGAGCGTCCGAAGGTCTCGGGGTCGCCGGTCCACCCGGCTTCGCCGTGCGCGTTCTGCAGGGCGCGGTGCGCGGCCGGCTGACCCCGTCGCGTGTCGGAGTTGTCGACGAGGTCGTCGTGCACGAGGGCCGCGGCGTGGAACACCTCGAGCGACGACGCCACCGCGAGGGCGGCGTCGTCGAGGCCGTGCGCCTCGGGGTGGTCGAGCTCGTCGACCGCGCGCCAGCCGGTGAGGCAGAAGCGCGCGCGCAGGCGCTTTCCGCCGCGGAGGGCGGCGGCACCGGAGCGGGTGAGCGCTTCGGCCTCGGGGCCGAGCATGGCCGCGTACGATAGCTGATCAGAGAGGAACTTGTCGAGTCGCTGGGAAACAGCTTCGATCGGTTCCGGGGAGGCTGGCACGGGCCTAGCCTAGTGATCCACGCCGCGCGTAGAATCGTCCGCACCGAACAACAGAGGGGGATGCATGCCACTCTCCGAACAGGAGCAGCGTCTGCTGGATGAGATGGAGCGCCATCTCATGAGCAACGACACCGATGTCGTCACCGCCCCCAGTCGCGCCCTGAGCTATCGCAACATCGTCCTCGGCTCGATCCTCGTTCTCGCGGGGCTCGGAGCGCTGGTGGTCGGTGTGTCGATCGGCTTCAACACCGGGTTCCTCGGCATCGCCATCGGCGTCGTCGGATTCCTGCTCATGGTGGGCGGCGTCGTCTTCGCCGTCACGCCGATGCGCGGTTCGGCTCCCACGGCGCCCGTCGCCTCCGCCTCGGGTGCACGCGCCCCTCGCGCGGCGAGCACGTCGTTCATGGACCGCATGAACGATCGGTGGGACCGCCGCCGCGAAGGGCACTGACCCTCCCGCATCCTGAATCAGCACCGGCTCTTCCGAGCCGGTGCTTTTTCGTGCGCCCGGGGAGCGGGTTGCGACGGAATGGGGCGAGTGGGGGAGTGCCCCTTTTTCGCCGTGCCCCCTCCCTTTTGCTCCACCGGCCGTCTTCACACGGTGTTCGACCGTTCTCGAGCCGCGGAAAGACGCGGATCTCGTCGCGCCGTCGAGGGAGGGCCAGCAACAGTACACGGCGGCATTCCTTCGCGGAAGATCGCAGGATTCGATAGCTAAGTGGAGGGCAGTGGAGTAAAGTGGGGGAAACTTCGCTGGCCGGACGAAGGGGGTGGACGCTCGAATGCTGCTCGGAACGCACAGCCCCAAGCTCGACGACAAAGGGCGCGTCATCCTGCCCGCGAAGTTCCGTGACGATCTCGGAGCCGGAGTGGTGATCACCCGGGGGCAGGACCGCTGCCTCTACGTGTTCAGCACCGAGGAATTCGAGCGCGTGCACGAGCGGATCCGCGAGGCCCCGCTCAGCAACAAGCAGGCCCGCGACTTCCTGCGCATGTTCCTCTCGGGGGCCAGCGCCGAGAAGCCCGACAGCCAGAACCGCATCACCGTTCCCCCGGCGCTGCGCGCCTACGCCGGGCTCGGTCGCGAGCTGGTCGTCACGGGTGTCGGCGCCCACGCCGAGATCTGGGATGCCGAGGCCTGGAACGCCTACGCCGAGAGCAACGAAGACACGTACGCCGAGATGGAGCAGGAGGTGATCCCGGGACTGTTCTGACCCTCCGGCTGTGATGTCCAGCCGCACGCCCTGACGCACTTCCCCGGCGCCAGGTCCTGCGGATGGGCATCAGAGCCCGAGGATTCGGAGCCCGACATCATGGACATCCGCGACATCCACACCCCCGTCCTTCTCGAACGCTGCGCCGAGTTGCTGGCGCCCGCACTCCAGCGCCCCGGCTCCGTCTTCGTCGACGGCACGCTGGGCATGGGCGGGCACTCCGAGGCCTTCCTCGAGCGCTTCCCGACGACCCGCCTGATCGGCCTCGATCGCGACACCGACGCCCTGCGCATCGCGGGGGAGCGGCTGGCCCGTTTCGGCGACCGCGTCACCCTCGTGCACACCGTCTACGACGGCATCGCCGAGGCCGTGGCATCCGCGGGGGTGAAGAAGGTCGACGGCATCCTCTTCGATCTCGGAGTCTCGTCGCTGCAGCTCGACGAGGCCTCCCGCGGCTTCGCCTACGCGCAGGACGCCCCGCTCGACATGCGCATGGACCAGACCAGCGGCATCACCGCCGCGCACGTGGTGGCCACCTACGGCGAGGGCGATCTGCGTCGCATCTTCGAGCGGTACGGCGAAGAGAAGCTCGCCGGCCGCTACGCCCGGGCGATCATCGCCGCTCGCGCCGTCGCGCCCCTGGAGCGCTCGGGTCAGCTGGTCGACGTGCTGCAGGCCGCGACCCCCGCCGCCGTGCTGCGTGAGCGCCACCCCGCCAAGCGCGTCTTCCAGGCGCTGCGCATCGAGGTCAACGCCGAGCTTTCCGTCCTCGAACGCACGATCCCCGCGGCCCTCGGCACCCTCTCGGTCGGCGGGCGCATCGTCGTGCTGTCGTACCAGTCGCTCGAGGATCGCCTCGTCAAGCGGGTGTTCGCCGACGCCTCGACCTCGACCGCCCCCCGGGGGCTTCCCGTCGAGCTGCCCGAGCACGCGCCGAAGTTCCGCCTCCTCGTCCGCGGAGCCGAGCTCGCCGGAGACGACGAGCGGGCCGTCAACCCCCGAGCCACCCCCGTGCGTCTGCGCGCGGCCGAGCGAATCCAGGAGGACGCATGAGTGCCACCCAGACCGTCGATGCGGACTTCCTCCCGGATTTCCCGGCGCCGGTGCGCGAACCGCGCCGACTCCACGCCGTCGCCCCCGCGCGTCGCCGCGCTCCGCGCCGCCTGTTCGGCGTGATCGCCGTCACCGGCGCGCTGGCCATCGTGCTCGTGCAGATGGGTCTCGGCATCCTGACCACTCAGAGCTCGTTCGAGATCGCGTCGCTCACCCAGCAGCAGCGCGACCTGACGTACCAGAAGCAGATCCTCGCCGACGACAACGCCGGGCTCAGCTCGCCCCAGTACCTCGCGGCCAACGCCGCCGCCCTCGGCATGGTCATCGACGAGTCGCCGACCTACCTGCGCCTGAGCGACGGCGCCGTCATCGGTAGCGACAAGCCCGCCGACGCCGTCTCGTCGGTGGATGCCATGGGCCGAGGTTCGGTGCGCAACGCCCTGATCGCCGACAAGCCGCTCGTGACCAACCCGCAGGCGCCCGTCGCCCCCGCGGCCGCGGCGCCGACGGACCCGGCGGCGGCGGCGCCGACGGACCCGGCGGCCCCCACCGACGCCACGCCCCCCGCCGAATCGGCGACACCCCCGTCGATCAGCGACGGTCTGCCGACTCCCGCGACACGATGAGACCCATGACGACGACTACCCACCGGTCCCCTCGGCGTCGCACCGTCGTCGCTCTCGCGATCGTCCTCACCGTCCTGCTCGCCTTCGTGGTGCGCCTCGTCGACATCCAGGTCGTCAACGCGAAGGAGCACGTCGACGACTCGCTCGCCATGGGGCTCCAGAACTCCCGCGTCGAGTACGCCTCGCGCGGCTCGATCGTCGACGAGAACGGCGTGATCCTGGCGTCGAGCGTGAACCGCTACGACGTGCAGGTCGACCCCATGCTCGCGATCAAGGGCGTGACCACCCGCGACGACGACGAGAACGAGACCACGACGGGATGGCCCGAGATCGCCGCGAAGATCGCGGCCGTCACGGGGCAGGATGCCGCCGACGTCGAGGCGAGCGTCACCGACGCCGTCGCCGACAACCCCGACTCGCGCTACGCGATGATCACCAAGAACGTCTCGACCGAGCAGTACCGCGCGCTGGTCGCCCTCGGTCTGCCGTTCCTGAGCTTCCCGCCCCAGGCCGGCCGCGTGTACCCCGACGGCGCCGTCGGCGGAAACCTCATCGGCTTCGTCGGCAGCGACGGTCAGCCCCTCGCCGGGCTGGAGGCGGCCGACAACGACTGCCTCGCCTCCACCAACGGCAAGGTCGTCTTCCAGCAGAGCCGTGACGGCGTGGTGCTGCCGGGCACCGAGACCGTGGCCGAGCCCGCGGTCGACGGCGGCACGCTCAAGCTCACCGTCGATCGCGACCTGCAGTGGTACATGGGCCAGCTCATCGCCGAGCAGGTGCAGAACACGGGATCGCTGCGCGGCACGATCACCGTCGTCGAGGCCAAGACGGGCAAGATCCGCGCGCTGGCGGAGTACCCCACCGTCGACCCGAACAACCCCACCGCGACCCCGTCGGAAGACCGGGGGAGCCGGGCGTTCTCGAGCCCCTTCGAGCCGGGCTCCACGTTCAAGGCGCTCACCACCGCGATCGGTCTGGACAGCGGCTCGTACACGCCCGAGACCACCGTCACCGCGTCGTCGCGCGAGGTGCTCGGCGGCGACGCCCGCGTCTCCGACGCGTTCTCGCACGGCCCCAACGTCTACACGCCCGCGGGCGTGCTCATCGACTCCTCGAACGTCGGCATCTCGAAGTTCGGCGAGATGATCCCCAAAGAGACGCGCTACGACTACCTGCAGAAGTTCGGCATGGGCTCGCTCAGCGCGATCGACTTCCCGGGCGAATCCGGCGGCATCCTGCACCCGGCCCAGGACTGGGACACGCAGACGTTCTACAACACCACCTTCGGTCAGGGCCTGTCGGTCACCGTGCCGCAGCTCGTGGGCGCGTACCAGACCATCGCCAACGGCGGGCTCAAGATGCCGCTGTCGTTGGTCGAGGGGTGCACCGCCGCCGACGGCACCGTCACCGACGTCCCGTCGACCGAGGGCACGCAGGTGGTCTCCACCGACACCGCGCGCGCGGTGTCGCTCATGCTCGAGAACGTCGCCACCCAGGGCGAGCTGGCCTCGAAGATCGCCATCCCCGGCTACCGCATCGCGATCAAGACCGGAACCGGCGAGAAGGTCGACGAGAACACCGGGGCGTACAAGCCCGACGCGTACTTCACGACCATGATCGGCTTCGCGCCCGCCGACGACCCGCAGTACGTCGTCGCGGTCAACCTCGACGAACCGCGGACGGTAAAATCGTCGGCGGCCACCGCCCCCGCGTTCCAGAAGGCCCTCACGCAGGTTCTCAAGACCTACCGCGTGATCCCGTCCGGAACCACGACCCCCGAACTGCCCAAGTTCGGCTGAGACACCGCCGACGCCGGTCTCGTCTCGGTAACGAATGCGACACGGAAAGGGCGTCCGCACAGCAATGATCTCCACCAGCCTCTCCCACCTCGCCGACGTGCTCGGCGGGCGCCTCGTCGTCCGCGGCACCGACACCCCCGACACCACCGTCTCGGGCGACGTCGACACCGACTCGCGCCTGATCGAGCCCGGCGGCATCTTCGTCGCCAAGCCCGGCGAGGCCACCGACGGCCACCTGTTCGTCGCCGCCGCGGTCGAGCGCGGGGCGGCGCTGGCGATCGTGGAACGCGAGCTCGACGACGCGGTGAGCCAGATCGTCGTCGCCGACGCCGTGGCCGCGCTCAGCGACCTCGCCCGCGACGTCGTGGGTCGCGTACGCGCCGGGGGAGACCTGAGGATCGTCGGCATCACCGGCTCCAACGGCAAGACGACGACCAAGAACCTGCTGGCCCGCATCCTCTCCGACGAGGGCGACACCGTCTCGCCCCGCGCCTCGTTCAACAACGAGGTCGGCGCTCCTCTCACGATGCTCCGCGTCACCGACGACACCCGCTACCTCGTGAGCGAGTTCGGCGCGAGCGGCCCCGGGGCCATCGCCCACCTCGCCGGCCTCGTCACCCCCGACATCGGCGTCGTGCTGATGGTCGGCATGGCGCACGCCGGGGGCTTCGGCGGCATCGAGTCGACCTTCCACGCCAAGAGCGAGCTCGTGCGGGCGACGCGTCCCGGCGGCCTCGCCGTGCTCAACGCCGACGACCCCCGGGTCGCCGCGATGGAGCCGATCGCGCGCGAGCGCGACCTCGAGGTGCGGTGGTTCGGCCGGGGCGAGCGCGCGCAGGTGCGGGCCGTCGACGTCGAGGTCTCGGCATCCGGCACCCGCGCCGATCTGCTGGTCGACGGCGAGCCCCACACCCTCACCCTGCACGTGCTCGGCGAGCACCACGTCATGAACGCTCTCGCGGCCCTCACGGCGGCCATCGCCCTCGGCGTGTCGGCGGCCGACGCGATCGCGCGACTCGAGACCGTCGAGATCGCCGAGCGGTGGCGCATGCAGCCGCTCGGCTCCGACCGGGTGCGCATCATCAACGACGCGTACAACGCCAGCCCCGACTCCATGGCCGCAGCTCTTCGTACCCTCGCGCAGATCACCGGGCCCGACGAGCGCACGGTCGCGGTCCTCGGCGCGATGAGCGAGCTCGGGGAGTACGCCGACGAGGAGCACGATCGCGTGGGCCTGCTCGCGGTGCGCCTGCGCATCCAGCGCATCGTCATCGTGGGGCCCGAGGCGCGGCGCATGTTCCTCGAGGCCATCGCCCAGGGGTCCTGGGACGGCGAGGCGGTCTTCTTCGCCGACGCCGACGCCGCCTACGACTATCTCTCGACCGAACTGCGCGACGGTGACCGCGTGCTGGTGAAGTCGTCGAACTCGGCGGGGCTCCGGCATCTCGGCGACCGTCTGGGAGACTTGTTCGCGTGAGATCACTTCTGACGTCGGCGGCGATCTCGCTGGCCTTCACCCTCTTCCTCACCCCGGTGTTCCTCCGGTGGTTCCGGAAGTGGGGCTGGGGTCAGGTCATCCGCACGCCCGAGAACGTGCACAACCCCTCGCACGGGGCCAAGCGCGGCACGCCCACCATGGGCGGCACGATCTTCATCCTCGGCACGATGATCGGCTACTTCATCGGCTCGTACGCGGGCAACAACCCGCCCACGATCTCGGGCCTGCTCGTGCTGTGGCTCATGCTCGGCTTCGGCGTGGTCGGCTTCATCGACGACTACATGAAGATCCGCCAGCAGCGCAGTCTCGGCCTCTCGGGCTGGCGCAAGATCGCCGGCCAGGTCATCGTCGTCGTCCCCTTCGCGATCGTGGCGCTGAACGCCCGGAACGCCTTCGGCCAGGCCCCCGCGTCCGAGTACATCTCGGTCTTCCGCGACATCCAGGTGCTGTCGCTGTTCGCCCTCGGCCCGATCCTCGGGTGGCTGCTGTACCTCGCGTGGATCTCGCTCATCGGCACGGCGGCGTCGAACTCCGTCAACGTCGCCGACGGCCTGGACGGGTTGGCCGCGGGATCGGGCATCTTCGTCGTCGGCGCGTACAGCCTGATGGCCTTCTGGCAGAACAAGCAGATGTGCGCCGACGTGCTCGACGCCTCGGTGCAGGCCGGATGCTATGCCGTCCGCGACCCGTTCGACCTCGCCATCGTCTCGGCGTCGTTCGTGGGCGCCCTGGTCGGATTCCTCTGGTGGAACGCCCCCAAGGCCAAGGTCTTCATGGGCGACTGCGGGTCGATGGCCATCGGCGGCGTCATCGCCGCGATGGCGATCTTCACCCGCACCGAACTGCTGCTCGTGCTCATCGCCGGCGTCTACGTCATCGCGTCGGGGTCGGTCATCCTGCAGCGCGCGTACTTCAAGATCACGCGCGGCAAGCGCCTGTTCCTCATGAGTCCGCTGCACCACCACCTCGAGATGAGGGGGTGGCCCGAGGTCACCATCGTGGTGCGCATGTGGATCATCGCGGGGCTCCTCGCCGTCTCCGGCATCGGTTTCTTCTACGTCGAATGGCTCGCACGCGTATGACCTCTCTCGCCTCCCTCACCAGCTGGCACGCCGACTGGAAGGGCCTGCGCGTCGTCGTGCTCGGCCTGTCGGTCACCGGGTTCTCGGCCGCCGACACGCTCAGCGAGCTCGGCGCCGACGTGCTCGTGGTGACCGAGCGGGCGGATGCCGAGTACTCGCGGTTGCTGCCCGTGCTCGGCGTGCGGCTGCACGAGGGCCCGCTCGACACCGTCCCGCACGAGCTCACCGCGTTCGCGCCCGACGTGGTCGTGGCCTCGCCCGGATTCGCGCCCCACCACCCCGTCATCCGGTGGACTCAGGAGCAGGGCATCGCGCTCTGGGGCGACGTCGAGCTCGCGTGGCGCGTGCGCGACAAGGTGGTGCGTCCCGACGGCCGCCCCGCCGACTGGGTGCTCATCACCGGCACCAACGGCAAGACCACCACGACCCGGCTCACGGCCGAGATGCTCGTGGCGGCGGGCCTGCGCGCCGCTCCCGTGGGCAACATCGGCACCCCGGTGCTCGATGCCGTGCGCGATCCCAACGGGTTCGACGTGCTCGTCGTCGAGCTGTCGAGCCACCAGCTCTGGTACCTCAACCTGCAGACCGGCGACGACGCGCTGTCGCCGCACGCGGCGGTGTGCCTCAACCTCGCCGACGACCACCTCGAGTGGCACGGCGGGGCCGACGCCTACCGCGACGCCAAGGCCGGCGTCTACGCCCGCACGCGCGTGGCGTGCGTCTACAACAAGGCCGACGACGCCACCCGCGAGATGGTCGAAGACGCCGAGGTCGTCGAGGGCGCCCGCGCCGTCGGCTTCGACCTGGGCGTTCCGGGGCCGAGCGACGTCGGTGTGGTCAACGGCATCCTGGTCGACCGCGCCTTCCTCGAGGAGCGCGCCACCTCGGCCCTCGAGCTGACGACCGTCGCCGACCTGGCCGCCCGCGGCCTCGCCGCCCCCCACGTCGTCTCCAACATCCTCGCCGCGAGCGCCCTCGCGCGCTCGCTCGGCGCGACGCCGGCGCAGATCCACGACGCGCTCGAGCGGTTCCGTCTCGATCCGCACCGCATCCAGGTCGTCGGCGCTCACGCGGGCGTCACCTGGGTCGACGACTCGAAGGCGACCAACCCGCACGCGGCGGCCTCGTCGCTCGCCGCGTACCCGGGCTCGGTCTGGATCGTCGGGGGTCTGCTGAAGGGCGTCGACCTCGGCGAACTCGTCCGCGCCCGCGGTGGTGCGGTGCGCGCCGCGATCGTGATCGGCACGGTGCGCGACGATATCGTCGCGGCGTTCGCGCGACACGCCCCCGCGGTGCCGCTGTTCGAGGTCGACCACGCCGAGACTGAAGACGTCATGGCGCAGGTCGTGGAACTGGCGGCGGCCGTCGCCCGGGACGGAGACACGGTTCTCCTCGCCCCGGCAGCGGCGTCGTTCGATCAGTTCTCGTCCTACTCCGACCGCGGCGAACGCTTCGCCGACGCGGTGCGGACGTGGATCTCGCGGCACGACGACGGAGCATCTCGATCGCAGGACTGAGGGGACACGCGTGACCACGACGGCGCCTCGTTCCCGGCAGACCCCCGACGAGCCCGCCCGCGCGGGTCTCGCGGCGCGGGTGTCGCTCGGTCGGGCCTTCCGGCCGGTGCCGAGCGAGTTCCTGCTCATCACGTCGGCGGCGCTCCTGCTCACCGGCTTCGGCCTGGTGATGGTGCTGTCGGCCACCTCGGCTCTCGACGGTGCGCAGAGCCCGTTCGAGCACGTGCTCAAGCAGGGCGTGTTCGCCGTCATCGGCATCCCCCTGATGTTCGTGCTCAGCCGCGCCCCGCTGAAGTTCTGGAAGCGCATGGCGTGGCCGGCGTTGATCCTGGCCACGATGTTCCAGCTGCTGGTGTTCACCCCGCTGGGCATCTCGGCCAACGGAAACCGCAACTGGATCAACCTCGCGGGTATCCAGGCCCAGCCCGCGGAGTTCCTCAAACTCGCGCTCGCGCTGTGGCTGGGCTACGTGCTCTTCCGCAAGCAGACGCTGCTCGGCAACTGGCGCCACGTCTTCATCCCCATCGTTCCGGTGGGGGCGCTCGTCATCGCCACCGTCATGGGGGGCAAAGACCTCGGTACCGCCATGATCCTCGTGCTCGTGCTGCTCGGGGCGCTGTTCTTCTCGGGGGTGCGACTGCGCATCTTCCTGCTGCCGGCGATCGGGGCGATCGGGGCGGTGGCGATGCTCGCCATCACCAGCGCCGACCGCATGCGGCGCATCATGAGCTTCCTCGACCAGGACTGCATCGCGAACTACCTCGGCGACTGCTACCAGCCGCTGCACGGCATCTGGGGTCTGGCCGCCGGGGGAGTGTTCGGGGTGGGCCTGGGCAACTCGGCCGAGAAGTACGACTGGCTCCCGGCCGCGGCGAACGACTACATCTTCGCCATCGTCGGCGAGGAGCTCGGTCTGATCGGCTGCATCGTCGTGCTCGCGCTGTTCGCGCTCTTCGCCGTGGGGGCGTTCCACATCATCCGCCGCACCGACGACCCGTTCGTGCGCATCGTGTGCGGCGCGATCACCATCTGGATCATCGGCCAGGCACTGATCAACGTCGCGGTCGTGCTGCGCGTGTTCCCCGTGCTGGGTGTCCCGTTGCCGTTCATGTCGCAGGGTGGAACCTCGCTGCTGTCGGTGCTCATCGCCTGCGGCGTGCTGCTGTCGTGCGCGCGCACGCTGCCCGACCGCCGCGCCGTCGCCGAGCTTCCCGCGCGCGCCCCGCGGCGCCGTGCGGCGACCGCCCCGGCGACGAAGACCCGCACGCGCTGAGACGCGGGGAGTCGGCGCCGGGCCGCACCGCGCCGTCCGGAACGCGCTCCCGCGTCTCTGAGTAGGCGAACAGCGCACCCGGCCGCGCCCCGCGCCGCCCGGAACGCGCTCCCGCGTCGCTGAGTGGGCGAACAGCCCACCCGTGTCCGCCTCGCGCGGAACGCTCCGCGGTTCTGGCTAGGGTCGTACGGTGACGACTTACCTCCTCGCCGGCGGCGGTACCGCCGGGCACGTGAACCCCCTCCTCGCCGTCGCCGACGGTCTGCGCGCGCGCGATGCGTCGGCCGACGTGCTGGTGCTGGGCACCCGCGAGGGTCTCGAGGCCCGCCTCGTGCCGCTGCGGGGCTACGAGCTGCTCACGGTGGCGAAGGTGCCGTTCCCGCGTCGACCCAACCGGGCAGCGGCCGTGTTCCCGGCCCAGTTCCTGCGGGCGGTCGCGGTGGTGCGCCGCCTGATCCGCGAGCGTGGTGTCGACGTCGTGGTGGGCTTCGGCGGGTATGCCGCTGCCCCCGCGTACGTCGCGGCGCGCCGCGAGCGGGTGCCCTTCGTGGTGCACGAGGCCAACGCCAAGCCGGGGCTGGCGAACGTGCTCGGAGCGCGGGGGGCGGCGGGGGTGGGCGTGGCCTTCGAGGACACACCGCTGCGCGGCGCGCGCGTGGTGGGCATGCCGCTGCGGCGCGAGATCGTCGAGCTCGACCCCGCGGCCCTCCGCGACGAGGCCGCCACCCATTTCGGGTTGGATGCCGCCCGCCCCACGCTCCTCGTCTTCGGCGGCTCGCTCGGGGCGTTGCGACTGAACGCGGCGTTCGGCGAGGCATGGCGAGACGTGCTCGACGCCGGTTGGCAGCTGCTGCACGTCACCGGGCAGAACTCCGACCTGCCCGACCCCGGCGTCGACGGGTACGCCGTCGTGCGGTACGTCGACCGCATGGACCTCGCGTTCGCCCTCGCCGACTTCATCGTCTCTCGCTCGGGTGCGGCCACCGTGAGCGAGATCAGCGCTCTCGGCATCCCCGCCGTGTACGTTCCCTACGCCGTCGGCAACGGCGAGCAGCGGCTGAACGCCGCGGCGGCGGTCCGCGCGGGCGCCGCCCTGCTCATCGACGACGCGGACCTCACCCCCGAGCGCGTGCGGAGCGAGGTGGTGCCGCTGCTGCGCGACGACGAGCGCCGCAACACCATGCGCTCCGCGGCCGCGCGCACCGGCATCCGGGCCGGGACCGAGAACGTCATCGCCCTCGTCGACGAGGCGCTCGCCCGCTGACGCACGCTCCCGGGCGCGCCGAGGCCTGGGCCCCGGGTGGGCGACGTAAACTCGCATTCGCCATGATCAGACCCGACCTGAGTCTCCCCCTCCCCGAGTCCATCTCCTCCGCGCACTTCATCGGTGTCGGCGGCTCGGGCATGTCCGGACTCGCGCGCATGTTCCTCGACCGCGGCATCCGGGTGTCCGGGTCCGATCGCTCCGACAGCGCGGCGCTGCGCGACCTCGCCGCGCGCGGAGCCACGGTGCACGTCGGCCACGACGCGGCGCACCTCGGCGACGCCGACACGGTCGTGCACACGGGGGCGATCTGGCCCGAGAACCCCGAGTTCGTCACGGCGAAGCAGCGGGGGCTGCACGTCATCCACCGCTCGCAGGCGCTGCACTGGCTCATCGGCGGTCGCCGTCTCGTGTCGGTCGCCGGCGCGCACGGCAAGACCACGTCGACCGGCATGATCGTCACGGCGCTGCGTGCCCTCGACGAGGACCCGACGTTCGTCAACGGCGGCGTGATCGCCGACCTCGGCGCCTCCAGCGGCACGGGGGGCGACGAGCTGTTCGTGATCGAGGCCGACGAGTCCGACGGCACGTTCGAGCTGTACGACACCTCGGTGGCGCTCATCACCAACGTCGACCCCGACCACCTCGACCATTACGGCTCGCGCGATGCGTTCGACGCCGCCTTCGCCCGCTTCGCCGATGCCGCGCGCGAGGCCGTCGTCATCTCGTCCGACGACGCCGGCGCCCGCGCGGTGCGCGAGCGCATCACGCACGCCCACGTCGTCACCTTCGGCGAGGATCCCTCCGCCGACGTCCGGCTGACCGGCATCCGCACCGACGGCCCCGTCGCCTTCACACTCACCGCCGACGGCGAGAGCGTCGAGGTGCAGCTGCGCGTCCCCGGTGCGCACAACGCGGTCAACGCCGCGGGTGCCGTCGCGGTGCTGCGCGTGCTCGGCCACCCGCTCGCCGCCGCCGCCCGTGCCGTCGAGGGCTTCGGCGGCACGGTGCGTCGCTTCGAGTTGCACGGGGTGTCGCAGGGCGTCAGCGTCTATGACGACTACGCGCACCACCCCACCGAGGTCGCCGCGGCCCTCTCCGCCGCGCGCACGGTCGTGGGCGAGGGGCGCATCATCGCGATCCAGCAGCCGCACACGTACTCGCGCACGCAGGAGATGTACCGCGAGTTCGCCGAGGTGCTCGAGACGCACGCCGACCACACCGTCATGCTCGACGTCTACGGCGCCCGGGAAGACCCGGTGCCGGGAGTGACGGGCGAGCTCGTCAGCGGCGCCTTCGCCGATCCGGCGCACGTGCACTACGTGCCCGACTGGCAGGCGGCTGCCGACTACACGGCCGACATCGCCCGCCCCGGCGACTACGTCATCACCCTCGGGTGCGGCAACGTCTACCAGATCATCCCGCAGGTGCTCGAGGCGCTCTCCCGCACCGAGGCCGCGGCGGTCTGAGCGTGCGCCGGCCGTCGCCCCTGCCCCCGCCCCCGGCGTCGGAGCAGCCCTCCCGCCGCCGGGTCGACGAGCCCGTCTCCGCACCGCCGACGCGGCATCCCGATCCCGCCGACGAGACCGCGCCCGTGGTGCCGCTCGTGCGGCCGAGCGTCTCGGATGCGAACGGTTCCGAGCCGACCGGCTCCGCGTCGTTCGCGGCGACTCCGGATGCCGAGGGCGCGAGCCTGCGCGACGTCTGGCGTGCCTCGCGCGCCCGTCGTCGTGCGCTCTCCGCCGAGGTGCGGCGCTTCACGGTGCGTCAGCGTCGGCGCCGGCGCGTGTGGATCGGGGTGGCGGCGGCGTTCCTCGTCATGGTGCTCGGCACGGCGGGCGCGGCGTACAGCCCCCTGTTCGCGGTCGAGCGCATCGAGGTCGTGGGCGCGTCGCAGCTCGATGTCGCCGCGGTCACCGACGCCCTCGACGGGCAGGTCGGTACGCCCCTGGCGCTGGTCGACGACAGCGCCGTGAAGGCGGCGCTGGTGCGCTTCCCGCTCGTGGAGTCGTACACGCTCGAGGCGCGGCCCCCGCACGACCTCGTCGTGCGGGTGATGGAACGCACTCCCATCGGCGTGCTGCAGAGCACCGCCGGCTTCACGGTGGTGGATGCCGCGGGCGTCGCCCTGTCGACCACGCCCGACGCGCCCGCGGGCCAGCCGCTGCTCGAGATCGCCGGCGGCACCGATTCCGACGCGTTCCGCGCGGCGGGGCGCGTCATGCGGGCGTTGCCCGATGCCGTGCGCGCGCAGGTGACCGGGGTGTCGGCCTCGACCCCCGACGACGTCACACTGACGCTCGGCGCGACCGGATCGCGTGTGGCCTGGGGCAGTTCCGACCGCTCGGCCGAGAAAGCCGTCGTGCTCGACCGACTGATGGCGAAGAGCCCGCCCGACCGCACGAAAGAGTACGACGTGACCTCGCCCGAGGCGGGCGTCGTCCGCTGATTCCGCCTCGGTCTCCGCGACCGTCTGCGCGCGACCGCTGCCGCGTCCGCGCGCGCCGAAGGGATTTTCCCGATGATCGTCGGGCGCCCCGCGTGTCGCCCCGGTGGCGTCGGGCTGGCCGCATACCTTCGAGCTAAGGAATTGCATACCGGGCAATTCTTTAACCCTCAACATGAGGTTTAAAGTTTCGGGTTCGGGGACAAACGGAGGCCGGCATGAGCCACAACCAGAACTACCTCGCTGTGATCAAGGTCGTCGGCGTCGGCGGTGGCGGCGTCAACGCCGTCAACCGCATGATCGAGCTCGGCCTGCGCGGCGTGGAGTTCATCGCGATCAACACCGACGCACAGGCGCTGCTGATGAGCGACGCCGACGTCAAGCTCGACGTCGGACGCGAGCTCACGCGCGGCCTCGGTGCCGGCGCCGACCCCGAGGTCGGCCGTCGTGCCGCCGAGGATCACGCGGAAGAGATCGAAGAGGCGCTGCGCGGCGCCGACATGGTCTTCGTCACCGCGGGCGAGGGCGGCGGCACGGGCACCGGCGGTGCGCCGGTGGTCGCCAAGATCGCCAAGTCGATCGGCGCCCTCACCATCGGTGTGGTCACCAAGCCGTTCTCCTTCGAGGGGCGTCGCCGACAGAGCCAGGCCGAGGCCGGCGTCGGACGCCTGAAGGAAGAGGTCGACACCCTCATCGTCGTCCCCAACGACCGTCTGCTCGAGATCAGCGACCGCGGCATCTCGATGATCGAGGCCTTCGCGACCGCCGACCAGGTGCTGCTCGCCGGTGTGCAGGGCATCACCGACCTCATCACGACCCCCGGTCTCATCAACCTCGACTTCGCCGACGTGAAGTCGGTCATGCAGGGCGCGGGCTCGGCCCTCATGGGCATCGGCTCGGCGCGGGGAGCGGATCGCGCCATCAAGGCCGCCGAGCTCGCCGTCGAATCGCCCCTGCTCGAGGCCTCGATCGAGGGTGCGCACGGTGTGCTGCTGTCGATCCAGGGCGGATCGAACCTCGGCATCTTCGAGATCAACGACGCCGCCCAGCTGGTGAAGGAGGCCGCGCACCCCGAGGCCAACATCATCTTCGGAACGGTCATCGACGACACCCTCGGCGACGAGGTGCGTGTCACGGTCATCGCCGCCGGATTCGACGGGGGAGAGCCCTCGCTGCGCATCGACGCCGTCGGAGCGCAGCGTTCGGTCGCCGCCCCCGTGGTGCCCGTGATCCCGAGCGACGACGTCGCGCGCGATCTCGACGCCGCCGAGGAGCAGAAGGCCTCGACCGATCGCCCCGCCGAGCGCGCCCCCGAGCGTCGCCCGGAGCCGGCCCCGGTCGCCGCCCGCGTTCCCGAGACGTCGTACGACAGCGGTTACGCCGACGACGACCTCGACGTGCCGGACTTCCTCAAGTAAGCACGAGCGTTAGATGCAGCGGGTCCGGTGATCACCGGGCCCGCTGCGTCGTCGAAGGAGCACCATGGATGCCGCCCTGTCCGATCGCCTCGCCGCCGTCGACGCCCGCATCGCGGATGCCGCCCGCGCGGCGCATCGTGACCCGCACGAGATCACGCGGATCGTCGTGACGAAGTTCCACCCCGTGTCGCTCATCGCCGACCTGTACGCCCTCGGGGTACGCGACGTGGGGGAGAACCGCCAGCAGGAGCTCACCGCCAAGCGAGCCGAGACCGGCGGGCTCGACGGTCTCGTCTGGCATTTCATCGGCCAGGCGCAGACGAACAAGGCCCGCGCGGTGCGGGCGGCGTCGCACGCCGTGCACTCCGTCGACCGGACGCGGATCGCCGACGCCCTCGACGCGGCCGAGGGCGACGGCATCCTGGACGTCCTGTTGCAGGTGAACCTCACCGACGACGCCGGTCGCGGAGGGGTGGCACCCGACGGGGTCGAGAAGCTCGCCGCCCATGTCGCGGGGCTCGAGACGGTGCGCCTGCGGGGTGTCATGGCCGTCGCCCCGCTCGACGAAGAGGCCGCTCACGCCTTCGAGCGTCTGCGCCGCTCGTCCGACGCCGTGCGCCGGGTGGTCGACGACGCGCACTGGATCTCGGCCGGAATGACCGGTGACTTCCCGGAAGCCGTGGCAATGGGCGCGACACACCTGAGGATCGGTTCCGCAATCACGGGCCCGAGGCCCCCGCGCGACTAGCCTCGGATCAGACGAGCGAACGGAGGATGCGATGTCGAACCCCCTCAAGAAGACGATGGTGTACCTGGGCCTCGCCGACGAGGAAGAGACCTATGAGGAGACTGCGCCGCAGCCCATTGCGCGGAAGCAGCCTCAGCAGACGGCTCCGGTCGAGAAGGCTGCTCCGGTGACCCCGCTGCACCGTCCCGCCGTGGTGCGTCAGCCCTCGGTGGGCCCCGTCAGCGAGATCCTCACCGTGCACCCCAAGCAGTACCGGGATGCGCAGACGATCGCCGAGAATTTCCGCGAGGGAATCCCGGTCATCATCAACCTGTCGCAGATGAGCGACGCCGACGCGCGTCGCCTGATCGACTTCGCGAGCGGCCTGTCGCTCGGGCTGTACGGCCGTATCGAGCGGGTGACGAGCAAGGTCTTCCTGCTCTCGCCCGAGAACATCGCCGTCTCCGGCGATGGAGCGATCGCACAGGCCGACCCCGAGGGTGCGCCCTTCGCGCCCCAGTAACCCCTCGTGGCCGTACTGAGCCTGGTCGGCTCGATCCTCAGCGCGATCCTGTTCATCTACATCGTCCTGCTGCTCGCGCGCCTCGTGCTCGAGTACATCCCGATGTTCAACCGGGAATGGCGTCCGCGTGGCGCCACCCTGGTGGCCGCAGAGATCGTCTACACCGTGACGGATCCGCCGATCAAGCTGATCCGCCGCATCATTCCCCCCCTGCGCATCGGGGGTATCGCGTTCGATTTCGGTTTCGCGATCACCCTGTTCGTCTGCTTCATGCTTCTCAGCGTCACCCGGTCGCTCGCGGCCGCCTGACATCCATAGCCGTCGCCCTTCGACACCGACGAAGGGCGACGGCTATGCTGTTCCGAAGCGGTACGCCCCGGTGCGACACCCTTAACAGTTCCGACTCAGAGCTCTCGAAAGAGGAAACACCATGGCACTGACCCCCGATGACGTCGTCACCAAGCAGTTCCAGCACGTCCGCTTCAAGGAGGGCTTCGACCCCGACGAGGTCGACGACTTCCTCGACGAGATCGTCGTCGAGTGGCGCAAGACGATCGCTGAGAACGAAGAGCTGAAGACGAAGCTCGCCGCTCTCGAGTCCGGTGAGGCCGCGCCCGCCGCTGCCGCTCCGGTGGCCGAGACCGCCCAGGTCGAGGAGCCCGTCGTCTCCGAGGTGCCGGCTCCGGCTCCCGTCGCCGCCTCGCCCGCAGCCTCCACCGCCGACGACGCGGCCCCCGTGGCCCAGAGCGCCGGCATCATCGAGCTCGCTCAGCGTCTGCACGACGAGCACGTCGCCGAGGGTAAGGCCCAGCGCGACCAGCTCATCGGCGAGGCGCAGGCGCAGGCGGCGTCCATCGTCGCCGAGGCCGAGCAGAAGGGCCGCGAAGAGCGCGCCCGTCTCGAGAAGGAGCGCACCACGCTCGAGGGACGCATCACCGAGCTCCGCAACTTCGAGCGCGACTACCGCTCGCAGCTGCGTTCCTACATCGAGGGTCAGCTCCGCGACCTCGACACCACGGCATCGTCCTCGGGCTCGACGCCGGTGTCGGCGATCGGTCTGTAGGACCACTCTTTGCGCAGTCGATCTCCTCTGCGTCCGGCGGCGGCCGGCATCGTCATCGCGATTCTCGCGGTGGTGGTGCTGGCCGCCGACCAGTTGGCGAAGACCGTCGCCATCGACAACCTCCCCCCGGAGCGCGTCGTCCCGGTGATCGGTGAAGCCCTGCAGTTCTACCTCGTCCGAAACCCCGGAGCCGCCTTCTCGCTCGGCGAGAGCGTGACCTGGGTGTTCACCATCGCTCTGGCCGTGGTCGCGGTGGTCATCGCGTATCTCGCGGTCCGACGGGTGCGCTCGCGCCTGTGGGCCGTCGTGCTCGGCCTGCTCCTCGGCGGTGTCCTCGGCAACCTCACCGACCGCCTGCTCCGCGAGCCCGGCTTCCCGGTCGGCCACGTCGTGGACTTCATCTCCACCCCGTGGATGATGCCGGCCATCTACAACGTCGCCGACATCTTCATCGTCTCGATGATGATCTCGGTGGCGATCCTCGTCCTCTCGGGTCTGCGACTCGACGGCACCCGTGAAACCCGCGCGTCGCGCGCCGCCGAGGCGGCTGCAGACGACGGCGTCGTCGATGCGTCGACCGACACGGGTGCGCGCTGACATGGAGTCGCGGAGCCTGCCCGTCCCCGACGGGCTCGACGGAACGCGCGTCGACCAGGCGCTCGCCAAGATGCTGGGGTTCTCCCGCACCTTCGCCGCCGAGGTCGCCGACGCCGGGGGAGTGAGTGTCGACGGTCGCCCCGCCGGCCGGTCCGACCGCCTGCGCGCGGGCACCTGGTTGAGCGTCGAATGGGAGCCCAAGCGCGACCCCGAGATCATCCCGGTCGCCGTGCCCGATCTGGGGATCGTCCACGACGACGACGACATCGTCGTGGTCGACAAGCCGGCGGGCGTCGCCGCGCACCCCTCCGTCGGGTGGGACGGGCCCACGGTGCTCGGCGCCCTGGCCGCGGGCGGCTTCCGCATCGCCACCAGCGGCCCGGCCGAGCGCCGGGGCGTCGTTCATCGTCTCGACGCCGGTACGAGCGGGCTCATGGTCGTCGCCAAGACCGAGCGCGCCTACACACTCCTCAAGAGCGCCTTCAAAGAGCGCGAGGTCGAGAAGATCTACCACGCGGTGGTGCAGGGGCACCCCGACCCCCTCGCGGGAACGATCGACGCACCCATCGGGCGGCATCCGCACCACTCGTGGAAGTTCGCCGTGACCCCCGAGGGAAAAGACTCGGTCACGCACTACGAGACCCTCGAGGCGTTCCCCCGCGCGTCACTGCTCGAGATCCATCTCGAGACCGGACGCACGCATCAGATCCGTGTGCACATGGCCGCGCACCGGCATCCGTGCGCGGGGGATCCGCTCTACGGCGCCGACCCGACCCTGTCGGCGCGCCTGGGGCTCACGCGGCAGTGGTTGCACGCCCATCGGCTGGCCTTCAGCCACCCCGGTACGGGGGAGTGGGTGTCGTTCGAGTCGCCGTACCCCGCCGATCTCGCGAGCGCGCTCGAGATCCTCTCCGACTCGATCTGATCTCGACATCGGGCGCGAACAGGATGCCGGACCCCGGCGACGCGCCCGGGGACGACACGCGAACTGGGCGTCCGCCGCGAACTTCCGGAACCGATGTCGGAGGCCGAACGTACACTCGGTACGTGGCAGCAGACTCCTTCGTTCACCTTCATGTTCACAGTGAATATTCGATGCTCGACGGTGCGGCCCGCATCGGACCGATGGTCCAAGAAGCGGCGAAGCAGGGCATGTCGGCCATCGCCGTCACCGACCACGGCAACACCTTCGCGGCCTACGAGTTCTACAAGACCGCGAAAGACGCCGGCATCAAGCCGATCATCGGCATCGAGGCGTACGTCACGCCGGGCACCCATCGTTCCGACAAGACCCGCGTGCGCTGGGGCACCCCCGAGCAGCAGGGCGACGACGTCTCGGGCTCCGGTGCGTACACGCACATGACGCTGCTGTCCGAGACCACCGAGGGCATGCACAACCTGTTCCGGTTGTCGTCCAAGGCGAGCATGGAGGGCTACTACTTCAAGCCCCGCATGGACCGCGAGCTGCTGCAGACCTACGGCAAGGGGCTCATCGCCACCACCGGGTGCCCCTCGGGCGAGGTGCAGACGCGTCTTCGACTCGGGCAGTACGAGGCCGCGCGCGCCGCGGCGGCGGAGTTCCAGGACATCTTCGGCAAAGAGAACTACTTCGCCGAGATCATGGACCACGGACTCTCGATCGAGCGTCGCGTCATGAGCGATCTGCTCAAGATCTCCAAGGACCTCGACATCCCCCTGGTCGGCACCAACGACCTCCACTACACCCACCAGCACGACGCCACGAGTCACGCGGCGCTGCTGTGCGTGCAGTCGGGATCGACGCTCGACGATCCCAAGCGCTTCCGCTTCGACGGCGACGGGTACTACGTCAAGTCGCCCGCCGAGATGCGGCAGGTGTTCCGCGACAACCCCGAAGCCTGCGACAACACGCTGCTCATCGCCGAGCGGTGCGAGGTCGAGTTCAACACCTCGGCCAACTACATGCCGCGCTTCCCGGTCCCCGCGGGCGAGACCGAAGACAGCTGGATGATCAAAGAGGTCGAGAACGGCCTCCACGACCGCTACCCGGGCGGTATCCCCGACGCCGTGCGCAAGCAGGCCGAGTACGAGACCGGCGTCATCCTGCAGATGGGGTTCCCGGGCTACTTCCTCGTCGTCGCCGACTTCATCAACTGGGCCAAGGACCACGGCATCCGCGTCGGCCCCGGCCGTGGATCCGGCGCGGGCTCCATGGTCGCCTATGCGATGAAGATCACCGACCTCGACCCGCTGCAGCACGGCCTCATCTTCGAGCGCTTCCTCAACCCCGACCGCGTCTCGATGCCCGACTTCGACGTCGACTTCGACGACCGTCGTCGTGGCGAGGTGATCCAGTACGTCACCGAGAAGTACGGCGACGAGCGCGTCGCGCAGATCGTCACGTACGGCACGATCAAGGCCAAGCAGGCGCTGAAAGACGCCGGGCGCGTGCTCGGTTTCCCCTTCAGCATGGGCGACCGGCTCACCAAGGCCATGCCCCCCGCCGTGATGGGCAAAGACATGCCGCTCGACGGCATGTTCAACCCCGAGCACCCGCGATACAAAGAGGCGAGCGAGTTCCGCACGCTGATCGAGACCGACGCCGAGGCGAAGACGGTCTTCGACACCGCCCTGGGCCTCGAGAACCTGAAGCGCCAGTGGGGCGTGCACGCGGCCGGCGTCATCATGTCGAGCGAGCCGCTGATCGACATCATCCCGATCATGCGCCGCGAGCAGGACGGCCAGATCGTCACGCAGTTCGACTACCCCGCGTGCGAGTCGCTCGGCCTGATCAAGATGGACTTCCTGGGGCTGCGCAACCTCACCATCATCAACGACGCCCTCGACAACATCGAGGCCAACCGCGGGCACCCCCTCGTGCTCGAAGACCTCGAACTCGACGACGTGGCCTCGTACGAGCTGCTCGCCCGCGGCGACACGCTCGGCGTGTTCCAGCTCGACGGTGGTCCCATGCGCTCGCTTCTGCGGCTCATGCGCCCCGACAACTTCGAGGACATCTCGGCGGTGCTCGCGCTGTACCGCCCGGGTCCCATGGGCGTGAACTCGCACATCAACTACGCCCTGCGAAAGAACCGGCAGCAAGAGATCGAGCCGATCCACCCCGAACTCGAGGAGCCCCTCGCCGACATCCTCGACACGACGTACGGGCTGATCGTCTATCAGGAGCAGGTGATGGCCGTCGCGCAGCGCGTGGCCGGGTACACCCTGGGCCAGGCCGACCTGCTGCGTCGCGCGATGGGCAAGAAGAAGAAGAGCGAGCTCGACAAGCAGAAAGAGACGTTCTTCGGTGGCATGACCGAGCGCGGGTTCGGCGACGCCGCGCAGCAGACCCTGTGGAAGGTGCTCGAGTCGTTCGCCGACTACGCCTTCAACAAGGCGCACACCGCCGCCTACGGTCTCGTCTCGTACTGGACGGCCTACCTCAAGGCGCACTACCCGGCCGAGTACATGGCCGCGCTGCTGACGAGCGTCGGCGACTCGAAAGACAAGATGGCGGTGTACCTCAACGAGTGCCGTCGCATGGGCATCAAGGTTCTGCCGCCCGACGTCAACGAGTCGATCCGGTTCTTCGCGGCCGTCGGCGAAGACATCCGCTTCGGCCTGGGCGCGATCCGCAACGTCGGCACCAACGTCGTCGACGGCATCGTCTCGGCGCGCCAAGACGCCCCGTACACCTCGTTCCACGACTTCCTGTCGAAGGTGCCCGTGCACGTGGCGAACAAGCGCACCGTCGAGTCGCTCATCAAGGCCGGGGCCTTCGACACGCTCGGGTCGACGCGACGGTCGCTCATCGAGGTGCACGAGGACGCCTGCGAGGGCGCCGTGCTCGACAAGCGGCGAGAAGCCAACGGCGAGGTCGGGTTCGACTTCGACTCGCTCTGGGACGAACCGCAGCAGGTGCAGAAGGTTCCCGAGCGGCCGGAATGGACGAAGAAGGACAAGCTCGCCTTCGAGCGCGAGATGCTCGGCCTGTACGTGTCCGATCACCCGCTCGCCGGGCTCGAGGTGCCGTTGGCCAAGCACGCGTCGACCTCGATCCACGACCTGCTGGCCTCCGAAGACGTCCAGGACGGCGACCAGGTCACCGTCGCGGGTCTGCTCACGAGCGTGCAGCACCGCGTCGCGAAGCAGAGCGGCAACCCCTACGGCATGGTCACCATCGAGGACTTCAACGGTGAGGTGACCGTGATGTTCATGGGCAAGACGTACGCCGAGTTCTCGCCGGCGCTCGTGGCCGACGGCATCATGGTCATCCGAGGGCGCGTATCGCGACGCGATGACGGTCTCAACCTGCACGCCCAGAGCGCCTTCGCGCCCGATCTTGAAGGTCTCGACGAGACCGGCGGGCTCACACTGATGGTGCCCGAGCAGCGGGCGAGCGAAGCGCTCGTCGGAGAACTGGCGCAGATGCTGCGTCGCCATTCAGGCAGTACAGAGGTCGTTCTCAAACTCCACAAGGGCAGCACAGCCAAGGTCTTCGAGGTGCCGATGCCGGTGCGGGTGACCGCCGACCTGTTCGGGGAGCTCAAGGGTCTGCTCGGCCCCAACTGCCTCGGCTGACGACCACTTCGCGCGCCGAAACGCGCGCGCCGCAATCCCCGGCGGTGCCGAACCCCCGCTGGTTACGATGACCGGGCGTTCCGCCGCCCTTCGGAAAGGACCACCGTGACCGATCACACCCCCCACGACCGCGCGACGGCGCCGGGTACTCCCGGCACCGCCCGCGACGTCGACCAGATCCTCGCGCCGGACGCCCCGGCGTACGACGCGTCCGCCTCCGCCGACACGGCTTCCTCCGACAGCGCCTCCGCCGCCGACGCCTCTTCCGAGAACGCCTCCCTCGACCACGCTTCCCCCGACGCCGCCGACCACGCGCACGATGGCGCGGCGAACCCCGCCTCCGCCGGCGACGACCCGCACGGCGACGCCGGGCGTGTCTCCACCGGCGACCGCGTCGACGAGGGTGCGCCGCCCCGCGCGTCCACCGCCGACGGCACCGCGCACCCGGGCGATGCGCCGCAGTTCGGCGTCGGACCGTTCTCGGTCCGCGAAGTCGCACTGCTGGGCACGTGGATCCTCGCCTTCTTCGTCTCGTTCTTCCGCACCAACATCCTCGATTCGCCGTCGGGAGTGCTCGTCGGTGGGGTCAACGTGTGGTCTTCGGGGCTGTGGTGGATCCCGGCGATGGCTCTGCCGACGGCAGCTGTCGGTCTGATCGCGCTGCGCCGCCTGTCGCCCCAGGGCATTCGTCGCGTCGGTTCGCTCGGGATCGACCAGTTCGCCTCGGTGGCGTTCTCGATCTCCGCCCTCGTGTGGGTCGCGTGGGTGTGGGACACCGTCGCGGTGTTCGGTGACACGGGCATCTGGACGCGCTCGTGGGTGGTCTGGGTCGAGGCCGTGCTCCTTCTCGCGGGTGTGGTGCTCACCGTGGCGGGTCCGTGGATCCCGCCGTTCTCGCGCGACTTCCGCGGTCGTGACGAGGTCGCCGCGCACCGCAACGCGCGCCCGATCCGCCCGGTCGTGCCGCGCCCGCGCACCCCGCGGCCCGTGCACGTCGCCGCCGGTGCGCCCGTGACCGACGACCACGACGGGTCGCGCCCCGACTCCGCGTCGGCGCACGACGAGGCGCCGGTGCCCGGCAGCTACACCGGTTCGACCGACCTGACGCACGAGGGCGCCCCGGCCACCAGCGTGCTCCCCACGCACGCCGACGACCACAACGACACCGACGTCTTCGCTCCCCTCCGCGGCGACGACCACGATGGTCGTGGAGTCCGCGACGAAGATCCCCGGCACGATCACACGTCCGATGCGTCGAGCCAGGATGGTCAGGACGACCACCGGCACGCGCCCCACCACGCCCAGGCGTTCTGGGCGCTGGCCCCCGTCGAGCGCGAGGTCGTCGACGACTACGGCACGCCCATCTTCCGGGTCGGGCCGACCGCCTGGGCCCTGGTGGTCGAGGACCGCGGCGAGACGTTCGTCATCCGTCACGATGACGGTCGCATCGGCTACCTCCACGACGTCTCGGGCGTCACCCGCGGCTGACCCGCGCGGCTGAGGACCGCCTGCGAGCCGCCCGCCGCGCGCGGAGCGGCTCGCAGGCGGCCGGTAGCCTGGACTCATGCTTCGCACGATCGATCTCCGCGGCCGCGTGCTCTCGCCGGCCGAGCTCCTCGCTGTGGTTCCGCGCGCCGAGGCCGCCCGCGATGAGGCCCTCGCCACCGCCGCCCGTCTGGTCGACGATGTCGCGCGACGGGGCGAAGAGGCGCTCCGCGAACAGGCCGCCCGTTTCGACCGCGTCAGCGACCACGTCATCCGCGTGCCCGCCGCGCACCTCGACGAGGCCCTGCGCGATCTCGACCCGGCGATCCGGGCCGCCCTCGATGAGGCGATCTCGCGTGTGCGCGCGGCATCCGCCGCTCAGGTTCCGGCCCCCGTGGTCACCGAGCTGGGCGCGGGTGCGCGTGTCACGCAGCGGTGGCAACCCGTGCGCCGCGTCGGTCTCTACGTTCCGGGCGGTAAGGCCGTCTACCCGTCGAGCGTGGTGATGAACGTCGTTCCCGCGCAGGTCGCGGGCGTGCGCGAGGTGGCACTGGCCTCTCCCGCGCAGTCGGCCTTCGGGGGGCGTGTGCACCCCGTGATCCTGGCCGCCGCGCGTCTGCTCGGCGTCACCGAGGTGTACGCGATGGGCGGGGCCGGTGCCATCGGCGCCTTCGCGTACGGCGTGGCCGAGATCGGTCTCGACCCGGTCGATGTCGTCACCGGACCGGGCAACAACTTCGTGGCCTCGGCCAAGCGCGCGGTCGCCGGCCGGGTGGGAACCGACTCCGAGGCCGGTGCGACCGAGATCCTCGTCGTGGCCGATGCCTCGGCGCGCCCCGATCTGGTCGCCGCCGACCTCGTCAGCCAGGCCGAGCACGACGAGCAGGCCTCGGCCGTCCTCGTCACCGACTCCGTCGAGCTCGCCGACGCCGTGCGGGCGGCGCTGCCGGACCGGGTCGCCGCCACCCGTCACACCGACCGGGTCATCGCCGCGTTCGACGGTCCGCAGTCGGCCGTGGTGCTCGTCGACGACATCGCCCAGGCCACCGCGTTCAGCAATGCCTACGCGCCCGAGCACCTCGAGCTGCAATTGTCCGACCCCCGCCCCGAGGACTTCGTCAACGCGGGTGCCGTTTTCGTCGGTCCCTACACGCCGGTGAGCCTCGGTGACTACCTGGCGGGCAGCAACCACGTGCTGCCGACCGGGGGACAGGCCCGGTACGGAGCCGGGCTGTCGGCGTCGACGTTCCTGCGACCTCAGCAGGTCATCGAGTACGACCGCGCGGCGCTCGCCCAGGTGCGCGACGCCATCGTCGTCCTCGCCGAGGCCGAGGCGCTGCCCGCGCACGGCGAGGCCGTGACCGCGCGTTTCGACGCGTAGTCTGGCGCCGTCATGCACTGCCCGTTCTGCCGCCACCCCGACTCCCGCGTCATCGATTCGCGCACGAGCGACGACGGTCTGAGCATCCGTCGTCGTCGTCAGTGCCCCAACTGCGGAGGGCGCTTCTCGACGGTCGAGACGGCCGGCCTGAACGTCATCAAACGCTCGGGCGTGGTCGAACCCTTCAGCCGCGAGAAGGTCATGTCGGGTGCCCGAAAGGCCTGTCAGGGTCGACCCGTCACCGACGCCGACCTCGCCGTGCTCGCCCAGAAGGTCGAAGAGGCCATCCGCCAGACGGGGTCGTCGCAGATCGAGGCCAACGAGATCGGCCTCTCGATCCTCGGACCGCTCCGCGAGCTCGACGAGGTCGCCTACCTGCGCTTCGCCAGCGTCTACCAGGCGTTCGACTCGCTCGACGACTTCGACGCGGCCATCGCGCAGCTGCGCGCCGACCACGCGGCACGACCGACCGCGGCGCCCGACGACAGCGACGACGTCCAGTAACCTGGCGGGGATGTATCCCCTTCTCTTCCGCACGGTCCTGACCCGCCTCGACCCCGAGTTCGCCCACCACCTCGGTGCGCTCGTGATCCGTGTCGCGGGCGTCGAGCCGGTGGCATCCGTCGTCCGTCGGTTCACGGCGCCCCCCGCGGGCCACGGAGTGGATGCGCTCGGACTGCACTTCGATTCGCCGTTCGGAGTCGCGGCGGGCTTCGACAAGAACGTCACCATGGTGCGGGGACTCGGCGCGCTCGGGTTCGGACACGTCGAGGTCGGAACGGTCACGGCGCTCCCGCAGCCCGGCAACCCCCGTCCGCGTCTGTTCCGCCTCGTCGCCGACCGTGCGGTCATCAACCGCATGGGGTTCAACAACGACGGCGCGGCGGCGGCGGCGGCGAAGCTGCGGCGGCTGCGTCGTGCGCGGCGTCGTCCGGTGATCGGCGTCAACATCGGCAAGAGCCGCGTGGTCGCCGTCGACGACGCCACCACCGACTACGTGCGCAGCGCCCGCCTGTTGGCGCCGCTGGCCGACTACCTCGTGGTGAACGTGTCGTCGCCGAACACCCCCGGCCTGCGCGGACTGCAAGCGGTCGAGACGCTCCGCCCCCTGCTGACGGAGGTTCGGGATGCCGCGGGGGACACCCCGCTGCTGGTGAAGATCGCTCCGGATCTCGACGACGCCGAGGTGCAGGACATCGCGCGCCTCGCGGTCGATGCGGGACTCGCCGGCATCATCGCCACCAACACCACCATCTCGCGTTCGGGGCTCTCCACCGATGCCGCGAAGGTCGAGGCAGCGGGAGCGGGTGGCCTGTCGGGGGCGCCCCTCAGAGCGCGTGCCGCCGAGGTGCTCCGACTCGTGCGGACCGCCGTTCCGGCGGAGTTCGTGGTCATCTCGGCCGGGGGAGTAGAGACCGCCGACGACGTGCGCGACCGCCTCGCCGCCGGCGCGACGCTGGTGCAGGGCTACACCGGCTTCCTGTATCGCGGTCCACTGTGGGCCCGGCAGATCAGCCGCGGTCTCGCCGCGCGACGCTGACCCGGAGCGCGCCGGCCCGATTTGCCGACCCGGAGGGCGCGGGCTGCGATTCGCTGACCCGGAGCGCGCCGGTGGCGGCCCCGGAAACGACGAAGCGGCGCGCCCGGAGGCGCGCCGCTTCGAGGAGATCGGTCGTGTCAGACGGGGTACTGCCCGCGCTTGACCTGCGGCTTGGGCAGACGCATGAACCGCATCTGCACGGTGCGCATCGCCGCGTACCAGCCGAGACCCTTCTCGAGCTTGCTCTCGCCGAACTTCTCTTTCGCGGCGCGCTTGACGCGGATCGAGGTGATGATCATGTCGCCGACGACGAACAGGATGAAGATCCACAGCGCCACGAACGACCAGTACTGGAAGAACGCGACGGGGATCAGCGTCGCCACGATCACGAGGACCATGAACGGCATGACGCCCTCACCGAGGTGCCAGCCCGCGTCGACGAAGTCGCGTCCGAAGCGGCGCTGCGGACCGCGGTCGCGCACCGGGAGGTAGCGCTCCTCGCCGGCGGCCATGCCGACGCGGGCCTTCTCGCGCTGGGCGGCGAGCTCGGCTCGGGCGCGGGCCTTGGCCTCTTTGGTGTCGGGGACGAGCGGGCGCTTGCGGGCGGCCTCTTGCTCGGCGCGCGACGGGGTCGCGCGACCCTTACCCGATCCGAGGACCGTCGGCTCGACGGGGGTGTCGTTGGGGGCGGGGGCGGGGGACTTGGCCACGGGTTACCTCGGCAGTTCGCGGATCGGGAGATCTAAGATTACCCGCATGACCCCCGACCTGTCCCGGCACGAGGCTGTGCATCGCGCAGCCGACGCCGGCATCCCCGCCGCCCTGTCCGATCTCGGCTCCCTCGTACGCATCCCGTCGATCGCGTGGCCGTCGTTCGATCAGTCCGCCCTCGTCGAGAGCGCTGACGCCGTCGCCGCCCTGTTGAGGGGCACCGGCGTCTTCGATTCCGTCGAGGTAGCGCGTGCCGCGATTCCCGGCACCGACGAGATGGGACAGCCCGCCGTGCTGGCGTCGCGAGCCGCTCGCAACGGTCGGCCCACCGTTCTTCTGTATGCGCACCACGACGTCCAGCCTCCCGGCGACGAAGCCCTGTGGGACTCACCGCCCTTCGAACCCACCGTGCGCGACGGCCGCCTCTACGGCCGCGGCGCCGCCGACGACAAGGCGGGGGTCATGGCCCACGTCGGTGCCATCCGCGCCGTGAGCGAAGTCCTCGGAGACGACCTCGACCTGGGCATCGCGGTGTTCATCGAGGGCGAAGAGGAGTACGGCTCGCGCTCGTTCGGGCAGTTCCTCTCCGACAACGCCGAGGTGCTGCGCTCCGACGTGATCGTCGTCGCCGACTCGGGCAACTGGGACGACCGCACCCCCGGTCTCACGGTGTCGCTCCGCGGGAACGCGCGCTTCACGCTCACCGTGCGCACCCTCGAGCACGCATCGCACTCCGGCATGATGGGCGGCGCCGTCCCGGATGCCATGCTCGCCACGGTGAAGCTGCTCGCGACGCTGTGGGACGACGACGGCGCCGTCGCCGTCGACGGTCTCCTCGAGCGCGACGCCCCCACGCCCGACTACAGCGAAGAGACCCTGCGCGCCGAGTCGGGACTGCTCGACGGGGTGCGGCCGATCGGCCGCGACGCCATCCTCAGCCGGATCTGGAACAAGCCGTCGGTCACGATCACCGGCTGGGACGCCACGCCCGTCGACTCGGCGTCGAACACCCTCGCCCCGCAGACCCGCGTGGTGATCAGCGCCCGCGTCGCCCCGGGGCAGGACGCCCATGAGGCCTACCGGGCGATCGAGGCGCACTTGCGCGCCCATGCGCCGTTCGGCGCGCAGCTGGAGTTCACCGACGTCGACTGCGGCGACGCGTTCCTCGTCGACACGAGCGGATGGGCCGTCGAAGACGCTCGCGCCTCGTTCGCCGACGGGTACGGCGTGGACTCGGTCGACGTCGGCGTCGGCGGATCGATCCCCTTCATCGCCGACCTCGTGCGCGAGTTCCCGAGCGCCCAGATTCTCGTGACCGGTGTCGAGGACCCCCACGCTCGCGCGCACAGCCCGAACGAGTCGCTGCACCTCGACACGTTCCGCAACGCCCTGGTGTCGGAGGCCCTCCTGCTGACGCGTTTGAACGAGCGCACCGTCTGAGCGGACCGCGGGGCCGTGGCGGGCGTAGACTCGTCACGTCCCCGCGACCGATCAACCGAAGGGCATCGCCATGACCGACACCACACTGTCGTCCTCCGCCGAGACCCGCGAGCACGGTGTCGGCCTCACCGCCGCCGCCTCCGACAAGGTGAAGAGCCTGCTCTCGCAGGAGGGTCGCGACGACCTTCGTCTGCGCGTGGCCGTTCAGCCCGGCGGATGCTCCGGACTCATCTACCAGCTCTACTTCGACGAGCGTTACCTCGACGGTGATAAGGTCGCCGATTTCGACGGCGTCGAGGTCATCGTCGACGACATGAGCGTTCCGTACCTCGACGGTGCGAACATCGACTTCAAGGACACGATCTCGGAGCAGGGCTTCACGATCGACAACCCCAACGCCGGCGGTTCCTGCGCCTGCGGCGACAGCTTCCACTGATCTCAGCCGCCGTTTCACGGCGCCCCATCGAGAACCCCCGGACCCCGGATCACACCGCGGAACCCGGGGGTTCTCGATGTCTCGGCACTGGACGAATGGCCTGAGAACGGTGAGAGGTTGCCGTAGACTGTCAAAGCTTCATCCACGACCCGGAAAGGTGCACTGTGCCCTCCAAACGTCGCCTTCGCTGGGCTGCGCTCCCCGTCGGGATCGCCTCGGTTGCGCTCCTGTCCGGCTGCACCACGACACAGCTCCACGGCTTCCTGCCCGGCTTCGTCGATGACGGTACGCCCGCCACCAACCACACCGACATGGTCGCCGGTCTGTGGGTCAACTCGTGGATCGTGCTCCTCGCCGTGGGTGTCGTCACCTGGGGCCTCATGCTGTGGTCGGTCATCGCGTACCGCCGTCGCAAGGGGCAGTCCGGTCTGCCGGTCCAGCTGCGCTACAACATGCCGGTCGAGATCTTCTACACGATCGTTCCTCTGATCCTGGTCGTCGGCTTCTTCGCCTTCACGGCGCGCGACCAGAACACGCTCGAGACGCAGTACGACGACCCCGACGTGTCGATCACGGCGTACGGCAAGCAGTGGGCGTGGGACTTCCAGTACAACGGCACGCAGGAAGACAACTCCGACGCCGTCTACTCGATGGGTGTCCAGGCCAAGGCCACGTCCGACGGCTACGATCTGCAGGACGTGCCCACCCTGTACCTGCCGGTGAACAAGACGGTCAAGATCGACCTCCGCTCGCGCGACGTCATCCACTCGTTCTGGATCATCGACTTCCTCTACAAGAAAGACATGTACCTCGGCCGTGACAACGAGTGGTCGTTCACGCCCACCCGTGAGGGCACCTACGAGGGCAAGTGCGCCGAGCTGTGCGGTGAATACCACTCCGCCATGCTCTTCAACGTCAAGGTCGTCAGCGACGCCGAGTACGAGGACTACCTCGACTCGCTGCGCTCGGCCGGCGACGTGGGCGACATCAGCGACCTGTCGCGCCTGCAGAACCTGAGCACGGCCGGCACCGAAGGGAACGAGTGATCATGGCCACGACGCTTCCGCTCCAGGAGAAGGGGGCCTCGCGCCCCACGACTCTCCCGCCGCGTCAAGCCGCTCTGCTGAGCACCACGCGTGTTGAGCAGAAGGGCAACCTGGTCGTCAAGTGGATCACCTCCACCGACCACAAGACCATCGGGTACATGTACCTGATCGCCTCCGTCATGTTCTTCATGCTCGGTGGCGTCATGGCGCTGATCATCCGCGCAGAGCTCTTCGAGCCCGGCATGCAGATCATCCCGACGAAAGAGCAGTACAACCAGCTCTTCACCATGCACGGCACGATCATGCTGCTCATGTTCGCGACGCCGCTGTTCGCGGGCTTCGCCAACGCGCTGCTGCCGCTGCAGATCGGTGCGCCCGACGTGGCGTTCCCGCGGCTGAACGCCTTCGCCTTCTGGCTGTTCCTGTTCGGATCCACGATCGCCGTCTCCGGCTTCCTCACCCCGCAGGGTGCGGCCGGCTTCGGATGGTTCGCCTATCAGCCGCTCGCCAATGCGAGCTTCTCGCCGGGCGTCGGTGGAAACCTCTGGATGCTGGGACTCGGCATCAGCGGTTTCGGCACGATCCTCGGCGCGGTGAACTTCATCACGACGATCCTCACGATGCGCGCGCCCGGCATGACCATGTGGCGCATGCCGATCTTCTCGTGGAACACGCTGATCACGAGCATCCTGATCCTGCTGGCGTTCCCCGTCCTCGCCGCGGCGATCTTCGCCGCCGCGTCGGACCGCGTGCTCGGCTCGCACATCTACAGCCCCGAGAACGGCGGCGTCCTGCTCTGGCAGCACCTGTTCTGGTTCTTCGGTCACCCCGAGGTGTACATCATCGCGCTGCCGTTCTTCGGCATCGTCTCCGAGATCTTCCCGGTCTTCAGCCGCAAGCCGATCTTCGGGTACAAGACCCTCGTCTACGCCACGATCGCGATCGCGGCGCTGTCGGTGGCGGTGTGGGCCCACCACATGTACGTCACGGGTGGTGTGCTGCTGCCCTTCTTCGCTCTGATGACGATGCTCATCGCGGTGCCGACCGGCGTGAAGATCTTCAACTGGATCGGTACGTTGTGGCGCGGCTCGGTCACCTTCGAGACCCCGATGGTCTTCGCCCTGGGCTTCCTGGTCTCGTTCGTCTTCGGCGGTCTGACCGGTGTCATCCTCGCGTCGCCCCCGCTCGACTTCCACCTGTCGGACTCGTACTTCGTCGTCGCGCACTTCCACTACGTCGTCTTCGGAACCGTCGTGTTCGCGATGTTCGCGGGCTTCTACTTCTGGTGGCCGAAGTGGACCGGCAAGATGCTCAACGAGCGTCTCGGCATGGTGCACTTCTGGATGCTGTTCGTCGGCTTCCACATGACCTTCCTCATCCAGCACTGGCTGGGCGTCGACGGCATGGTGCGTCGCTACGCCGACTACGCGGCCGCAGACGGATGGACGTGGGAGAACCAGCTGTCGACGGTGGGATCGATGATCCTCGGTGCGTCGATGATCCCGTTCCTGCTGAACGTCTGGATCACCGCGCGCAAGGCGCCGCGCGTGACGGTCGACGACCCGTGGGGCTACGGAGCGTCGCTCGAGTGGGCCACCTCGTGCCCGCCGCCGCGTCACAACTTCACCTCCATCCCGCGTATCCGTAGCGAGCGCCCCGCCTTCGACCTGAACCACCCCGAGGCCGGCATTCCGGTCGGTGTGGGTCCGGCCAAGGATGCCCCCGACGCGCCTGTCGTCGACGCCGCTGCCGGAGAGGTCAAGTAACGATGCGTACCAATGTCGGACTCTGGTGGCTCCTGGCCGTCTTCGCGTTCGTGATCGCCGGCGTCTACACCGTGTGGAGCTTGCTCCAGCACGGTGGCGTCGAGTGGGTCGGAACGGTCGCCCTGGCCTTCCTCGGCCTCATGTCGACCATGATCGCCTTCTACATCGGCCGCGTGCTCAAGGCGCAGAACGGTGAGCTGCCCGAGGACACTCTGACGGCCGACATCGACGACGGTGACCCCGAGATGGGCGAGTTCAGCCCGTGGTCGTGGTGGCCCATCGTCCTGGCCGGTTCCGCCGCGATCGCCGTGATCGGTCTCGCTGTCGGTAGCTGGCTCGTCCCCGTCGGATTCCTGGTCTTCGTCATCGCCATCGTCGGATGGGTGTACGAGTACTACCGCGGGTACTTCGCACGCTGATCCTGTGCCCGTTCGGCTGATCGCGGCCGCCGTCTCCGACGCCGGCTCCCACCGTCCCACCAACCAGGACGCCGCCTTCGCGGCGTCCTGGGGTGCGGCGGTGGCAGACGGCGTCGGGGGAGGCCCCTCGGGAGACCTCGCCTCCGCGGCGCTCCTGCATAGACTCGTCGCGACTCGGGGCGGTGGCCTCGACGCCGATGGACTCCTGGTGCGCATTCGCGAGGCGAACTGGGACATCCGCGCCCATGTCGAGCGTGACCCCGCGCTCCAGGGCATGGCGACGACCTTCACGGGTCTGTTCCTCAGCACGGGCGGCGACCTGCTGCTGGCGCACACCGGCGACTCTCGCGCCTACCTGCTCCGCGACGGCGAGTTGACTCGCGAGACGCGTGATGACTCGTACGTGCAGGCTCTCGTCGATCACGGCATCATCCCGCCGGAGGCCGCCGCGGCCCACCCGCGTCGTAACATCATCACGGCGTCGCTCGGAGGCGCCGAGGGAGATGTCGTGTCCGTCGCCGAGCGCCCCCCGGTCGTCGGTGACCGCTGGGTGCTGTGCAGCGATGGACTGACCGACTACGTCCCCGAAGCAGACGTCGCCCGGATCATCGCCGAGGCTTCGGATCCCCGCGCCGCGGCCGCCTCCGCCGTCGCGCTCGCTCTCGAAGCCGGAACGCGTGACAACGTGACGGTCGTCGTGTGCGACGTCGTCGACGACGACGAACCGATCGCGAGCGAGCCCGTCTTCTCGGGTTCTGCTGCGCGCTGGTTCGCTGAGGACGTCGAAACAGCCTGAGGCGTACGACGTCTGGCCGGGCCGGGCCTGGCGGGGACCCGTCGTGTTGATCATGCGACGACGCCGACGGGTCACAGCTCACTTGTCACGCCGCCGCACGTGGAAATCCCCGTCATCTCTGTGGTGCGGAACTGATGGGTTCCGCATCGCCTCTCATCCTGCAAAGCTGTCCCGGTGCGCGGGATCATCTGGGGGCTACTCACTGCGGCGATCGGACTGACCATGATTGCGCTGCTTGTCGTCTACGGCACGCAATACGGCACGTGGCTCGATGAGATTGGGTCGTCTCTCGACCTGGAAGACCGGGCGGCGGCACCGACTATCTTGCTGCCGGCCATAATTGGCCTGTTGGCCATCGGGCTGGTGGTTGGCGGGTTAGCGGTGGGGCTGACAATCTCGCGTGGTGGACGCTCTCACGACGCTGCGCTGTTGTCTCGTGTTGATACTCACGGGATGCAAGGCGGTCGGCGAGGCCGGTCGCGGTCAGCCCGGAACGGAATCCATGAGCACCTCCGCGGGGAAAGCGCGCACGCGGTGGGTCTTGAGATTCGTGGTCGCAGCTGCAGGAGCCCTGTGGTCGGTGGGTGCGGCTGCGGGTCTCTGGTGGGCGGGCATACTCGTGTGGCGCGGGGTGGCACAGTGCAGTTTGCTCGACCCGGTGACGCTCGGAGGCTCCGCGATCGGAGTGAGCCTCCTCGCTGTGTGCGCGGGTGTGATGCCGATGATGGCCGCCCGCGTCAGCGGGGCGGCGTGGATCGGCGGGTTCGCCCTTGTCTGCTCCATCATCGTGCTCGGTCTCTACGGCATGGTGATAACCGCTTCGCTGTCCTTCGGTCTCAGCGGCGGTTCGTCACGGTGGTCGGAAATGATGTCGGGCGCACTCGTCACCGTGGCACCGTCGCTCGCGCGAACGTGATTGCGCTTCTCGCGACGCGGTCTGTGCAGCGCACGGTCGTCTCCTCGCTGGTGTGGACCTTCATTGTGTCGATCATCATCGTCCTGGCAGGTGGAGTTGCCCAGTCGACGTGCTGAGGTAGCTCGGTCAATACTGCTTACCGCGTCCGCGCGGCTTTTGCGTCACTGACTTTCTGTCAGTTCGGTGGCGAGCAGTGCGGCGGTGACAGCGCCGACGAGACGGTGCGACGATGCTCTCAGAGGCCGTGCGCCGCCTTCCCTGATGGACGCGGCGGCCCGCGCTGGCGCGTTGCGAGGAAACGGGGCCCCGGTCTCCTAGGAGCCGCCGGTCAGTGTCAGCGGCGCACCACCATGACGGTCGGGTCGAACACCCGCTCGCACGGACCCTCGTCGTTCTCGAAGGGCTGCCCCTCGCGCACCCAGTACTCGTACCCGCCGATCATCTCGCGGACCTCGTAGCCCAGTCGCGAGAACTCGAGTGCGCCCTTCTGCCCGGCGTTGCACCCGGGGCTCCAGCAGTAGACCACGACGGGCATGTCGGCCGGGATCTCGGTGGCGGCCCGCTCGGCGATGTCTCGGTACGGCATGTGGACGGCGCCCGAGACGCGGCCCTGAATCCACGCGTCATCTCCTCGCACGTCGACGAGGACGAAGCGCTCTCCCGCCTTCTGCGCCGCGTAGACATCGGAGGGGTCCGTCTCGAAGGCGAGGCGTGTCGAGAAGTACTCGTGTGCGAGGGCCATGCCCACACGCTACGGTCGGGAGCCGACGCAGGGGAGGGGTGTATGTGCCAGCCCTCGGCGGCATCCTGCCACGTCGGTCTCGCGCGCTGTCGCGGGTGTGCGGGCCCGCGGATGCCGAAGAACGTGCGTCGCGACGCCGGGTGGGGCACGCGCACGCCGGTGTGCACGTGCGCCGGGATGCGTCCGCCGTGCATCGGAGCATGCTGGCAGAAACGACGAAACCCCGGTGCCGAAGCACCGGGGTTTCGCATAGAGGGTTACTCGCTCTTGTCACCCTGAGGGCGGTTGCGCTCCTCGAGGCCCTTCGGAGCGGGAAGCTCGACCTCGGTGCGCTCACCGATCGCCATGGGCGGGCGGCCGTCTTCGTCGGCACGGGCGTTGGCGCCGGCGATCTCGTCGGCTTCCTCGTGCGCGATGTGGTCGAGCTCGTGGTGCTGGTGGGCGACCGCCGCGTCGAGCTCGGCCTGAGTCAGCGGCGCGAGACGGTCCTCGAAGAACCAGCGCGACACCGACGCACGAAGGTTCTCGTGCCAGGGGATCTGCCCGTTCGCGTTCGGGCGGACGACGAGGGGAGCGTACTCCTCGTTGTCGACCAGCTTCCAGCGCTCGAACTCGTCGACGGGCTGGTGCACCTCGATGTACTCGCCACCGGGGAGACGCACGATGCGTCCGGACTCGTAGCCGTGCAGTGCGATCTCGCGGTCCTTCTTCTGCAGCGCGATGCAGATGCGCTTGGTGACGAAGTAGGCGAGGATCGGGCCCACGATCAGCAGGGCCTGCAGGACGTGGATGACACCTTCCATCGTGAGGTGGAAGTGCGTGGCGATGATGTCCGACGACGCCGCCGCCCACATGACCGCGTAGAACGTCACACCCGCCGCACCGATGGCGGTGCGGGTCGCCGCGTTGCGCGGACGCTGAGCGATGTGGTGCTCACGCTTGTCGCCGGTGACCCACGCCTCGATGAAGGGGTAGATCAGCACGAGGACGATGAACAAGCCCAGCACGCCGACGGGGATGATGATGTTCCACGAGAACGTGTGATCGAACAGCACGAACTCTAGGTGCGGCGGGATGAGGCGCAGCATGCCGTCGGCGAAGCCGATGTACCAGTCGGGCTGGGTTCCGGCCGACACCGGCGACGGGTCGTACGGTCCGTAGTTCCAGATCGGGTTGATCGTCACGAGCGCGGCGATCAAGACGATCACACCGAACGTGATGAAGAAGAAGCCACCCATCTTGGACGCGTAAACGGGGAGGATCGGGTAGCCGACGACGTTGCTGTTCGTACGGGCGGGGCCGGCGAACTGCGTGTGCTTGTTGATGATCATCAACATGAGGTGCACGGCCAGCAGCGCGACCAGGATGGCCGGCAGCAGCAGGATGTGCAGCGTGTACAGACGGCCCACGATCGCGGTGCCGGGGAACTCCCCGCCGAACAGCAGGAACGAGGTCCACGTGCCGATGATCGGCAGACCCTTGATCATGCCGTCGATGATGCGGAGGCCGTTGCCCGAGAGCAGGTCGTCGGGGAGCGAGTAGCCGGTGAAGCCCTCGGCCATCGCCAGGATGAAGAGGATGAAGCCGACGACCCAGTTGAGTTCGCGGGGCTTGCGGAACGCACCGGTGAAGAACACGCGCAGCATGTGCACGCCGATACCGGCCACGAACACCAGGGCGGCCCAGTGGTGGATCTGACGGACGAGCAGTCCACCGCGCAGGTCGAACGAGATGTGCAGCGCCGATTCCATGGCCGCCGACATCGCGATGCCGCGCATGGGCTCGTAGGCGCCGTTGTAGTGCGTCTCGACCATCGACGCCTGGAAGAAGAACGTCAGGAACGTGCCGGACAGCAGCACGACGACGAAGCTCCACAGCGCGATCTCACCCAGCATGAACGACCAGTGGTCGGGGAAGATCTTGCGACCCATCTCTTTGACGATGCCCGAGATGCTCGTGCGCTCGTCGAGATAGTTCGCCGCGGCACCGACGAAGCGTCCGCCCAGGGGCTTGCCGTCGCGTCCGGCGGTCGCCGGGGCACCTGCGTGCACCGCGGGTGCGGAGGTGACGTTCTCGGTGGGATGGGTACCGGTGCTCATGAGCGCTCCCAGAAGCTGGGGCCGACGGGCTCGTGGAAGTCACTCTGCGCGACGAGGTAGCCCTCGGCGTCGACGGAGATGGGGAGCTGCGGCAGGGGACGGGCGGCCGGGCCGAAGATGACGGCCGCGCCATTGGCGACGTCGAACTGCGACTGGTGGCAGGGGCACAGGAGGTGGTGGGTCTGCTGCTCGTACAGCGCCACGGGGCAGCCGACGTGCGTGCAGACCTTGGAGTACGCGACGATGCCGTCGTACGACCAGTCCATGTTGTTGGTGTCGGGGTTCAGCTGCTCGGGCTGCAGACGCATCAGCAGCACGATCGCCTTGGCCTTCTCTTCGAGGTAGCCCTCGTCGTGGCCGAGGCTGGCGAGCTCTTCCGGGATGACGTGGAAGGCGGAGCCGATGGTGACGTCGGCCGCACGGATCGGACGACCGGACGGGTCGTGCGACAGGCGGGAGCCCTCTTTCCACATGGTGTGGCTGAGGAGCTTCACGGGGTCCTGATCCTGCGGAGCAAGACCGCGGAACAGCGTGATGCCGGGGATGACGGAGGCGGCGAGAGCGGCGAACAGCGAGTTGCGGATGATCTCGCGACGGCCGAAGCCGGACTCCTTGTCGCCCTCGACGAACACGTTGATGGCGGCTTCGCGCACCTCGTCGCGCCCACGGGTGGCGTGGCGGTCCTCGATGTACTCCTTGTCGGACATGACCGACTTGGACCAGTGGATGGCGCCGATACCGATCGAGAGCAGCGCGAAGGCGATGCCCAGACCGATGAAGAGGTTGTTGTAGCGGATGTCGATCAACGCGCCCGACTCGATCGGGAAGATCATGTAGGCGATGCTCGCCCAGATGCTCGCCGCGACCGAGAAGTAGAACAGGGTGTAGACCGTGCGAACCGCACGCTTCATCGCCTGCGGGTCCTGATCGGTCATGCGCTGACGGTGCCCCGGGAGGCCGGGGTTCTGAACGGCGTCGGGAACCGCGACGGCGAGCCCCGAGCCGGGCTTCCAGGAAGCCCTCTCGTGCTCGAGTGCGTCGTCCTCGTGTGCCATGGTGCTCCTCGTGCGTTTACGTAATGTCGAGAACGACGGTCAGTTGGACTTCGCCGTGATCCACACGGTGAGGGCGATCAACGCCCCGATACCGAAGATCCAGATGAACAGACCCTCCGAGACCGGACCCAACGACCCGAGGGCGTAACCGCCGGGGGATTCGGACTTCTGGAGGTACATCAGGTACGAGATGACGTCGCGCTTGTCTTCGGGGGTGAGGTTCAGGTCGTTGAAGACCGGCATGTTCTGCGGGCCGGTGACCATCGCGGCGTACATGTTGACCGGGCTGACGGTGTGCAGGTCGGGGGCCCACTTGCCCTCGGTGAGCGCGCCACCGGCGCCGGCGACGTTGTGGCACATCGCGCAGTTGATGCGGAACAGCTCGGCACCGTGCGACAGGTCGCCCTCACCGTCGACCAGCTCGTCGGTGGGGTACGTCGGGCCGGGGGCCGACGACTGCACGTACGCGGCGATCGCGTTGATCTGCTCGTCGGTGAACTGCACCGGCTTCACGGGAGCCTGGGGACCCTGCGCCTGCAGGGGCATGCGGCCGGTGGACACCTGGAAGTGCACCGACAGCTCACCGACGCCGAACAGCGACGGGCCCTGCTGGCTGCCCTGCAGGTCGAGGCCGTGGCAGGTGGCGCAGTTGGCCTGGAAGAGCTTCTGGCCCTCTTCGACCGCCGTGGCCGAGTTCGCTTCGCTCGTGGGGGTGGCGTTGGTCGCCGCCATCGCGGCCGATGCGCCGGCGTAGACGCCTCCGGTGAGGAGGAGTCCGATGCCGATCAGTGCAGCGGCGGCCAGGGGACTACGGCGTCCGGACGCCCGACGAGTCTTCTTCTCGCGTGCCATGTGAAGTGCAGCTCTCTTACTTGAGGAAGTAGATGACGAAGAACAGGGCGATCCAGACGACGTCCACGAAGTGCCAGTAGTACGACACGACGATCGAGGTGGTCATCTCTTTGCGGCCGAAGTTCTTCACGGCGTAGGCGCGACCGATCACGAGCAGGAAGGCGATGAGGCCACCCGTCACGTGCAGGGCGTGGAAGCCGGTGGTGATGTAGAAGGCCGAGGCGTAGGGGTTGGCGCTGATGGGCATGCCCTCGGCGACCAGCGTCGCGTACTCCCACACCTGACCCGACACGAAGACCGCGCCGAGGATGAAGGTGAGGTAGAACCACTCCACCATTCCCCACTTCAGGATGCCGGTGGCCTTGCCGGTGCGGTACGGCTGGTACCGCTCCGCGGCGAAGACGCCCATCTGGCACGTGACCGAGGACAACACGAGGATGATCGTGTTGACGGTCGCGAAGGGGACGTTGAGCAGCTGCGTCTCTTCGGCCCACAGGGGCGCGGAGGTGCTGCGCAGGGTGAAGTAGATCGCGAACAGGCCGGCGAAGAACATGACCTCGCTGCCCAGCCACACGATGGTGCCCACCGCGACCGGGTCGGGCCGCTTCACGGCACGCACGGCCTGGGAATACGTCGCTGAGGTCGTCACCGTTCCATTATGCGCGATGACGGAGCCCGATATTCCCATCCTCAACTTGAGATATTCCATCGTCGAGACTTAGGGAAGCCTCAGAATCTGCAAGGAATCCCCGGTAGGCGTGGGTTCCATCAGGCGTGCGGACCGCGCGGATCGGCGACACGCGTGTGGAAGGATCATGGCATGGCGGAACGTTTCACCTGGCCCGATCTGCTCTCGGCGCTGCTGGCCGGCAACGACCTCAGCGTGTCCGAGTCGACGTGGGCCATGCGCAAGGTCATGGCGGGCGAGGCGACGCCCTCGCAGCTGGGCGGATTCCTGATGGCACTGCGGGCCAAGGGCGAGACGGTCGAAGAGATCGTCGGCTTCCGCGACGCGATCCTCGAGGCGGCCGTGCCGCTCCCCGTGCGAGCCGAGGTGCTCGATATCGTGGGCACCGGTGGCGACAGGTACGGCACCGTGAACGTGTCGACCATGGCGGCGGTGGTGGCGGCGGCGTCGGGAGTCCCCGTGGTCAAGCACGGCAACCGGGCGGCGAGCTCGGCATCCGGATCCTCCGACGTGCTCTCTTCGCTGGGCGTCGCGCTGACGCTGACTCCGGAGCAGGTCGCCGAGACGCTCGAGCGCACCGGCATCACCTTCGCCTTCGCCTCGGCGTTCCACCCGGGATTCCGCCACGCGGCTTCGACGCGCGCGGAGCTGGGCGTTCCCACCGTCTTCAACTTCCTCGGGCCGCTGTGCAACCCGGCGCGCGCCGAGGCGAACGCCGTGGGTGTCGCGCACCTCGACCGCGTTCCGCTGATCACCGGCGTGTTCCGCACCCGCGGCGCGACGGCGCTCGTGTTCCGCGGCGACGACGGCCTCGACGAACTGACCACGACCGGCCACAGTCGCGTCTGGGAGATCAGCCGCGGAGACGTGCACGAGCACGATCTCGATCCCCGGGATCTCGGCATCCCCCTCGCCGAGATCGACGACCTGCTCGGTGGTTCCCCCGATCACAACGCCGAGGTGGTGCGGCGCGTGCTGGGAGGCGAGACCGGTCCGGTGCGCGACATCGTGCTGCTCAACGCCGCCGCGGGTCTGGTGTCGTACCGACTGTTCCAGGATGCCGCCGAGGTTCAGCGTCCGATCATCGAACGTCTCGCCGAGGCGATGGCCGACGCCGCCGCCGCCGTCGACGACGGCCGTGCCGCGGCCAAGCTCACCGACTGGGTGGACACCACGAAGGCCCTGGCGGAGTAGCCGATCGTGCATCCGCTCGACGCGCTCACCGAGATCGCCTATCTGCTCGAGCGGGAACGGTCGTCGCGGTACAAGTCGAAGGCGTTCCGCACCGCCGCGGCCGCGATCGAGGGGCTGAGCGACGACGAGTTGCGCGACCCGGGTCTGCGGCGCCGCGCGGGGATCGGCGAGTCGACCTTCGCGGTGATCCAGCAGGCTCTGGCCGGCGGTGTCCCGGAGCGACTGGCGGCCCTGTGGGCCGAGAACGCGCCCGTGGGCGGTGCGGAGGTGCGGGCGAAGCTGCGCGGCGACCTGCACAGCCACAGCGAATGGTCGGACGGGCTCACCCCGATCGAGGCGATGGTCGAGGCCGCGCGGGGACTCGGTCACGAGTACCTGGCTCTCACCGACCATTCGCCGCGTCTCACCGTGGCCAACGGCCTCTCGCCCGAGCGTCTGCGGGCGCAGATGGAGATCGTGCGGGGGCACCGCGGTGACGGTTTCACGCTGCTCACCGGGATCGAAGTCGACATCCTCGACGAGGGCGACCTCGACCAGGAAGACGCGTTGCTTCACGAGCTCGACGTGGTGGTGGCATCCGCTCATTCGAAGCTGCGCATGGAACGCGGTCCGATGACACGACGGTTGGTCGCTGCGGCGGGGGACCCGCGGGTCGACGTGCTGGGACACGTCACCGGGCGGCTCGTCGAGGGGGCGCGGGGGACGCGCCCGCCTTCGGACTTCGACGCCGAGGCCGTCTTCGCCGCGTGCGCGGCCTCGGGGGTGGCGGTCGAGATCAATTCCCGTCCGGAGCGTCAGGACCCGCCCGACGAGCTGCTGGCCCTGGCGATCGAGGCGGGGTGCCTCTTCTCGATCGACTCCGACGCGCACGCACCCGGGCAGCTGTCGCTGCTGGACTACGGAGCCGCACGAGCGGAGGCGGCGAAGGTGCCCGTCGACCGCATCGTCACGACGTGGCCCCTCGACCGCCTGCGGGAGTGGCTGGAGCGCTCGCGCTGAGACTCAGCGGTCGAGAGCGGTCAGCGCGCGGGTCATCGAGGATCCCAGGTTCCACTTCTCGGCCAGTGCGTGAGCGGCGGTCTCGTCCGCGGCGCCCAGGTGATCGTCGAAGGGCGCGAAGGTGAGGTCGCGGGCGACGCGGACCACGGTGGGCGCGACGTCGAGGTAGTCGGCGGCGGCGGCGATCTTCGCGCGCTGGCTCGGGGTGCCCGCGGAACCGTCGGCGACCGCCGCCCGGATGCCGTCGAGCGAGCCGTGGGCGGTGAGCAGCGACGCCGCCGACTTCTCGCCGATGCCCGAGACACCGGGCAGGCCGTCGGAGGGGTCGCCGCGCAGCACCGCGAAGTCGGCGTACTGCGCGGCGTGCACGCCGTACCTGCCCAGCACGGCCGCGTCGTCGACGATCTCGAGGTTGCTCATGCCGCGGGCCGTGTAGACGATGCGCACGCCGCGCTCGTCGTCGATCAGCTGGAACAGATCGCGGTCGCCCGTGACGATGTCGACGGGCACGTCGGCGTGGGTCGCGAGGGCGCCGATCACGTCGTCGGCCTCGTGTTCGGCCGCGCCGACGACGGGGATGCCGAGCACGGCGAGAGCCTCGCGGATGAGCGGGATCTGGGCCTCGAGCGGATCGGGGACCTCTTCGACGTCGGCGCCGACGGGAACGGCCTCGACGACGCGGTGGGCCTTGTAGCTCGGGATCAGGTCGACGCGCCACGCCGGGCGCCAATCGTCGTCCCAGCAGGCGACGAGACGCGTGGGTTCGTAGGTGGAGACCAGCTTCGCGATCATGTCGAGCAGGCCGCGCACGGCGTTCACGGAGGTGCCGTCGGCCGCCGTGACCTTGTCGGGAACGCCGTAGAATGCGCGGAAGTACAGCGACGCGGTGTCGAGGAGCATGATGCGGTCGGTCACGGGAGTCATCCTGGCACGGGGGCACGGCCTCCGTCCTAGGCTGTCGGGATGTCCTTCGGCTCGGCATCCCGTCGTCCTCCCGCGGCGGCACCCTGCCCGTGCGGCGGTGGGATCTTCGCCACGTGCTGCGCGCCGATCCTCGACGGGGGAGCGGCGCCGAGCGCGGAGCGGCTCATGCGGTCGCGCTACACCGCCTTCGCCGTGGGTGACACGACGCACCTGGTGCGGTCGTGGCATCCGCGGACCCGCCCCGACGAGGTCGTCGCCGACGACGGCACCGAGTGGACGGCTCTCGAGGTGGTCGAGGCCCGCGAAGACGGGGATGCCGCGATCGTGGAGTTCCGTGCCCGGTACCGCCACGACGGGCGGGCTGGGGAGCTGCACGAACGCAGCCGGTTCGTCCGCCGCGGGGGCCGCTGGGTCTACGTGGACGGAGACGTCGAGTAAGGGCGTCAACCCCGCCCGCGGCTGTCGGTGGTGCGGCGTACGGTCGATCACGAACGACGATCGACAACGCGGGAGGACAACGACATGGAACGCATCGTGATCATCGGGGGCCACGGAAAGGTGGCCCTGCATCTCGCTCGGCTGCTGGCCGAGCGCGGAGACGAGGCCACCTCGGTCATCCGCAACCCCGACCAGGCGGCAGACATCGAGCAGGCCGGCGCGACGCCGCTCGTGCTCGACGTCGAGAACGCCGACACCGATGAGATGGCCGAGGCCTTCTCGGGCGCCGACGCCGTGATCTGGTCCGCGGGAGCGGGCGGAGGCAGCGCGGAGCGCACCTACGCCGTCGACCGCGACGCTGCGCAGCGCGCCGTCGACGCCGCATCTCGCGCGGGCGTGCGCCGGTTCGTCATGGTGTCGTGGATCGGATCCACCCCCGACCACGGCATCGACCCCGACGACGCGTTCTACGCGTACGCCGACGCCAAGCTCGCCGCCGACGACCACCTGCGCGCGAGCGACCTCGACTGGACGATCCTGGGCCCCGGCACCCTGACCGACGACCCCGCCTCGGGGCGCATCACGACCGCGCCGCAGGGCAAGGCCGAGGTCGGCCGTGCCGATGTCGCCGCCGTCGCCGCGGCGGCGCTCGTGCAGCCCGCCACGATCGGACGGTTCATCCGGTTCGGCGGGGGAGAGACCCTCATCGCCGAAGCCCTCGTCGACGGCTCGGACAACGACGGGAGCGTGCACGCATGAGCGCTCTCAGCGACAAGGCGCAGTCGTTCGCGCGGTTGCACACCGCCCCCGAGATCCTGCGGGTCGTGAACATCTGGGACGTCGTCTCGGCGCGGGCGATCGCCGCCCTGCCCGAGACGAAGGCCCTCGCGACGGCCGGTCACTCGATCGCCGCGACCTTCGGCTACGAAGACGGCGAGAACATCCCCGTCGAGCTCATGCTCGACATGGTCGGTCGCATCGTCGCCGCCGTCGACGTGCCGGTCACGGCCGACCTCGACTCCGGCTTCGGCAACCCCGGTGAGACGACCCGCCGCGCCATCGGCGTGGGTGTGGTCGGCGCCAACGTCGAAGACAAGGTGAAGCCGCTGGCCGACGCGGTCGCCGCGGTCGAGGCCGTCATCGCGGCGGGTGAGGCCGAGGGCGTGCCGTTCGTGCTGAACGCCCGCACCGACGTGTTCCTCAAGGGCGCCGACCGTCCGCTCGACGACAAGGTGGCGGATGCCATCGAGCGCGGCCGCGCCTTCCTCGCTGCCGGGGCGACCTCGGTGTTCGTGCCCGGACTGCTCGACGCCGAGACCACCCGGCGCCTGGTCGAGGGTCTGGGGGAGCGCACGCTCAGCGTCATCGGCGTGCCGGGAGCCCTCACCGCGGCCGAGTACGAGGCGCTCGGCGTCGCCCGCATCTCGTACGGTCCGCAGACCCAGCGCGTCGCCCTGACCGCCCTGCAGGATCTGGCGATCGACCTCTACGGCGACGGCGTCATCCCCTCCTCGGTGCGCGCACTGAACTGACGACTCATCTGTACGGCGAGGTCGGTCCCGAACCGGGGGCCGGCCTCGCCGTCGTCGTGGGGGTCGCGGAGGACGAGCCCGTCACGCCGGGGGTCAGAGGCTGTCGTCGTCCTCGTCGTCGACGACGATCACGCCGTCGGGCACGGGATCGGCCAGCAGGGGCTCCGCGGCGAGGGTGAGGTCGATCGTGGCGCGCAGCAGACCGCCGAGGGTCGCCGAGCGCAGCAGCTCCATCTGGTCCAGCTCGCCGAGCGGCGCGATCGCGGCGATCTGCCAGGCCCGGGGCAGGGGTTCCTCCGACAGTTCGACTTCGGCATCCCACCGGGTGCCGCCGAACTGCTGAGCACGCCCCAGCACCCGCCGCACGATGCGCTCGGCCTCCTCGAGCAGAGGGGCGAGCGCGTCGTTCCACTCGAGGTCGGGGAGGGCCCGCACATCGGCCCGGGGGTACGGTGCGTCGTCGAGCCACCCCGTGATCTCGAAGCGCTCCGTGCCGCGGGCGACGATCTGCATCTGGCCGGCCTGCGGCACGACGTGGCTCAGCTGCGCCATCGTGCCGACGGCGAAGCGCTGGTCGCCCCCACCGGTCTCGCTGCCGCGCTCGATGAGGACCACGCCGAACGAGGGGTCGGTCTCATCGAGCAGCCGACCGAGCATGACGAGGTAGCGCTCCTCGAAGATGCGCAGCGCCAGAGGCGTGTGCGGGAAGAGGACGGCGCCCAGGGGGAACATCGCGGTACCCATGGTTCCAGTCAACCAGCGTGCGTGCGCGTCGGGGCCGCGGCTGCGGCATCCGCGGTGCGAGCAGTCCGCGCGAGCGGGGTCACGCGTCGTCGTCGCGCAGGGTCTCGTGGATGCGGTGCAGATCCATGAGCAGCGACCCGACGAGCACCCAGTGCGCCGTCGAGGGCGTGCGGATCTGCAGGGGGCGGGTGAGCGCGGGCTCCTCGACGACCACCCGCTCGGGACCCGCGTCGAGGGCGAACGCGCGGCGGACGTCGTGAGCCGCGCGGTGCAGCTGCTCGGCGATCGCGCGCACGGCGGGCTCGTCGACGATCGTCTTCTCGTACCCGTCGTACACCGCTCGGGTCATGCCGATCGTCTGCGTGACGACGGGGGTGAACCGCTCGAGCAGGTCGCCCATGGCGGCCAGATCGCTGCGGTGACGGCCGCTGCGGGGATTCAGGGCCAGGGAGTCCGCCGCATCGCGGATCGCATCGGCGGCGCCGTCGCGCACGGGGCGCAGCAGACGGGCCTGGAGCAGCAGTTCCTCGAGCGAGCCGGGGGTCTGCGGCGCCTCGAGCGCGTCGGCCAGGCGTTCGAGTGCTTCGGCGAGCTCCCGCCCCAGCACGTCGACCTTCGCGCGTGCGGCGGGGACGAGCACGGGCGGCACGAGCGCGGCGTTGACGACGATGCCGATCGCCGCGCCGATGAGGGTCTCGAGCACGCGGTCGAGGGCGTAGTTGGGGGTCGCCGTCCCGAGGGCGAGCACCAGCAGGGCGCTGATCGCGATCTGGTTCGTGGCTCCGGGCGAGATGCGCGCGGCCCAGGCGACGACGAGTGCGACGCCCGCCGACAGCAGCGCCACCCACGGCTGGGAGCCGAACACGAGCCCGAGCAGTGCGGCGATAACGACGCCGACGATCACGCCGACGCTGCGCTCGACCGCGCGCGTGAACGACTGGTTGATGCTCGGCTGCACCACCAGCAGCGCCGCGATGGCGGCGAAGATCGGCGGCGGACCCTGCACGAGCCACCCGGCCAGCAGCCAGGCGGCCACGACCGCGACGGCCGATTTCGCGACCTGCAGGAGCGGGATGCGCCGGGCGGAGCGGAACGTCAGGCTGTCGCGCATGAATCGAGCCTAGGCGGCGCGCACGCCTCAGCTGCGGCGCGAGACGATGTCGTCGGCGTGCGTGGCGACCCACTGCATGAGCGGGATCACCCGTTCCATCAGATCGCGCCCCCGGTCGGTGAGGCGGTACTCGACGCGCGGGGGCACCTCGGGGTAGGCGGTGCGGTCGACGAGGCCGTCGGCCTCGAGGGTCTTCAGCGTGCTGGCGAGCATCTTCTCGCTGATCCCCGAGACGTTGCGCCGCAGCACGCCCCACCGCTGGGTGCCGTCGGACAGGGCCATCAGCACGAGCACGCCCCACTTGCCCATGACGTGGTCGAGCACCGTGCGGGTGGGGCACCCGTCTTGGAAGACACCCGGTTGTTCGGCGCGGAGATCCGCAAGACTGACGTTCATGTGAGTACCTAACCAGAAAGTGGGTACCTGCATTCCGGAATGCACTGAACGGATCGACGTTGGCTTCGTCGTACCGATCGAAAGGACACCTCATGACCCTCCTCGTCACCGCCGCCTCCGGACACCTCGGCCGTCTCGTCATCGACGCCCTGCTCGAACGCGGGGTCTCGGCATCCGACATCGTCGCGGGCGTGCGCACCCCCGCCAAGGCCGACGACCTGGCCGCTCGCGGCGTGGGTGTCGTCGAGCTCGACTACTCCCGCCCCGAGACGCTCGCCCCGGCGTTCGAGTCGGTGACCCGTGTGCTGCTCATCTCGGGAACCGATGCGGATCGCGTCGCGGGGCACCGCAACGTCATCGACGCCGCGCGCGCGGCCGGCGTCGAGCGCCTCGTCTACACCAGCGCCCCGCGCGTCGACGAGGTCGACTACGCCCTCGGCGCCGACCACAAGGCGACCGAGGCCGCGATCGCCGCTTCGGGGGTGGAGGCCACGATCCTCCGCCACAACTGGTACACCGAGAACTACCTCGACGCCGTCGCCCGGGCGACCGAGACGGGCGAGATCGTCGCCGCCGTCGGCGAGGCCCTCGTGGCCAGCGCCAGCCGGCGCGACTACGCCGAGGCCGACGCCGTGGCGCTCATCGGCGACGAGTTCCGCGGTCAGACGCTCGAGCTCGGCGGCGACGTCGCCTGGGACTACGACGAGCTGGCGCGGGCGGCATCCGAGGTCGTGGGTCGTCCCGTGACCTACACGCCGGTGTCGGTGGAGCAGCTCACCGCGGGGCTGCAGGCGGCGGGACTGGATGCCGGTACGGCGGCGTTCGTCGCCGGTATCGACGACGCGATCGCCCGGGGCGCGCTGTCGCGCACCGACGGCACGCTCGCGCGCATCATCGGGCGCCCCACGACTCCGCTGGTCGAGGGCCTGCGCGCCGGTCTCGCCGCGCGCTGAGCGCGGTGACCACCGCGTGAGGAGCCGGAATTCGTCGCTTCGCGCCCCCACGAAGCGACGATTCTCGGCTCCTCACGCCGTTCTGCGATCGGGGTGCGCCGTCAGGTGACGCTGGCGCATCGCCAGGAAGAGCGGGAAGGTGAACGCGAACGCCGTCACCCCCGACAGCACGACGTACAGCCAGCCGAAGCGCATTCCGATACGACGCGCCTCGACGATGACGAAGATGCTCCCCGCCACGGCGACGACCAGCAGGTCGACGGTGATCGACGACACGGCCGGTCCGCTCGAGACGAGGTCGCCGACGAAGTCGCGCATCTGCACGATTGCGAAGACGTTGAAGGTCCACGTGCCCACGAGGCCGGCGACGGCCAACGCGAGGAAGACGACGGCGGTCGGGGTCCAGTGACGACGGAGCTCTCTCATGACCCGATCCTCGCGCACCCCGGGTGTCGGAGGTGGGGGCTAGCGTCGGGGGATGGATGCCGAACGAGCCGCCCGCATGCTCGACGAGCGCCAGCGCGAGGTCGACCACCGGCTGTCGCGCCTGCGCGAAGACGAAGCGAGCCTGCGTCACGACCGCGCCGACGCCACGGCCGACGACGAGCACGACCCCGAGGGCTCGACCCTGTCGGGTGAGTGGGCCCAGGTCGACGCGCTGCGGCGCGGCGCCGAGGCCGAGCGCGACGAGATCCTCGCGGCGCGGGAACGCGTGGCCGCCGCGACGTTCGGCATCTGCGAGAACTGCGGCCGCCCGATCGCCGAGGCCCGGCTCGAGGCCCGCCCCTTCGCCCGCCGCTGCATCGACTGCGCGAGCGGGCGACGCCCGTAGGCTCGACGCATGGAACCCGTGCTCATCACGCTGCTGTTCGCCAATGCCGTCTTCAACGCGGTCGTCTGGCCGCGCTTCTACGTGCGCGTCGCGAAAGACCCCCGTGCCAAGAACGCCGCGGGCAAGGCCACGCCGTTCCTCATCGTGCACACCGTGCTGATCGCCCTGGCATTGACCCTCGCGCTCGCCTCGCTGATCGCCGGCATCGCCGCCCTCGTCGGCTGATCGGGGCGGTCATGCGCGCCCCACGGTAGAATCGGGTCGCGGGTTCGCCCGCCGCACATTGTGCAACTACCTACCTCACCGGCAAGGCGGCACGTTCCATCGCCCCCACCGGAGAACGCTCCATGACCACGCCCGTCGCCGCCCATCGCCCGCTGATCCACCACACCGGGTTCTGGTACTTCCCCGTCGCGTTCGTCGCACGACTGCCGTTCGCGATGATGACGGTGGGCGTGCTCGCCCTGGTCGTCGCGATGCGCGGCTCCGTCGCTCTCGGCGGTCTCACCTCGGCGGCCGTGGGCCTGGGCGTGGTGATCGCCGGTCCCGTGCTCGGCGACCTCGCCGACCGCTTCGGGCAGCGGCGCGTGCTCGTGCCGGTCGGTGTGGCCAACGGCATCCTGCTCGCGATCTTCCCCCTGGTCGTGGCGAACGCGGGCGCCGACGCGCTCCTGCTGTCGGCGGCAGCCGCCATCGGCCTGACCGGACCGCAGACGGCGGCGATGTCGCGCAGTCGTGTGATGGCCCTGATCGGCGACCGAGTGGACCCCGCGCGTCGCGAACGCACCTTCTCGCGGGCCATGGCCTACGAGTCCGCCGCCGATGAGACGGCCTTCGTCATCGGACCGTTCGTCGTCGGTGTGCTCGCCGCCCTCATCGCCCCGTGGGCGCCCATCGCCGGTGCCGCGGTGCTGAGTTTCGTCTTCGTCACCGCCTTCGCGCTGCACCCGACCGGGCGGGCCGTGCCCGAACGCTCGGCGCGTGCGGCGATGGCCCCCTTCCGCGAGCTGGTGCATCCGCGCATGCTCGTGCTGGTGGCCGCGGTCTTCGGCGTCGGGCTGTTCTTCGGTTCGACGCTCACCTCGCTCACCGCGTTCATGGAGGCGCAGGGGGCACCCGAGGCGGGGGCACTGCTGTACGGCGTGATGGGGGTGGGGTCGGCCGTGCTCGCGCTGGCCGTCGCCGCGCTTCCCGTGCGGTTCTCACTCCGGTGGCGCCTGGTCGCGTTCTCGATCGTCCTCACGGCTTCGGCCGGGGCGTACACGGTCGGCGGCTCGGTCGCGACCGTGACCACCGTGCTGTGCCTGATGGGGATCGGCGTCGGCCCCTCGCTCGTGACGCTCTTCAGCCTCGCCGGAAACCGCGCACCACGCGGGCGCACGGCGTCGACCATGACGATCCTCGCCTCGGCCCTCACCCTCGCGCAGGCGCTGTCGTCGGCGGTGACGGGCGCCGTCGCCGAGAGCGTCTCGGTGCAGACCGCGATGCTGTTCCCCGCGGTCGCGGCCCTGCTGGTGCTGGCGATGGCCGCGCTGAACGCCTCCGCCGCCCCACGATGGGATGCCGTCACGACGGCAGCGGGTACCGGCGTCGCAGCAGCACACGCTGCACCAGGGTCCACACCGTCGTCACGGTGAGATAGAGCCCGGCCGCGAGCGGCACGAACAGGGCGACGACGGCGGTGGTGAACTGCAGCGCGCCCACCATGCCCGTCGTCCACGCGGGGGCCGAGGGGTCGACGGGAGGCCGCATGAGCCGCCGCGTGAGCTCGGCCACGCCCGCGATCACCACGACGAGCGCTCCGATCAGGGCGAGGGTCGCGGCATCCACCGTTCCCGAGCCGAGCGCGCCGATGAGGCTGCGTCCGAGCGGCACGCCCAGCAGATCGTGCGAGAGCAGGGCGTTGGACTGACCTCCGACGTTCGGATGCAGGAACACGGCGTAGAGCAGTCCCACGATCGGAGCCTGCGCGAGCATCGGCAGACATCCCGCCGCGGGAGAGGTTCCCTCGTCGCGGTACAGCTGCAGGGTCTCGCGCTGCAGGCGCTCGGGATTCTTCCCCCAGCGTTCGCGCAGCGTCCGCAGGCGCGGAGCGAGACGCGCGCGCGTCTGCTCGGCCCGGGCCTGCGAGACGCCGACGGGAATGAGCAGGAGGCGCACGGCGAGTGTCACGACGACGACCGCGAGAGCGGCCGCGGCGGTGCCGGCGACGGGATCGAGGGCGGCGGTGAGGGCGAGCATCGCTCGCGTGGTGAGGTCGAGGAGCAGGGCGAGGGGAGGAAGAGCGAAGAGGTCCACGGGTGTCCGTTCGGTGCGGCGATCACGGGTCGATCGGTCGCGGGGCGCGGGCGCGACGGCACGCATCCGGGGACGGGCGTGCGGCGCGCGTGAGCGCGGGCGACCGGCATCGCGGATCCCGGCACGCCGTGGACACCGTCGCGAGAGACGGCTCGGGGCGCGGGACTACGCGGTGCGGACCGTGTGCCCCGGCGCGCGGGGACGAGGATGCCCGGCCGCGTCGGGGTCGCTCTGCGCGACGGGCGCCGACGGATCGATCGGCCGCGACGACGGCGGTGAGACGGACGCCAGCAGTGCGGGGAGGACCACGAGCACCACGACCGCGGTGACCACGACCGCCGCGGCGAGCACGATCGCCAGGAGCGGTGCACCGTCGCCGGGGGTGAGGGCGAGCTCGGCCGAGGCGAGCAGCACGGTGAGCATGCTGATCAGCGATGCGAACACGTGGCCACCCCCTCTGCGGTCGGGCTCCACGCTAGCAGGGCCCGCTCGCTACGCTGGGGCGATGACCACCCTCGTGCTCACCGTCGTCGGCGACGATCGCGCCGGACTCGTCTCGGCGGTCGCCGACATCGTCGACGCCCACGGCGGCAACTGGGAGAACAGCGAACTGGCCGAACTGGCCGGGGCGTTCGCCGGGATCGTCGAGGTGTCGGTGGCGCCCGACCGCGCCGATGGCCTGCGCGCCGCCCTCGAGGGCCTGGCCGGAACCCTCACCGTCACCGTGCATGCCCGCACGCCCGCGCCGGCGGCATCCGTTCCCCGCACCGTCACTCTCGACGTGGTCGGCAACGACCGGCCGGGGATCGTGCGCGAGATCTCGACCGCGCTGAGCGCGCGGGGCGCCAGCATCGAACGCATGTCGACGCAGACGACGGATGCCGCGATGGCCGGCGGTCGCCTGTTCGAGGCCGTGATCACCGCCACGCTCGGCCCCGACGTCGTCGTCGACGACCTGGTGGCCGACCTCGAGCACCTCGCGGCGGAGATCCAGGTCGACGTCTCACTGTTGGAGTAGTCCGAACGCGGAGGCGGCGGGGACTCCTCCCCGCGGCGGGGAGCGTCGGGCTGCTGCTCAGCGTCGGCGTGACCGCACGACCAGCCGCGCGATGCCGCGCCACCCGACGAGCAGGAGCGCCAGGGTGATCGCGGCGACGATGACGAACGCCACCGCGACGCCCTGACCGCTCACCACGCGCAGCACCATGCCGAGCGCGACCGTGATGGCCCACAGCGGCAGGCCCGCGCGCACGACCGCCAGCGGGTCACGCCAGGCGCGCGTGACGAGCCAGCCGATGGCCAACGCGGCGAGGAACGGCCACGCCGTGATCGCGAGCTGCGAGCCGAACGGTCCGAACACGTCGCCGTCGTGCGTGGAGCGACCGATGCCGGCGAAGACGACCACGAGCACGGCGTCGAGGACGAACGGCAGGACGGGGGAGCGGCGAGGAGTCGGCACCCCACCATTGTCCTCGCCCCGCAGGGCGACCGCGCGCACGCACCCGCGCGCACGCACCCGCGCGCACTCACCGAGCGCACGGGCTCGTGCGGAGAGAACGCGCGCGCGGGATATCGCGGATGTATCGCCGGGCGCAGACGTTCCGGCAACGCCGCGGGCGATGGACTGAGGTTCCCGTTCTGCTGGAGGTTTCCGTGTCCGATCGCTCCGCGCCCTCTCCGACCACCGCGCGCATCCTGCTCGCCACCGCCGTGCTCACCGTCGTGGCGGGGCTGACGCTCGCTCCGCGGGCCGTCGCCTGGCCCGCGCGCACGCTCGTCCTCGATGCGCTCGACCACCTCCCGCCGCGGTGGAACGACCTGCTGCTCGGCGGCAACGCCGACACCGCGCTCAACATCGCGTTCTTCGTGCCGCTCGGCGCCGCGCTCGCGCTCCTGCTGCCGCTGCGATGGTCTCCGGCATCCGTCCTCGTGGCGGCCGCGGTGTCGCTCACGGTGGAGGTCGCGCAGACGGTGCTGCCCGGTCGCGTGTCGGATCCGGGCGACGTGGTGGCGAACGCCGCCGGCGCCCTGGTCGGCACGGTCGTCGTGGTCTTCGCGCGGGTGATGTTCCGCGGGGATCGCGGGTCGGCTCAGCGGGGCAGCCGCAGACGGGCGTGAAGCCCGCCGTCCGCCCTCGGCCACAGCTCGAGCCGGCCCCGGTGCGCCCGGGCGACCGAGGCGACGATGGCGAGTCCGAGACCCGTTCCGTCGGACCGGCCTCGGGTGCGGCCCGCTCCCCGCACGAAGGGCTCGGCGAGCGTGGCGACGAGTTCGCGCGGGAGCGGGGCCCCCGAGTTCGCGACGTCGACGATGACGTCGGTCTCGTCGCCGCCCACCGCGACCCGCACCCAACCGCCGGCGACGTTGTGCACGACGGCGTTGCGGACGAGATTCCCCACCGCCTGGCGGACCAGGGTCGCATCGACGCGCGCCACGACACCCGTCGCGGCAGGGACGGCGAGATCGATGCCGGCGGCGGCGGCCCCGTCGCGTTCGTCGTCGACCGCCGCGGTGACCAGGGCTCCGACATCGGTCGTGTGCCGCGGCCGTTCACCGGCTCGTCCGGCGACCGCGAGGTCGACCCGCGCGAGATCGAGGAGCGCCTCGGTGAGGTCGATGGCGCGTTCGTTGGTGACCTCGAGGCGGTGCAGAAGTGTCGGCAGGTCGACGCCCGCGGGATCGGCGTGCGCCACTTCGAGCAGCGCGCGCATCGTGGCGTGGGGGGTGCGCAGCTCGTGCGACGCGTTGGCCGCGAAGCGCTTCTCCTCGTCGAGGGTCTCGCCCACGCGGGTGAGCATCGCGTCGAAGGTGTCGGCGAGATCGGTGAGTTCGTCGCGGCGCCCGGGCAGCGCCGCGCGGTGTTGCAGGTCGCCGTCGCGCACGGCACGGGCAGCGTCCGTGATGCGCGTCAGCGGGCGCAGCATGAGGCCGGCCACGAACCACCCGCCGCCGAGGCCGAGGGCCGCGAGGCCGATCACCGTGTACCAGGCGTATCGCACGAACGCCTCGACCAGATCGCGCCGGCCGGGGGTGAAGGCCCCGCTCTCGGACGAGAGGTTGCCCTCGGGCAGGAACCGCAGCACGAGGAAGCCCAGCACGAACACCGCCACGCCCACGACCACGACGAAGGCCGCGTAGCTGAGAGTGAGCTTGAGCCGGACCGAGAGTCCCGCCGGGCGCTCACTCATCGGCGGACCCGACGCGGTAGCCCACCCCGGCGACCGTCTGGATCAGCCACGGCTCGCCGAGCCGTTTGCGCAGCGTCGAGATCGTGATGCGGACGGCGTTGGTGAAGGGATCGGCGTTCTCGTCCCACGCGCGTTCGAGCAGCGTCTCGGCGCTCACGACCCCGCCGGCCGCGGCCAGCAGCACCTCGAGCACCGCGAACTGCTTGCGGGTGAGCGACACATAGCGTCCGTCGCGGTAGACCTCGCGCCGGAAGGGGTCAAGGCGGATGCCGTCGCGCTCGAGCACCGGGGGAGTCCCGGCCGCGGGGCGCCGGGCGAGGGCGCGCAGGCGCAGCACGAGCTCCTTGAGCACGAAGGGCTTGGTGAGGTAGTCGTCGGCGCCGCTCTCGAACCCGCGGGCCTTGTCGTCGAGTCGGTCGGCGGCGGTGAGCATGAGCACGCGCGGGGCCGCCGGCCGAGCCGAGAGCTCGCGCGCGATCTCGTCGCCGTTGGGGCCGGGGATGTCGCGGTCCAGCACGACGACGTCGTAGGCGGTGTACCCGAGCAGTTCCAGAGCGGTGTCGCCGTCGCCGGCGATGTCGGCCGCGATCGCCTCGAGCCGCAGACCATCGCGGATCGCTTCGGCGAGGTAGGGCTCGTCCTCGACGATCAGCACACGCATACCGCGATCGTAGGCCGACCGGTGTATTGCGGGCGTATGTAGCGTGGGGGGCATGGCGACGCGACTCCTCCTGCTGGCCGACACCCACGTGCCGAAGCGGGCGCGCGTGCTTCCGGATGCCGTGCGGCGGGCGGCATCCGGAGTCGACCTCATCGTGCACGCGGGCGACTGGGTCGAGGCGGCGGTCCTCGACGAGCTGAGCGCCCTCGGACCGGTCCTCGGCGTGTGGGGCAACAACGACGGCGACGACCTGCGGGCGCGTCTGCCCGAGGTCGCCCGCGCCGACATCGAGGGCGTGCGCGTCGCCGTGGTGCACGAGACGGGCGCGGCGGCGGGGCGCGAGCGGCGAATGGACGCGGCGTTCCCCGACACCGATCTGCTGGTGTTCGGGCACAGCCACATCCCCTGGGACACCGTGACTCCGCGAGGCCTGCGACTGCTCAACCCCGGGTCGCCCACCGACCGGCGACGTCAGCCGGCGTGCACGGTGATGACGCTGACCCTCGCCGACTCCGGGGTGCACGACGTCGAATTGCACGAGGTGTCGCGCGACTGAACGCGGTATCGGCGGCGTATGCGTCGTCGCATACGATCCTGCAACGCGGTGGGCGCTCGACTGGGTCCATGGCACCCCCGACCTCTGCTCCCTCTTCTTCTCGACACCGACGCCGTCTGGCGCTGCTCACCATCGGCGGCGGCCTCGTCGTCGTCCTCACGGCGGCGATCACCCTGGCCGCCTCGACGACGGCCATCTCGTTCACCTCGGGCGTGCTCGCGGCGACGGGATACGCCCCCACGATCGACGACGGCGTCGTCGACGCGGCACTCCCGCTGAGCGTCGACGAAGACGAACATCCCGCGATGGTGCGCCTCGACGAAGGTCTGCGTGAGGCCCTGCGCGCGGCGCAGGTCGCCGCCCTCGACGACGGCGTCACCTTCGACATCACGAGCGGGTGGCGCAGCGCCGATTATCAACGGTGGCTGCTGGCCGACGCGATCGCCACCTCCGGCAGTGAAGAGACGGCGCGGGAGCTCGTGGCCACACCCGAGCGGTCGAGTCATGTGACGGGCCGGGCGGTGGACATCGGCTCGCTCGACGCGCAGCTGTGGCTCATCGAGCACGGTCGCGCGTGGGGGCTCTGCCAGACGTACGCGAACGAGCGGTGGCATTTCGAGCGCGCGACCCGCGACGGGGAGGACTGCCCCGAGCCGCGCACCGACGCCCGCGGGTGACAGCCCGCGGGTGAGAGCCCGCGGGTGATACAGCGACGGCGCCGTCCCCTGGAGGGGGCGGCGCCGTCGTGGTGCTGCGTGCTGCTACTTGACCGCGAGGTGACGCGACGAGCCGGTCAGCGGGCAGTCGAACGGGTCGCGGGCCGCGAGTCCGACCTCGTTGAGGTAGCGGATGACGATTCCGTAGGACTGCAGCAGGGTCGTCTCGACGTACGGCACACCTAGGGTCTGGCAGTGCTCGCGGACGATGGCGCGGGCGCGGCTGAGCTGCGGGCGGGCCATGTTCGGGAACAGGTGGTGCTCGATCTGGTAGTTCAGACCGCCCATGAGCCAGGTGGCCCACCAGCCGCCGGAGATGTTGCGCGAGGTGCGCACCTGCTTGCTGAAGAAGTCCAGCTTTGCTCCGGGTTCGATGACGGCCATGCCCTTGTGGTTGGGGGCGAAGGACGCTCCCATGTACACGCCGAAGACGGCGAGCTGCACACCCAGGAAGGCGAACGCCATGCCGAGGGGCAGGAACACGAAGATGGGCGTCAGCACCAGCGCGTGGCGCACGGCCAGCAGAGCCAACTCGCGCCAGCGGCCCTTGACCTCTTGACGAGAGAACAGGTGGCGGAAGGCGAGGGCGTGCAGGTTCAGGCCCTCGAGCGTGAGCAGGGGGAAGAACAGCCATCCCTGTCGCCGGGTGATCCAGCGCTGGATGCCGCGGGCCTTGGCGGCGTCTTCGTCGAGGAACGAGATCGTGTCGATCTCGATGTCGGGGTCTTTGCCGACGCGGTTCGGGTTGGCGTGGTGCCGCGTGTGCTTGGACGCCCACCACGACTGGCTCATGCCGACGACGCCGTTGCCGATCCACAGTGCCAACCGGTCGTTCGCGGGACCGGATGCCAGGATCTGGCGGTGGTTCGCCTCGTGGGCGAGGAACGCGACCTGGGTGAACAGGATGCCGAGTGCCGCGGCGATCAGAAGCTGGAACCAGCTGTCACCCAGAAGAATGGAACCGGTGATGGTGGCGGCGAACCCGAGGGTGATCGCGATGCCCACCACGAGGTAGAACCGGGGGGTGCGGGCCAGGAGGCCGCTCTCGCGGACGACCGACGACAACTCTGTGTAGGCCTTCGCGATCGGGGGGAATTCGGTGGTGCCGGAGTACGTCTGACGAACGGGGCCGAGGCGGGACTCGACGATGGTGGAGGCGATGGACTGCTCCTCTAATCGGGTTGACCGTGGTCGGGAGCCGAGGTGGATACCCCGGTCTGAGGATCACACTACGGGGGACCGTATGGGGCGTTCGGAATACATCCACATGTGCAGGAGGCTCACGGGAAATGCGAAGAGACGCAGACGACGCCGGCGCGGACGCGAAGGTCGCCGACGCCCCCCGGGAACGACGAAAGCCGGGTCCGTCGCGAGGCGACGGGTCCCGGCTTCCGAGGTAAGCGGAGCTTAGAGGGGCTGGATGTTCGCAGCCTGCATGCCCTTGGGGCCCTGCTCGGCGTCGAATTCGACCTTCTGCGCTTCCTGCAGCTCCTTGAAGCCGTTGCCCTGGATCGCGCTGAAGTGCGCGAACAGGTCGGCGGAGCCGTCATCGGGAGCGATGAAGCCGTAGCCCTTTTCGGAGTTGAACCATTTCACGGTGCCAGTGGCCATCGTGTTCTTCCTTTATTCATGTTGGGCCGCAGTCGCGGCCGTGGGCGCCGCTCCGGCGCGTGCGGAGCGGACGGGTTACGCCGAGTCACCGTACTGGTGGCTCGTACGCGATGCCCGTTGACGGCGGCCTGAGCCGCGTCGACGGACGTGTGGACACCGAGATTCTCGCCGAGCGGACCCTGGGCTTCGAAGCCCGAGGTGCCCGCGCCGACGAAACCGGCGTAGTCGGATCCGGCCATCGCGACGAAGACGTCGAGATCGGCCTGGCGCCACGATAGTGGCGAAAGGTGAAGCAAGGACACAGAAACTTTCCGCGAGTGCGAGGCGAGGACCGAAGCCGTCGAGCGAGGCACGCGATGGTAGGGGGAGGGAATGCTGTCACTCACGGCTCGGCGCTGTGCGCCCGGCATCTCTGCGATGAGGCGGTCGTCCATGAAGCAAGTCCCAGAATTAATGCCTCCACGTTATCACGGATACCGGTTCTGTGCCCGAGAGGATGCTGACGGCGTCGAACGTGTGCACTGGAGTCATGGCATCCGGCGATCCTTCCCCCTCCGACGATGAACGGTGGCTCGTGATCGACGGCCGTCGCTGGCGGCGTACCGACCCCGCCCTGCCCGACGACCTCGCCGCACGTCTGCGTTCGCATCTGGGCCGGGCGCGCTCCGCCGTGCGCACCGGGAAGCGCGCGGGCGACGACGCCGCGGTCGCCTCGGCGCGCCGTCGGGTGGGCCTGGCGAAGACGGGCCTCGGAGAGCGCGGCCCGCGCTGGTGGGACGAGGAGGTCGACGCGCGCATCGGTCGCGCGGCCGACGCCGTCGAGGAGCTCGACGGGCTCGCACCGCCCGCCTCGGGAGCAGATGCCGGCGGCGAGGTCAATCCGTAGCGTGCCGCTCGCCGTCGGGGTCTGCTGAGAGTTCCGATGAAAGGAACCGTCATGTCCTCCACCCCGTCCGAGCTCGAGAAGCTCAACGATCTGCTCAAGAAGTTCCGTTTCGCGATGGTCACCACGCGGGCCGAGGGCGGCGACCTGCATGCCCACCCGCTCACGGTGCAGGAGACCGAGTCCGACGGTGACCTGTGGTTCATCGTGGGGACGCACGCGTCGGCCGTCGAGCACGTGCGGCGCGACCCGAAGGTGGGCCTGTCGTTCAGCTCCGACGGTCTCTGGCTCTCGCTCGCCGGTGAGGGCGAGGTGGTGGACGACCTGGCCAAGCTCAAGGAGCTGTGGTCGACCAGCGTCGAGGCGTGGTTCCCGGAGGGGCCCGAGTCGCCCGGTGTGACGCTGCTGAAGGTGTCGGCGTTGACCGGCGAGTACTGGGGGAGTGCGGGCGGTCGCATCGCCACGGCGGTGGCCCTGGTGACGTCGAAGGTCACCGGCGAACGTCCTCGTGGCGGCGAGAACGAGACGTTCGACCTGACCGACTGAGAGCACGCCCCCCGCGGCGGCTCGCCGCGCGGGGGGTGTCGGCTCAGCCGCCGGAGGGGTTGTCGACGGGCGCGTCGTCGCCGTCGGTGGTGTCGGGGATCTCGGGGGCGTCCGCCGTCTCGAGTTCGTCGGGCTGATCGGCGGTGTCGTCGTGGCCGTGGCCGGGTGTCGAGTTCATGCCGCCACCCGACCACGGCCCGTGCTCATCGCGCGCGGGTATTGCGCGGACCGTACCCGTGTGCGAGGCGCAAGCCCCCGGGGCGCACGGTCGGGTCTTGCGACGATGACGGCATGTCACGACCCGAGGTGCGTTCCAAGCCCTGCGCGTTCTGCGGCCGGCCCTTCACCGACCGCAAGCGGTGGAGCGGACGCGATCAGTGGGATCAGGTGCTCTACTGCTCGCGCGGATGCCGAGCGAAGGCCGCCGCAGCTCGGAGGAGCGCGTGAGTGCGTCGGCGAAGGTCACCGCGGCGCTCATCCTGGCGACGCAGCAGTTCGAGGAGCACCCCGCCTACGCCGACGCCGACGTCGATGAGTTCTTCTTCATCGAATCCGCGCCGAGGTTCCGGAAGCTCCCTTACCACCGGCACAAGATCGTGCTGCTCGTGTCGGCGATGCGGCACACCGCCGCACGGCTCGAGTCCGAGGGGCGCACCGTGCGTCGGATCACCCTGCGCGACGATCTCGGGTTCGCGGCCGGCCTGACGCGGTTGCTCGACGATCACGGCGTCGGGACGCTGCGGTGGATGAGCGACCCGAACCGCCCGGTCGACGATCGCATCGCGCGTCTGTGCGAGAAGCGGGGAGTCGACACCGACATCCTCTCGGACGGGCTGTTCCTCACCCCCGAAGACGAGGTCGACCGGTGGTTCGCCGAGCACCCGACGCCGCTCATGGAGGACTTCTACCACTGGCAGCGCCGGCGCACCGGCATCCTGATGGACGGGGGGAAGCCCGCGGGGCGCCGCTGGAACTTCGACGCCGACAACCGCAAGCCGCTGCCCAAGAAGGGGGTCGAGATCCCGGCACTGCCGCAGCCCGAGCATGATGACATCACGCGGGAGGTCATCGCCGAGGTCGACGAGCTCTTCCCCGACCAGCCCGGCGCGGCGGGGGAGTTCTGGCTGCCGGTCACGCCGGAGCAGTCGAGGCAGTGGCTCGACGTGTTCGTCGCCGAGCGCCTGAACGACTTCGGCCGCTACGAAGACGCGATGAAGGCTGACGAGCCCTTCCTCTTCCACGCGATCATCTCGCCGATGCTGAACATCGGCCTGCTCACCGTCGAGGAGGTGGTCGCCGCGGCGACCCGGACCGATGCCCCGTTGGCATCCGTCGAGGGGTTCATCCGCCAGGTGATCGGATGGCGCGAGTACATGCGCGGCATGTACCGGGCGCACCCGGAGCTGGAGCACGTCAACGCGCTGCACCTCGAGCAGCGCATCGAGAAGTACTGGTACACCGGGCAGCGGATGCCGAGCACCCTGCCGATCCCGGTGCGCACGGTGCTCGAACGCGTGCACCGGTGGGGCTACGCGCACCACATCGAGCGGCTGATGGTGCTCGGCAACTGGTTCCTGCTGCAGGGCTACGCCCCGCGACAGGTGAACGACTGGTTCCTGGCCCTGTTCGTCGACGCGTACGACTGGGTCATGGTGCCCAACGTCATGGGGATGAGCCAGTTCGCCGACGGCGGTTTCGTCGCGACCAAGCCGTACGTGTCGGGCGGGGCGTACCTGCAGAAGATGGGCTCGTGGTGGCCGTCGGCGGCGGATGCCAAGGACTCCGTGTTCACCGAGGCGTACTGGGCGTTCCTCGAACGCCACGAGGACGTGCTGGCCGGCAACCACCGGTTGAGCCTCGCACTGGCCCAGATGCGAAAGCGGCGCGACGCGAAAGAGTAGGCGGTCCCTCGGGCGCCGCGCTTTCGCCGGCGGTCGGCGAAGCCGTCGGCGCCGCGCGCCGAACTCCTGAGTTTTCGCGCGTCCGCGCCGCGTCGCGGCGATATACGCACCCGACCGCCGAGAACTCAGGAGTTCGGCACCGCGTGCCCGGTCAGCCCTTGAGCTTGTTCAGTGCCGAACCCTTGTGCGCGGCCTTCGAGCCCGACTTCTCGGACTTCACGAGGTAGGCCGGTTCGTCATCTGATGCCGTGAACTTCTGGCCGTCGTGCTCGAAATCCTTCGTCTTCTTCTCGACGACCTCACCCTGCGTGCGCCCCTGCGGGGTGTTCCAGCTGACCCGGTCGCCCTTCGACAGATCCTTCGACATGGTGCGTCCTTCCGTTCGTGTGCGCTCATGCTCTCGGCAGCGCGAGGGCGCGCTCGGGGGATTGACACCGGCTGCACCCACTACGTGGTCGGGCGCGCAACCGCAATGCCCGAGTGATGTCGGGGCCCCTGCGTAGCGTCGAGGTGGGCCTTCGTTTCGCGGCCCACGACGTCAGGAGAGCCATGACCGAGCCGACCACCCCGCAGAGCCCGACCACCGCCAACAACGGCGCCCCGGTCGCCAGTGACGAACACTCGCAGAGCGTCGGAGCCGACGGCTCCCTCGCCCTCACCGACCACTACCTCATCGAGAAGCTCGCGCAGTTCAACCGCGAGCGGGTGCCGGAGCGCGTGGTGCACGCCAAGGGCGGCGGAGCGTTCGGCACGTTCCGCACCACCGGCGACGTGTCGGCCTACACGCGCGCCGCTCTGTTCCAGCCCGGCGTCGAGACCGAGATGCTCGCCCGTTTCTCGTCGGTCGCCGGCGAGCAGGGCAGCCCCGACACCTGGCGCGATCCGCGCGGCTTCTCGCTGAAGTTCTACACGACCGAGGGCAACTACGACCTCGTCGGCAACAACACCCCGGTCTTCTTCGTGAAGGACGGCATCAAGTTCCCCGACTTCATCCGCTCGCAGAAGCGCCTGCCGGGCAGCCACCTGCGCGACAACACGATGCAGTGGGACTTCTGGACGCTGTCTCCCGAGAGCGCGCACCAGGTGACCTGGCTGATGGGCGACCGCGGCATCCCGGCCTCGTGGCGTCACATGAACGGCTACGGCTCGCACACCTACCAGTGGATCAACGCCGAGGGGGAGCGGTTCTGGGTCAAGTACCACTTCCACACCGACCTGGGCCACAAGACGCTCACGCAAGACGAGGCCGACCAGATCGCCGGTCAAGACGCCGACTTCCACATTCGCGACCTCTACGCCGCGATCGAGCGGGCCGAGTTCCCGACGTGGACGCTCAAGGTGCAGATCATGCCGTACGACGACGCCAAGACGTACAGGTTCAACCCCTTCGACCTGACCAAGGTGTGGCCGCACAGCGACTACCCCGAGATCGAGGTCGGCACGATGGAGCTGAACCGCAACCCGGGCAACTACTTCGCCGAGATCGAGCAGGCGGCCTTCGAGCCGTCGAACTTCGTGCCCGGCATCGACGGCAGCCCCGACAAGATGCTGCAGGCCCGCATCTTCAGCTACGCCGACGCGCACCGCTACCGCGTGGGAACGAACTACCAGCAGCTGCCGGTCAACCGGCCGCACACCGAGGTGCACTCGTACTCGAAGGAAGGCGCGATGCGCTACGAGTACAACGCGCCCGAGGTGCCCGTGTACGCGCCCAACTCGGTCGGCGGCCCCGCGGCCGACCCGCGCCGCGCGGGCGACGGCGGCTGGCAGAGCGACGGCGACCTCGTCCGCTCGGCGGCCACCCTGCACCCCGAAGACGACGACTGGGGTCAGGCGGGCACGTTGGTGCGCGAGGTCATGTCGGCCGAGCAGCGCGACCGCCTCGTCGAGACGATCACCGGGCACGTCGGGGGAGTGACCCGCGCCGAGGTGCGCGAGCGCGCCGTGCAGTACTGGAAGAACGTGGATGCCGAGGTCGGCTCCCGTGTCGAGGCCGCGCTGCCCCCGCTCGAGGGTTCGACCGCGCCCGGCGAGCAGTTGAGCGAGCCGAACCCCGACGGTGACCTCGTCGGAACGGACGTGGCGGGGAAGATCTGAGGTCGGCGACCCGCGGCGCCCCGCGGGGCGTCGCCGGTTCACGCCTCAGAGCGGCGCGCGCTCCTCGCGCGTCAGCCGGAAGCGGGAGGCCAGCACGCCGGCGATGAGTGCTCCCGCCCCGCCCGCGATCATGTCGCCGATGGTGTCGTCGTAGGTGACGAAGATCGCGTCGGTGATGAAGCGGTAGCCGAACCACTCGATCATCTCCCACACGGCGCTGAGCGCGAGGCCCGCGAGGGTGGCCACGACGATCGGCGTGCGGCGACGCCCGGTCGGCGCGACGACTCCGGCATCGTCGAGCAGCACCAGGGCGACGGCGGCGAGCAGACCGGTGCAGGCGAGGTGAACGACGAGATCCCACCCCGTCCATGCCCGATACAGCTCGAGCACGTTGCTGCCGGCGGCGACGAACACGGTGACGCAGGTGACGAGGTCGAGGCCCGAACGCAGGCCGATCATGCGCGAGAGCATCACCGCGGGCAGCGACATCGACAGCACGGCGAAGTCCGTGAACGGCAGGGTGAACAGCGAGACGATCACGAGCACGATGGCGAGCGCACGAACGGCATCGGTCACCCAATCCGTGACGCTTCGCGGCGGGCGCTTCAGGTTGGCGTACATGGCCCGGATCACGGGTGCCCCTCCCTCGTGTCGACAGCTCGTCCGTGCGCCATCATGCCGCCCCGGTGGGAATGCGCACGACGGCCTGCACGGCCAGATGGTCGCTCGGCCATTGCGTGCCCGTCGGCCGGGGGTCGATGCCCACGGCGCGCACCCCGACGTCGGGGGTCGCGAGCACGGCGTCGATGCGCCGAGCGCCGAGCTTCGGGCGCGCGTAGTTGTTGAAGGTGCCCCACTCGGCGGTCCGTCGGGTGGGGGCGTACGACCAGGTGTCGACGAGCAGACCCGCGGCGAACATCTCGGCGAGTTCGTCGGAGCGGATGGGCGCGTTGACATCGGCAGTGAACAGCAGCGGTCGCGTGCGATCGGCGACCAGGTCGTGCAGCCACGTGGCCGAACGCTTGCGGGCTCGTCGTGAGAACGCGTCGAAGTGGGTGTTGACGAAGGTGAAGCGCGCGTCGGTCGCGCGGTCGCGCAGCTGCGCGATCACCGCGACGCGGGGGATGGTGTTGCCCCACCCCGTCGAACCCGGCACGGTCGGGGTGTCGGAGAGCATGACCTGCTCCCAGTCCTCCAGCTCGATGCGGTCGCGATCGTAGAACAGCGGTGTGCCCTCGCCGCCGCGGTCCTTGCCGCGACCGAGGCCCACCCGCCCGTAGCGCGTGCCCAGGGAGTCCTGTACCCAGCGAGCCTGGTCGGGCATCGCCTCCTGTGAGCCGAGCAGATGCGGGCGGTTCGCGCCGAGGAAGGTGCGCAGGCGTTGCTTGCGCAGGGGCCACCGGTCGGCGGGCGGCCACGTGAGGCGCTCGAAGCGGCGTCGCACGTTGAAGCTCATGACGTGCAGGTCGGGTGCGTCGACGTTCGGGAACAGGATGCCGGCCATCAGCGACCAGCCCCGCTGCGCGAGCCGCGCGACTCACTCGGCGCGCCGACCTCGCGGGCGCGGCCGGCGTGGGTCGCACGTCGGCGCATGAGCCGCGCCCACCGTGCGGGCGGGATGTCGCCCGGCCAGTGCGCGAACACCGTCCCCGCCCCGCGGCGGAAGCAGCGGACGAAGCGGCGCGGCTCGACCGTGCGCGACGACACCCGCATGTGCCGGCCGGGGACGAAGCGGATACGGTGACGCCGGCCGAGGTGGTACGCGAGATCGAGGTCGTCGTGAAGCTCGGGGTCCACGTGCACCTCACCGCGGACCGCGTTCCAGGCGCGTCGCCGGAACGCCATGTTCGACCCCCAGAGCGGCGTGTGGCCCAGCGCGGGGAACGCGAAGGCGGCGTACGTGCCCAGGAAGGCGCGCGACAGGGCCACTCGCCCGGCGACGGGACCGTCGTGGAAGACGGCGCCGCCGGTCACGGCGTCCACCGCCGGGTCGCTCAGCGCGTCGATCATGCTCGCCACCCACGTGGGCTCGGGGATGCTGTCGGCATCGAGACGCAGGATCAGGTCGCCGTGGGCGGCGTCGTATCCGGTGGCGGCCGCGGCGGGAATGCCGCGCTCGCCGCAGAACACGACGCGGGCACCCGCGGCGCGGGCGATGTCGGCGCTGTCGTCGGTCGAGGCGTTGTCGACGACGACGATCTCGTCGGCGACGGTGGTCTGCGCCGCCAGGGCTCGCAGACACCGCCGCAGGTGCGGTCCGTCGTCGAGGACGGGGATGACGACCGACACGGTGTTGAGCGGCACAGTATCGGGCGTCACAGCGGATCTTTCGGGCACGGCGGGCTCCAGACGGGGTCGTCCTGCCACGCTAAGCGATGCGTCGAGGGGCGCTCGCCGGGTTGACGCTTTCGTACGCTGGAGACATGGCATCCGTCCTCAACGTCTCGGCGTACCTCTTCACGCGCATCGACGATCCCGCTGTCGTGCGCGAGACGCTCCGCGATCGGGCCGGGGCGGCGGGACTGCGGGGAACGATCCTGCTGGCCGAGGAGGGCATCAACCTCTTCCTGGCCGGAGCGCCGGACGCCGTGCGTGCCTTCGTCGATCACCTGCGCGCCGACGAGCGGTTCGCCGCCCTCGAGACGAAGGACAGCTGGTCGGACGCCGTGCCGTTCGGGCGGCTCCTGGTGAAGGTCAAGCGCGAGATCATCCGCATGGACCGCCCCGAGGTGCGCCCGCAGGACGGCCGGGCCCCCGCCGTGTCGCCCGAGACCCTGCGCCGGTGGCTGGATCGGGGCAGCGACGACGACGGCCGCGAGGTCGTGCTCGTCGACACCCGCAACGCGTTCGAGGTCGACTACGGCACCTTCGCGGGTGCGAAGGACTGGCGCATCGAGCGCTTCACCCAGTTCCCGGATGCGGCGGACTCCCACCGCGACGAACTCGCCGGCAAAACGGTGGTGAGCTTCTGCACCGGGGGGATCCGCTGCGAGAAGGCGGCGCTGTACCTGCGCGACGAGGGGCTGGACGCCTATCAGCTCGACGGGGGCATCCTCGGGTGGTTCGCCGCCCAGGGCGGTGCGCACTGGAATGGCGAGTGTTTCGTCTTCGACGAGCGCGAGGCCGTCGACCCGGCGCTCGCCCCGGCGGGCACGGCCCTCGCTCCCGCGGGCTTCTCTCCCACGGGCGTCTGAGATGCTCTGGGACCAGCACGCCTGCGTCGAGCTCGTCGAGACGGCCGACCTCGGCGAACTGCTCCGCTACCGCGGCGGCGGCGGGGGATACGTCTCGCTCAACGTCGGATTCGCCCCCCACTCGCCCGCGCTCACGGCATCCCTGCTCCGCTCCTTCCGGGCGCAGGTCACCGCGATCGACGGCCTCGAGCTGGCCGCTACCGTCGCCGACATCGACCGCATCGCCGCGCGAGGCGACACCGCCGTCGCCTTCGACCTCGAGGACTGCGCGCCGCTCGGCGGCGACCTCGACGCGGTGCAGAGCCTCGTCGCGCAAGGTGTGCGGACCCTGGCGCCGACCTACAACCACGCCAACCGCGCCGGCGGCGGCTGCTTGGACGCGGTCGACGACGGCCTCACCGGGTGGGGGCGCGACCTCGTCGCCGAGATGAACGCGAGCGGCATGGTGCCCGACGGCTCGCACGTCGGCGCGCGGACGACGTTCGACCTGTGCGCGGTCTCGACCCGACCGGTCGTCTTCAGCCACTCCAACATGCGTGCGGTGTGGGAGCACCCGCGCAACATCACCGACGACCAGGCGCGAGCCGTCGCCGACACCGGGGGAGTGGTGGGCATCACGGGGGTGGGGATCTTCCTCGGCCCCAACACCCCCACCCTCGAGGCGATGGTGCGCCACCTCGATCACGCCGTCGAGGTCGTCGGCATCCGGCACGTCGGTGTGAGCACCGACTTCTCGTTCGACTGGCAGACCTTCCGCGCCACGATCGCCGGGACCCCCGAGCTGTACGACGAGAGCTACACCCGGTGGGGGCCGATGCAGTGGATGCCGCCCGAGACGTTCGTCGACCTGGGGGGAGCGCTGCAGGCGCGAGGATGGAGCGACACCGACGTCGCTGCGGTGCTCGGCGGCAACTTCCGCCGGGTCGCAGCCGAGAGCTGGGAGCCCCGCCCATGACCGACCTTCGAGACGGCGCCGTGCTGCGCGCCGCGCGTGCCGGCGACGAGAACGGCATCCTGGCGTGCATCCAGGCGCTGGCGGACTACGAGAAGGAGCCGGATGCCGTCGAGAACACGGCCGGAATGATCGCCGAGACCCTGTTCGGCGACGATCCCCGTGCGTTCGCGTTCGTCGTGGAGGGGCCCGACGGCATCCGCGCCATCGCGATCTGGTTCCTCACCTACTCCACGTGGACCGGCCGCCACGGCATCTGGCTCGAAGACCTGTACGTGCACGAGCAATACCGCTCGCACGGCTACGGCGTCGCCCTGCTGTCGGCGCTCGCCGCGGAGTGCCTCGAGAAGCAGTACACGCGTCTGGAGTGGACCGTGCTCGATTGGAACGAGCCCGCCATCGGCTTCTACCGCGCGCTCGGGGCCGAGGCGATGGAGGAGTGGACGACGCGTCGCGTGACCGGCGAGGCCCTGACCGCGCTGGCGGCGCGCGGCGAGGTCGCCGGAGCGGTCTGAGACGGCATTCCGCCGACCGCCCGGGTGCCCGTTCAGCCGGCGAGGTCTGCGAGCACGGCTTCGGCGGCCCGCTGCCCCGACACCAGCGCGCCCTGGATCGACGCGGTGTCGCGGTGGTCGCCCGCGATGTACCGTCCGTCGTCGAGCCTGACGGGTCGACATAGCCGCAGCGGCGGGTCCTGCGCGGGGAGCGCGCCGACGACATCGTCGCGGCGGAGCAGGCGCCAGGGGCGGGTGTCGGCATCCCAGATCTCGGCGAGCTGGCGACGGATGCCGTCCTCCGACGCCTCCGACGGCATCACGCACGTCGCCTGCACGAGGTGCTGCCCGCGCGGCGCGTACGTGTGGGCGGTGTTCGTCATGATCGCGGTGTTGACGATCGGTCCGCGACGGCGCCCGTCGACGCGCAGAGCGGCGTCGGTGCTGGGCGACCGATCGGTGGCGAACCACCACGTCTGCAGGCCCCGCGGGCGGGGGAGCGGGACGTCGAGGTCGGGCGCGAGCCCGGTCGCGACGACGACGGCGCGCGCCGTCACGGCCTCGTGGCCCTCGACGCCCACGTGCCAGCCGTGCGCGCGGCGGCGGGTGGAGACGACCCGGTGCGACAGCCGGATGCCGGCCCCGGCGCGCCGCGCGGTGTCGGCGAGCTGCGCGGGAAGCGCGCCGATGCCCGCGGCGGGGACGCCCGGGCGGCCGAGGGCGAAGCTGCGGATGAGAAGGCGCACGAAGGCGTCGGAGGTCTCGTGCCGGTCGTCGGCGAGGACACCGGCGAGGAACGGCTCGAGCACGCTCTCGCGCAGCGCGCCGCGGAGCCCGGTGCGATCCCACGCCTCGGCGAGCGTGCGGTCGGGGCCGGTCTTCGCCGCGCGGGCGGAGGCGAGGGTGGGGGCCGCCCAGCGCGCCAGGGCGACGAGGTCGGCGGGTCGCACGAGTCCGCTCGACAGCGTCGCGGGGATCGACAGCGGGTGGCGCAGCGGATGCGCCAGCCGTGCGAGGCGGTCGTCGAGCCGCACGCCGACGGCGACGGGGAAGCGCCGGAGGGCGAGGGCGTCGACGTCGACCCACCGTCGCACGGCCGGGTACGCCGGGTTCAGCACGTGGAACCCGAGGTCGAGGCGGAACCCGTCGACGACATCGGTGCGTTCTCGCCCGCCGACGGTGTCGCCGGCCTCCAGCACGACGACGTCGCGACCGGACTCGGCCAGGTGGGTCGCGCAGCGGAGCCCGGCCAGGCCCGCGCCCACCACGATGACGTCGTATGCGCTCATCCGGCGAGCCTATGCAGCGCGTTACGGGTGGGAGCGGGGGTTGCCGTGCGCGATGATGAGGGCATGGAATCCGTCACCGTCCTCTTCGTCTGCGTCCACAACGCCGGACGCTCCCAGATGGCCGCCGGTTACGCGCGCGCGCTCGGCGGCGACCGCGTCACCGTCCTGTCCGGAGGCAGCGCCCCGGGCGCGACGCTCAACCCGATGGCGGTCGCGGCGATGGCCGAGGAGGGCATCGACATCAGCGCCGAGGTGCCGCAGCTGCTGCTGACCGATGACGTGCGCGCGTCCGACGCGGTGATCACCATGGGCTGCGGCGACGCGTGCCCGATCTTCCCCGGCAAGCGCTACGAGGACTGGGAGCTCACCGACCCGGCGGGAAAGGGCCTCGACGAGGTGCGGCCGATCCGCGACGACATCAAGACCCGGGTGCAGCGCCTGCTCGACGAACTGCTCGCCTGACACCACGAAGGCCCGGATGCCGTGGCATCCGGGCCCTCGTCAGGCGACTTACGCGGAGGCTTCCTCGCGCTTCGGCAGCACCCAACCGGGGCGCACGAAGTGGCACGTGTAGCCGTGGGGGATGCGCACGAGGTAGTCCTGGTGCTCGGGCTCGGCCTCCCAGAACGCGGCCTCGGGCTCGATCGTGGTGACGGCCTTCGCGGGCCAGATGCCCGAGGCGTCGACGTCGGCGATCGTGTCGCGCGCGACCTTCTCCTGCTCGGGGGAGAGCGGGAAGATCGCCGAGCGGTAGCTCGTACCCACGTCGTTGCCCTGACGGTTCAGGGTCGAGGGGTCGTGGATCTGGAAGAAGAACGCCAGGATGTCGCGGTAGCTCGTCTGCGTGGGATCGAAGACGATCTCGACGGCCTCGGCGTGCCCGGGGTGGTTCCGGTAAGTGGCGTGCTCGTTCTGACCGCCGGTGTACCCGACGCGCGTGTCGAGCACGCCGGGCTGGCGACGGATGAGGTCTTCGACACCCCAGAAGCAGCCGCCCGCGAGGACGGCGGTCTCGGTGCCGGGGCGGCGGGTGATCTCGCCGGTGTCGGAAGGTCCGCTGGTCATGGTGGTGCTCCTTTTGCGGTTGCGGAACGGGAAGAGGTTCACGAGGCGGGGCTCTCGCGGAACAGGGGGAGGTACGCGCCGTACCCCTGGGCGTCGAGCTCGCTGACCGGCACGAAACGCATCGCCGCCGAGTTCATGCAGTATCTCAGCCCGCCGGCATCGCGGGGGCCGTCGTCGAACAGGTGCCCGAGGTGGCTGTCCGCTCCGGCGGAGCGCACCTCGGTGCGCGTCATCCACAGGGTGCGGTCCTTCTTCTCGACGACGGCGGCGTCGTCGAGGGGGCGGGTGAAGCTCGGCCAGCCCGAACCGCTCTCGAATTTGTCCCTCGACGAGAACAGGGGCTGCCCCGACACGACGTCGACGTAGATCCCGTCCTCGTGGTTGTCCCAGTACTCGTTGCGGAACGGCGGCTCGGTGGCGTCGTCCTGCGTGACGGCGAACTGGCGGTCGGTGAGACGGCTCAACGCCTCCGACGTCTTCCGGTACTCCGTGCTCACGGGTGTGTCCTCTCGTTCAGACGCCCGGAATCGGGCGATACGGGGAAGAACGTCGTCGCCGCCGGTTTTGGTCCCGCGGGGCTGGGAGCGGGCTGTGAGTTGTCGGGGAGGGAGGATGCCGAGAGCAAGCCCCGCGGTTGTCACCGGTGCCCGCACTAGCGTGACGACATCGACCAGGAGGTTCGCATGACCCGCACCATCGTCATCACCGGCGCCAGCGACGGCATCGGCGCCGCATCCGCGAAACAACTCGCCCAGCTCGGCGAGGAAGTGGTGGTGGTCGGGCGCAACCCCGAGAAGACCGCCCGGGTGGCGCGCACGCTCGGGGTGGAGTCGTTCGTCGCCGACTTCAGCGAGCTGTCGCAGGTGCGCGAGCTCGCGGCCTCCCTTCTGGAGCGCTACCCCCGCATCGACGTGCTCGCCAACAACGCCGGGGGCGTGTTCGGCGAGCGCACCCTGACGGCCGACGGCTACGAGACCACGTTCCAGGTGAACCATCTCGCGCCCTTCCTGCTCACGAACCTGCTGCGCGAGCGGCTCATCGAGTCGCAGGCGTCGGTGATCCAGACTTCGAGCGCCGCGGCCAGGCTCTTCCCCCGCTTCGACATCGACGATCTGCAGGGAGAGCACCGCTACTCCTCGACCGCGGCGTACGGCAACGCGAAGCTGGCGAACGTGCTGTTCACCAAGGAGCTGAACCGCCGCTTCGGCGATGCGGGTCTCTCGGCCGTGGCCTTCCACCCGGGCGTGATCGCCTCGAACTTCGGATCGACCAGCGACGGACCGTGGAAGTTCCTCTACGGCGGACCGCTCGCCCAACGCCTCATGACGTCGACGTCGGTCGGCGGCGCGCGCCTGACCTGGCTCGCCCTCGGCAAGCCCGGCGTCGACTGGGTGCCCGGCGGCTTCTACTCGAACAACAAGGCGGCCAAGACCAACCGGCTGGCCGACGATCCCGTGGTGGCGCGACAGCTCTGGGAGCGCAGCGCCGTGCTCGCGGACCTGCCGCTCTGAGCCGAGCGGTCGAGGGTCACCGCCGCGCGGACGGCTGCCGCGGGTGCGGTCAGCGCACTCCCGCGCGCGGCGGCCCGACGTTCCATCCGAGGCGCTCGAGGCCGTCGTGCAAGCGGCGCGCCTGCGCCCAGGCGATCTCACCCGACACGTCGGAGTAGACGTCGATCGCGAACGGCGGCGGATCGGCGAACTTCGGGATCTCGACCTCGGCCCAGGCGTGCGGGGCCAACCAGACCCGGGGGCGCGCCGTTCCGGCGTCGTCGACCCCTCCGTCGGCAGCGAGCGCGATGACATCCAACGCGTCGATCTTGGTGATGGGCATGTCGACGACCAGCGTCACCGCGTGCAGCGTCTCGGACATCGCCCACCTCCTGTCGGTTCATCTTCACACGCGGATTCCGCGCGCGGGTCGTGGGCGACGATCGCGGGGCGGCGGATCGCATAGCTCGCGCACAGGATCGGTCAAGTCTCGGACAGGGTGCGTCGCGCACAGTCGACCCATCGACATCACCCGACACCCGGAGGCGGCCATGACCAGGATTCCCGACACCCAGATGACCCCCGACGGCCCCGCGTACGAGGGCCGTCTGCTCGACCGTGCCGACGAGCCGGTCGTCGACCAGGGGGCACCGTTCGACATCCGAACGCTCGTGTCGCGCCGCGGCATCCTGGGTCTCGTCACCCTCAGTGCCGGTGCGGTCGCGGTCGCCGCCTGCACCCCGGCCGCGACCGGGACGACCGCGCCCACAACGACGCCCACCGCCACGCCCACCGCCACCCCGACCGTCTCGGCGACACCCACCGCCTCGGCCGCGAGCGCGGCCGCCGCCCTGCCCGCCGGCGAGATCCCCGACGAGACCGCGGGGCCCTACCCGGGTGACGGGTCGAACGGCCCCGACGTCCTCGAGCGGTCCGGCATCGTGCGCAGCGACCTGCGCACGAGCCTCGACGGAGGCGCTGCAGCAACGGGCGTGCCCATGACCCTGAACCTCACGATCTTCGACACCGCCGGCGGCGACGTGCCCTTCGCCGGTGCCGCCGTGTACGTGTGGCACTGCGACACCCAGGGGCGTTACTCGATGTACTCCTCGGGCATCGAGGACCAGACGTACCTCCGAGGCGTGCAGGTCGTCGGATCCGACGGCGTCGTGTCGTTCACCTCGATCTTCCCCGGCTGCTACGACGGCCGCTGGCCCCACATCCACTTCGAGGTGTACCCGAACGTGGATGCCATCACCGATGCCTCCCAGGCGATCGCGACCTCGCAGGTGGCCCTGCCGCAGGCCGCGTGCGACGTCGTCTATGCGGACGCGGCGTATCCCTCGTCGGCATCCAATCTCTCCCGCGTCTCGCTCGCCAGCGACAACGTGTTCGGCGACGACGGGGGAGCGCTCGAGCTCGCCACCGCCTCGGGCGACAACACCGCCGGCTGGACGGTCGCTCTGGGCGTCCGCGTCGACACCGCCACCACCCCGACCGCGGGCGCCGCTCCTGGCGGACGCGGCTGACCGACGAGGACCCCACCCCACCCTCACCGTCCTGAACGCCACCGCCTCACGGTGAGATCTCGCCGCGAGTAGCCTCGGTGAGTGACAGGACTTCAGAACGATGCGACGCCGGGGCGGCGTGTTCTCGTCGGCGGTCTCTCCCACGAGGAGCTTCTCGCGCGACTCGATGAAGCACGCGTCCTCCTCAACGTGCACGCCGAAACGCTCCTGGCCGTGGCGGCGGTCGAGGGTCCTTCTGAAGCCGAGACGCTCGTGATCGTGGAGCGTTCGGTGCGCGAGCTCGGTCTTCCCGAAGGGGGGACCCTGCCTGAGATCTACGAACGCGCGCTGGCCGACGGGCTCCGACTCTGCCCCCCGGCCACCGCGGCGTACCTGCGACTGGCTCTGCACGACCAGGCGTCGGCCCCCGACAGGGTGCTGAGCGCCGGTCGCGCGCCGTCGGGATCCCTCACCGTCGCCGCTCCGCGCCTTCGAGACGACCCCGACTTCCCGGCAGGCCTCTATCTCAGGGTGATCGATGACCGAGCATGGCTGCGGGGATACCGCTGCGACGATCAGCACGAGTGGTCGCCCGATGACAGGTTCGTTTTTCGAGCGGCGGGCTGATCGCGCCGACACTGGGCTACCCGCACGACCGCGACGGCGACGGCTGGGCCTGCAACGGCTGAGCGAGCGGCGGGCGCGGTGATCTAATCGATCCATGCCCTCGCCCCGCGCACAACTGCAAGACCTCGTCCGTCGGCCGCGGACCGGACCGGCACCCGCCGACGCCTTCACCGCCCTGCAGGCGCTGCCGGTCGAGGGCGAGGCGCGCGCGGCGGCCGTGCTCATCTTGTTCGGCGTGCTCGACGGCATCCCGAGTCGGCGACGGGCGACCCACGTTCCGAGCGACCTCGACGTCCTGCTTCTGGCTCGGGCGAGCACGCTGCGCGCCCACCCCGGCCAGGTGGCCTTCCCCGGTGGGCGGGTCGACCCGGACGATGCGGATGCCGTGGCGGCGGCGCTGCGGGAAGCACGAGAGGAGACGGGGCTCGATCCGGCCGGGGTCGAGGTGCTGGGCGCGCTCGACGCCGTCCCCCTGGCGTTCTCCCGGCACGAGGTCACCCCGGTGATCGGCTGGTGGTCGCGTCCGACGCCCGTGCGCGCCGTGGACCGGGCCGAGTCGGCCGAGGTGTTCCGCGCGCCCGTCGCGGATCTGCTCGACCCGGCGCGTCGCGGGTCGACGGTGATCCGCCGCGACGGACGGGAGTGGAGGGGGCCTGCGTTCGCGCTCGAGACGGCCGGGGGTCCGCAGACGGTCTGGGGGTTCACCGCGATGGTGCTCGACGGGCTGTTCGACCGCCTGGGCTGGACCGAGCCGTGGGATGCCGAGCGCGAGATCGCGCTCCCCGACCCGGGCTCGACCCCTTCTCCCCACACTGCTGATCATTAGCGTGTTCCCCCGGCTTCGTCATCCGCGATGTGCGCTGCCGTCCGGATCGCTAGCGTGGAGTTCGTGACTGCGCCTATCGACCCCACCACCACCGCCGCCTGGTCCCGACTGACCGCCCTGCGCGACGCCTTCGAGCCCGACCTGCGCGGCTGGTTCGCCGCGGATGCCGACCGCACGAGCACCCTGACGCGTAGCGTCGGCGACCTCCACGTCGACCTGTCCAAGAACCTCGTGACCGCCGAGGTGCTCGACGCCCTCGTCGCTCTCGCGGGCGAGACGGGCGTGCGCGAGCGCTTCGCCGACATGCTGCGGGGCGCACACCTCAACACCAGCGAAGACCGCGCGGTGCTGCACACGGCCCTGCGTCGCCCGGCGGGCGCCGCGCCTGCCCTCGTGGTCGACGGCCAGCAGATCGATCACGACGTGCACGAGGTGCTCGACCGCCTGAGCGCCTTCGCCGATCGCGTGCGGGCGGGCGAGTGGCGCGGGGTGACCGGCAAGAAGGTCACCACCGTCGTCAACATCGGCATCGGCGGCAGCGACCTCGGTCCGGTCATGGTCTACGAGGCCCTCCTTCCGTACGCCGACGCCGGCATCCACGCGCGCTTCGTCTCCAACATCGACCCCACCGACATCGCGCAGAAGACCGCTGATCTCGACCCCGAGACCACGCTGTTCATCGTCGCGTCCAAGACCTTCACCACGCTCGAGACCCTGACCAACGCCCGCCTCGCTCGCGACTGGCTGTGGCAGAAGCTCGCCGCAGCGGGGGCGATCGACGACACCGACGCCGCGCGCACCGACGCCGTCGCCCACCACTTCGTCGCCGTGTCGACGGCGCTCGACAAGGTCGCCGCCTTCGGCATCGACCCGACCAACGCGTTCGGTTTCTGGGACTGGGTGGGCGGCCGCTACTCCGTCGACTCGGCGATCGGTCTGTCGCTGGCGATCACCCTCGGCCCCGACGCGTTCCGCGAGCTGCTCGCCGGCTTCCACGTCGTCGACGAGCACGTCGCCTCCACGCCCGTCGAGCAGAACGTGCCCGTGCTGATGGGCCTTCTGAACGTCTGGTACACCAACTTCCTCGGCGCGCAGTCGCACGCCGTCCTGCCGTACGCCCAGCAGCTGCACCGCTTCGCGGCGTACCTGCAGCAGCTCACGATGGAGTCCAACGGCAAGTCGGTCCGGTGGGACGGCACTCCCGTCACCACCGACACCGGTGAGGTCTTCTGGGGCGAGCCCGGCACGAACGGTCAGCACGCGTTCTACCAGCTGATCCACCAGGGCACGCGGCTCATCCCGGCCGACTTCATCGCCTTCGCGAACCCGGCCTACCCGCTCGCCGACAACGGACGCGACGTGCACGGGCTGTTCCTGGCGAACTTCCTCGCCCAGACCAAGGCCCTGGCCTTCGGCAAGACCGCCGAAGAGGTGGAGGCCGAAGGAACGACCGGCGCCCTCGTCGCCGCACGCACCTTCCCGGGCAACCGCCCGACCACGTCGATCTTCGCGCCGTCGCTGACGCCGTCGGTGCTGGGCCAGCTCATCGCCCTCTACGAGCACATCACCTTCACGCAGGGCACCATCTGGGGCATCAACTCCTTCGATCAGTGGGGTGTCGAGCTGGGCAAGCAGTTGGCCCTCCAGATCGCTCCGGCGATCGAGGGCGACGACGAGGCCCTCGCCGCCCAGGACGCCTCCACCGCCGCCCTGCTCGAGTACTACCGCGCGCACCGAGCCTGACGGTCGATTCCGCCGACCGCGGCCGAACGGGCCGATCCGCCGAGAATTCTCGCTCGCGGATCGGCCCGTTTCGCGTGGGAGCGCTGGCGATGCCCGTGGAGCGAGGTGCCGACCCCCGTCGGGGCGCGCGAACGGTGAGGGAAATCCCGGTCAGGCGTAAATTGCTCCGCTCCCGATGCACCCGCCGGTGCCGCGCTCAGGCTCCGCCCAGGGGTGGTTCGAGGGCACTGCGCTCTCACGCCCCTCCCAGGTAACGAAGAGATAACGCTCAGAAGCGCCACCCACACTCGGGGACTTGTGCCGACCCGACGGCACGATTTCGCGCTCGATCCCGACGAGTCGCGCCCCCGACGAAAGATTCCTCCTTGCTGCGTTCCGACCTGAAGCTCGCCCACGTCCACCGCGCCCGTCGCACCCTCGTCACCGCCGCCACGTGCGCCGGACTCGCCTTCGGGCTCGTGGCGACCACGGGGCTCGCGATCGCCGCGCCGACGTCGCTGCCCGATGCCTCGGCATCCTCCTTCTCTGCTCCCGGCACCGCCGCACCGGTGTCGACGGCGCCGACCCTCGACGCCATCAGCACCGGCGCCGCCACCGCGACCTCGGCGGCGCAGGCCGCGCTGTCGAGCGCAACGGCCGTCGAGGCCGATGTCGCGACGACCGGCCTTCCCCTGTCGATCGGCGATGCCTCCATCGACACGAGCGCGCTCCAAGACGCGGTGGAGCGCCTCGACTCGACCGACCTGCTGCCGGTCCTGCTCGTGCCCGCACTGAGCCAGAACGCGCAGGCCGAGACCGAGCGCATCACCGCGCGCGTGGCGCAGGTGCAGGGGAGCCTCGACGAGGCGAAGGCCGCCAAGGCGGCCGCCGATGCCGCCGCCGAAGCGCAGCGACAGGCCGAGGCCGCAGCCGCCGCCGAGGCGCAGCGACAGGCGGACGCCGCCGCGATGCTCGCCCGCGTGAACACCCCCGACGGTGCGCGCGACTACGCGGCGCAGCTCTCGGCCCAGAAGTACGGCTGGGGAAGCGACCAGTTCTCGTGCCTGTCGTCGCTGTGGCAGAAGGAGTCGGGCTGGAACTACCAGGCGTACAACTCCAGCGGTGCGACCGGGATCCCGCAGTCGCTGCCGGGCAGCAAGATGGCGTCGTTCGGCGACGACTGGCAGACCAACGCCGCCACCCAGATCGCGTGGGGCCTCGACTACATCTCGCGCGGATACGGCACGCCGTGCAGCGCCTGGGGGCATTCGCAGTCGGTGAACTGGTACTGAGAATTCGCCCGCGAGCGACCTTCGCCGACCGATAGCGATATATCGTTATGTATCGCTGGCCCAGATCGGGTCCGCGCGAAGGAGGTCGTCATGAGTGGTTCATTCCTGGGAGACGCGTTCGGCGGACGCGGTGGCAACAACACCCCCGGCTGGCCGATGTCCAACATCCTCGACGCGATGGAGCAGTTGCGCACGCAGTTCGAGCAGAAGACCAACGCCGCCCCGCGTATGAACAAGGGCGACGTGCGTTCGGCCGTCCTCTCGCTCCTGATCGAGCAGCCCATGCACGGCTACCAGATCATCCGCGAGATCGAGGACCGCAGCGGGGGATCGTGGAAGCCGAGCCCCGGCTCGGTGTACCCCACCCTGCAGCTGCTGACCGACGAAGGACTCGTGCAGTCCGAGGAGTCCAACGGTCGCAAGACCTACTCGCTCACCGCCGAGGGCCGCGCGGCCGCGGGAGACGAGACCACCGAGCGCACCGCGCCGTGGGAGTCCGCGACCTCGCGTGACAGCGGCCGGATGACGGCACTGCCCAAGGCCGGCGTCGAATTGGCCCAGGCGGCGGCGCAGGTCGCGCGCACGGGCGACAAGGAGCAGGTCGCGCAGGCCGTCGAGATCCTCGACGAGGCGCGTCGCAAGCTCTACTCCATCCTCGCCCAGGGCTGAGATTGCTCGAGCTCGACGCGTGCGGAGCGCTCGTCGGCATCCAGGAGATTCGATGACCGACGACGCCCTCATGAAGGCCCGCTACCGACGGATCACGCGGTTCGCCGCGAGATACCTCGTGCAGGCCTGGTGGTATGAGCTGTTCCTGCCGCGGTTCGGTCTCGGGTGGATCTCCGCCCGGGGCCGCACCCGGCGGCTCGAGCGCATAGCCCAGCGCTTCCACGTGCTGGCTGTCGACCTGGGCGGTCTCATGATCAAGGTCGGACAGTTCATGTCGTCGCGCCTCGACGTGCTGCCCCCCTCGATCACCAAGCAGCTCGAGGGCCTGCAGGACGAGGTGCCGGCGGTGCCGTTCGCCCAGATGCGCGCCCGTGCCGAGGCAGAGCTGGGGATGCCGTTGGAACGGGCCTTCGCCCGGGTCGACGAGCGTCCGCTCGCCGCGGCGTCGCTGGGCCAGGCGCACCGCGCCACTCTCACCGACGAACTGGCCGCCGAGACGGGCCTGAGCGCGGTGGTGCTGAAGATCCAGCGCCCCGGTATCGACCGGATCGTCGACGTCGACCTGCGGGCGCTCCGCAAGGTGGGCGTCTGGCTGAGTAAAGTCGCGCTCGTCCGCGACCGCGTCGACATGCCCTCGCTCGTCGAGGAGTTCGCGATCACCAGCCTCGAAGAGATCGACTACCTGCACGAGGCCGCGAACTCCGAGCGCTTCGCCGCCGACTTCGGCGGCGAGGGGGGAGTCGCGGTGCCCGAGGTCGTGTGGGAGCGCACCACCCGTCGCGTGCTGACCCTGCAGGACGTCACGGCCATCAAGATCAATGACGTCGACGCGCTCCGTGCGGCGGGCATCGACCCGTCCGAGGTGGCGGCGCGTTTCGCGGCCGTGATGTTCGACCAGCTCTTCGACGACGGGTTCTTCCACGCCGACCCGCACCCCGGCAACGTCTTCGTGACGCCCGTCTCGACCCCGGATGCCGCCACCCCGGCCTGGCGGTTCACGTTCATCGACTTCGGGATGATGGGCGAGGTGCCTCCCAGCCTCCGTCGGGGGCTTCGACGCGTGTTGATCGCCGCGGCCTCGCGTGACGGCAAGGGCCTGGTCGACGGCATCCGCGATGTGGGAGTGCTGCTGCCCTCCGCCGACACCATCCAGCTCGAACGCGCGATGACCCAGCTGTTCTCGCGCTTCGGCGGAATGGGTTTCGCCGAGCTCCAAGAGGTCGATCCGCGCGAGTTCCGGTCGTTCGCGATCGAGTTCGGCGACGTGGTGCGCGCCCTCCCGTTCCAGTTGCCCGAGAACTTCCTCCTCATCGTGCGTGCCATGTCGCTCACCAGCGGCATGTGCAGCTCGCTCGACCCGTCCTTCAACATCTGGGATGCCGTCGAGCCCTACGCCCAGCGCCTGATCCGCGAAGAGAGCGGCAACACCGCTCAGGCCTTCGTGCGCGAGGTGGGAGCGGTCGCCGCTGTCACCGCGCGCCTGCCGCGCCGGGCCGACAACCTCATCTCGCGCCTGGAAGAGGGCTCGCTCTCGGTCGAGACGCCGCGCATCGAGCGTCGTCTGCGCGATCTCGAGCGCATGATCCGTCGAGTCGTGTCGTCGGTGCTGTTCACGGGCCTGCTCGTCGGCGGCGTGCTGCTGCAGGTCGAGCAGTCCGTGCTCGGCACGATCCTGATGATCGTGTCGGTGGTTCCGCTGTCGCACGCCCTGCTCGCCGGCTTCATCGCGCGCCGCAACGGAGCCTGACCCCTCGGACGGCCCTGTGCGGCGCGGTCTCAGCGCCCGTCGACGATCGACATGAACCCGGCGAACGCGAAGATCGCCGGGAAGACGTACAGGCCCGTGCGGAAGACCACCCAGGCGACTCGGCCGACGAGGGGCCACCACCCCGTCTGCGGGGTGCGCGCGTCCAGGCGTCGCCCGCTCGGTCCGATGATCGGGTGGGGCGGTCGCCACGCGGCCGTGTCCCGCGATGCCCGTGACACCTGCACGGCGTCCTGCCCGTCGACGCGCTCGTCCACGTAGCGGTGCGACAACGCGAGGATCTTGGGCGCCACGTGGGTGAGCACGGCGTCGACGCTCGTCCAATCCTCGGCGCGGGTGTAGTCGGCGTCGACCGAGCGGAAGAAGACGACCCGGGCGTCCTTGACCTCGACGTCGAAGCCCGACGCGTGGTCGACGAGCCCCGCCATCACGTCGGGGGTCAGCACGTACAGCGCGTCGCCGGCGTAGCCGCGGGGGGAGTAGGTGCGGAACGTCCGGTCGAAGTCGCCCTCGAGCGAGATCCGTTGGTGACGGGCGATGGATGCCGGAAGGGCGGCGCCCCATCCGTCGTTGCCCCGTGCATCGAGAACGAGGTGGGGGAGCGGCGAGGCGAGCGTGACGGTGACGTATTGTCGTGGTCGCGAGCGCGCGGTGCGGGGGCGCACGGTGCCGAACTCGACCCGCCCCGCGGTGAACCGCGGATACTCGCGCACCCCGAGGCGGTGATCGGTGACGAGTGACGAGAACGTCGCCGCGGAGCTGGGCGACGGCTCGTACCCGTTGGCCAGCGCGGTGAGGTCGCGGCGACCGTGACGCACACGGGTGCGCGAGGCCATCGGCTGCCGCGACCACCACCACAGCGCGGCCGTTCCGGCGAGCCACAGCGCGGCGATCACCGACGACACGACGAAGGCCGTGGCATCCGCCTCGCGCACCACGCCGTCCTGCACACCGTCGACCCGGATGCCGATCGACAGGAACGCGAAGAAGAGGAACCACAGGAAGAACCCGTTGTTGACGTGCAGCGCGATCTGCCGCCGGGTGGGCACCCAGGGTGGCCGTGGTCGAGGGGCCGCGGCGGCGAGAGCGGCGGCCACGTCGTCGGCGGGGGCGTCCAACCAGCGCAGGTCCACGCCGACTCCTGTTCCGCGGGGCTCGCGCCCGCTCCCGCCCGCTCGTGGGCGCGTACCTAGACTGGCCCGGTGACGCCCGAAACCCCGCGCCCTCTCTCGGCGTGGCGCTTCGACGGCACGCTGCGCGCGTATCAGGCCGATGCGCTCGCCCGGGTGGACGTCGACGCCGGTTCGCCCGTGCACCTGGTCGCGCCTCCCGGCTCGGGCAAGACGCTTCTCGGGCTGCTGCTCGCCGCGCGCCGCGGCCGGCGCACCGTCGTCTTCGCCCCGACCACCGCCATCCGTGCGCAGTGGGTCGGCGCGGCGAGGGGCCTGGCGTCATCCGACGCGGCGGTGTCCGATGCGGCGGTGTCCGACGATCCCTCCGCGCCCGCCGACCTCACGGCGCTGACGTATCAGGCGATCAGCGTGCAGGATGCGACCTCGCCCTTCGCCGCGCTGGCGCGTCGCCGGTGGGAGACCCAGCTCGAAGCCGACGACCGCACGCCGGAGGCCGCGGCTGAGTGGCTCCGCGCCCTCGCCGAGAGCAATCCCGCGGCCTACCGGCGTGGCATCCGCTCGCGTTCGCGATCGCTCCGCCGGTCCCTCGCCCGCGAGGACGCCGATGTTCTGGCCTCCGCGCTCCACCCGAACGCCCGCGCCCTGCTCGACCGGCTCGTCGAGGCCGGGGTCGAGACGGTCGTGCTCGACGAATGCCACCACCTGCTCGACCACTGGGCGCTCGTCGTCGCCGCGCTGCTCGCCCGTATCCGCGCGGGGGGACGCGAGCCGCTGGTCATCGGACTGACGGCGACGCTCCCGTCTCCCGACGACGCCGACGAATACGACAACTACGTGTCGCTGCTCGGCGAGGTCGATCTCGAGGTCCCCGTGCCGGCGGTCGTGCGCGAAGGGGATCTCGCGCCCTACCGCGATCTCGTCCACGTCGTCGAGCCGACACCCGAGGAGCAGCTCTTCCTCTCCGCGCACGCCGAGGCGCTGCAGGTGTCGCTGCGCACCACCTTCGCGGGGGGACCCGGCCGCGCCTTCCTGCTCGACGTGCTCCAGCCGCCCCTCGCTGCGCCGGCCCCGACCGATCCGCTCGCCCCGCCCGCGCCGGGCGCCGTCCCCGATGCGCTCGATCGCCGCCTCGCGGCCGCGTTCGCCGACGATTTCCCCGCCGCCGAGGCCGCGGCGGCCATGCTGTCGCTCGTCGTTCCCGACGACCCGGTGATCGCCCGCCTCCCGGCCGTCGCGCAGCGCCCACCGACCACCGACGAGACCTTGCGTCTTCTCGGGCGGTACGCGCTCGATCGAGTGCTGCCCGATCCCGAGCGCGCCGACGAGTGGCGGCGGATCCGCCGCGTCCTGGCCGACTTCGGATACGCCCTCACCGATCGCGGCATCCGCCGCACGCGCGACCCGATCGACACGGTCCTGGCGTCGTCGTCGGCGAAGGACCGGGGGGCGTGCGACATCCTCGCGCTCGAGCGGCGGGAGGTGGGCGACGATCGACTGCGAGCCCTCGTCGTCACCGATTTCGTGCGGCACGGGAACGTCCACGGCGGTCTCCTGGGCGGAGCCGGCGCCGTGCGGACGTTCTCGGTCCTGGTGACGGATGCCGCGACCTCCGGCCTCCGTGCCCTCCTCGTCACCTCCTCGACCGTGCGCATCGCGGCGCGCGACGCGTCGACGCTGCTGCCCGCGCTGTCGGCGGAACTCGGGGTCGAGGTCTCGGCCGAGGCGAGCGACGACGACGCACAGGTCGCCGTCGTGCGGGGGATCGGGGGGAGCGGGATCGTGGGCGCGGCCTCCCGCCTGCTGGACCGCGGGATGATCCACGTCGTCGTGGGGACCCGTGGCCTGTTCGGCGAGGGATGGGACTGCCCGGCGGTCAACACGCTGATCGATCTGAGCATGGTCGCCACCGCGGCGGCCACGCAGCAGCTGCGCGGACGCACCCTGCGCCTCGACCCCGACTGGCCCGAGAAGGTCGCGCACAACTGGACCGTGACGGCGGTCCTCCCTCCTTCGGTGGGCTTGGAGGCGCAACCGGATGCCGCCCGCCTCCGCCGCAAACACGCACGGCTGTGGGGGCTCGACGCCGACGACACCACGCAGATCGTCCGCGGGCTCGGTGCCGCCCTCGATGTCGCCCGCCGCCGCGCCCTGAGCGACGTCATCGCGAAGGTCCCGGGGGTGGCCCTCGCCGACGTCGACGGATTGCGCAGCGTTCCGCCCCGCGCGCAGACGCGTCTCGAGTGGCGGATCGGCGAGCCGTACGACGATCGGGAAGAGGTGTCGACGGTTCTGGAGCGGGATCGGGCGACGCCCGTGTTCCGCACGACCGTCGGCGCGGCACGGTCTCTCGGCGCGGTCTTCGCGGGCACCCTGGCTGTTCCGGCGCTGCTCGTGGTGGCGGCGTTCCTTCTGCCGTCCGCGGTGGGCACGGTGATCGCCCTCGCGGCCACGGCGACCGGCGTGTGGCTCGCGGTTCCTCTCGGACGGGCGTGGGCGAACGTCCGCCGACAGGCGGTCGACGCCGTCGAATCGCACCGCCGCATGGCGGAGGTGGTCTGGGAGTCGCTCGTGACGACCGACCGTGTCGCCTCGGTATCGGGCACCCCGGTCGTGACGGGCACCGGCGTCGACGCCCGACGCGTGCGACTCGACGTGCGGATTCCACCGGCGGCCCCGGAGGATCAACGCACCTTCGCGGCGGCCCTCGACGAGCTGTACGGCCCGATCCGCTCACCGCGCTTCGTGCTCGAGATCGACCGCGGCGGCCCCTGGATCGTCCGCGCCGTGCTCGATCGCGCCTCGCCGACGACCGCGCGCGATTTCCTCCCCGTGCCGTCGCGCATCGCGCGCCGTCGGGAAGACGCCGTCCGATTCGCGGGGGAGTGGCGGCGCAGGGTCGGACCCGTCGTGCTCCACGAGCTGACGTCGGCCGAGAATCTTCCGCTGCTCAGCGAAGCGCGCCGCCGTGGAAGATCCTCCGCGGCGACGCGCTCGATGGTGCGGTGGCGCTGACCGGTCGAGGCCGATCAGCGCGCCGGGGTCAGTACCAGCCGACCGACTGCGAGTGGGACCAGGCTCCGCACGGGCTGCCGTAGCGGCCCGAGATGTAGCCGAGGCCCCACGCGACCTGGGTGGCGGCGTTGGTCTGCCAGTCGCCGCCGGCCGACGACATCTTGCTGCCGGGCAGGGCCTGCGGAATGCCGTAGGCACCGCTGCCGCCGTTGTAAGCCTGGTAGTTCCAGCCCGATTCCTTGTTCCACAGCGACACGAGGCAGCCGAACTGGTCGTCGCCCCACCCGTAGTTGCCGAGCATGGCGCGGGCGCTGGCCTGCGCTCCGGACACGCTGTTGTCGCCGGTGCCTCCGCCCGACGGGGCGGGGACGTACGCACCGCCGCCACCGCCGGTGTTGCCGCCGCCGCTTCCGCTGCCCGACGACGACGACTCGCGCGCCTCGGCCGCGGCCTTCTCCGCGGCGGCCGCGGCGGCCTCCGCCTCCTGGCGGGCCTTCTCGGCAGCTTCTTCTTCGGCCTTCTTCGCGATCGCGGCGTCGAGACCGCCGCGCAGTTCCGCGACGCGCTGGTCGACGGTCGTCGTCAGAGCCGAGACGCTGTCGGAGATCTCGGGCAGGAAGGCGGGCGGGAGCACCGCGGCGTCCTCGAGTCGATCGGTCGCCTGCTCGAGAGCGGTGGTGTCGACGACGGCCGGCTGGCCGATGTCGAGACCCGATGCCGCGATGTCGTTCTGCACGGCCGTCGCCGCGGCGAGGGTCTGAGTGGCGGTGGCGGTGGCGGCACGTGCCTCGTAGGCCTCGGGGCCGGCCGAGACCGAGAGGGCCGTCGGAGTGGTGGTCGAGGCGAGAGTGAACGTCGCGGTCGACAGGTCGGCGGGCGAGGCCGTCGCGGCCGGAGCGGTGCCGGTCAGGGTGGCGGCGGCCAAGACGCCGACGACGAGCGCCCCGACCGTCAGCACGGGGCGACGACGCGAGCGGCGGGAGGCGATACGGCGGGCACGGCGGTTGGACAGGGGTGTCGAATCAGAGCGCATAGAACCGGTTTCACGTAGAGGGGACGGCGCGGGTGTCGCACGTCCGGCCCGCGTCCAGCGGGCACAAAACCGGGAGCCTGGCATGCCAGTCTGGATGCCACCTGGGCAGACGTCGGGTCACAGCACGGGCAAAACTGCCGATCCGAGGCTGAATCCGAATGCCGTGGCCCGCATTCCGCACGGGGCGCGAGCGGACCACCGTGCCGAGTGGATGGGTGCGCTAGGCTGGAGTGTCACTCCTGGGGCTTCGACCGTTCTCGTTCGACCCCGTGGCACCGCATCACACAATCCGCTCTGCTTCGACTCATGGCATCCGTTCGCCCTCGGGCGGCCGAGTGCCGACGGCCCGGGTCTCCCTGATCTCTGGGCGCAGGAGTCGGAGCCCGATACCAAACCCACTAGGACAACCCACTACATGACTACCGCAACGACCGCCCCCGCTATCAAGCAGGTCGCGATCAACGACATCGGCTCGGCCGAAGACTTCCTGGCCGCGGTCGAGAAGACGCTCAAGTTCTTCAACGACGGAGACCTCATCGAGGGCACCGTCGTGAAGATCGACCGCGACGAGGTCCTCCTCGACGTCGGTTACAAGACCGAGGGTGTCATCCCCTCCCGCGAGCTCTCGATCAAGCACGACGTCGACCCCAACGAGGTCGTCAACGTCGGCGACCACGTCGAGGCCCTCGTTCTCCAGAAGGAGGACAAGGAAGGCCGCCTGATCCTGTCCAAGAAGCGCGCACAGTACGAGCGTGCGTGGGGCGACGTCGAGAAGATCAAGGAGAACGACGGTGTTGTCACCGGTTCCGTGATCGAGGTCGTCAAGGGTGGTCTCATCGTCGACATCGGCCTCCGTGGCTTCCTCCCGGCATCGCTCATCGAGCTGCGCCGTGTCCGCGACCTCACGCCGTACCTCGGCCAGGAGATCGAGGCGAAGATCCTCGAGCTCGACAAGAACCGCAACAACGTCGTGCTCTCGCGCCGCGCCCTGCTCGAGCAGACGCAGTCCGAGTCGCGCACCACGTTCCTCAACAACCTGCACAAGGGCCAGGTCCGCAAGGGCACGGTCTCGTCGATCGTCAACTTCGGTGCGTTCGTCGACCTGGGCGGCGTGGACGGCCTCGTGCACGTCTCCGAGCTCTCGTGGAAGCACATCGAGCACGCCTCCGAGGTCGTCGAGGTGGGCCAGGAAGTCACCGTCGAGATCCTCGAGGTCGACCTCGATCGCGAGCGCGTGTCGCTCTCGCTCAAGGCGACGCAGGAAGACCCGTGGCAGGTGTTCGCCCGTACCCACGCGATCGGTCAGATCGCTCCGGGCAAGGTCACCAAGCTCGTTCCGTTCGGTGCGTTCGTCCGCGTGGCCGACGGCATCGAGGGCCTCGTGCACATCTCCGAGCTGTCGGGCAAGCACGTCGAGCTCGCCGAGCAGGTCGTGTCGGTCGGCGAAGAGGTCTTCGTCAAGATCATCGACATCGATCTCGAGCGTCGTCGCATCTCGCTGTCGCTCAAGCAGGCCAACGAGTCGGTCGACCCCAACGGCACCGAGTTCGACCCGGCGCTGTACGGCATGGCCACCGAGTACGACGAGCGTGGCGAGTACAAGTACCCCGAGGGCTTCGACCCCGAGTCGGGTGCATGGCTCGAGGGCTTCGACACCCAGCGCGAGCAGTGGGAGCAGGAGTACGCCGCTGCCCAGGGTCGTTGGGAGGCCCACAAGGCCGCCGTTGCCAAGGCTCTCGAGGCCGAGGCTGCGAACCCGACCGACGCCGGTACGTTCGGTGGCTCGTTCTCGTCGGAGTCGCCCGCCCAGGGCACGCTGGCCGATGACGAGTCGCTGGCTGCGCTTCGCGAGAAGCTCTCCGGTCGCTGATCACCGCTTCACATCGAAGGCCGGCACCTCTTCGGAGGTGTCGGCCTTCGGTCGTCGGTGGGGACAAGCCCTGGTTTCCCGGGCGCGGGACAGGGCAAGATGGATCCATGGCTTCTCGACTTCCCCTTCTGATCACCCTCGCCGGCGTCGCCGTGCTGTTCCTGTCGATCGCGTTCGTGTTCGCCCTCGTCATCGGCGCGATGTTCTTCGGCGGGATCGAGTTCACCGGTGGACACACCGAGGCTGCCCTGCAGTTTTCGAGCGCTGCTCTCCGCGTCTGACCGATCCGGCAGCACGGGCCCGGCGACGTTCCACGTCGTGCGGGCCTTCGTCGTTTCCCGCGTGTTTCCGCGGGTGTGGGGGTGCGACACGCCCGGGATGTGGCTGGATTGGCTGAGTCGGGGTGTCGCGCGTAATCTTTTACTTGTTCGCCCCACAGGGGAGAGCGGAGCGGCCGAAAGGCCCCGCAGCCCCTCATGTAGCGAACCACTTCCTGATCTGTGGTCTTG